>CAKOVU010000003.1:0-130618 GCA_934122115.1 uncultured Clostridia bacterium | reverse complement strand
CCTGTTCCACATACAATTGATAAATATGCTATTTCCCATTCATATCTATTTTCTCCAATAACTGCAATTCGTTTTCCCTTTAGTCCTAAATTTATTAATGATGTTCCTAAAGCATTTATCATATCTCTAACTTCTTTATGAGTATAAACTTGATATTTTCCTTCTTCTATTTTTATTTTATATGCGGGTCTATTTGCATATAATTTTTCTGTTTTATTTAACATATCTTTTAAATCTTTAATTTCTAAATAGTCATATATCCTCTTACTCATATTTTCTCCTATTACTTTTAATTTTGTATCATATTTATATCACAATAATAAATTAATGTCTTTAAACTGGTAAGTCAGTACAATCTGTTTTCAGTGCTTTGAGAAATATATATTTTTTTAAATTACTTATTAACTTAACACTTAGTCTAAATACAAAAAAATAGCTAACTACTTATTTGTAATTAACTATTGCACTTTTTACATCTCTATTTACTATCTTTAGAAATGCGCAGATAAAATTTCTATAACCAATTTCCAACTTTCTTAATATATATTTTCTTTACTATTTGAACTAAAATTACATATAGAATAGTTAAGCCTGCTATTATTAAATAATATAATGGTGGCATTATCTCAAAATGGAATGACTTAATATTATGCAATAATATTGGTGCAAATATTGTTCCTATTATCGTAATCATTGTTAAGCAGGTTAATATAGGGTTCGCTTTTGACTGTATAAAAGGAACTTTGGCAGTACGAACAAAATGGATTATTAATGTTTCACTTATTAGACATTCAATAAACCATGCTGTTTGGAAATAGCTTTCGTTTGAAGTTCCATTATAGCCTAATATAAACCAAAATGCTAGGAACGCCAGTACATCTATTATTGAGCTTACTGGACCCATTACATTCATAAATGTTCCTAAACCTTTAGCATCCCATTTTCTTGGTTTTATCAAAAATTCTTCGTCAACATTATCATATGGTATCCCTATCTGAGAAAAATCATATAAAAAGTCTTGGATTAACATCTGAATTGGTAATAATGGCAAAAATGGTAAGAAAATACTAGAAATAAATATACTAAATACATCTCCAAAATCTGAGCTTAGAGCCATTTTCATATATTTTATAATATTTCCATACACTTTTCTTCCTTCTATTACGCCGTTTAAAATTACTTTTAAACTTTTTTCTAACAGAATAATGTCACTTGCTTCTTTAGCAATATCTGTAGCTGTATTTACGCATATTCCAACATCGGCATTATGTAGTGATGGTGCATCATTTACTCCGTCTCCCATGTATCCTACTACATGTCCATTTTTTCTAAGAGTTTTTATTATTCTTTCTTTTTGTAAAGGATTCATTCTGGCAAAAACATTTACTTTTTCAACTTCTTTAGATAGTTCCTCATCTGATAATTTATCAATGTCTATTCCTAACAATATTTTTGAATTTTCTATCCCTACTAAATTGCAAATGTTTTCAGTAGCATATTGATTGTCTCCTGTTAAAATTTTTGTTGTTATTCCGTATTCTTTCAATTTCTTTATTGTAGTTTTTACCTCTTTTTTTGGTGGATCCAAGAATGCAACAAATCCTATAAATGCCATTTCTTTCTCGTCATTACTATTAAATATATCTTTTCCTCTATATTCTCTCTTAGAAGCTAAAGCTATTACTTGCATTCCTTGTTTAGCAAGGTCTTCCGCATTTTTATTAATGTTTTTTATCATTTCTTGAGTCAGTTCTTTATGTTCTCCATTTATTTTTACTTTATCACAACTTTTTAATACTTCTTCTAATGCACCCTTAGTGATTATTCTATAATGATCATCATGTTTCACTACGACACTTACTTTTTTTCTAATATAATCAAATGGAATTTCATCAATTTTTTCATAATCAGCAACTTGCTCTTTTATTTTATGCTGAGCTCCATATGCTATTACAGCTTTATCTATCAAGTTTTTCATACCAGTGCTATAGTAACTGTTTAAAAACGCATACTCTAATATAGATGAATCTTCTTTACCTTCAACATTTATATATTTTTGTAATACTATTTTGTCTAACGTTAATGTACCAGTCTTGTCAGTGCATAAAACATCTATTGCTCCTAAATTTTGAATTGCTTGAATATTTTTTACTAATGTTTTTTTCTTTGCAAGTGTTTTTGTCCCTTTAGTTAAATTTACATTTACTATCATAGGTAGCATTGTTGGAGTAATACCAACAGCAACTGATAATGCGAATAGTATTGCTTCTAATAAGTCTTTTCGTATGAATGCATAAATAACAAATACCGCTATAGAAACTACAAGCATGTATTTAATTAACAGCTTTGTGATTTCGTTCATGCCTTTTTCAAAATTTGTTGTTTCTCTTTTATTGTCGATTTGTTTTCCCATACTTCCCAAATATGTAGAAAATCCTGTGTTAATTACTAATGCTGTTGCTTTTCCACTTATTACACTTGTCCCCATTAAGCATATATTTGACAGTGAAAATATTTCATTTGAATCATTAAATTTATTTGTTTTTTCAATTGGTGCACTTTCGCCCGTAAAAACAGATTGATTTAAAAACAAATCTTTATTTTCTATAATCATTACATCAGCTGGAATAATAGAACCCGCATTTAAATGAATAATATCACCTTTTACAACTTTTTCTGTTCTTATTGTTTGTTCTTTTCCGTTTCTTACAACCGTTGCTGTTGAAAACATCTCACTTTTTAATTTTCTATTAAATTTATATGTTGAATAATTCTGAGCAAATTTTATCAATGCGCTTACAAATCCAATAGCTAATATAATAACTGTACCGATTGTGTCGTCTCCAACAAATTTATTTATAATTGCTAAAACAACCAGGATTAAAATAAATTTGTCTTTAAACGAGTTCGTGAAAAAATAAAACCATGAATGCTTGTCATCTTTTACAACAATATTCTCTCCATCTTCTTCTAATCTTTGCACTGCCTCTTTATTTGACAATCCTTTTTCAATATCAGTTTTAAATTCTTCGACTATTTCTCGTTTTTCCTTTTGCGCAGTTTTTTTGTATTTTTCTAATATTTTTTCATCACTATTATTTATTAAATTTTTATTTTTCAATTTATTTTTTATAAAAAATAGTCTAATCAATTTTATATATCTCCTTTTATTTTCATATTAAACTACAATATTATAGCACCATGTTCTATTAATATTCTTATCCCTAATAATATTAATATTATGCCTCCTGATATCCCTGCTATACGTTGATATCTGCAGCTAAACTTATTTCCCATTTTTACTCCTACTATTGAAGTAATAAATGTGATTATTCCAATTATAAGTACTGCTAATAATAAGTTCACTTCTAAAAAAGCAAAAGTTATTCCTACTGCCAATGCATCAATACTTGTTGCCAAGGCTAAAATAGTCATCGTTTTAAAATCAATTTTATCATTTTTTTCTTGAGAATTATCAGCAAATGAATCTCTCATCATATTTACACCAATAATTAATAGCAGTATAAAGGCAATCCAATGATCAAATCTTGTTATTAAATTTGCAAATGAACTGCCTAATAAATAACCAATTACAGGCATTGCAGCTTGAAATATACCAAAGTATGAGGCAATAATTATTGTATTTTTCCAGTTTAATTTTTTAATAGCAAGCCCTTTACAAACAGAAACTGCAAAAGCATCCATTGCTAAGCCTATTCCTAATAGTATAATCTCTATAATCCCCATACTTTTCTCCTTTATTGTTTGATATCTTGCTATAATATATTATCTAAAACCTATAATAATTACTTGTTGTATAACTCTTTCAAAGGAATATTATTTTTTAATGCTATTTCCTTAAGTTAAGATTAAAATTTTATTTCTTTCTCCCAAGGTAAATCTTTCTTTCCAAAATGGCCATAGTTAGTGGTTTTTCTATATATTGGTCTTTGTAAATCAAAATAATTTATTATTCCTCGTGGTGTTAAATCAAATGTATTATTAATTTTTTCTACTATTTCTTCCTCTGGAATTGTATTTGTTCCATATGTATTTACATATATAGATACTGGCTTAGCAACCCCAATACTGTATGCAATTTGTATTTCACATCTTTTTGCATATCCATTCGAAACAATATTTTTAGCAATGTGTCTGGCCATATATGAAGCTGAACGATCAACTTTTGTAGGGTCTTTTCCTGAAAAGGCTCCTCCCCCGTGTCTTGCGGCTCCACCATAAGTATCTACTATTATTTTTCTGCCTGTAAGTCCACTATCTCCTAAAGGTCCTCCTATTACAAATCTTCCTGTTGGATTAATAAAGTATTTGGTATTTTCATCTAATAGTTCTGCAGGAACTGTGGCTTTAATAACCTCTTCAATTATATCTTTCTTTAAAGTTTCCATATCAATATCTGGTAAATGTTGGGCAGATACAACAATTGTATCAACTCTTACTGGCTTGTCTCCATCATATTCAACTGTTACTTGAGTTTTGCCATCTGGTCTTAAAAAATCTATTATCTTCTCTTTCCTTACTTCTGTTAATCTTTTAGAAAGTTTATGCGCAAGGTAAATTGGAAGTGGCATTAACTCTTCAGTTTCATCACACGCATAGCCAAACATTAATCCTTGGTCTCCTGCTCCTTCTGAATCAACCTCTTCTCCCTCTTTATCTTCTAATGATTTATCAACTCCTTGAGCTATATCAGGTGATTGCTTAGATAAATTGATATATATTTTGCAAGTTCTATAATCTATATCATATTCACTATCAGCATATCCTACCTCTTTTATAGTATTTCTTGCCACTTGCTCAATATCAATATTAGCTGATGATGTAATTTCTCCTGTTATATAAATTTCTCCTTTGCCTGCAACGGTTTCGCACGCAACTCTCGCATTTTTATCTTTTTCTAAGTAACTATCCAGAATACTATCTGATATATAGTCACATAATTTGTCTGGATGTCCTTCTGTAACACTTTCTGACGTAAATAATCTCTTCATTTCTTTGCTCCTTTCTGGTCTATTTTACTACAATATATATTTTTTGCCAATATTATTTAAATTTTTTATAGCCATTCATCATTTTTTTTTAGATATATTTTCTTATAAACTTGTATAACAATAGCATAAACAATTACTAGTAACAATATGATTATTCCAAAATTTATAGGTAGCTCTGCTAAATCAAACATAAATCCTATATTAGTAAAACAAATTATTAGTGTTAATATTACTATTGAGATTGTAGAAATTACTAATTGTTTTGACGGTTTACTTGTAATAAACGGAATTTTTGTGGTACGCATCATATGGATTATTAATGTTTGAGAAATTATTCCAAATGCAAACCAACCTGTTTGAAATAATATTGCTTTTTCCATTGTATTAAATTTCATCACAAACCATAAAATTACAAAGCACAGTATATCTAAAATAGTACTAACACTTCCGAAAATAAACATGAATTTCTTTATATTTTCGGTATTCCACTTTTGAGGTGTCATTAAGTATTCTTCATCTACATTGTCAAAAGGCATACCTATTTGAGCAAAATCATTTAATAAATTTTGTATTAATATATGAATAGGAAGCATTGGTAAAAATGGCAAAAATATACTTGCAATTATAACTGATAGCATATTGCCAAAATTTCCACTTGTTGCCATCTTTAAATATTTTAAAATGTTAGTAAATGTTTTTCTACCAATAATAACGCCTTCTTCAAGTACTTTTAAATCTTTTTCTAGTAAAATAATGTCTGCAGTTTCTTTTGCGATATCCACTGCTGTATCTACAGATATTCCTACATCTGCTTGTTTAAGTGAAAGGCTATCATTAATACCATCTCCCATGTAGCCAACAGTATTTCCCATTTCTTGATAGATTCTTACTATTCTTTGTTTTTGTATAGGAGAAAGTTTTGAATATAAATGGCAGTTTATTACTCTCTTTTTCAATTGTTCATCATTTAACTCTTCTACTTCTTTACCTGTCAAACAATTTTCTGTTGATATTCCTACTTTCTTGCATACATTTACGGCTACGCCTTCACTATCTCCTGTTAAAACAACGGTATCAACTCCATGCTTATTTAAAGCTGTTATAGCTTCTCTTGCACTCTCCTTAGGTGGATCTAAAAATCCTACTAGTCCAATTAAAACCATGTCACTTTCATCACTTGTATTAAATACTTCTACTTCGTGTATATGGTTTTTTTGAGCAACTGCAACAATTCGTAATCCTTCTTTGTTATTTTTTTCGTACAACATATACACTTTTTTTCTAAACTCTTCTGTGAATTTAACTGCTTCTCCGTTTATATCTATATAAGAGCAGATTGCCATTATTTCATCAAATGCACCTTTTGTAATTAACTGTCTTTTACCATTTTGATCCTTCAAAACTACACTCATTCTTCTCCTTGAAAAGTCAAATGGAATCTCGTCTTCTCTTATATACATTTCCTTAAATACATTCATACTTTCTTTCTCAGCTCTAGAGATTATAGCCACATCAATTAGATTTTTTAATCCTGTCTGAAAATAGCTGTTTAAAAAAGCATGCTTTAAAACTCGTTTGCTCTCATTTCCTTCAATATCCATATATTTCTCAAGTATTACATTATCTTCTGTTAACGTTCCAGTTTTATCTGTACATAAAATATTCATTTCACCAAAAGTTTGAATTGCACTTAGCCTTTTTACTATCGTCTTTTTCTTAGACATTTGCATTGCTCCATTTGCTAGAGCGGAGGTCATTATAACTGGCAACATTTCTGGTGTTAATCCTACTGCAATCGTTATTGCAAATATCAATGAATCCCACCAATCTCCTTTAGTAGTAAGATTTATAATTAATATAATAGGAACCATTACAACCATAAATTTTATTAATAGTTTACTTACACTATCAACGCCTTTTTCAAAGCTATTTTTCTCATTCACACTATACAAAGATTTTGCCATGCTTCCAAAATATGTGTTCGTGCCAGTTGCTACTACCACAGCCATTGCACTTCCACTTACAATATTCGTTCCTGAAAATCCTATATTAGAAATATCTGTTAAAGATGCTTCCTTATCTTTGCATACTGAAAATTTTTCTACTGGATTAGATTCTCCTGTTAACGAAGCTTGATCTATAAAAAGGTCTTTCGCTTCTAAAAAAATTACATCTCCAGGAATCATATCTCCTGACGATAATTTTACGATATCACCTAGAACAATTTCTTCAACATCTACAGAACTTTGCAGTCCGTCTCTAATTACATCTACTTTATTAGAAATCATTTTCTTTAATTTCTGTACTGCTTTATCTGAGCTAGTTTGCTGGAAGAAAGAAATCATAGCAGAAATAAAAACAGTGCCTATAATTAGTGAAAATGTTATATAATCCTTGCTTGTTGCAAATACTACATCTGTAAAAAAAGTAATAATAGCAACTATTATAAGCACAATATTAAATGGATTTATAAAAACTTCCTTTAGTCTGCTTAATGTTGTATTATTATTTTTTATATCAATTACATTTTTACCATATTCTTCTTGTTTTTCTTCTATTTCCGTAAAACTAATTCCATCAATTGAAGTCTTTAAATCTTTAAAAATTTCTATGCTTGACATTTGACTATAGTTCTTTAGTTTTTTTTCTATTTTCATTTTTTCCTCCATTGATTTAATTTTTTCTTATTATGTCACATATTATAAATTTTAATAATATAAATTTCATTAGTTTGTTGACTTTAAAATATCCCAATTATATAATATGTTTATATTACTTTTGAAAGGATGCTTATTAATGATAAATACAGATGAAAATCCAGAATTTCTTAATTCTTTTTTAGAATATACTGCAACAATATTAAACAAATCGCCAAATACTGTAAAGGAATACAACTATGACATTAACAGATTTCTTAAATATATAAAAAAGCATTATCATATGACAGATGAAGAAGATTTAGCAGCCATACCAATTAAAGATATGACAATAGAAACAATAAGCAAAATTACTTTAGATGACATACATTCATATCTATTTTATTTAGCTAATACATTTCAAAGCAAACCTGCTACAAGAGCACGCAAAGCCTCTTCCATTAGAGTATTTTTTAATTATCTTTGCCAGAAAAAAGGCTTAATAGATACTAACCCTGCTTTAAACTTAGAAACTCCTAAAATTGGAAAAAGAATACCACGATATTTATCCCTTGACGAGAGTAAAAAATTATTAAATGCTACCATTCAGGATGATAATGATAGAAATAAAGAACGAGATTTTGCAATAATAACACTATTTTTAAATTGTGGTATGCGTTTATCAGAATTAGTAGGGATAAATATAAATGATATTGAATTTTCAGAATGTAAGATGAATGTAATTGGTAAAGGAAACAAAGAAAGAACTATATATTTGAACAAAGCTTGTATGGAGGCTATTAATCAATATTTATCCATAAGGTCTAAACAAGGAATTCGATCTGGCTCAGAAAAAGCTTTATTCTTAAGCGAAAGATTAGAAAGAATCAGCAATAGAACAGTACAATATATAGTAAAAAATGAATTAACTAAGGCTGGTCTTGATACTAATAAATATTCTGTTCACAAACTAAGGCATACGGCAGCAACCTTAATGTACCAATATGGCAATGTTGATATTAGAGCTTTACAAGAGCTTTTAGGACATGAAAGTATATCTACAACAGAAATATACACACACGTAAATAACGATCAAATTAGACATGCAGTTGAAGATAATCCTCTTGCCAACTATTAAAAAAGTATCCTTTAATTGTAGCTCATAAGGAGTAACAATATAAAGAATACTTTTTATTTATAATTAAGAAATTAAATTTAATGTATCTCTTGCAATAACCATTTCCTCATCAGTTGGTATTACAAATACTTTTACCTTAGAATCTGGCTTCGAGATTTCTCCTTCATCTCTAAATTCATTGTTTTTTTCTTCATCAAAATCCACACCCATAAATTTCAATTTCTTGCAAATCTTATTTCTTATTCTGAATTGGTTTTCTCCGATTCCCCCAGTAAATACAATTGCATCTATTCCTTCCATAACAGCTGCATATCTTGCTACATATTGAGCTATAGTAGAAACAAATTTATTTATAGCAACTACCGCATCTGGATTTCCTTCATTTGAAGCATTTTCTATTTCTCTAAAATCTGGAACTAATTTGCACATAGCAGTTAGACCTGACTTTTTATTTAAAATGCTTTCCATTTCATCAGGGGTTAAATTTTCTTTTTTCATAATAGCTGTAACAACTGATGGATCTAAGTCACCAGAACGTGTAACCATTGCAATTCCTCCTAATGGTGTTAACCCCATTGAAGTATCTACGCTTTTTCCTCCTTGTACTGCACATATACTAGCTCCTTGTCCTAAATGGCAAGTAACTATTTTTAAATCTTCTATATTTTTATTCATAAGTTTTGCTGCTCTTTGTGCAACATATTTGTGTGATGTACCATGAGCTCCATATTTTCTAATTCCATATTTTTCATAATATTCATAAGGTATTGGATATAAATAATTTTCCTTTGGCATTGTTTGATGGAATGCAGTATCAAAAGCTGCTACCATCGGTACTCCAGGCATAGCTTTTTGGCAAGCTTTTATTCCTAGTATTGCTGCTGGGTTATGTAATGGAGCCAATTTTGCACAATCTTGAATTCCCTTTAAAGCTTCTTCGTCGATTAATACAGATTTATCAAAAATTTCTCCTCCACCAACAATTCTATGCCCTATAGCATTTATTTCCTTTAGGCTGTCAATTGCTTTATGATCTGGATTTAATAATTCTTTCATAATCAAATTCAATGCATCTTCATGATTCATTGCAACTTCATTATATACAAATTTCTTTCCATCAATTTTATGTGTTAGAAATGATTTTTTCTCTCCTATTCTCTCAAAATTTCCTTTAGCAATAACTCTTTCATTATCCATATTGATTAATTGATATTTTAGTGATGAACTTCCACAATTTAAAACTAGTATTTTCATTATTTTTTCTCCTTATTAATTTTATTTTATTAAATTTGCTGTTTCCCTTGCTATCATTAACTCTTCGTTAGTAGGAACAACCCAAACTTTTACCTTAGAACTTTCTTTAGAAATATCTTTCTCCGTATCTTTTGTTGTATTATTTATTTCTTCATCTAACTCCACACCCATAAATCCTAAGTATTTACATACATCAGATCTTGTAACAGGTCCTTTTTCTCCAACTCCTGCTGTAAATGTTATAACATCCACCCCGTTCATTGTAACAGCATATTTTCCTATATATTGAGCAATAATATAATCGTATTCTTTTAAAGAATCAATTGCTCTTTGATCACCTTGTGCAATGGCTCTTTCAACATCTCTGTTATCAGAAGAAATTCCTGATAATGCATATAAACCAGATTTTTTATTTAAAATATGTTCCATTTGAGCTGGATTTAAATTTTCTTTCTCCATCAAGAATGTAACAACCGATGGATCCAAATCTCCAGACCTGCTTCCCATTGCTACACCTCCTAATGGCGTTAGCCCCATGGAAGTATCTACGCTTTTTCCGTTTTGTATAGCACAAATGCTTGCACCTTGACCAATATGACAACTAATAATTTTTAAATCTTCAATTGGCTTCCCCAATAATTCTGCTATTCTATTTGCTATATATTTATGAGATGTGCCGTGAGCTCCATATTTTCTGATACCATATTTTTCATAATATTCATATGGTATTGGATATAAATAATGCTCTTTTGGCATTGTTTGATGAAATGCTGTGTCAAAAACTGCTACATTTACTTTCCCTGGTAAATTTAATTCACAAGCTTTTATTCCTTGCAAATGAGCAGGATTGTGTAGTGGAGCAAATACGATGGCATCCTCTATTCCCTTTTTCACATCTTCATTTACAATAACTGATTCTTTAAATTTTTCTCCTCCATGTACTACTCTATGACCTATCGCAGTTATTTCGTCTAAGCTAGAAATTACAGGATATTTCGGATCAGTAAATTGTTTTAATACGAATTTTATTGCTTCCCCATGGTCTCTAGCAATTACATCATATCTGTATTTTTCACCATTTACTTTATGAGTAACAAAAGAATCATAATGACCAATTCTTTCAAAATAGCCTTTAGCTATTACTGTTTCATCTTCCATATTAATTAACTGATATTTTAAAGATGAACTTCCACAATTCAGTACTAGTATTTTCATACTTACCTCCTATTTTATTTTATATTTTGAGCTTGAACTGCAGTTATAGCTACTACACCAGCTATATCAGAGCTTGAACAACCTCTAGATAAATCGTTTACAGCTTTAGAAATTCCTTGGCATAGAGGCCCATATGCTTCTGCTTTTCCAAATCTTTGAGTTAATTTGTATCCAATATTTCCAGCATCTAAATCTGGGAATATTAAAATATTAGATTCCCCCTTTAATGGGCTATTTGGTGCTTTTCTTTCCGCTATCTCTGGAATTATAGCTGCATCTAATTGTATTTCTCCGTCACATATCAAATCCGGCTTCTTGCTTTTTAATAATTTCGTAGCTTCTACAACCTTCTCTGTTAATGGTGAATGTGCACTTCCCATTGTAGAATATGAAAGCATTGCTACTTTAGGTTCTTTTCCTACTAATTCTTTAAAGCTTTCTGCTGATGATATTGCTATTTCTGATAATGCTTCTGCATCAGGATATTCATTGAGCCCACAATCCGCAAAAACAAAAATTCCATTTTCTCCATAATCACATTCTGGAACTACCATTACAAAAAATGCAGATACCAACTTGGTATTTGGTGCAGTTTTTAAAATTTGTAATGCTGGTCTTAGTGTATCAGATGTAGGGTGATTTGCTCCTGAAACAAATCCATCTGCATCTCCAGATTTTACCATCATTGTAGCAAAATATCTGCTATTTGTTTTTAAAAGTTCTTGTGCCTGCTCAATAGTCATTCCTTTTGCTTTTCTTAATTCATATAAATCATCAGAATATTTTCTAAGTTTAGTTGATGTCAATGGATTTATTATTTGAACTCCATCGATATTTATATTATTCTCTTTAGCCAGATTTTTAATTTCATCTGTATCACCTATTAATATTATATTAGCAAAACCTTCATTTAAAACCATTTCTGTGGCCTTTAAAACTCTTACATCGTCTGCTTCTGGCAATACAATATTTTTTATATCTTTTCTAGCCTTTTCTTTCATTGCATCTATAAAAGTCATATTAATGTCCTCCTAATTAATTTTACTCCTTTATTATATATGCAAATTCGGAAAAGTACAAGGTCTATTTTTTATATATTATTTGTGATATAATACCTTTATTATTTTGTAATAGGAGCATTTATGATATTAGAATACACAAAAATCAATGAAGATAACTACATATATTTAAGACAAGTTCTAAAAGAGAGATTTCATTTATCTGCTAGACTTATATTAAAATTAAAAAAGGAACAAAAAATTTTACTTAATGGAGAGCCTACTTATTTAGATAGATTTTTAAATCCAAATGATAAAATAACTATATTAATAGACTTTGTAGAAGATAATTCTAATATTTTACCATCTGAAATGGAATTAAATATTCTATATGAAGATGAAGGGCTTTTAATATTAGATAAACCTGCAGGAATACCAGTTCATCCTTCTATGCAGCACTATGCGGATAGTCTTTCAAATGGAGTAAGATTTTATTTTGATAATATTAAATTACATAAAAAAATTCGCCCTGTAAATAGATTGGATAGAGATACATCAGGAATTGTTATTTTCGCTAAAAATGAATATATTCATAATATATTATCACAACAAATGCAACACAAAATTTTAAAGAAAAAATATATTGCAATTTGTGAGGGCATTTTTGATTTTAAAGAAGGTATTATAGATTTTCCTATTGCTAGAAAAGAAAATAGTATTATTGAAAGATGTGTTAACCCTTTAGGTGATTCTGCCATCACGAATTATAAAGTAATACAAGAATTAAGCTCTCCTACCAGTTTATCAGTTTTGGATATAAATTTAATAACAGGTAGAACCCATCAAATTCGTGTTCATACTAGTTATCTTGGTCATCCTATTATTGGCGATAGTTTGTATGGAAATACTTCACCTTTTATAGCTAGGCAAGCTTTGCATGCTTATAAAATAGAATTTTTTAACCCACTTACAAATAAAAAAATGGTAATTACTTCAGAATTACCAAGTGATATGAAACAAATATTAAATTATAAATGGTAAGCCTATAAGCCGGGTTCTGTCGTGAGTGATCATTTATCTAGTACATATATTGCTATATGTCTCAAGCCACCAAATTAAGAAGATGACGAGCAGTCTTAGCCTTCTTGTCTCGGTGTTGCTCCAGATGGGGTTTACACTGACCCTTTGTGTCTCCACAAAGGCGGTGAGCTCTTACCTCGCCTTTTCATCCTTACCACATAGGCGGTTATTTTCTGTTGCACTTTCCTTAAGGTTTCCCTCACTGGACGTTATCCAGCATCATTGCTCTATGGAGCCCGGACTTTCCTCGTACGCCGCCTTTCGGCCGTGCTATACGCGATCACTTAACTTACCAAATAATATTTTACATTATATAATTTAGTTTGTCAAATTATATTTATATTTCAAATTAGGTGTGTTATAATGTAATTGTGAAACATATTAATAACTTAAGAGGTAAAAATGATTAAATATACTATAAACACTCAAGATAATATAGAGTACATAAATATAATTTTGGATATTTTTAAAAATCCAACTGTTAAAAAAATGGCTAATTTCAGGCAACATTACAACTCAAACTGTTTGCAACATTGCTTAGAAGTTTCTTATATATCATATAAAATCTGTAAAAAATTAAAACTTGATTACGTTTCGGCTGCAAGGGCTGGGCTTTTGCATGACTTATTTTTGTATGATTGGCGTAATTCAAGAAAAGAGTTGAATTTAAGCTCTTATCATGCTTTTATTCATCCTAAAATAGCTTTAGAAAATTCTTCAAAGCTATTTGACTTAAATGAAAAAGAAAAAGACATTATAGTAAAACATATGTGGCCAGTTACCTTTTTTGCCTTTCCAAAACATATGGAAACTTTTATAATCACATTGGTTGATAAATACAGTGCATTGAAATCTGCCAAAGATTATTATAACTCAAAAATTAAAGAAACTAGAATTTACGCTAAAATAAGTTTATTACTTGCAATTTTCCCTTGTTTTTTATATGTTCTAATATAAAACTGCATTTTCTTATTTCAGGAATAGCTTCATCATATAATCCTAGTTTTATATATTCATTTATCTCAACAATGGATGTATCAACTTTTTCTATTTCATCATGTTCAATATAAAAAGCTAATTTTTTGCTAAAATTGCTCCATTCTTCTCTTAATGCATCCATCTTTTCTATCATTTGGTTATTTTCTCTTTCCTCTTCTAAACTAGCACTTGCCATATCGCAAATTTCTTCAAGCTTCAGGTTTATTGCAGAAACACAGTTGTTTGTATATTTATCTGTTGTTATATTCACAGCCAACACTACAATTATTATAATTACAACTATAATCATTTCTTTTTGCATACCTATTTCTTTCCTTTCTTCTTCAAATCTTCTCGCTTCTGACAAAACATTTTTCCCTTTGCATTTATTGTTACTATTAGTGCTTCCTCTGGCATCATTTGAAATTTATTTGTTTGTGCTTTTAGCCATTCATAGCTTTTTCCAATTTTTTGAAGATTATCTTCCAATACCTTTCCATCAATAACCAAATCGTATGATAATCCTTCATAATCCGGCATGATGTTTAAGTCTTCCGGTGTTACTGTTCTTTTATTTGGTTTTTGAATTACAGATATATCACCGCTTGTTTCTAGAATTGCGTATTCTACATCTCCAATATCCATTATATTATTGCTTCTTAATTTTTCCTCTAGCTCATTTAAGGTAAACCTTTCTTTTTTTAACACTTTTTCATCTATTCTACCTTGATATATTAATATACTAGGTTTGCCACACATTAGCTCTCTTATTTTTATGCTTTTCATATTTGCGAAAGATATGACTAAATGCATCAATAATAATCCTAAAATTGGAACAATACCATTTGATATTGGTATCCCCACTTCAGTCATAGGAATTGAAGCAAGCTCTGATATCATTATAGATATTGCAAGCTCAAATGGTTGAAGTTGTCCTATTTCTCTCTTTCCCATTAATCTCATTACTATTAAAACTACTATATATAATATAATTGAACGAAAAAATATAATTAGCATAAAACTATCTTTCCTTTACCTCTATTTTTCTTTTATTTTTAGTTTTTTTCGTTTAATTATTCATTATTTTATAATACATGTATAATAATAAAAAAAGTGTAAATAATACTTTTATAGATATTAAAAAGTTTATGTACTTTCTCTAATTTTTAATAGGAGGTTCCATATGAGTAGTAACGTTGAAATCCAAAGTACTACAGATAATACCAGTACATTTGGTCAAATATTATGGAGATTGCTTACATCAGCCGTAATTTTAGCTATCACAGCTTTCTTTACTCCTGGTTTTTCAATAAATAATATTTGGTCTTTAATAATCGCTGCTATTGTTTTAACTGTAATTGATTTTTTAATTACTAAATTTACAGGATTACATGCTAGCACATTCGGTAAAGGATTTGTAGGATTTGTTTTAGCCGCAGTCGTATTATATGTAACGCAATATTTTGTTGCTGGTTATGCTATTTCATGGGTAGCTGCAATAATAGGCGCTTTAATATATGGTGTAGTTGATTATTTTATCCCTGGTAATAACTCTTTATAAAAAAACAGAAGGCTCATTTAGAGTCTTCTAATTTCTTTTATTCCATTCTTCTTTTACTATTTGTCTTTGTCTAGCTATAGCTAATGCATCTGCTGGAACATCATCTGTTATTGTTGAACCCGCTGCTACTAATACATTATCTCCAATTTTTACAGGTGCAACAAGGTTTACATTTGAACCTATAAAGCAATCATTTCCAATTTTTGTTTTATTCTTATTTACTCCATCATAATTACATGTTATTGTTCCACAGCCTATGTTTACTTTCTTGCCTATCTCGCAGTCTCCCATATATGATAAATGTGGAACTTTAGAGCCTTCATCAATTACCGCTTTCTTTATTTCTACAAAGCTTCCAACTTTTACTTTATTTGCTAGCACGCAATTTTCTCTTATGTAAGCATTTGGTCCTATATCACAATCCTCACCTATTTTAACTCCAGATTTTATTGTAGTATTAGGCCTAATAATTGTATCCATACCTATTTTTACATCATCATAAATATATGTACTATTTATATCTTCTATTGTAACTCCATTTTGCATATGCATTGTATTTATTCTAATACGTAATATTTTATTTAATATTTCCAACTGAATTTTATTATTTGCTGGTAGAACTTCCGTATTATCTTCTAATAATAAAGCTCCTATTTTCAATCCTTGTACTGCCATCATTTCAATTATATCTGTAATATAATACAATCCTATTTTATTTTTTTGTAATCTATCTATTACATTTAATAATTCTTTTATATTATAAACATAAACACCAGCATTTACTTCAAATATACTCTTTTGTTTTTCATCTAAATCAGATTCTTCTACAATTTTCTTAATATTATTGACATCTCTAATTACTCTTCCATATCCAATTGGATTATTAGAAATAGCCGACAAAATAGTTCCTGCATTTTCTTCTTTTTCTGCTTTTTTTGCCAATTTTTTTATTGTTTCTGATTTTATCAATGGTATGTTTCCATTTAATATTATTACATTTCCTTCTTTAGCTTTTAAGTAATCCACACTTTTTAATATTGCATAACCAGTTCCCAAAACTTCATCTTGATATATGTATTTTACACTATTTTGTAAAATTTGTTCAATTTCTTGTTTTGTATCTTTTCCAACGATTACTGCAATATCTTCAATTCCTGCTTTTCTTGTAGATTCAACTACTCTTTTTATAACTTCTTTTCCATAAATACTTTGAGCAAATTGTGTTTTCTTAGATACCATCTGTGAATCATTTTTCCCTGCCATTATTAATGCAGTTATATTTTTCATAATTATCTACCTCCATTAATCATTCATGTGATAATCATTATACAATTTTATAGCCGTTTCAGGGCTATCATTCCCCTCTTTATTTTTTACTGGAGCAAAGTCCTCTTCCCTCTTTCCTCTTAGAACAGAAATACTATCAAAGTAATTAAATGCATCAAATATAAATGCTTCAAATTTATATGCATTAGGCTCAGTTACTTCAATAAAATTATTGTTTTCATCCATGTATCCTGTTTTCTTATTTGCTACATGATACTCTAAATCTTGCATTGAAACTTTTTCTATTGCATCTAGTGTAAATAAATTGCACATTATATGTGCCTCACCATATAGTAATTCTCCATTTTCATCTCTCAGCTGGGCCATTTCTTTAGGTAATTCACTATATTCTATTACAGCAGGAACTCCGTTTGCTTTACAAAACGCACCTACTTTTTCTGTTGGATCTTTTTTTGCTATTGATTTAGAAGCTGTTTCATTTCCTTGCACTATGGTTAAACCTACCAAAACTGGATCCACCATATTTAGTAATGCATTATCTACTGCACCTATAAAAATCCACTTTATACCTCTTTTTCTCATATCGTCTAATATTCCATTTTTTCTCATTGCCTTGTATATGCTTCCATTACCATCAGAGGCTAATTTTATAGAATAATCTTTATCTATTACCAATTTGCCATTTTCTAATATTAATGGTAAATTTCCCTGTTCAAAGAATTTTATATAATTTTTATCATAACCAAAATAATTATTATCTTCAAAGAATTTTATGGTTTCATCGTTGTTTTCCGTACTTGTCATTATGTACCAAGGTAAAATAACATTATACTTTTGATTTGCTTTTATTAGGCCTTCTGCTAGTATTTGAAAAAGATATTTAGGATGTGGCTTTACATTAAGTAAAAAGCTGCCCTTTGGTCCTTTATGACCTAATCTAGTTCCTTGCCCACCTGCCATAGTAACTACAGCATATTGATTATTTTTTATTATTTTTTCTCCCTCTGACTTGTATAAATTCAACTCTTCTTCTGATAATTTGTTTTTATCTACATATTTGATGTATTCTATTTTTTTCTCTAGAATTTCCGGTTTCTGAGTTGCTTTATGATATAAGTTATTTAACTGTTCAAAATCTATTGATAATACTTGATTTACTAATTTTTCTTGTTTTTCTTTATTCAATACTTTTATTAATTTAGCTACTTGTAGTTGATTATTTTTCTCTAATATGTTTATTGCTTGTTCTAATTTATTCTGCATTGCTATCTGCCTCCTAATGTATTTATTACTGTATAATATTAATTTTAACTTAATATGTGTATATATTATCATATTCATATTTCCTTATCAAGCTATCCGTTTACATAAAAGTAGTCCCTTATAGAATTTCTATAAGGGACAGTGACGATATCTTTGATATCGCTAGGTCTTATATTTTGCGTTTCATCATTGTTTTATCACAAAAATATTACAATTACGTTACAGAATTATACAAATCAATCCTCCACTTCCCTCATTAACAATTCTTTCCAATGTTTCTTGCAATTTACCTTGTGCATCTTCCGGCATACGAGAAAGCTTATTTTGCAGTCCTTCATTTACAAGCTCATGTAAGCTCTTACCAAATATATTTGATTCCCATATTTTCTTAGGATCACTTTCAAATTCCGAAAGAAGGTATTCTACTAATTCTTGTGATTGCTTTTCACTTCCTACTATTGGAGAAACCTCTGTTTCTATATCTGCTCTTATCATATGTATTGAAGGAGCTCTTGCTTTTAGTTTTACCCCATATCTTGAACCTTGTTTTACCATCTCCGGTTCATCTAAAATAAGCTCATCTATACTTGGGCTAACAATTCCATATCCCTTAGTTTTAACTTCTTGTAAAGCATATGCAACTTTATCATATGATTTCTTCACATTGGCAAAAGAAATCATTGTAGAAAATAATTCTCCCTCATTAGAAATCTCTACTCCAGAAATCTCTGTTAAAACCTTATAGAATAAATTATCCATCAAATTAATTGTTATATTTATACTTCCAGTTCCAAGCTGTATATCATTTATAACTGTAGTTTGAATAACTTCTGTATTTTGTAATTTACTAATTCCTCCATCTACCTGTTTTAAGATAGTTACATCCTTAAACGCATTTTTTATCTCATCACATATTTCTTCCTTTAACCAATGGTCATCTGGTAAGCCATCCACCCATCTTGGAAAATTAATATTCATTTGTTCTACTGGGAACTCATATAATACCTTACCAAAAATTTCATCTATATTCTCATTTGTCAAGTTCTCACAATCTGTAGGAATTACCTGTGTGGAATACTTTTCTTGAAGTTTTGCTGCTAACGATTGTGTATAATCAGAGTAAGGTTCTGCTGAATTTAATACAATTATAAAAGGCTTATTAAGTTCCTGTAATTCCCTTACAACTCTTTCTTCCGCTTCTATATAATCCTCTCTTGGTATATCAGTAACACTACCATCTGTAGTAACTAAAATTCCTATTGTAGAATGCTCCTGAATAACCTTCTTAGTTCCTATCTCCGCAGCTTGCTCAAATGGCATCTCTTCATCAGACCATGGAGTTTTTACCATTCTTGGCATTTCATCTTCCAGATATCCTATCGCATTATTAACCAGATATCCAACACAATCAACCAATCTTACATTCAATTTAATATTATCACCCACAGTTATCCCAACCGCTTCATTAGGAATAAATTTTGGCTCTGTAGTCATAATAGTTCTGCCACCTGCACTTTGTGGTAGTTCATCCCTTGCTCTTTCCTTCTTGTATTCATTATCTATATTAGGAATCACTAATAAGTCCATAAATCTCTTTATAAAAGTAGATTTACCTGTTCTAACAGGGCCTACAACTCCAACATAGATATCACCATCTGTTCTTTTAGCTATATCTTGATATAAGTGATTATCTTCCATTTTCCTTTTTCCCTCCTATTATATATAAAGTTAAAAAATGTTTGTACACTAAACTTTACTAATTTATATTATGGATTTCAAATAATTATTCATAAATAATTAAAAATGTATATTTCAAATTTATTTTGGAAATAATAAGCAAAACTATAAAAGAGGAAAAAGATATGTTTAATTATATAAAAAGTTTATTTAAAGATTTATTTAGCGAATCACAAGATAATGATTACGATTTTTCATTAGATACTACTACTAACCCAATTATAAACAAAGAAAATCCAAACTCAGATGCTTTAACATTAAATAATCAAACAATAAATAATGATAAACCTAAGCAAGTATTTCCTGTACTAAGTCTCAATCTTGAATACATCAAAACATGCTACAACAGTATGATTAATTCAGATATACAAATTAGAGAGTTTATTTTAACTGCGCGAAATAAGCAATATAAAGCTTTCCTTGTTTATATAGATGGTATGATAAACCAGGATGTTATGAACAATTTTATTCTAAAACCATTGATGTTAAAAAACACTGCCAATTCATATGATGGTAATCAAAATAGAATAATCTCTGAAGTTGTAACCAATAACATAACAGTACGAAAAGTAAAAAAATTTGATATTGTGGAATATATATCTGATTGTTTATTGCCACAAAACACTTTAAATAAAACTAATGATTTTAATGAATTAATTTCAGGTATCAATTCTGGAAATTGTGCTTTATTTATTGACAGTATAGATGTGGCTTTTGATATTGAAGTAAAAGGTTTTGAAAAAAGAGGCTTGTCTTCCCCTAATAATGAAATAATTATTCGTGGTTCTCAGGTTGGTTTTACTGAGAATTTACGTACTAACACATCATTATTAAGAAGATATATTAATAATGAGAATTTAGTAATAGAATCTGTAGAACTTGGTAAGATAAGTAAAACTCCTTGTGCAATATGCTATTTAAAAAATATTGCAAATTCTGATTTAGTTGCGGAAGTTAAATATAGAGTAAACAATCTTAATATAGATTACATCATCTCATCTGGTCAATTAGAACAATTAATTCAAGATGATGGTAGGTCTTCTCTTCCACAACTTTTATCTACCGAAAGGCCTGATAGAGCTTCTAATATGATTTTTGAAGGTAGAGTTGTTATAATCGTAAATGGTAGCCCCTATGTGTTAATTGCTCCTGGAATTTTAATGGATTTCATAAACTCTCCGGAAGATTATAATATAAAGCATCAATATTCTAATTTTATAAGAATTTTACGTTTTGTAGCTTTATTTGTTGCAGTACTTCTTCCTGGATTATATATGGCAATTGTTAATTTTCATCAAGAGTTAATTCCTACAGAACTTTTGTTTGCAATCATAGCTTCAAGAGAATCCGTACCGTTTCCTATTATTTTTGAAATCTTGGTAATGGAGTTTTCTTTTGAGCTTATTCGTGAAGCAAGTGTAAGAGTTCCTAATCCTATAGGTCCGACTCTGGGAATCGTAGGCGCACTGGTATTAGGACAGGCCGCTGTTGACGCAAGCATTGTTAGTCCAATTTTAATAATAATAGTATCTTTAACAGGAATATGCTCTTTTTCCATTCCAGATATTTCCTTGGGCTTTCATGCTAGAATTACAAGATTTATATATATAATTCTTGGTGCTATAACCGGCTTTCTCGGTATAGCAAGCGCAATGGTTATTCATCTAATGTTTTTATGCAGTTTAAAATCATTTGGCGTTTCCTATATAGAACCAAATATAATGAACAACACTAACTTTGGAAGAGGATTAATTTTAAAAGCTGCTTGGAAAAGAGAAAATCGTGCCTCATTTTTGAAGAGCAAACGTCCTAAAGAACAAGATGATATAAGTATGTCTTGGAAATATAAATCATAATTTTTAGAAAGAGGTTAATATATGAGTAACACAATTACAAAAATAACTACAATGGAGGCTGTATGCATAATTATTGCTTGCACTGTAAATAAATTGATTTTAAACTTACCAGAATATTTTCTTTTATCTTGTGGCTCATCATGCTTAATAAATATTCTTATATTAAGCTTAATCGCCATCTTTTTCTCGTGTTTATTAGCTAAGCTTTTTAAAAATTTTTCTAATTCAGACATAGTAGATATTTCTGAATTTTTAGGCGGTCGTACTTTAAAAATAATAGTATCTGTAATGATTATTTTCTACTTAGCTTCGTTTGCTAGTTTAATAATACGTGATTTTTCTGAGATGATACACAATATTTACTATTATGAAACAAATGTAATTTATTTGTTAATATTCTTTATTATAACAACATGTGTTTCAAATTTATTAGGAGAAAAGGCTATCTTTAAATCTAATGTTTTCATCGTTTTATTAATGATTGGCTCCTTAATTATTACCTTTACTTCTGCTTTTCCCAATATAGTGTGGCAAAGGATTTTTCCTATATTGGGATATGGAGCCTTTGAAACTTTTATAGGTGGTTTATCAAATATATTTGCTTTTAACTCTTTAACATTCTTATACTTTATTATGCCTGTGTTAGCAGAAAAGAAAAATTTTAAAACAGTAGCCATTATATCTTCTGTTATAATTAGCATTCTACTATTCTTGTCTGTAGCATGTTTATTATTTTCTCTAAGTTTTAGTACATCCATAAAAGATATTTCATGTATATATACTGTTATAACTAATAATGACTTCGGCACCTTCATACAGCATCCAGAATCTTTATTTATATTTGTTTGTATCATTGCTAACATGACTTTCTTAAATTTAGTGGTTCTATTTATAACGAGATTTTCACAGAAGCTGACTAAGATTAAGAACGCTAAACTATTAATTATTGTAATATGTATTTTATTATTTGGAATTTCTATGATTCCTCAAAATATGTTACAAGCTAGACGTTTAGAAGAATATTTATATAAATTTGTATCAATTCCTTTAATGCTGATAATCTTTCCTATTATTTTGATACTAGCAAATATTAAATTTAAGAGAAGTCATTTACCTGATAAAAAGGAGGATTAAATTATGCAAAAATTATATGGTATTGCTATTAAAATATTTGTTATTATTACAATTATAATAATTTTAATTGGGTCTGGTATTTCTGGTTCATTCTCATCAGAAAGTATTGATAAATTAGCTTATGTAGTTGCTCTAGCTCTTGACGTGGGCTCAAATAATAATCTTAAAGTTACTATACAACTTGCCAATCCTAATAATTCCTCTTCTGAGGCTTCTTCATCATCTTCTCAATCTACAGCTTCTACTTTAGCTTCTGTTGAATGTTCAAGTATAGAAAGTGGAATAAATCTTTTAAATAGTTATATTAGTAGGGCTATTGATTTATCACATTGTAAAGCTATTATTATTTCTGAGGAGTTGGCTGTAACAGATTTATCTTTATATATATATGAATTATGTGATAATGTGCAAGTAAGTCCTCATGCAAATGTTACTATAACAAAATGCACTGCAAGCAATTATTTAAAAATGTCCAGTCCAGTACTAGAAACATTTTCTGCTAGATACTATCAAATAGCTCCTAATTCTAGTAAATACACTGGTTATACAACTTCTGTACCATTAATTGATTTTTTAAATTCGCTTTTAGATACATGTAGTCAGCCAGTAGCAACTTTAGGGAATGTAAATATTTCTTCTTCACATTCATATGATGCTTCTTCAAATCAGATTAATAAAGATAGCTCATATGTTGCAGGTGAAACGCCTATTACCGCTGACAATCACGTGGAGACCATGGGTGTTGCTGTTTTTAGATGGGGAAAATTAGTTGGTGAACTAGATGGTTTAGAAAACATTTGTCATATGATAATATCTGGCAAGTTAAATTCATGTAATGTACAAATAGAAGATCCAGAAGGCAATTCTGAAAATATAAATGTAAGCATTCAATTAAAGAATAATCCCAAACGAACTGTTAAATTAGTAAATGAGACACCTTTTATTAAGATTGATGTTAATTTATCTGTTCGAATGCTAGCTATTACACCTGGTAAGGATTATTTAAAAAGTGAAACTACTGAAAAACTAGAAGAAAAAATAAATGTATATTTTAAAGAATTAATTTCTTCTTATTTATATAAAACTTCTAAAGAATTTAATTCAGATATTGATGGATTTGGAAAACAAGCTATTAAATATTTTTTAACTAAACAAGAATGGGATAATTACGATTGGCTCAATAAATATAAAGATAGCTTTTTTGAAGTAAATGTATCCTCTAAAATAAGATCTGGATATAGCTTTTTAAGTCTATAGATATAAAAAAACTTATAAACATTTAATACTGTTTATAAGTTTTTTATTGTTAATCTTCAAATATTTTTTCAATTTCTTGCTCTGATACTACTTCTTTTTCCATTAATATTGTTGATAATTGGTCTAATTTTTCTCTATGCTCTAATAATATATTTTGTGCTTTAACATAAGCCTCGTCTATTAGCATTTTAATTTCTGTTCCTATTTCATCTTCTATTCTATCCCCGAATAATTGCATTTGATATGGGTCTTTTTCTAAGTTAATGCTTATAGGACCAATATTATCACTCATTCCATAGATTGTTATCATTTTCTTAGCTATATCAGTAGCTACTTCTAGGTCATTGCTTGCTCCTGTAGATATATCACTTAAAACTAACTTCTCAGCTGCTCTTCCTCCTAATAATGCTATTAGTTTCTCTTTCATTTCTGTTTTAGAAACATAATATTTATCTTCATTTGTCTTATACATTGTGTATCCACCAGCAACGCCTCTTGGTATGATTGATATTTCCTTTATATTTTTTTGTGTATCCAAGAATTTGCTTACTACTGCATGTCCTGCTTCATGGTATGCAGTTAAATATTTATCTTTATCAGACATTATTCTACTATGTTTTTCAATTCCCACAGTCACCTTTTTTACTGCATTATCAATATCTTCGTTTGTTATATATTCATGTTTATTGATTGTTGCTATTATTGCTGCTTCATTAAGTATATTTGATAGCTCTGCTCCAGTAAATCCTGCAGTATTGCCTGCTATAGATTTTAAATCCACATCATCAGCTAGTTTTTTGTCCTTGCTATGAATCTTCAAAATTGCTTCTCTACCATTTAAATCAGGTAAAGCAATAGTTATTTGTCTATCAAATCTTCCTGGTCTTAAAAGCGCTTTATCAAGCATTTCAGGTCTATTTGTTGCTGCTAAAACTATTACTGTATTATCAGAATTAAATCCATCCATTTCAACTAATAATTGGTTTAATGTTTGGTTATTTTCTGTTTCTGCTCCAGAAGCATCTGTTCTTCTAGCTCCTATAGCGTCTATTTCATCTATAAAAATAATACATGGTGATAATTTTTCTGCTTTTTCGAATAATTTTCTTACTCTTGAAGCTCCTAGACCTGCAAACATTTCTATAAATTCTGAGCCACTCATTGGAATAAATGGAACTCCAGCTTGTCCCGCTATAGCCTTTGCTATTAATGTTTTACCTGTACCAGGTTCTCCACAAAGTAATACTCCTCTTGGAATTTTAGCTCCCATTTTGTAAAATTCTTCTGGATTTTTTAAGAAGTTAACAATTTCAAGCATTTCTTCTTTTTCTTCATCTATACCAGCAACATCATCAAAAGTTGTTTTTATTTTTTCCTCTTCTGCATCATACACTTTTCCTTTGCTGCCTAGTCCCTGCATTTGTATTAATAGCACAAATAGGATTACTATCATAATTGTTGGTAATAGTGAAAAAACTTTTTCACTAATTGAAAGTATTGCGCTTTGGTTTTCTTGAATAAGTTCTATTTCTTTTCCTTCTTGCATTTTTTGATGAATCAATTCCATAAATGCTTGTGTGCTAGGTATTATTGCTTTTTTACTTTCTTCTTCATCTTTTAACTTTACTTTAATAGATGTGCTTCCTACTGTCATTTTTATTTGTTCAACATTGCCATCATCCATTTGTTTTATTAATTCTGTGTAAGCAATTTCACCCTCTTTAATCTCTGTGTCATCTTTTTTATTTTTTAAAGAGTATACTACTCCTATTGCTACAATTCCTACTATTAAAGCAGCTATTATACAATATAGTATTATTTTCAAGATTTTATTTTTCTTTTTTTTGTTATCGTCATCTTTTCTCATATATTTATCCTTTCGAATTTACGCATTATTTCCTTCAACATCTGGTGTCTCTGGATGTTTTTCTTTTTTATCTTTAGGTTCTTTTTTTGCCCTCTCTTTTTCTTCTTTCTCTTTTCTTTCATGTTCTTTTTCTTTTAATTCTTCTCTAACTTTTTCTTGTTCGCTTTTAATTGCTTGTAGATCCATCTGTTGTTTTATAAAGTCTGATTTTATCATAAATATCGCTGCTATTGTATATATGCAAGATACTGCCATATACATAATTCTAAAATATTTAATAGTGAATCCTGTAAATGCATTTACTATTATATAAAGCATATTCAATATTGTTGGTAATGTTATTGCATGTGCTGCTACTGCAAACGCCGCTGCAAATTTCATTTTTATTTTTATTAGCAATGCTACTATATATGCAATAATTGTAAGCAATAAACAATATTCTAAGCTACTTAATATATATGTTATAAACATTGCTGAAAACGAACTTAATCCAACATACACATATATATTTGCTAAATTATCTTTATAGTATTTTACCAATGAATCTTTATTTATTGAAACTGCCTCATCTTTAAATAGGTCTGAATATTTTTGTTCGCTAAGTTCTTGCTTTGTTTGATATTTTAATATCATCTTGTCCTTCAATAATAAAATTGATTTCTTTTGGCTTTTTAATTCTTCCTTATAATTTTCTATTTGCTCATCTGTCAAATCACTTGTATCAATTATTATGCGACCTACTAAATCCTCAATTGTATCAATCTCTGTTTTTTCATTGTTGTTTATGCTCATAATATTGTTTTCATATCTCATAGTAGATATTTTCTCATCAATGGCTTTTTCAATTATATTTAATTTTTTAGAATAATCATAAACAGATATAATTCCTACAATCAAACTAAATATAGCTATTAATTTTACTAAATATATAAAAGATTTTTTAAATCCCTCACCTACAAAATTTATATATTTATCAAAATCTTTTATGCTTGTTACAACATTTTTTAAAAAAGAGTCTTTTTTATCTTTTGTATTCCTATTCTCCACTGTTTTATTTTTCATTTTTATTCTCCCATATTAACTATTTTTCTTTACTATTATTCCTTCTTTAGTATCCTTTATGCTATACCCTTTTTGAATAATAATATCTCTAATTTTGTCTGATTTTGCCCAATCTTTATTATCTCTTGCTTGTTTTCTTTCTTCTATTAATTGCTTAATTTCTTCTGGAATTTCTTCTTCTTCTATTTTTGAAATATGTTCTTCTGCATTTGCTAAGTCTAATCCTAATACTTTATCAAATTCTAACAACAAATTTGCATATTTATTTGATTTTTTACTGTTTCTCGCAACTTCCCATACTACACTCATTGCAGCTGGCATATTTAAATCATCATTTATATAACTTAAAAATGTTTGCCTATATTTTTCTATAGTATCTTCATCTATGTCTTCGTTGCCGTTTTTATGTTTTAAATAACCGTCATAAAGTCTTTCTAAGGCTTTTTGTGCTGAATTTACACCTTCAAATGTAAAATTCAATTTTGTTCTATAATGTGCAGTAAAACAAAACAATTTATAAGCTAAAGGAGTAATTCCTTTTTCTTCCAATTGTGATATAGTGTAAACATTTCCTAAACTCTTTGACATTTTTCCACCATCTACTAATAGGAATTCACAGTGCATCCATGTTTTTGCAGGTATTTTCCCTGTAGCACCTTTTGCTTGTGCAATTTCATTCTCGTGATGGGTTGGAATATGGTCCACTCCGCCTGTGTGGATATCAAATTCTTCGCCTAAAAATCTTCTGCTCATAGCTGAACATTCTAGATGCCAACCTGGGTATGAAAGCCCCCATGGGCTCTGCCATTTCATAATATGGTTTTCAGGTGCTTTTATCCAAATAGCAAAATCATATGGATTTCTTTTCTCCGGATCCACTTCAACCCTTGCACCAGCTATTTGTTCATCTATTTTTCTATTAGATAAA
Organism: uncultured Clostridia bacterium; assembly: GCA_934122115.1. Classification (GTDB taxonomy): domain Bacteria; phylum Bacillota; class Clostridia; order TANB77; family CAG-508; genus UMGS1901. Next base: position 102,355 of record CAKOVU010000003.1, on the reverse strand, counting down.
ACTGGATATTTATCTAATTTAGATATATCAAAATAAATTCCTTTGCTAGTTTCATAAGCATAGCCATTTTTCAAAATGTCTTTTACATATTCAATCATTTCTTCTATGTTGTCTGTTGCTCTTGTAATTATCTCAGGCTTATCTATATTTAATTTTTCCACATCATTCAAAAATGCATTCATATAAAATTGAGCTATTTCATATGGATCTTTGTTTTCTTTTTTTGCAGCCTTCTCCATCTTATCTTCGCCTTCATCAGCATCAGATTCAAGATGTCCTACATCTGTTATATTCATAACATGTTTCAAATTATAACCGTTATATTTTAAAGTTCTTCTTAATGTATCCATGAATATGTAAGTTCTAAAATTCCCAATATGAGCAAAACTATATACTGTGGGACCACAGCTATATAGTTTTACTACGTTTTTTTCTAGAGGGTTAAATTTTTCTTTATTCTTTGTAAGTGTGTTATATAAAATTAAATCCATTTTTTTAACCTTTCTATCTTTAAATTATTCTTGGACTGTATTTGTTTTTTCATTATTTCCTATTGTATTTTTTTTATCATCTGGCTTCATTGGATTAGTTTGTTCTTTTTTCTTGCTAACAGTAATTGTAACAGTTGCGCCTTCTGTAAGTTCTGTTCCTTCTGCCTTTCCTTGCGATAATACAGTTCCTTCTTTCTTATCTGATTCTTTAGTTTCTACTGTTATTTTCAATCCTAAAGCTTTTAATTTATTTAATGCCTCGTCTTTAGTAAGTCCTACTACATTTATCATTTTTACTGTTGATTTTTTGTGTTCTGTACATACTTCAGTAGGAATATCATATTTATCACTATCTTCTGTCTTCCATAATGTTGTATCTTCTTTTTCTGGTCTTGCAGTATATGTTTTCTCTTCTTTATTTGGACAATATTCATTTGCTATTTTACCAGTATCAGTACATATAGTTAGAACCTTATGTCCATCACATTTCTTTGGAACTGTGCCTTGTGCAAAATATTCTGTATATGTGTTTGTACATGCATCAGTTGCTACTTTTCCAGAATCTTTACATACAATTGCCGTAACCACATTACTTGGTCTTTCAAAGCGAGCTCCTTCTAGTCCAGAATGAACCTTTTTCATAACTGCTGCCCATATTCTAGAAGATGGATTATATCTTGTATTTATTTTTTCATTATTATCAAATCCGTACCATGTAGCACCTGTATAATATGGTGTGAAACCGCAAAGCCATCTATCTAAGTTTTTAGTTGTTGTTCCCGTTTTTGCTCCTACATCCATTCCAGAAATTCTACATCCACTTGCAGTTCCTCCAGAACCTATTACTGGACCTGTTAAAATACTTTGTAATATATACGCATTAGCTTCTGATATTACTCTTCTCTTTTCTTGTTTTGCTTCTAATTCAACTATTCCTGCTGAATCTTCAACTCTTGTATAGAATATTGGTGTTATATATACACCATTATTTGCTATTGTTGCATATGCACCAGCCATTTCTAATGGTGAAATTCCATTTGTTACTCCTCCTAGAACTAATGCTAGGTTTTCGTCATTATGTTCTGGATTATCTGAAGCTGTTAATAAAGAAGTTATTCCCAATTTTCTCATAAATTCTATAGAATTTTTTGGTCCCAATTCAGACATAATCTTTACTTCAGTAGTATTTGCAGAAACTTCTATTGCTTTTCTTACAGTTATCAATCCAAGCCCTGAGTTTGTTGGCGTATAATCTCCAAAGCGTGTTCTAGATTCATCATATATTGTAGAAGCAGTTATAATTCCTGATTCTAGAGATGGAGCTATTGATGCTATCGGTTTAATAGATGAACCTGGTTGTCTTGTAGATTGTGTTGCTCTATTTAATCCATTAGAATCCGAATCACTTCCAAGTCCTCCCATACATCCAACTACCTGACCTGTTTTATGATCTATTACTACCATTGCAGATTGTGCATGTTGTTCGCTACCATATACTATATAATCTTCATCATGGTATACTTCATCCATTATTGATTGTATATTTGAATCTTGTGTTGTGTATATTTTGTATCCGCCACCATAAATTTTAGTTTCGGCATATTTTATTGTAACATCTTTTTCTTCTGCAAATTGTCTAACAACTTGATTTAATGCTGCTTTTGCAAGGTATGTCATAGTTGAATTTGATGTAGTTGAACCTTTTTCAAATGTTAATCCATTATCTACTTTAGCTACTGCTGTATTATATTCTTCTTCGTTTATTTTACCCAATTCTTTCATTTTTACTAGAACTGTTTTTGTTCTCTTTTTTATTTTTTCTGAATTATCTGTTTCTCCATATGGATTATAACTATTAGGAGAATGGTTTATTCCAGCTAAAAATGCTGCTTCTGCTAAATCTAATTCTTGAACTGGTTTATTAAAATAATATTGTGAGCCAAGCTGTACTCCATAAACATCTCCACCCATAAATATTATATTCAAATATAATTCTAATATTTGCTGTTTAGATAATATTTTGCTTACTTGATATGCTCTTGAAATTTCTCTTATCTTTCTTTCTGCACCTGCTGCACCTTGGTTATCATCATCCTGCATTAAGTTCTTTACTAATTGTTGTGTTATTGTGCTTCCTCCACCTCTGGTAGAATTACCTCTATTAATAATCCATGAAACAGTTGCACCTATTGTTCTCTTCCAGTTTACACCATTATTTTCGTAAAAAGTTTCATCTTCTATTGAAATAAACGCATCTTGAACTATTTGTGGAATATCATTTATGTGAACTATCCTTCTTTTTTCGTCACCTGATACACTAGCTATTTCATTTCCATCTTTATCATATATTGTTGTATTTATATTACTTAATATTAGATCTTCTTTATTTATTTTCCATTTATCACCGAATATTAAACCTGCAATTATTCCACCACCAACAATTACAGCTAGTACTATTAATATGATTAATACTCTCACAAAAATTTTAAACTTTGGATGTCTTTTCCAAAATCCTTTTTTCTTTGTATTTTTTAATTCTTTATTTGCTTCTTTATTATTAACGCTTTTACCCTTCTTTTTTACATCTTTCTTTTTAGATTGTTTTTCTTTTTTCGAGTTTCTCATTAAAATAGTCCTCCTACTTTTTCTTCTATATACTCCTAAATATTATATTACATATTTAAATAAAAGTAAACTTTTTTATATTTCTTCTAGTACATCTTTTATACTAGTTAGTAATTTTGCACCTTGCCTTATAAGTTCGTTTGTTCCTTCAGAATACTTGCTCGTTATATTGCCTGGAATTGCATACACATTCTTGCCTTGTTCCAAAGCATGGTCAACTGTTATTAAACTCCCACTTCCCTTTTTGGCTTCTACCACTATAACACCATCTGACAATCCACTTATAATTCTATTTCTCTCTGGAAATGTTAATTTGTCTGGCTTAGTTCCGATTGATGTATTCACTAATTATTAATCCATCTGACTTTAATATTTTTTCTTCCAACTCCTTATTTTCTGGAGGATATATATATTCTAAGCTATTCCCTAATACTTCTATTGTTGGCTTATTGGCTGCTAAGGCTCCTTTATGTGCATATGAATCAATTCCTCTGGCTCCTCCACTAATAACTATTATGCTATTCTTAGAAAGTCCATACGCTATTTCAAATGCTACTTTTGCACCATAATTGCTGCAATCTCTGCAACCTACTACTGCTATAATTTTTCTATTTAGCAAACTTATATTACCCTTATAAAACAAGCACATTGGAGAATCATATATATTCTTTAGCTTCTGTGGATAGTTTTCTTCATTGTATGTTAATAAACGCGTATTCAAATTACCTCTTTTCTCTTATTAACTTATATTATTTTGCATCTTATAAGCTTTTATCACATTATTCATTAGCATAGTAATTGTCATAGGTCCTACTCCCCCTGGAACTGGAGTTATATATCTTGCTATTTCTTTAACATTCTCAAAATCTACATCTCCACATAATTTTCCATTATTGTTTCTATTCATTCCAACATCAATTACTGTGGCACCTTCTTTAACCATATCAGCTGTTATTAAATTTGCTTTTCCTACAGCACTAATTAATATATCCGCATTTCTTGTGTAATTGATTAAATTTTCAGTTTTAGAATGGCATATAGTAACAGTTGCATTTTTATTTAATAAGCACTGTACCAGTGGTTTTCCTACTATATTGCTTCTGCCTACAACTACCGCATTTTTTCCTTGTATAGGAATATTATATTCTTCTAGCATTTTTATAATTCCATAAGGAGTACAAGATATAAATGTATCTTCTCCTATTAATAATTTTCCAACATTTATTGGGTTAAATCCATCAACATCTTTTATAGGTGATATTTTTTCGAATGCTCTATTTATTTCAAGATGTTTTGGAAGTGGTGCTTGCAATAATATTCCATTTATACTATCGTCACTATTTAATTTTTCAATCAACCCTAATAAGTCTCCCATTTTAGTTGTTTCTTCCAAAACATGTTCTTCATATTCTATTCCTACTTCTTCACACGCTTTGCTCTTATTTCTAACATATATTTTGGATGCTTGGTCATTTCCCACCAATATTACTGCTAATTTTGGTTTGGTTTTAAATTTTTCTGCTTCTGTTTTTAGTTCTAGCCTTATTTTTTGTGCTAGTTTTTTTCCATCAATTATCGTGTACATATTTTTCTCCTATTTTATATTATCTTGCTACAGATATATTATATTATTTTCATCTAATATTCAAGTTAATTTGCAAATTTTGCTGTTTTGTAGTATAATACAGAATGTTTTGAATATAGAAATTTAAGGGGTTCTCATGAAAGAAAAAGATAAAATATGTGATAATTATTTAGATTTAAAAAATATACATAGTTTAAATGATTATACTAAATTAGAAAAAGCAGGAAAAATAATATATGATGGTGGGCTTGTTCTCTTCCCAACTGAAACTGTTTATGGTTTGGGAGCAAATGGATTAGACCCAGAGGCTGTAAAAAGAATATACATTGCTAAGGGCAGAGCTTCAGATAATCCATTGATACTTCACATATGTGATATTGGAATGTTAGGCAAAATAGCACAAAATATAACAGACCTAGAATTCAGCCTAATGAATGCATTCTGGCCTGGTCCTTTCACAATTATTCTAAATAAAACACCATTTGTTCCATCAATCGTTTCAGGTGGATTAGAAACAGTTGGTGTGCGAATGCCTAGCAATGAGATTGCTAGAAACCTAATTAAATACTCAGGTGTTCCTATTGCAGCTCCAAGTGCTAATATTTCTGGAAGACCGAGTGGAACTAATATTAACGATATTTTTGATGAACTTGCTTCTAAAGTTGATTATATTATAGATGGTGGCGAGTGCAACATCGGTTTAGAATCTACAGTAGTTAGGGTAATAGACAATGTACCTCACATTTTAAGACCTGGCAAAATCACTGCAGAAGAAATAAAACAAGTTGCCGGAAATGTTATTATAGATAAACATATACTTGGAAAACTAGAGCCTAATAAAAAGGTTTTATCTCCGGGTATGAAGTATAAGCATTACGCTCCCAAAACAGAATGTGTGCTTGTTTATGATTCGTCTATTAATAAAATACAAGAAAAAATTATACACGTTGCGCAAAAATGTATATCTAATGGTAAAGTTCCCACAATCATGTGTTCAGAGCAGAATTTTGAATTTTTAAGGAAAAATTTAGACGAGAATATTCATATTATAAATTTAGGTTCAAATTTGAATTCTATTTCTAAAAATATCTTTTCAGATTTAAGAAAAGCTGATACCTATAATTCGGATTTAATAATAATCGAAGGAGTTGCTACTGATGGTTTAGGTTTAGCAATAATGAATAGATTATTACGAGCATGCAATTATAATGTGATATAAAAAATTAGTGAAAGAGGAGATTCTTTCACTAATTTTTTATTTATATTTGAGCTAATCTTGTTTTTGTATCCTCAAGCATTTTTTTATAATTTGCTAATTTTTCTTTTTCTTGTTCTATTTTAGCTTGTGGAGCTTTATTAATAAATCCTGGGTTTGAAAGCATTTTTTCTCCTCTGGCAACCTCAGATTCTAATCTCTTTATTTCAGATTCCAATCTATTTTTCTCCTCTTCCATATCTATTAAACCTTCAGCTGGCATGTATAGTTCCAAATCATCTTGTAAAATACTTATTGAATTCTCCGGTATTCCCTCTCTATTTGCTTTTATTAGCATTTCGCTACCAAATCCTAATTTCAAGAGCATATCTTTTTCTTCTTCTAAGTCTTCTTTGTATTTGGTTGTTACAAAAATCAAATTTGCTTTTTTGGTTGGATGTATGTGCTTCTCGTTTCTGATATTTCTTATTTTAGTTATTAAATCCTTAAACTTTTCTATTGAATCTTTTTCTTTGTTGTAATCTATTCTTGAAATAGTTTCAGGCCATTCAGTTACCATAATATCCTTATCTTTACCATATTCCATTACTTTTGTATAAAGTTCAGATGTGATGAACGGCATAAATGGATGTAGTAATTTTAGAGATGTTGCAAATACATAATTCAATACAAAACATACTTGTACTTTTTCTTCTTTGTTGTCGCCATACAATCTTATTTTAGACATTTCTATATACCAATCACAGAACTCATTCCATATAAAGCTATAGATGTTGTCAAGTGCTATTCCTAAATCATAATCTTCTATATTCTTAGTTACAGTTGCTATTAATTCATCTAATTTTTGTATAATCCATTTGTCTTCAAGTTTAAAATATTCAGATACAAACTTTCCTGTTTCTTTATTTATTGCTTTGCCTTCAAATTCTTTTAACTCAGATACTTCACAATTATTATTAATTATAAATTTAGCAGCATTCCATATTTTATTTGCAAAATTAGATGCTTGCTCTAATTTCTCTGGCATGTATCTAATATCATTTCCCATTGTTGTGCCAGAAAGTACAGAAAATCTTAAACTATCTGCTCCATATTGGTCAATTATTTCAATAGGATCTATTCCATTTCCTAGACTCTTTGACATTTTTCTGCCTTGTGAGTCCCTTACAATTCCATGCATTAGTATATCAGAAAATGGTTTTTCCTTCATTGCATACAATCCAGAGAAAATCATTCTAGCTACCCAGAAAAAGATTATATCATATGCTGTAACTAATACATTTGTAGGATAAAAAGTTTTCAAGTCTTCAGATTCTTTATTTGGCCAACCCAATGTAGAAAATGGCCATAATGCAGAACTAAACCATGTATCCAAAGTGTCTTCATCTTGGTATAATTCTGTTCCTCCACATTTTTCGCATTGTCCTGGCATTTCCTTTGCAACATGCACTTTTCCGCAGTTTTTGCAATAGTATACTGGTACTCTATGTCCCCACCATAATTGTCTAGAAATACACCAATCCTGAATATTTTCCATCCAATTAAAATATGTTTTTTCATATTTTTTAGGAACAAATTTTATATCTCCTTCTTTAACAGCTCTTATTGCAGGTTCTGCTAAATCTTTCATTTTTACAAACCATTGATTAGAAATTCTTGGTTCTACTGTGTTATGACATCTGTAGCATTTTCCAACATTGTGTGCGTAATCTTCTATTTTTACTAAAGCTCCAAGTTCTTCTAATTTTTCTACAATATGTTTACGAGCTTCTGTTGTTTTCATTCCTTTATATTCAGGCACTAAGTCTCCCATAATAGAGCTATCATCAAATACTTCTACTATTTCCAAATTATGAGCTAGTCCTGCTTTGTAATCATTTGGATCATGTGCAGGTGTAATCTTAACACAACCAGTTCCAAATTCTTTATCTACAAATTCATCTGCTATTATTGGGATTTCTTTATTCATAATTGGCAAAATACATGTTTTTCCTATTATATCTTTATATCTATCATCTGTAGGATTTACAGCTACAGCAGTATCCCCTAGCATAGTTTCAGGTCTCGTAGTTGCTACTATTACATATTGTTGTGTTCCTTTTATTTGGTATCTTATATGCCATAAATGAGAAGCCTCTTCTACATAGTCAACTTCTGCATCTGATATAGAAGTATGACAGTTAGGGCACCAATTTATCATTTTTTCTCCCTTATATATAAGACCATCATTATACAAATTCATAAACTCTTCTACTACTGCATCAGACAATCCTTTATCTAGAGTAAACCTTTTTCTGCTCCAATCGCATGAACATCCTAGTTTTCTTTGTTGATTCTGTATTACTCCTCCATACTCTTTTGTCCAATCCCACGCTTCATCTAAAAATTTTTCTCTTCCTAAATCTTCTTTAGATATTCCTTGTTTCTTCAATTTTTCTACTACTTTTGCTTCAGTTGCAATAGATGCGTGGTCTGAGCCTGGAAGCCATAATGTGTTGTATCCTTGCATTCTTTTAAATCTAATAAGCACATCTTGAATAGTATCATCCAAAGCATGTCCCATATGTAGCTTGCCTGTTACATTTGGTGGTGGCATCATTATGCAGTAGCTTGGCTTTGCTTTATCCATACTAGGTCTGAAGTATCCATTTTCTTCCCATTCATTATATAATTTTTCTTCGAATTCTTTTGGATTATATTTTCCCTCTATTTCGTCTTTGCTCATCTTTTCCTCCCTATGTCGATTACAGACCATCTAATGTACTAGGTATATAATACCTAATGTTATCCACAGTACTACAACTCCAACTATTTTTAACACTTTAACATTTTTATTTGTTTGATCTGCACTGAAAAATTTTTGTGCTATGCTTCTAGCATCATATATTATCACAACACTAATTGCAATTATTACCATCGCAATAATAATCATTATTGTTTTAATCATTTTTATCATTCCTTTTATGGCTAATTAAAAAATTCCACTGTGTATTTACACTCAAAAGCCTGTTTAGGGCTTAGCATAATAGTATCTGGTTTTTCGGCAAAGTTTCCTGTGCTTTTTACCGTATCGGCAGTAGTATACCAAGGCTCAATACATATAAAAGGTGCCCCAGGTTTTGACCATATACCTAAATATGGAAATCCTGTAAAATCCATTGTAAGCAATGTTTTATTTCCAGTTTTTTTCTTCAAGCTTATCTTATTTGAAGTTATACCTTTCATAATTATAGCATCATCATTAAAGCTATCTTTATTTATTGGTAGTCTCTTTTTGTCAATCATTCTATTTCTTGCATATTCAGTTCCTATTAAACCGTCTACAAGGTAAAGAAAATGTATTTTGTTTTCTTCTTCTTCAAACTCTAAATAATATTCTTCTTTTAATAAATCATCTCTATCTATTATAAATGCTGGATGACCGCCTATGCCAAACGGCATGTTGTTCTCTCCTTCATTTATAACTTTATATATTGTTGTAAGCTTATTTTCATCTGTTCTATATGTTACATATAATGAAAAATCATATGGATATTTTATTAATGTACTTGCATTGCTTTTTAACAAGTATGAATGAAAATTATCCAATTTAGTAATTGGTTCAAATTCCAAATCTCTAGCAAAACCATGTTGTGACATTTCATATGTTCGTCCATTTATAAGAGTTTGATTTCGTTTTAATTTTCCTACAATTGGAAATAATATTGGAAAATGCCTTTTCCAATATATTCTCCCTTTTTCGTCTAAACAATCTTCTCCTTGGTGTATCTTTTCCTGTCCATCTAATTTAAAACTTATTAGTTCTCCGTCCAAGTCTAGATGTAACCATTTGACTATGCATATATTTCTCCCCTTTAAATACTCTATTTATTTTTTTCTATAAAATTCCATGTATCTTTGCACATATCGTTTATATCTTTTTCTGCCGTCCAGTTTAATTCTTCTTTTGCCTTTTGTGGATCTGCATAGCATGTTGCTATATCTCCAGGTCTTCTTTCTGTGATTTTGTATGGCACTTTTTTGCCTGTAGTTGCTTCAAAAGCCTTAACCATATCTAATACACTATATCCTTTGCCTGTTCCTAAATTATATATATACAAGCCTTTGCCTTCTTTTTCTATTTTATTTAATGCACAAAGGTGACCTTTTGCTAAGTCTACAACATGTATATAATCTCTTACTCCTGTTCCATCAGGTGTATCATAATCATTTCCAAATACAGATAATTCTTTTAGTTGACCTGATGCAACTCTAGCTACATATGGCATCAAATTGTTTGGTATTCCTTGAGGCTCTTCCCCTATTAGTCCGCTTTCATGAGAACCAACTGGATTAAAGTATCTTAGTATACATATATCCCATGAGTTATCTGATTTATATAAATCCATTAATATTTTTTCTATAAATAATTTAGAAGTTCCATATGGATTTGTTGTTCCTCCTGTTTTGCATTCTTCTGTTATAGGAATAACTTCTGGATCTCCATATACTGTTGCTGAAGAACTAAATATAAACTTCTTTACATTAAATTTTCTCATTGTATCTAATAAAGTTAAACATCCAGATACATTATTTGTATAGTACTCTATTGGTTTTTGCACTGACTCTCCAACACATTTATAACCAGCAAAATTTATTACTGCTGTTATATTATTTTCTTCAAACACTTTCTCCAATTTTTCTCTATCTAAATAATCCATCTCATAAAATTTAAAATCTTTACCTGTAATTTTCTTTATTGCGTCCAATGCTTTAGGCTTACTATTATAAAAATTATCTATTATAACTAATTCTTCCCCTGCATTTAATAATTCTACAGTAGTATGGCTTCCTATATATCCTGCTCCTCCAGTTAATAAAATTGACATATCAGTTATTCCTCCTCTTTAATAATTTTAATTATTATATATCAATATTTTCATTATATCAACTATATATTTTCTGATACATTACATAATTATTTATTATTTTTCTTACATACATATTTGTTTCCTTGAATGGAATATTTTCTGTATCACTGCCATCTTCTTTTATTATACCTTCTTCAATCCATTCATTTACATTTCCTATTCCAGCATTATATGCAGCTAATGCTAACAACATATTTCCGTTATACTTTTGATATAAATCTGAATAATATTTAACTCCTATCATTATATTTTTTTCAGCGTCCAGCAAACTGGTATCTTCTAATAATGGGGTATCAATATTATTTGCAATTTCTTCTGCTGTTGCATTCATCAGCTGCATAAGTCCTTTCGCTCCACTAGAAGAAACTGCTGTTTCTTTAAAATTACTTTCTGCTTTAATTACAGAATATATTAATAGTGGATCTATATTATATTCAGCTGAATATTTTTCTACATATTCGCTATATTTTTTAGGATATATCTGTTTTAGGATTATATTATATAAACCGCTTATCTTAATAATTACTGCTACGATAACTATTAAGATTGCAACAATCATTATTTGTATATATTTATTCAATCTTTCCTCTCCTGTTTTACAAATTTATTTTACTTCGTACCAGTTCGTTCCTTCAGAGACTTCAACTTCTAATGGTATTGATAATTTTGCCGCTTCTACCATTGATTTTTTTAGTATATCCTTTGCTTTTTCCCTATCTTCCATTTTTACTTCTATTAGCAATTCATCGTGTATTTGTAATATTAGTTTTGCGTCTAGTTTACTCTTTTTTAATTCCTTATATACATTTTTCATGGCTAATTTCATTATATCCGCAGCAGTACCCTGTATTGGTGTATTCATTGCCACTCTGCTTCCAAATTGCCTTACCATATAATTATTTGATTTCAACTCTGGTACATATCTTCTTCTATGGAACAAAGTCTCTACATACCCTTTATTTTTGGCACTCTCCACAATATCATCCATGAAATGTTTTATTCCACTATACTTTTCTAAATATTGTGTTATGTACTCTTTAGCTTGTTTATTAGAAACTCCTAATTGGTTTGCTAATCCAAAATCACTTATTCCATATACTATACCAAAGTTTACAGCTTTTGCAGACGACCTCTGCTCTTTTGTTACTTCTTCAATAGGAATATTTAGTACTTTTGAAGCTGCTTGTTTATGAATATCTTCTCCATTTTTAAAAGCAGCCAACATATTTTCATCTTGCGAAATATGAGCCAATACTCTTAATTCTATTTGAGAATAGTCTGCATCTATATATATATTTCCATCTTTAGGCTTAAATGCTTTTCTAATGTTTTTGCCAAGTTCTGCTCTAGTAGGAATATTTTGTAAGTTTGGTTCCGTACTGCTAATTCTTCCTGTAGCAGTAATAGTCTGGTGAAAATATGAATGTATTTTTTCAGTTATTGGATTTATATATTGTAATAATCCCTCTACATAAGTTGAATTTAGCTTAGTTAAAGTTCTATATTCCAATACTTTCTCCACTATAGGATGTTCATTTCTTATTTTTTCTAATACATCTACATCTGTAGAATACCCACTTTTAGTTTTCTTTTTAGATGGTAAATTTAATTTTTCAAACAATACATTTCCTAGCTGTTGATGTGAATTTATATTAAATTCTTCTCCTGCAAGTTCATATATTTCATCTGTCAATGTACTTATCTGTTGTTTTAATTCTTCTCCAAAATCTTTTAGAGCTTCTTTGTCCACGTACATTCCTTCATATTGCATGCTTCCCAATATCGGAACTAATGGCATCTCAATCTCTGTAAACAACGACAATGATTCTGTCTCTTCTAGCTTTTTTGTCATTATTTCCAATAATTTTCCTATTACATATACTATTATAGTTTCTGCATACTTATTTTTATCTTCCGCTTCTTCTTTTACTGTATCAAATAAATTTATTTGCTTATTACCTTCATCTTTTTTACCTGTTTTTGCTTCTAAATACTCATCAATGTCTATATCCAAATACTTAATTGATATTTCTTGTAAAGTTCCTTTGCTTGTTGGGTTTAAGTCATATTCCGCTATTTTTGCATCAAAAAATATATTTTGTGGTTCTATTCCTAATTCTTTAAGAATCACATAATCAATACCTAAATCGTACCCTATTTTTTTAATATTTTCATCTTCAAAAATTTCTTTAAATTTTTCAATAAACTTCTTTTCTTCTATGTTATATATATATGTTGCTTCATTTGATTCATTATTATATATTGATATAGATTTTATTTTTTTATCGATTATTCTGTTTTCATTTATTTTCTCTAATTCTAAATGATAAGTTATTTCTTTTTTCTCTTTTATACTTTTTATTATTTCTGCTATGTCTTTTTCTTGATTCATTTCTATTGTTTTAATACTAAATAATTCATCAATATTCTTATTCTGTGGCTTTGATAATTCATTTAATTTAAACCTATCAAGAAATCTGTTGAAACGAAGTTCTTTAAATTTTTTCGTTACTTTTTCATTGTCCCAAGGTTGCACTTTAAGTTCTTCAATCGTTACATCCAATGGAGCATCCAACAATATTCTTCCTAAAGTTTCAGACATATATGCTAATTCTTTATTATTTGTTAATTTCTCTTTTAGTGCCCCTTTTACAGTTGAATTTCCCGATTCTAAAGCTTCATACAATTTGTTTATACTTCCATATTCTTGTATTAACTTTAGTGCCGTTTTTTCACCAACTCCTGGAATTCCTGGAATATTATCTGAAGTATCTCCCATTAATCCTTTAACTTGAATTAACTGCTTAGGTTCCACTCCATATGTTTCTTTTATTTTTGCTTTATCGTAGTCGTCTTCTTCTGTTTTACCGGCTTTTGTTCTTGGAATTCTTATGGTTATTCTATCACTTGCAAGTTGGAATGTATCTCTATCCCCTGAAAGAATTGTTGTATTTATTCCTACATCTTCAGCATTCTTTGACATGGTTCCTAAGATATCATCTGCTTCAAACCCCTCTTTTTCTATGATAGTTATATTCATATCCTTCAATATTTCTTTTATTACAGGCATTTGCTCTGCAAGCTCTTCTGGCATTCCATGTCTTGTTGCTTTATATCCGTCAAACATTTTGTGCCTATGTGTAGGAGCTTTCAAATCAAATGCTACTGCAATATATTCTGGTTTCAAATCTTCTAATTCTTTAAATAAAATGGCTAAAAAACCATATATTGCATTAGTATACATTCCTTCTGGCGTTGTCAACATTTTAGAGCTCATTATTCCATAAAAAGCTCTATTCATTATACTATTACCATCTATTATTAATAATCTATTACTACTCAAATTTTGCCTCCATATTTTAATCTTTCGGTTTCTTTAGAATCATCGAAATTATATCACAAAGTAGTTAACTTTTCAATTCCAACATTACTATTCTTTTATCCATTCATTGTCATTTAAATACATAATTTCATCATCTGTTAAAGTTTCCACTTTTTCATTCTCGGCTATTAATTTATTATAATACTCACGCCTATTTGAGTCATAATGACATATTAATATTCCATCATACAAATTAAGCCCTGACATATCTTTTTCATTAATTGTATTTTCATCAAACTCTAGAACATGCTTTATACTCTTAGTTGCAATATGGCTACCAGCACTTGCACCTATATATGTAACATCTTTATTTAAATAGCTATATATATTTTTTTCAAATCCAGACTTTTTCAAATAATGTTTAAGTTCAAATGTGTTTCCTCCACATACATATATAATATCTATGTCCAAATCTTCAAATTCTTGTGGATGTTCATCATCAAAAAAATATACATTCTCTTCTTTAAAACCTAACTCAATATAGTCTTTCATATATTTTTCTTTATTATATCTGCCTTTTCTAGCTATTGGTATAACAAGCATTCTGACTTTATCTATCTCTATATTTAATTGCTTCTTAATTTTATTAAACACCTTAATATTTTCAAATCCTTTTGACGTTAATATTACTTTCATCTTTTTCCTCTTTCTTTTATAAAATTTGAATCTCCATACAAGTCTGTACAGAGATTTAAATTATCAATATAGTTCTATTATATACTTCAACTCTTTCCATATTTTCCTCTATAAATTTATTTATATCTTATATCATAAAAGCAGATAATTATCAACTATCTGCTTTTTTAAACTATTTACTTTATGTTTACAGTTTTTATAATTTCAATTGCTTCATCTGCCTCATTTTTTGGTAGATTTGGATTAATTGCTACTATGTTTTTGTCAGTTTCTATAATAATATCCTTCCATTCTTCATCACCTGCATGATATCCAACAACAACTTTATTTCCGTTATTTAGAGTTATATTTTTTGATATTCTTTCAGTACCACAAACTCCAAATTTTTCTTTGTAAAAATATATCATTGCATACTGTTCTTCATCGTTTTTGTAAAGTTTCAAAGCATAATCATAATTATCATTTTCTGTAACCTGCATTTCTTTGTAATTCCAGCCACTTGGAATATTCAGTTCTATTGTAGTATTGGCAATTGTTTTAGAATATTTTTCTTCTTTTATTGCATTTTCATTTTGGCTTGTCTTTACTACGGCTGAATATTTTTTACCCCAGGTTCCAAACACCATTTTCTCACCATTTTTCATTTTAATAGAGTCAATTAAATACATTGTTCCAATTACTGCAATCACTATAACTGCTAGTATAATTATTACTTTCTTCATATATACTACCTTACCTTTCTACTATTCTGGTAATTTGTTATATTCCTCATCTGTAACTTTTTCGCACCATTCGTTTGACGTATTTTCTCCAGTCAATTTTTCATCTAATATAGGCATACTCCCTGCTATATTTTCCAGGTCCTTCAATCCTTGCTTAAATAAAAGACTTCATCTAAAGAATATACCTTGTTCTCTTTTATATCCTTCATTCCTTTTTGTAATTTTTCTTTTAAATCCTTTTTACTTTTTATCGTTACACTTTCAGGAGCCTCCCCATCTACATATGATAACTTTAAAAATTCAATAAAATTAACCACTTGAATCGTCAACTCTTCTGGTAATGTTTCAATTTCATTATATAATTTTTTGTTTATTTATTCATATTATGTGTTAATTTATTTTTAATATACTCTTTCTATATATCCATCAGTTGGTTTGGCATACATATCGTCTGTTATTGATTGATATCTATTTCCTTGGTAGTCGTCTGTAAAACCATTGTATGCTTTGTAAATTTCTCCAGTATCTGTGTCGTATACTCTTTCATATCCAAGAGTCGCATCGCTCTGTTTTTGACTCATTCTGTCATAAGCTGCACTTCTAGACTCCCATGAAGACATTATCATATCCGATGTTTGGTTGCATACTGCCCTTACACTTTGGAAGTTTTTCATAACAGCGTCTTGTTGTATGTTATATTGGCTTATAAAAGTATCTGTAAATTCGAATGAAGCCGTTATTTGAGTTAGAACATCTTCCCAATCAACTAATTTATCTTTTGGGGCAGAAACAAACATTGTATCATAAACATTCAAATAGTATATATCAATTTTCTTCCCTGAAACTATATTTTCATTTACATAGTATGGTCCAGCATCGTAAACATAAGCAGTGAATATTCCTTCTCCATCTTTTCCATTTGCATCTTTAAAACTAGCTCTTAATATATCTCCACCAATTGCCGCAGTTCCTAATTTTTCTATAACTGTAAAGTTTGATAGCGTTGGGAATGTAAATTCTGCTGTATTATTTAATGGTCCTAAATCATTAAAAATCTTGTAAAATCCCTCTGTCGTTTTATCTTCTATTACTGATGCTTTGGCGAACATCGAATTTGGATAATATTTCTGTTGAAATGCCTTTGCATCTTGCGATTTATTATATCCTTCTGTTTTCATATTAAAGAAAAACTGATATTCTGGTTCTTCTGGATTATATGCCATTACAGTATAATGAATGTAGTCACCTATTGTATCAACCTTCCATCCCTCTGGAATTTTCATCTTTATTAGTCCGTTCTCATAATCCACAAGGTTTACAGTTTTTGCTTCATTTTTCTTTATTTCTACCTGCTGATTTTTTCCAATATTAAATTTACCTATTGATTTTCCATTATCAATATTATTATCCATCTTCGTTTTTATTAAAATACCTCCTACTATAGCTAAAATTATAATAACAGCAATAAGAGCCGTCATTAGTATTTTTTTCTTTTTCTTTGATTTTTCTTCCATTTTATCCCCCTTTTACGTTAGTATATTTTTTCCTTTTACTCTGGAAATTTTATATCACTTGGAGTATTATTTAAATTTTAAAAATCTCCCTAAACTGTTAAAATAACAATTGGGGTTAGTTTATAATTACCTATCTACATTTATCAATTCATACTCCCTTGAACCAAATCCAAGTTCACTTGCTGCTTCTATTGTATGAACTCCATTTTGTCTTTCTATTCTTTCTACCAAATGGTCTCTTCCTGGATCTTTTGAATTATAAACAAAATCTATGCAAGCTTGATCTACAGCAATTGGGTCTGTGCTAGCTAATATTCCTATATCTTCCATACATGGGTCCTCTGCAACTGCACAGCAATCGCAATCCACAGACATATTGCACATAACATTTATATATACTATTCTTCCTTTAAACATATTATGAACTGATGATGCAGCGTCTGCCATTGCTTCCAAAAATTTATTTTGTTCTGGTAGATTGTCCCATAATTTTTCTTGGTCTTTTGTTACTCCTGCCGAATGAATCCAAGATTTACCAGCTGATGAGCCACATCCTATTGATAATTGTTTTAATGCTCCTCCATATCCTCCCATTGGATGTCCCTTAAAATGAGATAATACTAACATTGAATCATAATTTTGCATATGCTTTCCAACATAGTTTTTCTTAATCACCTTGCCATTTGGAATATCTAGCTCTAGATCATCTCCATCTGCATCCATTATATCCACATTAAAATACTTTGTCCATCCATGCTCTTCCATTAATTTTTCATGCTTTTCTGTTGTGTTTCTAGCGCCACCATAAGCAGTATTACATTCCACAACTGTTCCATTTACTTTTTCAACAATCGCCTTTACGAATTCAGGTCTAATATAATTTTGATTGCCTTGCTCTCCTGAGTGTAATTTTACAGCAACCTTTCCTGGTAAATTTACTCCAAGAATCTCATACATTTTTACAACACTTTCTGGTGTTATTTCCTTAGTAAAATAAACTTTTGATTTTTCCATTTTTATCAGTCCTTTCTTTTTTTATTATTATAATATTTCTTATGAACTCTTTAATCAAATTGTACCTTCCAGTTTTCATCTTTATAGGCCTTGAAGCACATCTCAATTTGCTCTTTATTTGTTTTCTCTTCCGCCAGATTGTCCAGTATTTCTTCTAATGAAAAATACCTTGTTTCTGTTGTTTCTATATTTTTCTCAAACCTTCCGCTAATAATGTCACATAGTACAAAAATTTTACATACACCATATGCATATATTGGATTATTATGTTTATTTCTATCTTGAATAGCAATAACTGTTTTTGCTATTACTTCTAAACCAGTCTCCTCTTTTACTTCCTTTATAGTATTTGATTTTACAGATAATTCTTTACTTTTTCAAAATTAATATCACTTTTTGCAGCTATCATTTCAGCCGATATTTCTCTTAATCTTTCATATCTTTCTGTGTCATAAATATTGCTTGTATATGCTAGTCCAGCCTGAGCCAAACTTTGAATTTCAATAGCCCATTTTAACCATTCTTCCATATTTTTTACCTATGCACTGCCTTTCAAAATCTTTAATTTAATACTCCATATTTTATGTCACAATTATATCTTAATTGATAATTAATTTCAATATTTATTATGATTCAAAATATTTAATCATATATTTCTCGTCTATGCCCAATTTCTAAAACAAGTACCGTAATTTTCTGGTCTTCTATTTCACATATTACTCTATAATCTCCGATTCTATATCTCCATTGTCCTGATTTATTCTCCACAAGCCCTTTTCCATGTATCCTTGGATTTTCACATCCTTCAATATTTTTTTCTAACCACCCAATTATAAGAGCAGCTGTATGCTTATCAAGCTTTTTCAGCTGCTTCTTTGCTTTTTCTGTAAATAAAATTTTATAATTCATTATAGTCCTAAATCCTCCTTTATTTCTTCTAAAGTATAAGTTTTAGGATTTTCTTTAAATTCTCTTATTGCTTTATTATAGCATTCTAAATCATACTCATCTTCTATTTTTTCTAATACTGCAGTTCTTATTAAATCCGATAATGATATATTATTTATTTTCGCATAAGCTTTTATCAATTCTGTATCTTTTTCATTTAATCTTACTGAAATAGTCATAAATATCAACTCCCTTCTTTTTTATTGTATTACAGCGTATTACTTTTGTCAATATGATTCTAGATATTTTTATACTATATATTCTATTTGATTATTCGGAAAATATTTACTCATTTCTTCTCGTAAAAATTCTTCTCCTTCTTCACGTATATAGTCTTTATACATATATTTTCCTTTGCCACGTCCTCTCATTAATTCTGGGCTATATAAATCTATGGCATTTGGAAATGCTTCTGTATTTATTGCCCTATGAACAAAGCTGTACGTCATAAAAATAATTTCGAAGAATGCCTGCTTCTTAGCTTTTTCATTTAAATTTTCATACAAATATTTTATTAAATTTGAATATAGCTCTTTCCAATTTTCTACCAATATTACAGGTGCTATCAATATTCCGATAGGATAGCCAGCATCTGCTAATTTATTTATAGCTTGAACTCTATTTTTTAGCCTCGATGTACCGAATTCAACTTTATTAATAATTTCTTCTGGATTTACACTCATTCTAATAGTAACTTTTCCATTATGTTTTAAAGGCAAAATATCATCTACCATATCAAACTTAGTAGGAAGAGTTAAATGTCCCTTTGAAGTATTTGCAAAATTTTCAATCGTCCAGACTAAATTATTTGTAATCGTATTTTCTAAAATTAAATCACTATTACTTCCAATTTCAAAAGTTAAATCTTTCTCTGAATTTTGCGCAGTTCTTATAATTTTATCTAACATTTCTTCTCTATTTACAAACAGTCTCAAATACGCGCACTTATTATAATTGCATACAAGATAGCAATACATACACATTGCTGTGCAACCAGAAGATGTATATGGAACTAGAAAATCTGATGTCTTATGATTTGGGACAAATTTATGTGTTTTTCTAATTCCTATTATCAGATTTTGCTTCATATCTGTAAAATCCTTATTTTGCTTTTTTCTCATTTCTTCAATATTATTATGATTGTCAATTACCACTCTTGGAACATCAGCATATTTTTCTAATAACTCTCTTCCAAGCACATAATTTTCAATATTATTTTCACAATATAAAGCCTTTGGCTTAAACATATTAATCACCCATAATATGTTGTCCAAAAGCTTATATTTTAAACATTTATATTGTTTACTTAATCTTTAATTCTTTCGAATAATAATACATATCTATACAATGTAGATTTCCATCCCATATTTCTTCATCATAATTATCTGTAAAGAAATTTTTCATTGTTTTTTCATATCTATCAAAACCTTGTTTTACATAGAATGGAATATTGTTTTCTGTAGTTCCAACTATCATTTTTTTATATTTTTGCTTATAATTATCTGATAAATACTTTATCATCTTCTTGGCAAAACCTTTTCCTCTATATTCCTCTTTTGTGGCTAGATTTTTTAGTTCCACTGTTTCATTATTTATATGCACCACAACCGCAACACAAGCTGGAATTTCTTCATATTCTAATACAAACAAGTCTCCTTTTTCTAAATATTTTTTTATTGCGTCTTCATTTGGATCAGCCTCTAACAATAATTCTAAATATTTTTCTTTATTATTTTTTTCCTTTTTTATTACAATTGAACGTTTTATTGGCAAAAATTCAAAACCATCAGGCATCTTTGTTATAGAATTTATGCGTTTTAACTCAGATTCTTCTTCGCTGAAAATGCAACCACAATAATGCTGTAAATATAATTGTAAATTCTTTGCTTCCTCATGTCCCTTCCAGAATCCAACTCTAAAATCTCTATATAAAAACTTTATTCCATATTCTTTGCTTAAATCCGCCATAAGTTTCTTTATAAAATCATGCTTCTGATATATGCTATATAATAAAGTGGTTGTTACTGCATCATAACCATGTTCTTTTGCATATTCAAATGTTTTCCTTAACCTTACAGGATAACAATAGTTCACACATCTTGTATTCAAATCTTTTACAGCCTCTTGGCAGAAAGCATCTAAGCCATATTCATCATCAAATATGGCTTGTACACTTATTAATTTTGTATAATCTTTTAAACAATCCCTACGTTTCTTATATTCTGAATATGGATGTATATTTGGATTGAACCAATATACTGTTGGTTCAATCCCTTCTGCTCTTAAACTTTCTATGCAAAATACACTGCATGGTGCGCAACATGTATGCATTAACAATTTCATTTAGTATATTCTCCTTTATTCCCAAAACATCATACTTTGAGATATATTATCATATTGCTCTGACGAAAAATATTCAGCATAGCTTGATTCAGATTTTATGGCCATAGCCATTGCTACACAAATACATATAATTGTAGCTATCGTGCATACTATTTCAAACATTTTTCTAACTAATTCATTTTCTTTAATTAAATCATATATTAGTAGCATCATAGCAATTGCAGGCCATACTACCATCCAAGTATAATCTAAAGAATATCTTTCATAGCTTGCCGCTAATAAGGTTATCACAATTATCATTATTAATGCTACAATTAATGAATTTCTTATTAATCTCCATAATTTTACATTTGTATTCTTTATATGCTTTCTTAAGATCGGAATAAATATTAGCAATAACGTTATTGGTGTTGCCCAAAATGTTCCTACCCCTACATATCCGCATCCATAAAAGCCTAAATAAAGTGGAGTTACTGGTTGCATATGAATAAACGGAAAAGTAAGATTTATTACAGGTGGATTAAATAGGTAATGCCATATTCCTATTGGAATAGTAGAATATCTATAACCTAAATTTATCATATCGTTTGACGTTAATTGATATGCAGCACCAAATTCTGTTATACTACCAAATCTAACGTAATTTAGTATCATCATACTAATTCCTATAATTCCATAAGGTAGAACTATTGCCAATATATATTTAACAAATTCTTTTTTAGTTGTTTTTGAATTATCATTCTTTAATTTCTTTATAAATTCTACAAACTTTTCTATAAATATCGGCAAGAATAGCAATGAAACTATTAATAAATTTGGTCTTGCATTTACCGCTAAAGCAGCAGATATGCATCCTATGGTTAAACATTTATAGTTTATTTTTTCTTTATCAAATGCACAAGCTAAGAAATATACTGCTTGCATTATTAGCCAATATCCACATGAAGCAACAACTTCATAAACCAAAGTTCTTCCTGTTAAATATAATAGAACACTTGAAAACAAAGCTGTTATCATTGAAAGTGTCATTATTCTTAAATTAACATTTTTAAAGAATTTCTTTATAAGCTTTTCAATTGCTAGCAACGTGAATACTGTGCCTAGTAATGCAAATAACAAAACTTCATATGCTACATTTATGTACTGCCCAGTTATAAGTCTAAATGGTATATTAACTAGCAATTGTGGTAATATTGAAAAATACACATAATAATTCCCATCATAGTAAGCATAATCATATAAATAATTTATATTTTCCATGCTTCTAGCAGTTTCATCATATACATTATCCATTTCGTCAAGCCTAGCATCTTTTTCAACTTGTAAGCTTAAACTGCCATTAATTAATGAATCTGTGTAATACTTTTCATACACTATTGTTCTTGTTGTATCAAGATCCGTTACTATATTCTTGTTATCACTTTCCAAGATAGTTGTACTTACCATTGTGATTATATAAGTCAATAGAACAATGATGACTACTGTTGAATGATATTTATTTCTTGCATCATATTCTTCATCAAATATTTTTAAATTAAAAAATAAATATAGTGCTGTTATTATTAAGAATACCATTGAAAATCTTGCAAAATTGAATTTGTAAGGTACACTAACATTAAACTCTATATCTTTTAAGTTTATAATCTCATCTTTTTCTGCTTTTATTTGTATCACAATTGAATTAGTTTTTCCAGAAAGATGCAATATTCCAAATTGGCTTCTAGCAATTTGTTCATTAATAGTTTTTGTTGGTGTTTTTCTAAGGTATTTCGAAGTTGCATCTGAATAATATATAGTTATATCTGTCTTTCTTTTTCCGATTTGATTGTTTTTATGCTCTCTTGATATATCTAGCTTTATAGTGCCTGTTTGAATGTTTACGTCTTTTATTCGAATCATTGGATTATTCTTTGTTACTTTATACCTATTGTCACCTAAGTTTTCTAAACCTTCTAGAATATCATCAGATATTTCTATCTTTTTATATGGATAATCGCCACCTAAAAGTCTAAATGAATTAATATTAAAAACAACACCTTCCAAAAATATAGAAACCAATAATATTATTAATAATCCTATAACAATTTTCTTATTCCAATTAATTTTCATACTTTTCCCCTTTTGTTAACTATCTAAATTCTAATTTGATGCTCTGCCCCAATATGGTCATATGCATCTGGTAATGGTACTCTGCCTCTTGGAGTCCTTGCTATAAATCCTATTTGAATCAAATAAGGTTCATAAACATCCTCAATCGTATCAATATCTTCACCTACAGTGGTTGCTAATGTTTCTATTCCGATTGGTTTTCCTCCATATTTATTAATCATTACATCTAGTATTTTTCTATCTATTTTGTCCAGTCCAAGGCTATCTATTTCAAGCTTGTCTAATCCGAGTTTTGCAATAGAAATATCTATTTTTCCATCTCCTACAACAGTAGCATAATCTCTAATTCTTTTTACAAGTCTATTAGCAATTCTAGGGGTTCCTCTTGACCTTCTTGCAATTTCTTCTATTGATTCTTCATCTATTCCAACATTCAAAATTCCAGCCGTTCTTTTAATTATTGTTTTTAAGTCTTCCAAGCTGTATAATTCTAGTCTTTCCACTATTCCAAACCTATCTCTTAATGGTGTGGTAAGAGAACCAGCTTTTGTAGTAGCCCCAACTATTGTAAATTTAGGAAGATTTATTCTAATTGACTTTGCTGTTGGACCTTTTCCTATTATTATATCTAGCTTGTAATCTTCCAATGCTGGATATAATATCTCTTCGATATTTCTATTTATTCTATGTATCTCATCTATAAATAAAATATCATTCTCTGATAATCCTGTAAGTAATGCTGCCATATCTCCAGGCTTCGTTATTGCTGGACCAGATGTAACTTTTATGTTTGAATGCATTTCATTTGCAATTATATTAGCTAAAGTTGTTTTTCCCAATCCTGGTGGTCCATATAATAAAACGTGATCTAGAGGCTCCTTTCTTTTCTTTGCAGCCTCTATATACACTTTCATATTCTCTTTAACTTTATTCTGTCCTATGTATTCTCTTAAAAACTGAGGTCTTAAGCTTATTTCAAGCTTTTCTTCTATACCATCTTCTACTTCAGGATTAATAATATTTTGTTCTCTCATATATTATAAATAACCCTTTCTAATCATTATTTTCCCTTTTATCATTATACTCGTTTACCAAATATAATGGCCTATTTTTAGATTCATTGAATATTCTTCCTAAATACTCTCCCATAATTCCTATCAATATTATTTGTACTCCTGAGAAGAATAATATTAATAATATAATAGCTTGGAATGCCTGAATAGCAACATTTAATCTTATGCATTTAATTATAACATATATAAAATATACTACTAAAGCTAAAAAAGTTGGTATGCTAAGATATGTAGAAATTCTAAGTGGAGATGTTGTAAAAGCTGTTATTCCATCTATTGCTAAATCTATTAATTTTTTATAATTCCATTTTGTTTTTCCTGCTATTCGTGGGTCTCTATCATAATAAATAGCTTTTTTATTATACCCAATCCAGCTAAACATGCTCTTTGAACATCTGCTTGTTTCTCTCATCTTCTTTAATGCATTCACGCATCTTCTATCTAATAATCTAAAATCTCCTGTATCTTTTTGGATTGGTACTTTTGTTAAGCTTTGCAATACTTTATAATACATTTTAGATGTAAATTTCTTTAACCAAGTTTCACCTTTTCTAGATTTTCTTTGGGCATATACATCATCGTATCCTTCTTCCCATAGAGCTATCATTTCTGGAATTAACTCTGGCGGATCTTGTAAATCTGCATCCATTATTATTACACAATCGCCTGTTGCATAGTCTAAACCTGCAATCATTCCTATTTCTTTTCCAAAATTTCTAGAAAAATCCACATAGCTAACTCTATTATCTTTACTTCTTAATTCTTTTATTTCTTTTAATGTATTATCTTTGCTTCCATCATTAACAAAAAGAAGCTCAAATTCATAGTTTTCCATTTCATTCATAATTTTAGAAACTCGTTCATATAAAAAAGGTAAAGATTCTTCCTCATTATATGCAGGTACTAATATTGTAATTTTCTTCATATTATTCTCCTTTGCCATGATTGTTTTCTTCATCATTAAACAATCCTAGTTGTTTTATATCTTTATATCCTATTGCTATAATTGCAACTACAAGTAAAGCAAATGATATTGCTTTCCAGATTCCACTATCCAAAAGTATTACTGCTGTCATTCCTAGTATCGCAGTTATTCCATATAGAATTAGCACCGATTGTTTTTGTGAAAAACCTTTTGCCATAAGTCTATGATGTAAATGACCTTTATCTGCTTTAAATACACCTTTTATAGATTTTGTTTTTACTATTCTTCTAATTATTGCCCATAGAGTGTCAAATATAGGCAAAGCAAGTACTATTATAGGAGCTATTAAAACTATAGCTGTATAAGTTTTAGCCACACCTAATATTGATATTATTGAAAGTGCAAATCCCATAAAATTGGAACCTACATCTCCAATAAATGTTTTTGCTGGATTGAAATTATATGGCAAAAATCCAACTATCGAACCTGCTAATGCTGTAATTAACACTATAGCTATTAGAGGAGATTCATTTAATGCAAAAATTATTAATAGAGATATACACGAAATTAATGTAATCCCTGAAGATAATCCATCAAGTCCATCTATTAAATTTATCGCATTTGTAATTCCAACTATCCATCCTATAGTTATGATATAGCTAAATACTTCATTTAACACAATACTATTTTCTTTAAAAGGTATTGTAAAATTATCTATAAGAACCCCACTCTGAACAACAACAATAGCAGCTAGGGTTTGTCCTGCTAACTTGGTTAATGGTTTTATTCCTTTCACATCATCTATATAACATGTGATTCCAAGAATAATCATTCCTAGCAATACGCCTATCAATTTTATATATAAATTATCTCCTAGAAAATTAATTTTTCCTTCTATTGCCATAGATATAATTAAATATATCATGGATACTAAAAAGCCTGATATAACTGCTAGTCCTCCAAGTCTTGGCATTGGCTTTTTATTTACTCTTCTGTCGCTAGGTACGTCTACAGCGCCTACTTTTCTAGCTAATCTTATTGTATACGGTGTTATTACAAATGCTGTTATAAATGCTAATAAGAATGCAATAGCGATATCTCCCCACATACATTATTCCTCACTTTAAATTTTAATGTTTTCTCTTCTTACTTTTCTTTGTAAATAGTAATATA
The DNA here is from genome assembly GCA_934122115.1 of uncultured Clostridia bacterium. Lineage (GTDB taxonomy): Bacteria > Bacillota > Clostridia > TANB77 > CAG-508 > UMGS1901. The sequence continues at coordinate 75,689 of CAKOVU010000003.1, read as the reverse complement.
ACCATTATCAAAAGTACTATAGCTATAATTCCAATTACTATGTTCTTGCTGCCTGTTTCATTATCAATTGCTCCATTAGCCATTAAGCTGTATTGTTTATTTACTTGTACTTTATAAATAGTTTCATTTTCATTATCATCTGTTAGTTTTATTTTTATTGTATTTTGGCCTTCCTTTAATTCTTCAGGATTATCTTCAATTGTTATTTTAGAATTTGTTTTATTTGCTACTGCTTCCACTTCTATTTTTGTAATAGTGTAAGAAACTTCACAACTATACGCAAAAACATCTGAAGAAAAATCTATATTTAAATCTACATCTTGCTTTTCTCCATTTTTATCAACAGCCTTAATTTTTAAAGATGAAAGTTTTAATTCTTCATCATCTATTTTCTTTATAATTTTAATAAAATATGCCCTTTCAGTTCCATTTTCTGCTTTTACACTTATCCTAAAATTATTTTCACCTGTTTGTAATTCTACTTCGCCTATTCCAGTAACTGTTGCTCTGTCATCATCTGTTTTGGCTTGTATATTAACTTTCTTTGCTGTTATTTCTCCATCTATACTATAATTTATTGTTTGCTTATCAAAAGCAGGGCTTATTTTATATCCTTCTACAGATAATTCTGATAAAAAGTTATTACTAGATTTTCCAGCATTTTCTTGGTCTTCTTGTTCTTGTTGCCTTAATTCTTCGTTAGCTTGTTCATCTGCCATTTCATCATCAAATTCTACCATGCTTGTTGCAATGGTATTACTTGAAAATACAAGTAATATCATTGCACATATTATTGATATTATAAACATTTTATTTATATTTATCTTTTTCATTTTTACCTCTCTTAAAATATGATTAGTTTATTTTTGCTAAGTATCTGCTTGGTATAAATACCTGTGTTCCACTAGAAAGTACTACTCTGCTCCAATCATATCCATCTATATTTTTATAAGTAGAGTTATCTATAACCGTTACTTCAACGCCATCTGAAAGTGCTGTTACTTTATCTAATCTAGTACTTGGTCCAATTCTTACATTACATCCATTTCCATCGTTGGTTTTTACTTTTGCCTTATAGTTGCATGTTTTCACATCATCAATTTGTTCTAGATATGTTCCAGATACATATCCAATAAGTCCATCTGATGTGATAACTTGTTGCCAGTTAGAATTAATTCCTCTTTTTACTGATAATAGCACTGTTCCAGCATTTGGTAGTTCTCTCAATATCTTTGAATCAGTTGAAGCATCTTCTCTTATACGGATTGACGTGCCTGTTGTTTTTACATTCATTGCATAACTTTCTTGATTATTTTTAGGAATAGGTGAAAGTTCCTTATCCATTCCCTCATATAAAGGTATTTGGAATGTAAAATTAGATTCCAATTTTCCTGTATTAGCATATGAGCTTCTTAGTATTTTGGCTTCACTATATGCACCCATTAGATTTTGCATGTATTGGTGAGTATATAATGAAGTTCCATTTGTTGAATCTATATCAAATCTATTCTGATAAAGTGTATTTTGATAATTGTCTAACCAGTTTTCTTTACATATCTTAATTCCGCCTTCAAGAGCTTTTACCATAGTGTCCCAACCATTTCTCTTAGCTGTAGCTAGTGCATTGTTATACACTTCTGTTAAAGAATCTCCTGTAGCTCCTATATTAAATGGATTATAGTAATACTTACCATTTCCTGCATCCATTTTATGTGTTCCACTCTTAGGGTTTGTTCCATTCTCCTGGAATAATCTAGCTATTATGTAATATGGATTTACATTTTGGTTTAGGCAAGCTGTATTAATATCTGTTGCATAATCTGCTAAAAATGAATTAGCAACCTTTGATTTTAAGCCTTCTAATGTGCAAGCTCCTTCTAAGTATTCATTAACATCTTGGAATTGGAATACATCTGTATCATTTAAGAAATTACGCGGATCCATATAATATGCTATAGCCTTTTCAGATGCTCCATACCATCCTGTATCATATAATGTTGTACCAGAAATCCATTCTCCACCATACTCTGTTGGAACAAGATTTCTTTTTCTTACTTGATATTCTCCAGCCACTGCATCGCTGAATTTTATTCCTGTATATAAAAACTCAAAGTTCCAATTTGGATGTGCATTCATAAGTGCAGATATTCTTTCTTTGTATCCTGGATATTTGCTTTCATCTAAACTTTCTAGCATATTTATTGGTTTTACGAATTTAAATTTTTGAGCATTTGAATTATTTCCATAGCAAACTTGAATGTTTGTACCGTTTGCTGCTACTCCATTTGCCGCATCAAGATATAGTCCATTACATTTTGATATTAAATAATAATATCCATTTCCTGCATCTTTTATTATCCATTTTTGCGCATCTGAATTATTTGGTGTACATTGCCATACATTTGTACCTGCTGTTTTCCCTCCATTTGCTACATCTAATACTTTAGAAGAATGAGCAGCTGTTATTGTGTAAAATCCATCTCCTAAATATTTAACTGTAAAACGTTGTCTTGTAACAGATTTTTTTGAATACAATTGAACATTAGCTCCACTTACATTTGAACCACCTACTACATCTAGTACATATCCACTATTAATTCCGGACTCTATCTGATATGTACCATCTTCTATTGTTTTTGTTCCTACAAATTCTGAATATTTTTCAAACTTAAACTTTTGAGCATTTGAATTGTTTCCATAGCAAACTTGTATATTTGTACCATTTGCTGCCACTCCATTTGCAGCATCAAGATACAATCCATTACATTTTGATATTATATAGTAATATCCATTTCCTGCATCCTTGATTACCCATTTCTGCGCATCAGAATTGTTTGGCGTACATTGCCATACATTTGTACCTGCTGTTTTTCCTCCATTTGCTACATCTAGCACCTTGTTTGAGTGTTTAGCCGTAATAGTATAATACCCATTATCTAAATATTTTACTACAAAACGTTGTTGATTCACAGATGAATTTTTATATAATTGAACATTAGCTCCACTTACATTTGAACCATTTAACACATCTAATACATATCCATTATTTATTCCTGATTTTATTACATATGTTCCATCTTCTATTGTTTTTGTTCCTGTCGGAGTATTATTTGTAGGATTATTACTGCTTTGTACCTTTTCAAATTTAAATTTCTGTGCATTTGAATTATTTCCATAGCAAACTTGTACGTTTGTGCCATTTGCTGCTACTCCATTTGCTACATCAAGGTACAATCCATTGCACTTTGATACTAGATAAACATATCCATTTCCTGCATCTTTCAACAACCATTTTTGTGCATCTGAATTATTTGGTGTACATTGCCATACATTTGTACCTGCTGTTTTTCCTCCATTTGCCACGTCTAAAACTTTGCTTGAATGCTTAGCTGTAATAGTATAGTACCCATTATCTAAGTATTTTACTATAAAACGTTGTTGGTCCGCCGAGGCATTTTTATATAGTTGAACATTGCCACCACTTACTTTTGAGGCTCCAACTACATCCAATACATAATTGTTGTTTATTGCAGATTTTATTACATAGGTTCCATCTTCTACTATTTTATTTTCTGCCACTACTTTTTCTAAACTTATATTGCTTGTTTTATCATTTGCATTGCTAGTAGCCCCTGCCATAGATAGTAATATTAACATTATTGCTACTACTTTTATATATCTTCTCATATGTATCTCTCCTTTTGTCTTATTCTCGCTTTATTGTATCATGAAACTTGTAAAAAAGGAACATATTTTGTCATTTTTTTGTTGCTATTTTTTACTAATTTTGCAAAAAAATATCTACCTAAAAATATTTTCTAGGTAGATATTTTTTCAATTAATTTTGTTCCGCTTTTTTTACTTCATGATATTCTTTATCTGTATTTACATTCCAAATATTTGATTTGTCTGCTATTCCATTACGTATATTCTTAGCTGCTTCTATAGCCGTTACCATAGAGTGGTCCATGTTGTTATATCTATGTTGACCGTTTCTTCCTATACAGTATAAATTATCTATGTTATTTACGTAGTCTATTAATTTATCAATATCTTTGTATGTGTCGAAATATGCAGGATATGCTTTCTTAATTCTTTCACGATGAGAATCTTCAACTTGATCTTTGCTAATTATTTTCATTGAAACTAATTCATCTATTGCAAAGTTTATAAATTCTTCATCAGACATATTCCAGTATTCATCACCTTCACTACATGTATATTCCAATCCAATCCATACTTTGTTTTCTGCATCTTTTACCAAGTATGGTGACCAGTTATTGAATATTTGAATTCTACACATTTTAACTTCTGGCTCTTGAACATAAATCCAGCAATCTGGAACTATATTTCCTAAAGTTTTAATATCAGTTTTGTTTTCTAGGTTTAGTTTGTCTACTAATAATCCAACTGTTATGAAATCTCTGAAAGGTAATCCTTTAGCTATATCTCTTATTTCCGTTGGTACATCTATTCCTGTAAATCCTGCTACTAAATCATTCATTGGCATAGAAGAAACAAATATATCTCCCTCTATTGTTTTAATTCCTTCAGGTGTTTCGCATTCAGCAGAAACTATTCTTCCATCTTTGAAATTTAATTTTTTAACAGTATATCCTTTTAATATTGAAGCTCCTTCATTTGAAACTTTATTTGCTAGAGTCTCCCATAAATGTCCTGGACCATATTTTGGATACCAAAATTGTTCTATCAAAGAAGTCTCAGTATTCTCGCTATTTTTCTTTCCGAATGCTTTATGGAACATATCTTTTATTACTGCTTTAATAGATATTCCCTTTACACGTTGAGCTCCCCAATCAGCAGATATTTCGCTTGGATGTCTTCCCCAAAGTTTTTCAGTATATTTTTCAAAGAACATGCTATAAAGTACTTTACCAAATCTGTTGATGTAAAAATCCTCTAATGATTTTTCTTCTCTTTTAAATATCAATGATTTTAAATAACTAAAACCAGCCTTCATTGTGCGGTCAAAGCCCATATTTTTGAAAGTTTGCATTTTCATGCTAATTGGATAATCAAAGAATTTCTTTAAATAATAAATTCTAGAAACCCTTTGTCTTATAAGCATTACATCGTCTTCTTTTTCAGGGTCTGGGCCACCTTCTTCAAGAGGTTTTACTCTTCCTAGTTTTTCATCATCAAATGAGTTTTTTCCTTGTACAGGCATTAAATCATGCCAGAAGTTCATTACTCTTTCATCTTTCGAGAAAAATCTATGTCCTCCTATATCCATACGGTTTCCATTATATTTTACTGTTTTAGAAATTCCTCCAATTTCTTGTGTTTCTTCTAGCACTGTTACATTATATTGCTCATTTCCATTTTCTTTTAGTAACTCATGAGCCATTGTTAATCCCGCAGGACCAGCACCAATAATAACTACGTTTTTCTTTTCCATCTTTTTATCCTTTCTTAATTTATTTTTTTATTGTATATTCCTTTAGCCACAACATATCCAATCAATAGTAAAACTTGTACAATTGACGAAGCAAAAAGCCTTTGAGATTCAAAAGGTGCCCCTACTATTAATGTAAATATATTAGCAGCAATCAATACCGTAAAAAATGCTAAATACCAATTTATATTTTTATTTTTTATTAAATCATATAAAATATAAATTACAGCTATTCCTACCATTATATATACCATCGCAAAGTTAATTGGAAAAATTATATTTCCTATTTCTGTATATATCTGATTAGCATATTTTTCATTTATAAACACATCATTTGGTATATATGATGCTGTACCTATATTTGATGAGCCTAATTGTATTGTTTTTGATATTATAAAATTCAAATAATTTTTATCATTTTTAAGTGAAGTATTAGCAAAATTCTTTATTTCTTCAACAGAATACTGCTCTTTTAATTTATTCAGTGCAGTCCAGCAGATTTCACCATCGCTTCTATCACCCTTTATTTCATCCACAATCTTAATCATATCTTCATTGCCAGATTGTTTATATGAATTACTGTTTATTGCAGTTATTGTATTATTTATATACGAAACTGCAGTTATTGAAAATTCTCCATGCTGAGCCTTCATTAGTCCACAATACCCTAATAATACAACTGAGCAAATAGTAAGACTTATAAGACCTGAAATTACTTCTTTTTCCTTTTTATTAAATATTAATCTTAATATCCAGAATAAGAAATATATTGGTAATAAATAAATAAATGATGGTCTTGTTAAAATCATACCTAATACTATAATACCCAATATTATTGCAGTACTTTTTTTAGGTTTTTCCAAGTATAATATTGTTACAAAACTTAGCAATATGCTTTCAAATATTGAAATTGCTTCTGTTAAAATCATTATATTCCACAATACTATAAATGGACAAATTCCAAATACTATTGTTAATACCGATGTGATTATATTACTTTTCGTTATTTTTTTCAAGCAAAAATAAAATAATATTAGAGTAATTATAAATAGTATTTTTTGTGCCATTGCCACACTATTGTATAAATTTTCTTGTCCTGAAATCTTTCCAATCGCTTTAATAAAATATGGATACACAGGCGTTCTTAATTCATTAACTTGACCTCGTAAAATACTTGTATTATATTTCTCTGCATATGTATAGCTATCAGAAGTCATAACATAATTTGGAACTGTATTATAAATTTTTACTTGAACAAATATGCAAAACAATAAAACATATATTAACGGTTGCTTAAAAATGTTAATAATTTTTTCTTTTATATCTTTTTCCATTGTTCTTTCCTTTCCATATTCTTATTTAAAAATATTCTGTACTCCATGCTTTATTTTCTTTAATCCTCTATAAACTTTTCTTGCTGCTCTACCTGGTAAAGAATTAAGCATTCTTTCTATTTTTAATATTCTTTCATCTGGTTGTTGAACTTCCCCAGTTGTAGGAATGTATACCGGTGTAGTAGGATTATTCCAATAATAAGACTGTCCATTTGTAAGTAATAGCATATATATGTCTTTTGAATATTTTGCAAATAATTTTTCATGTCCCTCTTTAGATATCTGGTATAAGTACACTCTCATTTTTTTATTAAATTGCCTTGACATTGAATCTTTTCTTATTCTATATAAATTAAGTTTTTCTGGAATAGATACTCCCAAATATCCGTGTTCTGCTAAGCTTACCCAGCCATCATAATCTTCCATTCCATATTCCATTTTTATTCTATTTTGTCCAAAATTTAGAAAATCATTCTTTCTTATTACTACAAAAGCTGCGAGCATATTCGCACATAATAAATATGGTATATGAACATTGAAAGTTGGCCATACCGCCGTGCTTCCTTCAAAATATTGAACCCAGCTATAAACATATGAAACATTACTATATTGGTGTAATATCCTTATTGCTTTCTCATAAAATGTTGGATCAATTTTATCATCCGCATCTAGAAATGCTACAAACTCTCCCTTTGCTTCTTTTGCACCTACATTTCTTGCATTAGCTAATCCTTTATTCTCTATATTTACTACTCTTACCTTTTCATCATCTTTATATTGTTCTAATACTTTTACACTTTCCTCATCAGTGCTTCCATCATTTACTATTATTATTTCATAATTCTTATAAGTAGTAGCTTTAATACTTTCTATTGTTTCTGGTAATGTTTTTCCTAAATTATAATATGGAATTACCACTGATAATAAATCTTTCTCACCATCATATTGCTTTATATATTCATCTTTAGGCATTTCTTCAACAAACGGAAACTTCTCTTTAGGTTTATTTTTATTTTTTATTACATCTTCAAAGAATTCTCTTCTAATCTTCAAGTTGTCTTCCATGTTGCATAATTCATGAATTCTTGATTTTGCATTGTCTCCCATTTGCTTTAAATCTTCATCAGACATATTTAATAATTGTTTTAGTTTTTCTTCAAAATCTCCATCTTTATCCCAGTCAAAAATCAATCCATTCTTTCCGGAATCTTTTACCATTTCTGCCTGTCCACCGCTTTTTGAAACTAATACAGGCTTTCCTAGCCACATTGAGTATATACATGTATTAGGAAAATTCTCGTATAGTGATGGAATTGTTACCGCTGTAGCTGATAAAATATGAGGAATCAAATCTAAATGTGGTATCGAATTCATCATTTCTAGGTTGCCACTTTCTATATATTTAGCATATTTCTTCTTTAAATCCTCTCCAACATATGTACCTTTTGATTCTAATATTGTATCTCCACCAATAATTTTAACCTTAAAATCTAATCCTTTTTTCCATAATTTTTCAGCACCTTTTAGCATTTGCACAACGCCTTTTCTGTACTCTGTTCTTCCAAAATATAATATAGTTTTCTTATCAGGTTTTTGAATTCCCTCTTTTTCATATTTTTCTAATTCTTCTTTGTCTATGTCAAAAGGTAAATTTATTACTTTTATTTTTTCATCTACTAGATATTGTAATTTATCTGCTAAGAATTGACTTGGGCATACTAATGCATCTGCACCTTTAATGCAAAATTTTTCCATCTCACCAATCCAATAAAATGGTAATTCATACGTATTAAATTGATTAATTTTTAAAGTTTCAAAGCTTGGAGTATGAAGATGTACAACTAATGGAATGTCTTTCAGTTTTTCATTCAACATTAATTTACTTTGTATAATATATTGTCCATACGCATTATATTCCTGCATTTCTATAATATCAGGTTTTCCATATTTATCAATCATCTTCATTATCACTTCATAGTATTGATAAGCCAATGCATTATCATATCCTAAGTATTGATAGTTTTCTCCTTCTCCTTGTTGAAATCTTTCAATTCTGTAACCTTCTTTTGCTTTCTCTGATTTATTTCCATTAATGCTTCTTACTATTACTGTTACATCATCTCCAGCTTTAGCAAACATTTTAGCGCAATTTTCTACATATGTTCCAATTCCGCCTCCAAAATCTGGTGCAAATTCACCTGTTAAAAACCAAATTTTCATCTACACAATCGTTCCTTTCATATTAGCTTTTTAATAGTCTTATCGCTTTCCTAATAGCCCTTGCTATAATAGTATGGTTTAATTTATATTCTAATATTTTAAGTATATATACAAATTTGCTATTCCTATATGTAATATTATCCATTATTTTAAATTTTCCTTGTATTATTTGACTATATTTGTTTTTTGCCATATAAATTTCATTTATATTTCTTGTTTTTATTATATATTCTATAAATCCTAAATAATATTTAGATGGTAAAAAAGTTGTTAAATTAAATACTGTTGCAAATTTTTCATACTTTTGCCTATACACATATTCCGAATATTCTGTTTTTTTTAATGTTATTACTATTATGTTAAATTTATTGTTTTTTTCTTTTATTTGTTTATATAATTTTGCATCACAGCCAATTTGTGGCAATATATACAATATTGTTTCTTTGTTTTCCTTCGGAAAGGTTTTATCAAAATTCAATTCATTGTACTGCAGTAAATCCTCTGTTTTTTCTTCAGAATATATCACAGGCTCAACTCTTTTAGTTATCTTATCTGCTTCAGTTTTAAGATCTCTCAGCCTCAATTCATTTTCTTTTTTCTTGGTATCATTTACTTCTGTAAGTAAACTTTGCATTCTTCTTCTATACCAAAATCCGTAATACGTAACTTGAACAGGATAATCGCCTTCTGCAAGCATTCTAAGCCATAAGTGCCAATCTTCATTTACATACCTTTTTGCCACTCCATAACCGCCTAAATTCAGTATCTTATCTTTTCTTATTAGGGCTGTAGCAGTTATTTGATTCTCTGCCTTCATTTTTTCACTGTTAAATTTATGATCAACCAAATAAATATATTTTCCAAATCCTACAGAGTTAGTAAACGCCCATGATGCTTCTTTATTAGTTTCCATTGTCCAATATAAAGTTTCTATATAAGTTGGTTCAATCAAATCATCTGCATCTAGAGGTAGGATATACTTTGTATTTGAATATTTTATAGCATAGTCTCTTCCCTTAGCCAATCCTTCATTTTCTTTATGATAAACTTTGATTCTATTATCCATTTTTTCAACTTGCTTTAGGTAATCTAGTGCTTCTTCTTGTGTACTTCCATCATCTACGATTATCCATTCCCAATATGGAAAAGTTTGGTTAAATACACAATTTATTGTTTGCCACATGAATTCTTGAGCATTATAAAATGAAGTTATAATTGTTACTAATGGTTCAACATCTAGATTTTTATAGTAATTATTATTTAATTTCATACCTGGTTGCAACTGGTAATCCCAAAAATATTTATCGTCTTTCATTTTTCTCCTCTTACATTTTTAGTATGTTATCAAATAATTCTTTGTACTGCTCTGAAATTATTTTCCAATCCCATTTTTTTATGCCTTCTAAATTTTCTTGTGATAATTCTTTAAATTCTGAATTATTTGAAATCAAATATTTTATTTTTTCTTTTAAACACTCTTTACTTCTTTCTTGCAAAATATATTTCTTTTGGCAATTTCCAAATGCTTCTTCTACAATTCCTACATTAGTTGATATTACTGGTATTCCCATCGCCATCGCTTCCAACACTGTAAGTGGTGTACCTTCTGCCTTTGATGCGCAAATGTATAGTTCTAAAGAGTTATAAAAATCAGGCATATCCTTTTGTTCTATCATTTTAATATTTCTATCTGCTAATTTTAGCTCTATTTTGTATCCTTCATCCTGCAATTCTTTTATAGCCGGTTTTATTACTCCTTCTACACCTTTCATGTCACAATCATTGTCAGATCCTTTAAACTTGCTATTTCCAACCCATCCCACATTGATATTAGTTACATTATCAAATCTTTCTAAATTTTGTGGCTTATAGTTATCTAAATCAACCCCGTCATGTATTATCATCATTGGTTTTTTATCTAGTTTGCTGTAGATATCATATAATCTTTTAGAAGTTACGAAATATTTATCGGTATATTCTAAAATTTTATCTGTTCTCCATTTTTCTTCGCCCTCTAAATATAACTCATCACAAACAGAAAAACTTATTTTTTTATTATATATAAATTTCTCTTTAAATTCTTCTGTCGTCATTCCAAGCGACTCTATATATGAATACATCTCTTCTCTATCAATCAAAGATATGTATCCTCTCCATATAAAATGAATCAAATCGTAATTCTGGCAAAATATAAATAGTTTTACCATATTGCCTTCAAAAATTCTCCCTGGAATTATATCTATATCATAGCAATCCAAATTTTTCTTTACTTGATGAGCAATATTATCAAAAGCCCAATTTTCTGTGTCTATTATAAGAGCTATCTTCTTTTTTTGCATAATCTCTCCTTATTTTTTTATTATTTTTCTTAGCTTTTCTGCAAATTTATAAGTTCTTGAATACAAAATAGAATCCAATTGTTCTCTTATTGCCTTGTTTTCTTCAGCAAGTCTGGCACTCTTCTCTATTTCCTCTTTATTTTTTTCTTGAATTTTTTTAATATTCTCTTTTAAAAGTAGATTCTCTTTTTCCAGAGTTTCTATCATAATTTGATTATTATCCATCTTTTTTCCTCTTTTATTTTCTTTTACTTTATTACAATTCCTCAGCAAATCTTCTTTCTAATTTTTTGAATATAAAATATCCCGCTATGCATAACACAATTCCCATTCCTAAGGCAATTGCTAAGCCTTTAAAATCAGGCATTGTTTTATTATAGAATATATTTCTATAAGCTTCTATTAAGTAAGACATAGGGTTAATCTTTACTATCCATTGTAAATTAGCTGGTACTGATGCAATTGAATATACAATTGGTGTAGCATAGAATAATAGTTGAATCATTATTCCTAATAAATGCAACAAATCTCTAAAATAAACTGTTAAACTTGATACTATAAATGCTACTCCTATAGAGATAACGTATTGTATAGCCAAAATAATAAAATACCAAAATATATTAAATGATAATCCTATTCCTCCAAATATTACAAATCCTAGTATGATTATTGTAGATATTAGAAAATTAACACCCTCACTTGTAACAACTGATATAGGTAATATTTCTCGCGGAAAGTATACTTTTTTAATAATATTTCCATTATCTATTATTGTAGCCGCTCCCCTTAGTACTACAGCCGAAAAGTATTGCCATGGAATTAATCCACAACATAGGTATACCGTATAATTTGGTATATCACTCTTTAATATAACCTGAAAAACCAAAGCATATACAGCTATTTGTAGAAGTGGATTTATAAAAGACCATAAAACTCCTAAAACTGAATTTTTATACTTTCCTCCAACATCTTTTTTTATGTTTGTTTTTAGTAACTCTCTATAATTGTATAAATCTTTTACTAATTTCATTTATATTTTCCTTCCATTTCTATATATTTTATCTTGTTTCTTTTAAATATTCTTCTATTACCGAATCTGGATCTCCATCCATTTTTACTACACCTTGGTTTAGCCATATAGCTCTATTGCAAAAATCCTTTACAGTTCCTAAACTATGTGTAACAAATACCATTGTTTTTCCTTGTTCTTTCAATTCTTTCATTTTAGCAATACACTTTTCTTGGAAATGTTGGTCTCCAACAGCTAAAACTTCATCTACTAATAAAATATCTGCATCCACATTAATTGCAACAGCAAATGCTAATCTCATGTACATTCCTGATGAATAAGTTCTTACTGGGTTGTCGATATATGCTCCTAATTCAGAAAATTCTATTATATCATTTAGTCTCTCGTCTATTTGTTTTCTAGTAAGCCCAAAAATAGAAGCATTAAAATATATATTCTCTCTACCAGAAAAATCAGGATGAAATCCAGCTCCCAATTCAAGAAGTGAAGTTAATTTTCCATATGTTTCTATCTTTCCTTGATTTGGATATATTATCTTAGTCATTAATTTTAATAATGTAGATTTTCCGCTTCCATTTACTCCAATTAATCCTACCGCTTCTCCATTTTTTATAGTTATATTAATATCTTTTAATACTTCTCTTTTTTCTTTTCTATTTCTTTTCCAAAACAACATTTTTTCTTTTAAACTGTTTGCCTTGTCCATATATATATTAAATGTTTTATACACATGTTCTACTATGATTCTATCTTCACTGCTCTTTTGCATCATTATGGTCCTTTCTTTTTTTCACAATTATATTATATAATACTTTAAATATCAATTCATTTTTTCAACTTTATATTTGTCATTATCTTTCCTGGAAGGTATAACACCATTACCATTATTTTATTTAAGACGCCTTTTACATTCTGTATTGTGTGCTTTTGCCCCGTTAATACCGAGAAAAGAATATAATGCTTATATACATATAATCTTTTTTTAGATGTAACATTTTTCATATCCTGATTAAATATTTCTTTAAAATATTGATAATAGCCATATGGGTTATTTAAAAAAAGTTTATTTATATTTTTTGAATATCCATCTTCTTTGTATTCACAAATCATTATTGGTTCATTAAAACATTTTACATTATACTCCAAATCCATCTCGTGGTGCAACCTTGCTTCTGTTACAAATTTTTCACCATTCTCCAATTTATAACTATATTTTCTTCTTATTACACCATTAAAAACTAGTGCTTTTTCTCCTGTAATTCCTTCTTTAAAGTATAAATTAAACATTGTACTTTCGTAATTATCCTCTGGAAAATTATTACCCATATTCTTACCATTTTGATCATATTTTAAGAACACCATGGCATATGTATTTCCCATATCTTTACATTTTTCTAAAGATTCTTCTATTATTTTAAAAGCACTTGTAGTAAAGAAATCATCTGAATCACATTCTAAAATTAAATCCCCTGTAGACTTTTTTACCAATTCATTTATTGCAGCCATTTTGCCTTTGTTTTCCTGATAAAAATACTTAATATCAATTATTCTTTCTTTTATATAATTCTCAACTATCATCTTAGTATTATCACTAGAGCCATCATCCATAATTAGCCATTCTATATCGCAATTTGCCTCATTTTTATTTATTAAAATGCTAGTATATAGCTTATCCAAAAGTTTGGCTCTATTATAAGTTGACGTTAATATTGATATTTTCATTTTTTAACATTCTCCTCTTCAATCACTTTCACTATTTTATCAATAATTTTGTTGTTTTCATAGACAAAATCATTATTTTTTTCCAATATTTTTTTCTTGTTCTCAATTATATATTTTATTCCTTGTTCAATTCCTTCTTCATCATTATTTACAATTAAGCTATTTTTTGCATAGTCAAATAATACTTCTCTAGCAGATGTATTTGTTACTACCACAAACTTTTTTAATATTTTAGCTTCTTCAACCACCATTGGGTAGCCCTCAAAAAATGAAAATAGGCCAAAAGCATCAGCATCTTTTATATACGGATATGGATTTTCTTTTGCTCCCAATAATGTGAATGTATTACCCACATTGTCTACTTTTATTTTCTCTTCTAATTTTGTTTTTAGAGGTCCATCGCCGATAATATATATATGATGATTATAACCTGCCTTTATTAATTTTGTATGCACATCTATAAGTCTTTCTATTCCCTTTTGCTCAACCAATCTTGATACTTGAACTATATTAACCTCATCACTGTTAAATATTTTCTCATTTTCTTTTTTAGATAATTCTATTATTCTTTCTGAATTAATATAATTCTTAATCACCTTTTCGTGTGGCAAAAGCATATCATCATAAACTTTATTAAACTTATCCAAATTATCTACACTAACAAAGGCTAATACATCATATTTTTCATAAGCATTTCTATCTACAATTCTTTTTATTTTTGCTTTTATACTTTTTCCAAATACTTTTGATATATCATTATGTATCCACGCAATTTTCTTTGTACTGTGTTTTGATCTCACACTAAATATTCTTGTTATCGCTCCTTCTAGGAACGCAATTTGTGCAATATAATTATCATCATCCACATAATTTTTATATATTTTTCTTTTGTTGAATAAAACTGATACTGGAATTAAGACTCTCTCTTTTTTATTTAAATCTTTATATCTCTTGTCATATAAAGATTTTAGATGAATTCTTTCATCCAGCTCTTTTTCTAACTCACCATTAGCATATAAAGTAAATATTGTAATATCAAATTTTTCTACTAGCTTGTTTGCTAAATCTATTAAAACTCTCTCCGCTCCACCTAATGTTAAACTAGTTATTCCAAATATTATCTTTTTCATTAATTTTCACCTTTCACTTTTATGCTCTCTAATATCACTATTGTTGCTATTATGGTTATTGTTGTTGCAGCTGACGAGTTAAAGAATGTATAACCTGATAAAAATGATACTGCTATTGCAAAGCATAGTGATAATATGCTCATTGTAAATTTTATATTTATCCTTTTTATATATTTTATTCCTATATAAACTCCATAAACAGTAATTATAAAAAATGGAACAAAATACAATATAAAGCCGTAAATACCAAAATTATATAAAAACGCTGGCACTTCCATTTCAAAAATTAATTCATAAAAATGCGACATATATCCATTTCCAAACAATACTAATCCGATATCTTTTTGCTCCTTTACTAGTTCTGTATGGTAAACAAATTGTAAAGTTCTCATATTAGTATATGAGATTTTGTGTTCATTATTGTAATTATATAAATCTATTAATGCTCTTTGAGTTTCCTTAGACATGTAATCTTCATCTATTTCATTGTTGTTTATCTCTCTTACTATATTTAATATATCACCTGTAACATGTGCACTTTCGCCTATTTGATCATCATATATCAAATCTTCTCTTTCATTTAAAAGTTTCCTTCTTGTAAGAGTTACACTTCCAAATAATGCAACTACAATAGACATAATCAAAAATATTCCAGCTGCAATTGTAACAATTTTCTTGCTAATTTTCTTATTGTGATATGCATTTATCAAAATAGAAACAACAACATATATAAATATTACAATCAAGAACCCAAACAATCCAACTCTAGTACCTAATAATGTTGTTAAATATATGCCTGATAATATAATATCTATCAAGACCCATATTCTTATTTTTTTATTATTTTCTTTTCCAATTAGTGGCAATGTATTAAACAACATTAATAACATTATGGCACCTACACTGTTGCCTGATTCAAACCATCCTTTATAGCCCATCTGATCTTCTAGATATGTATGTGATGAAGTTCCACTCAAAATAGCAATAAACACTAATGCTATGTATATTGTAAAGGAAATTAACATTGCCACTCTTAATCTCGCTATGTTGTTTCTTCTGCTTGTTTCATCCCTTTTTCTGAATACAAACACATATAAATAATTAAACAGATTCATTATCATAAATGTATAATTTACTAAATATTGTAATTCTCTAGTAATTCCGCCATATGAGGATTCTGTGATAAGCCCTTTAAATATGTACAAGTGTATAACTGCATATATTCCATATAGCATACCTGAAATTATTAATGATATTTTTATTTTATCTTTAAAAAACAAATATATTATAACTATAATTGGTATGATTGGTCTTAAAATTGTTGCAATTGATAAACTTGTATTAAAATAATTTCTAAATATAAAACTTGCTGCATCTAATATCGGACAAATTATAATAAATAGACATAATAAATTTTCTACAGTAATTACTTTTTTTAGCCTATTATTCGATTCCATATTTTCTCCATTTCTTTACAAAAGTTGAAACATTTTTGTATATATTGGGTAAGTAAACTTATTAATAGATTTCATATACATATTTTTTATGCTTCTATTATTAAGTATTTTATTTTCCTTCCAAAGTGGAAATTGTTGATATAGTTTTTCAAAGGTTTCTTTTATTAATTTTTTTCTAGTTTTGCTATCTTTTATTTTGCATATTCTTTTTAATGAGCTACATAATAAAATTCTAAAGTAACTATATTCTAACTCTTCTTTATATTCTTCATAAAATCCTTTTTCCTGATAATATTTTATAATATTATCAAAAATTGTAAATACTTCAGCAGTTCTTTCATTTTGAACATTTGCTATAGAATTATTTCTTTGAACATAATGTACAAATTCTTTGTTTACATATGATGTTTTATTTAAATATGGAATAAGTTTATAAGTAAACTCAATATCCTCATATCTTAGTCCTTTTGGAAAAGAGATATTATTTTTTTCTAATATTTCTCTTTTTATTAATTTATTCCATGCTACAACCCTAACATTTGTAAGCATTTCTTTTTTATTGCTATATGGAATCCTTTTATCTTTTTTAACCTTGTTAGGATACTCCCACACAAAATCACATTCCACATAATCGCTAACTTCTTGAATTGCTTTATTATACATTTCTTCACACATAGTATTTTCAACATAATCATCAGAATCTAAAAAAGCAATATATTCTCCCTCTGCATATCTCATTCCAAAATTTCTAGCATCGGATAATCCACCATTTTCTTTTTCTAAATAAATTATTTTATTAGAGTGCTTGCTTGCATATTCTTTTGCAATCTCACCCGATTCATCTGTAGAGCCATCATTTACGAGTATTATTTGTATTTCTTGTAATGATTGGTTCACAAGTGAATCTAGGCATCTTTTTACAAATCCCTCCACATTGTATATTGGAACTATAACACTTACTTTAGGCATAAGTTTCTCCTTTTTCTATCTTAATTTTAAATATAATTTTATATTACACATTAAGACTACTTTCTTTATAAACTGCTTTAAATTTCTAGCTTTTATGTTTTTTATCATTTTTCTTTTTCTTATTTGCTCTATATATTTTTTCTGCTCTGCATCATCCAAATTATTTAGTTCAAGTATTATACAATTTGTATAATAAATTTTTATATTCTGCTTTGTTATTTTTGAGATATTATATTCTTCTATTTTTTCTAGCATATAATCATAATGTTTTAATAAATCTTCTGCTCTTCTGTATTTTAATTCTTCATTTCCTCTAGTTATACTGGTTTTAGTTTGAACATAATTGTATCCATACACGTCTGCTGAAGCTACTTTACCAGCCCTTATCAATACTAGTGGTATTAATCCAAAATCCTCATGATAAAGTCCTTTTGCAAATTCAAAGTTATTATTCACAAAAAATTCTCGTTTATATATGTACCCCCATGCAACTTCAGTCATCACATCTGTTTTATAAAGAATATCAAAAGCCTCTTCTCCTGATTTCTTCTCAAAAATTGGACTATAATTCTTATTTACAACACTTCCATCTTCATTTACAACAGAAATTTTGAATTTTACCATATCATAATTTTCTTCCATATATGGTGTTAAATCTTTAAATAAATTTTCTGTTATATAATCATCCGAATCAACAAATGCTAGATATTTTCCTGTTGCCTGCTTAATGCCAAAATTTCTAGCATCTGATAGCCCTCCATTTTCCTTCTCAAAATATAGTACTTTATCAGGATATCTGCTTGCATATTCTTTTGCAATCTCACCCGAGTTATCTGGGCTTCCATCATTAACTAAAATAATTTCTAGATTGCTTTCTTCTTGTTTTAATATAGATTCCAAGCAGCGTTGCAATTGCTTCTCCACATTATATATTGGAACTATAACACTAATTTTCATCATAATTTAGCCTTTCAAATTTATTAAATCTTCTATCTTTTTAAATGCTTCGTTATTATACTCTTCTGCATCAAACTTATTTTCAATTTTGAATTTCTTTTCCATAAATAATTGCATTGCTTTTGCAATTGCATCTACATTTTTTTCTACAACATAGCCGAACTTGCCTTCTATTTGTTCACTGCCAGCCACATCTGTTGTAATTATAGGTTTATTTAATATCATAGTTTCTGTAAATACTACTGGTGAACCCTCATATTCAGATGTTAATAACACACAATCAGATTTTTTAACATATGGAAATGGATTCTTTTTTCTTCCCAAAAATATTATTTCCTTTTCCAAATTTAATTCTTGGACTCTTTTTTTGTAATCATTGCTGTCTTTACCATCGCCTACAAATATTACTTTAAATTTTGCTTCTAATTCTTTTAGCTTTTGGACAGCTTCTATTATTCTGTATAATCTTTTTTGTGATTCTTCTTGCCTTCCATAATTTAAAAAGATTGTTTCATCGCTTTCTTTCTCAAACAAATCCTCTTCTGGTATGCTCTCTTCTGCCTTTTGTTCTATCTCTTTATAGTCTATTAAATTATTTATAAATATTACTTTGTTTGCCATCTCTGGAAAGACTTCCAAAAATGTTTGTTTACTCTTTTCAGACACAAACACTAACTTTGAAAATTCCTTATAGTGTTTTTCCTCAAAAAATTGTTTAACTTTTTCCTTATCTCCACCATATTGTGATAAATAATCCATATGGCACCATAACACACTATTTTTCGAAGCAACTCTTGCAACAAATGATGCTGGATTTGAATATGTTGCATAGCTACAAGCAAAATCAAATTTATTATTATATTTATTTTTAAATCTCAATTGCTTTAGTAAATTAATGAACTTCCTAATAAAAACAAATTTATTATTGCTTGGTGAATATTCCATTACTGTAATTCTTGAATCTAATTCATCAAGAAAAATCCCTTGCCTTTTCTCTAATACAAGAGTAATTTCATATTTATTAACTAAATAATTTAATAAAGTTACTAATGCTGTTTCAATTCCACCAACATCAAGTGTTACTGCTGAAAAAAGTATTTTTTTCATATTTTATTCCTCTATTTTACAATTTGAATATTATACCCTATAAATAATCCTGATTCAATTACACCTGTAATATTCTTTATGTTTCTTTCCAAATCTTCTTTTATTTCATTAAATCTTACATCTAATATTAAATTTCCATTTTCTGTAATAACTGGTCCATCTTTCTTTACTGCTTTTCTAAGCTCTATCTCATTTGCTCCTAATTTAAATAATTCTTCTTTTACTAAATTAATCGCTTTTGGATTGCACTCAACCGGTATAGGAAATTTTTCTCCTAATCTACCAACAATCTTGCTATCGTCAACTAATATATACGTTCTTGCAGATGTTGCTATATTTAGCTTTTCATTAAACATGGCAGCCCCTCTTCCTTTTATAAGCCAATTATTACCATCAACTTCATCAGCCCCATCAAAGCACCAGTCAGGCTTTTTTTCTTCTAGAGTTGCAGTTGGTATATTTAAATACGTGCATAGCATTTTTATTTCATATGACGTAGGAATTGCAGTTATTTTTATTCCCTCATTTTGAATTCTATTTGCAATTTCAATAGCTGCCAAATAAGAAGTAGAACCAGATCCAAAGCCAATCACATCACCATCATTAGCTATTCTAGCTATCTCTTTTGCTATTCTTTCCTTTTGCTCTCTATTAGATATTTCATTATTCCACATTGGTTTTTGTAAAATTTGTTTATTCCACTCCATCTTATATCTCCTTCTCTAACTCTTTTATCTTGTCTCTTAATTTTGCCGCTTCTTCAAATTCCATCTTCTGAGCATGTTCAACCATTTCATCAGTTAATTTTGCAATTATATCTTCAATACTTGAATCCTTATCCAATTCATATTTTTCAGAAGCTTCTGCAACTATGCTAGCTTTTATTGTATCCCTTACAGATTTTTGTATCGTTTTTGGTGTTATACCATGTTCCTTATTATACTGCATTTGGATTTCACGTCTTCTATTTGTTTCTGATATGGCTTTTTCCATACTTTCTGTTAGCTCATCAGCATACATAATTACTTTTCCATCTGTATTTCTAGC
Organism: uncultured Clostridia bacterium; assembly: GCA_934122115.1. Taxonomy (GTDB): domain Bacteria; phylum Bacillota; class Clostridia; order TANB77; family CAG-508; genus UMGS1901. The sequence continues at coordinate 54,961 of CAKOVU010000003.1, read as the reverse complement.
TGCACGACCTATAGTTTGAATTAGCGAACGCTCTGAACGTAAAAATCCTTCTTTATCTGCATCTAAGATTGCTACTAATGAAACCTCTGGTATATCCAAACCTTCTCTTAAAAGGTTAATTCCTACTAAAACATCAAACTCTCCTAAACGCAAATCTCTTATTATTTCCATTCTTTCTAATGCTTTAATGTCTGAATGCATATATCTTACCTTTATATCTATTCCAGATAAATACGCTGTCAAATCCTCTGCCATTTTTTTAGTTAATGTTGTTACAAGAACTCTTTCTTTTTTCTCCACTCTTTGCCTAATTTGCTCTATTAAATCATCAATTTGATTTTCAACAGGTTTAACCTCAATCTTTGGATCCAATAATCCTGTAGGACGTATAATTTGTTCAACCACATTGCCTTTGCTATGTTCTTTTTCATAATCAGCAGGAGTTGCACTCACGAATACAACCTGATTTATTCTTTCCTCAAATTCCTCAAATTTTAATGGTCTATTATCAAATGCTGAAGGTAATCTAAATCCATATTTTACTAAAGATTCTTTACGTGCTCTATCTCCATTATACATAGCTCGTACTTGTGGAATTGTAGCATGTGACTCGTCTATTAATAGCAAGAAATCTTTTGGAAAATAATCAAATAATGTATATGGAGGAGAACCTGCAGGTCTACCGCTTATGTGCCTAGAATAATTTTCTATTCCTTGGCAAAAGCCTGTCTCCCTTAACATTTCCATATCAAAATTTGTTCTTTCTTCTATTCTTTGTGCTTCAATAAGTTTTCCCTGTGATTTAAAATACTCTACCTGCTGCTTCATTTCTTCTTCTATTGTTGTGATCGCTCTGGCTGTTTTTTCTTTACTTGTTACATATTGTGAAGCTGGTGGAATTAATATATGTTTTCTTAATCCTATTATCTTTCCTGTTAAAGGATTTATTTCATTTATCTTTTCAACTTCATCACCCCAGAATTCTATTCTTACTGCAGATTCACTCTCAGAAGATGGATATATTTCAAGCACATCGCCCTTTGCTCTAAAAGTCCCTCTTTTAAAGTCTATTTCGTTCCTTGTATACTGCATACTTATTAGCTTTTTCATTATATCTTCTCTTGATTTCTGCATACCTGGTCGCAATGATAACATCATTTCTTGATAGTCTACTGGGTCTCCTAAACCATATATGCATGAAACAGATGCCACTATTATAACATCTCTTGTCTCAAATAACGACAATGTTGCAGAATGACGAAGCTTGTCTATTTCATCATTTATAGAAGCATCCTTCTCTATATACGTATCTGATGATGGTATATATGCTTCTGGCTGATAATAATCATAATATGAAACAAAGTACTCCACATTATTTTCTGGAAAAAATTCTTTAAATTCTGAATACAATTGCCCCGCTAATGTTTTATTATGCGCCAATACTAGAGTTGGACGTTGCACCTTTTGTATTATATTTGCCATTGTAAAAGTTTTTCCAGAACCTGTTACCCCTAAAAGCGTTTGGAATTTTTTACCTTCTTCTATTCCTTTTGATAAATATTCAATTGCCTGTGGCTGGTCACCAGTAGGCTTATAATCTGACACTAATTTGAACATTATAATTCACCTTTTATAAATTAATCAATCATTACAATTTTTTCAATTACTGGTTGATTTTCTTTTAATACAGTTCCATTTGAATCTTCTACTTTTGTATCTTCACATATTTTATCTACTATTTCAATTCCTTCTGTTACATGACCAAATGCAGCATAAGAGCCATCTAAATATGGTGCATCTTTATGCATTATAAAGAATTGTGAACTAGCACTATTATAGCTTTGAGCTCTTGCCATAGAAATTACTCCTCTAGTATGAGAAATTGTGTTTTTTACTCCATTTGCAGAAAATTCTCCTTTAATTTCTTTATCACTTCCTCCTAAGCCATTTCCTTCAGGATCACCACCTTGAATCATAAATCCAGATATTATTCTATGAAAGGTTAATCCATCATAAAATCCTTTATTTACTAAATTTGCAAAATTTTCCACTGTAATTGGTGCCATATCTGCATCCAATTCTAACGAAATTGTTCCATAATTTTTTATTACTATTTGAGCATGATGTTTTCCACTTGAATACATACTTTTTTCCTCCTTATTTTCTTCTTTTTGCTCTGTTTGAGCATTTTCTTGAACATTTTGTTTCTCATTTGAGTTTGCACCCTTTTTTGTAATAAAATACACTAAAATTGCTAAAATAATTAATATTACTACTAAAACTGATATTATAATCTTTTTGTTCATAATTTCTCCTCCATTTATAATATTTTTAAAAAAAGCACTAGACTTTTTAGTTTATTTTGTGTATTATTATATCGTAATGTTTTTAATAAAGCAATTAATTTTATATATTTTTTTAACAAGAGAGGATTGATTTTAATGAATCATAATTTAAAAAATTTACTAAATACTATTATAATTACTTTTTTAATTTTTATAGGAGTATATAATGCTGCTTTTGCTGTCTCTTCAGTTGATATGAATTTAGAAACTAACTCTCAAAATACTAGCGCAGAAAATGCAGTTGCAGAAAATACTACAAATTCAACTTTATCAAACACCGCAGTTGGAACTGTTAGTAACTTATCTCCACTTCCTGAATCAGATTTAGGTTTTGCTAATGTTTTAAATATCATACTAATAGCAGTTGGAGTTGTTTTAATATTATTAGGAATTGCCATATTAATAAAATTAAAAAAATAAAATTTATATATTTACAAAATAAACCTTATTAATTTAAGGTTTATTTTTTTCTTCCATTTTTTTATTGTATATTTTATATTTTTATGTCTAATAATAATAATGATATTTTTTTAGGAGGTTCACATGAAAAAAGTATTTTTAACTTTTAGTACATTTTTCGCCTTAACCCTCTTGTTTTCTTTTTCAAAAGTACTTGCAACAAATGGTGATTTAAATACAGCTGGTCAAGCTGTAAAAAATGTTACACAAGGTGCTGCAAACGTTGTTGAAAATGTTGTTAAAGATGCTGGTACTGCAGTAGAACAAGGTGCTTCAACTATAAAAAATGCAACCGGAAATATGGTAAATACAGCTGAAGCAAGAACTACAAATAATGGCTACACTGCAACAAGAACATCTACAGCTCAAGATACATTTATGGGAATGAATGCAACTGCTTGGACATGGTTAGTTATTGGCGTTTTGGGTGTATTAGTTATAGGTTTAATCTGGTATTATGGAAAAGACCACACTCCTATAACACAAGATTTAGACGAAAAATAAAAAATATTAAGCATTCCAGATTAATCTCTGGAATGTTTTTTTTATATTTGGTTACAATATAAATAAATTTTGATTGGAGGATTATTTATGAAAGATTTTTTAGCTATAAGTTCTATAAGTGGTTTGGAAGTTTTAGATTCAAGAGGGAACCCCACCGTACAGGTTGAAGTTATAACAGACGGCGGCTTTTGTGGGACAGCCATCGTACCTTCTGGTGCTTCCACTGGAAGCTTTGAAGCATGTGAACTTCGCGATAATGACCCAAGTAGATATGGAGGAAAAGGAGTTTTGACTCCTGTAGAAAATATTAAAAAAATTGCAAAAAAATTGATTGGTTTTAATGTATATGAACAGAGAAAGATTGATGAGCTATTAATTAAATTAGATGGAACTGATAATAAAAACAATTTAGGAGCAAATACCATATTAGGTGTTTCTTTAGCATGCTGTATAGCAGCTAGTAATTCTTTAGGCACATCTTTATATTCATATATTGGTGGGCTTCAAGGTAATCAATTGCCTACACCTATGATGAATATACTAAATGGTGGAAAACATTCAGATAATAATTTAAGCATTCAGGAATTTATGATTGTTCCTTACAATGCTCCTACTTTTTCTAAGAAATTAGAAATGGGAAGTGAGATTTATCATTCTTTAAAAAACTTATTAAACTCAAAAAAACTTTCCACTGCTGTTGGTGATGAAGGAGGCTTTGCTCCAAACTTATCTTCAAACGAAGAAGCTTTAGATTTAATTGTAGACAGTATTAGAAAAGCCGGATATATTCCTGGTGTTGATGTTGGGATTGCCTTAGATGTAGCCGCTACCGAGATGTTTGATGAGGCTAAAAAGGCTAATAAGGACGGATATTTATTCTGGAAAACTGGAGAATTAAAATCCTCTGAAGAAATGATAAGCTATTTAGAAGAATTATGTAAAAATTATCCAATTATATCAATTGAAGATGGTTTATCTGAAGAAGATTGGAGTTCTTGGAAGCAACTTACAGAAAAGTTAGGAAATAGTATAAAGCTTGTTGGTGATGACTTATTTGTAACAAATATTAACAGATTAAAAAATGGCATCAGTTTAAAGGTCGCAAATAGTATTTTAATAAAACCAAATCAAATAGGAACTTTAACAGAAACACTTGATGTAATTAATTTTGCTAAAGACCATGGATATACTACTGTTATCTCGCATCGTTCTGGTGAAACAGAAGACACTACTATCGCAGATTTAGCCGTAGCTACTAATAGCAAATATATAAAATCTGGTGCTCCTTGTAGAACGGATCGAGTTGCCAAATATAATCGATTATTAAATATAGAAAATGAATTGCAATAAGCCCTTAAAAAATCCGATAATTTAACTTATCGGATTTTTTACTATATATTGTATTTGATTATTTTTTGATTTTCTTCTTCATCTATTCCGGTTGCAATTACTGTTACCATTATTGCATCATGTTGAATACTTTCATCCACTATTGTACCAAAAATTATATTAGCTTCTGAGTCTAAGTATTCCTTTATAAATCCTACTGCAGTGCTTACTTCGCTTAATCCTAAATCAATTCCACCTGTAACATTTACAATTAATCCTTTAGCACCATTTATTGATGTTGATAAAAGTGGGCTATCAATAGCTTTTTCTGCTGCTTCAATGGCTCTTTGGTCTCCGCTTGCAATTCCAATTCCCATATGTGCAACTCCACTATCTTTCATAATTGTTTTAACATCAGCAAAATCTATATTTATAAAACCTGGTATTGTGATTAAATCTGTAATTCCTTGAACACCTTTTTTCAAAACTCCATCTGCTTCTCTAAATGCATCTACCATTGTAGTTCCTTTTGATACAGTTTTTATAAGGTTACTATTCTCTACTACTATTAATGCATCAACATTTTTCTTCATTCTTGCAATTCCGTTTTCTGCATTTTCTCTTCTTCTTTTACCCTCAAACACAAATGGTTTTGTAACTATTCCAACTGTTAAAATTCCCATATTTTTAGCCAATTCACATACTACAGGTGCAGCACCAGTTCCTGTTCCTCCACCCATTCCAGCTGTAACAAATACCATATCTGCTCCTAGCAATAATTTCTTTATATTTTCTTCATCTTCTCTTGCTGCCATTTCGCCTAATAAAGGATTTGAACCTGCTCCTAATCCTTTTGTTGTATTTTTTCCTATATGAAGTTGAGTATCAGCCTTTGATTGTGTTAAAGCTTGTTCTTCTGTATTTATTGCAATAAATTGTACATTTTGTATTCCCTCATCAATCATTCTATTTACTGCATTATTTCCAGCTCCACCTACGCCAATAACTTTTATTTTTACTAAGTCGTTGTTTAAATTTTCTTGTTCTGTATAAATCATATTTTACGTCCTTTCCCATCTGTGCTATATGCTCTTTTTGCATATATATTACTACTTTTTTTAGTATTAATCAACATTTTTTATTATTTATAGCCTATATTTTATTATTTTGTTGTTCGTTAGTCAACCTTTTTAAAATATTTTCTGCACATTTAATTCCGTCTACAGCAGCAGATGTTATTCCACCTGCATACCCAGCACCTTCCCCGCACGGATAAATTCCTTCCACATTAGCCATCAATGTTTCTGAATTCCTTAATATTGTTACTGGTGAAGAACTTCTTGTTTCCACTCCTGTTAAAATATTATCTTCGTCAGCAAAACCTTTAATTTTTTTATCAAAATATACCAATGCTTCTTTTAAAGTTTCAGTAACAAAATCAGGCAAAATTTCTTGCAAATTAGAAAGTGTAACTCCTGGCAAATACGTTGGTTTCACTTTGCCTATCTTGGTAGATTTTTTGTCGTTTAAAAAGTCTCCTACTTTTTGTATTGGTGCAAAATAGTTTTCTCCTCCCAACTTAAAAGCTTTCTCCTCTAATTCCTTTTGGAAATACACTCCTGCTAACGGCGAATCTCCGGGAAAATCGTTTGGTGTTACATTTACAAGTATAGCACTATTGGCATTTTCTCCGTCTCTTGCAAACTTACTCATTCCATTTGTTACTATAGTACCTTCTTCGCTTGAAGATGCAATTACACTTCCACCTGGGCACATACAAAAGGTATAGCAATCTCTTTCTTTTCCATGATATGCTAATTTATATTCTGCAGGAGGAAGTTTCAATTTTGTTTTTTCTCCATATTGTGATTTGTTTATCATATCTTGTTTTTGTTCTATTCTTAAGCCTACCGAAAAATTTTTTCTTTGCATACTGATTTTCTTATTATGCAAAGTCTCAAACATATCTCTTGCACTATGCCCTATTGCTAGTACAACAGTATTTGCTTTAATTTCCTTACCACTTTCACAAATTATTCCTTTTATTTTATCTTCCTCAATTTCTAAATCTTTTACTTTTTCTTGGAATAGAATTTCAGCCCCATTGTCTAGTAGATATTTTCTTATATTTTGTAATATTTTAACAAGATTATCAGTTCCTATATGTGGTTTATTAATATATCCTATTTCGCTTGGAGCACCAAATTTTATAAATGTTTCTATTACCTTTTTGCACAATGGATTATGCAAATTCGTTGTTAATTTGCCATCTGAAAATGTTCCTGCTCCACCTTCACCAAATTGAACATTAGATAGCGGATTTAGCTTTCCATTTTTTATAAATTCTGCTACATCTTTCATTCTTTCTTCCACTTTTTTGCCTTGCTCTACTATTATTGGCTTAACTCCATTTTCGATTAATGTTATTGCACAAAATAGGCCTGCAGGGCCAGCACCAACTATTGCAACTGGCTCTTCAATATTCGTTACTTTAGGTATAGTTGTTTCTTTTTTCTCCTGCTTGTCCATTTCATCCAATGTGATAATTTCAATTGAATAAATATAATGTACATCATCTTTATTTCTAGCATCTATCGATTTCTTTAATATTTTATATTGCTTTACACTATTAAAGTTAATTCTATTCTTCTTGCATGCATATTTAGCAATCTCTTCTTCACTTAAATCTTGCCTTATCTTAATATTCTCTAGCTTCATTACATTCTCCTAAATATTTTTTACTTTTATATTATATCACAATCCTTAGTATATACAAAATAACTCTTTTGTTTTTATTCAAAAGAGTTATTTATAAATTTTTAACCTAGTGCTACATCTAGAATCATCATTATTATAAATCCTAGTGTTAAGCCAACTGTTCCTATATTTGCTTTTGGGCCTTCTCTCATCTCTGGTACAAGCTCTGATGTTACAACATACATCATTGCTCCAGCTGCGTATGATAATAAATATGGTAATACTGGAACTACGATTTCTGTTAAAAGAACTGTAATTATTGCTCCTATTGGTTCAACAATTCCCGACAGCACACCTCGAAGGAAGGCTTTTCCTTTAGGCATCCCATCACTTTTTAAAGGCATTGATATTATTGCCCCTTCAGGGATATTTTGTATTGCTATTCCTATGGCTAATGCTAAAGCTCCTGCTATTGTTATTCCTGCATTTCCTATTATTAGACCTGCAAATGCAACACCTACAGCCATACCTTCTGGTATATTATGTAGTGTCACAGCAAGCACTAGCATTGACGTGCTTTTTACTTTGTCTTTTATTGTTTGATTTTTTTTCTTATTTCTAGCTTCTTCTATATTACCTACTTTTTTATCTAAATACATCAAAGAAATTATTCCTAGAGAAAATCCTAAGCTTGCTGGAACCCACGCTTCTACTTTTCCTTGCTCCTGTGCCATATTTATTGCTGGAATCAATAATGACCATATTGACGCCGCTATCATTACACCTGCCGAAAAACCTAGTAAGATTTTTTTTACTAATATTGTCATTTTGTCTTTTAGTAAAAATACAAAAGCAGACCCAAGTGCAGTTCCAAGGAATGGAATAAGTATTCCTATGCTTGTTATTTCTATGCTATTCATGTAATTGCTCCTTTTATAGTATTGTACAATATATATTATTGCAATTTACATAATATTGTTACTTTTGAATAAAAAATAGCCATATTTTTATATGACTATGGTACCAATCTTTTTAATATTGGTATTTTCTTTATGATATATACTATTACTAATGATATTGCGTATGTACTTATTATTCCAAAAGTTCTCCATTGCCAAGACCATATATTTATATTGAAAATCTTTAATTCGTAATAGTTTATTATCATATGTATTAAATATATTCCAAATGTACAGCTGGCAATCTTTGATATAATATTGCATATTTTTTCGCTTTTTTGAATTTTATCAAATTTCAAATTTTTTATAAATAAGAACACTGCACTCGCTAGAAATACTGCATGAAATTGACTATACTGAAATAAAATGCGATCTGTTTTTCCTTCCTTTGTTGACAATACATATGTTACTATATATCTGAAAATTATAGAAATTATAGCTGCAACATATACTAAAATTCTAGTATTTTTATCAAAATTCTCATGTGACAATAAAAATCCTAATAAGCAGTAAAATATTGGCCATGTGAATTGTATCATCATATATGTGTTACATGGTATTTGGCAAAAGTCTAAAATCGTTGGCAATACGGAATTAAATATAAAAAATGTAATTACTGCATACCAAAGTACTTTTCTATATTTTTCTTCTGATAATACTGATATTACAGGCAATGTTAGATAAACACCAATTATAACAAACATAAAGTAATATATTGTTTCTTCACCATTTGTAAATAAAATAGTTAATATTGTTTTAATAGATATTTTACTAATACTAAGAAGCCCTGTATTATATTTCCACACAATCATAAAGATTGCCCAAAATATAAACGGAATTACTATCTTAATAAATCTTTTTAAAAAAAATGTTTTTGTATCATATCTTTCTCTATATTGCATTAATGTTGTGCCTGTAATCATCAGAAATACTGGTACTGCCCAAAAGAACAAGCATTCCACAATCAAGCTAGCGCTCCATTCACTACTGTGGTTAGCTTCAAAATAATGTACTACCTTATTTTGATGTAATGCCACAACTGCAATACATGCCAATATATTTAATATATCTACATATAATAATCTATTTTTTGCTTCACATTCCCTTTTCATTTTCTTTCGTAATCCCCTCTAACATTGGTGAATATCAATTTGAGTATATGGAATTGATATTTTTGCCTTGTCCATTGCAATTTTTACAGTTCTTAATGCCTGTCTTTTTATTCCTAATTTATATTCTGGAGCGCAAGTTATTAAAAGCTTATATATAACGCTTGAATCTGCAAATTCTCCTATTCCAATATATCTGCAATCTTTTACATGTTCAAAGGATTTAATTTCTTCAATAATTGCTGGCATTATGCTTTCAACTTCTTCTACACTTTTTTCATATGGAGCTGGAATAGAAATTCCAAGCCAATCTGACACCTTCTCTGCTTGCTCAATGTGTCTATTTGTGATTGATACGATATCATTTGTATCTAAGTCTTGTATTTTTGTAGTTTTTAAACCAAGCGAAATCACTTTCCCAGTTATTCCATTGTATTTTATTACATCTCCTGCTTCAAAAAAATGATCTGATATGATATTTTTTCCTGCAATTAAATCTTTAAGAGCGTCTTGAATAGCAAGACCTACAACGATACCTACAATTCCCAAACTAGCAATTAATGAAGATACGTTTACCCCATTAACTTCAAGTAAAAGTATTAATACAACAATTCCAAAAATATATTTCATAATGCTATTAAACACTATTACACTATTTTGTTTTTTTCTATCTTTTTTCGCTATCTTCATAGTAGCAGTTACAGTTTTATCCGCTATACCTTTCATAATATTGTACAATATCATGGCTACTATTATGATTATTACTGATTTTGCTAGATTTGTATTTAGGATATTTTTAATATTTTCTTGCATAGATTCCTCCAATTTATTCTATAAATTCTAATATATCTTTATACACAAGATTGCTTTCTTTTTCATTTAATATTTCATGCTTCATGCCACTATATAGTTTATTCTGTATATTATTATAGCCCAGAGTCTTTAAAAAATATTGGCTTTCTAGCCATTTTTCTTTATTCATTATAACAGGATCATTGCTTCCAGCTATGAACAATATTGGTAAATTTTTATTATTTAACTTCCAGCCATTTTTGTCGTAAATATCTATCATCAAACCAAATAAGTTTTGAAACCCATTTGCTGTAAATATAAATCCGCATAATTCATCTTTATCATATTTATTTACAGTGTCTTCATTATCACAAATCCATGAATTTTCAGATTTTTCTTTCTTAGAACTATAGCTTCCAAAAGCAAGTTTTTGTATTAACTTACTTCTATATTTTTCTCCTTTTAACTTTTCTACAAGTTTTGCAACATTTAATCCTACCTTTGCATATTTGTTTCTACTTGGCGAACCACAAACAATTAACTTATCTATATCGTCATCATATTTTTTTATATATTTTCTAACTACCATTGAACCCATACTATGTCCAAATAGCACAAGAGGTTTGTTTAGATATTGTTCCTTCATTATCTTTGTTATTTGATGTAAATCTTCTACTATATATTCAGCACTATTATCATAAAAATAGCCCAAATCATCATTGTTTTTTACACTTTTTCCATGTCCTCTATGGTCATTTATAACCGTAACATATCCATTCTGTGTTAAATATTCCATGAATTTATAATAGCGTTCTTTATGTTCCGCCATGCCATGTGATATTTGAAAAATTCCTTTTATTTCGTTCTCTGGTTCAAACACAGTTATATCTAGCTCTAAGCCATCACACTCCGATTTTATAGTAAAGTTTCTTTGATTCATAATCATTCTCCTTGCTGGTAATTACTTATATTATTATCAATACTCTTTTTGAATATACTTTTCAAATTTTTCCTCTTATTATAATATTTTATTTTGCAAGGTATTCTGGATGTTTAACATACCAATCTATTGTTTTTACAATTCCATCTTCAAACTTTGTTTTAGGAAACCAGCCTAATTCATTATGAATTTTAGTTGGATCTATTCCATATCTGTAATCATGTCCTTTTCTGTCTGCCACATGAGTAATTAATGTTTCTGGTTTGTTTAATCTTTTTAGTATAAGTTTAACAATGTCTATATTTCTTTTTTCATTGTGTCCACCAATACAATATCTTTCGCCTTTTCTTCCATTGTGTAAAACTTCGTCTATTGCTTCGCAATGGTCTTCTACAAATAGCCAATCCCTTATATTATTTCCTTCTCCGTATACAGGTAATGATTCATCTTTTAAAGCTAAGCTAATCATGTGTGGTATTAACTTTTCATGATGTTGGTATGGTCCATAATTGTTTGAGCAATTTGTTACACTTACATTCATTTTAAATGTTTCTGCATAAGCAAATGCAATTAAGTCTGAACTTGCCTTTGATGCTGAATAAGGTGAATTAGGTTTTATTGGTGATGTTTCTGTGAAGTATCCTGTTTCTCCTAAGCTTCCAAATACTTCATCTGTTGATACATGAACAAATTTGTTTTGACTGCCTTCTCCCCAAAATTGTTTTGCAGCTTCAAGTAATGTATGAGTTCCTAATACATTTGTCTGAGTAAATATGAATGGAGTTTTTATACTGTTATCAACATGAGATTCTGCAGCAAAATGTACAATTCCATCTATATTATATTTTTTGTAAGTTTCCATTACTTTATCAAAATCACATATATCTCCTTGTACAAATGTAATTTTATCTTTTACATTATCTAAATTATGAATATTTCCAGCATAAGTTAGTTTATCATAAACTATATAATTATATTTATCTCCATATTTTTTTACCATTAGTTCTACAAAATTTGCTCCTATAAAACCAGCGGCACCAGTAATCATTATATTTTTCATTTCTAATCTCCTTTTTTTCTAAGTAGAATTCTAAGCCTCCAAAGTTATAATCGTTCTTCGACTTTATTCATTCTTCTTTCAAAGCTTTTCAATAAATTATTTAACTTTGTATTCTTCAAATAAATTTGTATTTTTAAGTTCTTTTAATGTTGGCCATTTACCATCTTTCTCAGATGTTAAGTATTGTTCAGGAGTTACACCATTTACCTCAGGCCACTCTATATTTACATCTTTATCATTCCATTGTAATCCACCCTCAGATTCATGGTCATATATATTGTCAACTTTGTAGCAAAACTCTGCTACATCTGATAATACTAAGAATCCATGTGCAAATCCTCTTGGAATGTAGAACATTTTCTTGTTTTCCTCTGAAAGAATTACTCCTTCCCATTTTCCATAAGTCTTACTTCCTGGTCTTAAGTCAACAGCTACATCAAAAACTTCACCTTTAATGCATCTTACTATTTTGGCTTGAGAATGATTTTTTTGAAAATGTAATCCCCTTAATACACCTTTTTTTGAACGAGATTGATTATCTTGAACAAAATCTCCTGTTATACCAATTTCTTCGAAATCGTTCTTTTCATAAGTTTCCATGAAATATCCCCTTTCGTCTCCAAAAACAGTAGGTTCAATTACACATACACCATCTATTGATGTTTCATATTTTTTAAACTTTCCCATTATCTATTTCCTTCCTTTTTCTTACATCTATTTTGCATCAAGCACAATTATAAAATTAATAGTAACTTATCTGCATTAGTTATTTTCTACTAAATCCATTAAGAATTTTCCATAATCACTCTTTAATAGAGGTTCTGCAAGTGTTTTTAATTCGGCTCCCGTTATCCATCCATTTTCAAATGCAATTTCCTCTGGACAGCATATTTGCATTCCTTGTCTTTTCTCTATTGTCTGAACAAAACTTGAGGTCTCAATTAGTGCATCATGTGTTCCTGTATCAAACCATGCCATTCCTCTGCCCAACTTTTCAACTTTTAGTTTTCCTCTATTCATATATTCCTCGTTTACAGATGTAATTTCCAGTTCTCCTCTTGCAGAAGGTTTAACATTTTTTGCAATTTCAACTACATCATTTGTGTAGAAGTATAAACCTGGTACAGCATAGTTTGATTTTGGTTCTGATGGTTTTTCCTCTATTGATACAGCATTTCCATTTTCATCAATTTCAACAACACCATATCTTCTTGGGTCTTTTACCTTATATCCAAAAATTGTAGCCTCATCTTCTCTGGCATTAGCACATTTTAATACCTCATTTAAGTCTCCACCATAGAACATGTTATCTCCTAAAATTAATGAAACATTAGAATCTCCAATAAAGTTTTCACCTATTATAAAAGCTTCTGCAAGTCCATTTGGTTTTTCTTGTATTTGATATTCAATATGCATTCCCCATTTTTTTCCGTCTCCAAGTAACTCCTTAAATGTTTCATGGTCTCTTGGTGTTGTTATTATTAATACTTCTCTTATTCCAGCAGCCATTAATACATATAATGGATAATAAATCATTGGTTTATCATATACTGGCATTATTTGTTTTGAGATTGCTTTTGTTAATGGATAAAGTCTTGTTCCACTTCCGCCTGCTAGTATTATACCTTTTCTATTCTTCATAATTTTCCCCTCTTACTATTAATTATTCTTTTCATGTTCTGTCTTTAAGTATCTCTTTAAAGCATCTTCATAAGTTGGTACTTCTATTCCATATTTTAATAGCTTGTCTTTAGACATTTGAGAATTTTTAGGTCTTTTAGCTGCACTCTTAAATTCTTCGCTTGTTACTGGTGTAACTTTACATTTTATTCCTTCTAGTTCATAAATCATTTTTGTAAAATCAAACCAAGTTGTATAACCTATATTGGTTGAATTATATATTCCAAAAGGAATTTGCTTTTCCATTGCTTGATGAATTATAGAAGCAAGGTCTACTGCATAAGTTGGACTTCCATGTTGGTCATTTACAACTTTTACTTCGTCATGTTCTTTTGAAAGATTAATCATAGTTCTTACAAAGTTGTGTCCTTCTCCATAAAGCCATGCAGTTCTGAATATATAGAATTTTTTACAATTTTCTTCTATAAATTTTTCACCTGCAAGTTTTGTTGTTCCATACACAGCTTGAGGATTCTTTTCATCGTCTTCACTGTAATCTTCTGAAACATCTTTTTCTCCACCAAATACATAATCTGTGCTTATATGAACAAGTACTGCATCATTTTCTTGTGCAGCAATTGCTAAATTCTTAGGACCAATTGCATTTATTTTATATACAAGTTCCTCATTTTCTTCAGCTTTGTCAACAGCTGTATAAGCTGCACAATTAATTATATAATCTGGCTTTACTTCTTTGGCATACTCCTTTACAGCCTCTAAATTAGTTATATCTAAATCTGCAACATCTGTGCAGATTAGTTCGTTTTCTTTCAATTCTTCTCTTACTGCTTTTGCAAGCATTCCATTAGCACCTGTAATTAAAATTTTCATTTTGCTATTTTCCTCCTAACACAAATTTTATTCTTTTATTCTTTTCTTTAAAAATTTATTTTTTAATTCAATTATCATTTCATCCTTTATAGTTAATAGAGTTACAAAATATACTATCGTTCCCAAAATCACCTGAACTAGAATTGTTATAATGCCTGAATGAATTAATACTTTTGGAATTTGAACGATAATAAACATTATCAAAGCAGAAACAATATAATTTCTACTTAATATCAGGATTTCTTTAATTTCAAATTCTTTTCTAACAAAATAAAATTCCATTGCGGTAACAGAAAACTCTGCAACTACAGTAGCAATTACAGCTCCCAGTGACTGTAGTTTTGGAATCATTAATGAATTTAGAATAACATTCACAATTGCACCACACACTACACATATTGTAAATTTTCCCTGTTGCTTAGTAGATAATAAATATTGTGATCCTAAAATATTGCCTAAGCCTATAAATAAAATTATCCAACTCATTATTTTCATCAATAATTTTACTGTTTCATAGCCCTCACCTAAAAATAGAGGCACAAAGTTATCAGCAGTTGCGATTATTCCAAATATTAATGGAAAAGCTAGCATATACACAAACCTAAAAGTTTTGTTCATATACTTCTTAATTTGTAAAGTATCTCCATCAATATAGCATTTAGAAATTCTAGGAACCATAACGGTACCTAAAGAAGTAATTACCGTCAGTAACATCTTTACAATTTTTTGAGTTTGCTCATAATAACCAACCTCAGACATATTATTAGTAATTGCTCCTATCATTGTTTTGTCTAATACTGTATATATTTGTATAGCAATCTGTGGAATAAAAAAGGTTATAGCAGGTTTTAACTGTCTTGAAAATCTAATCTCCTTCAATTCAACTTTTGTAATATATTTTTTTAATCCAATCCATAGAGAAACATTTCCAAGTAAGTTGGTTAAAGTATATATTATTAGATATTTACTAGTATCATTTTCATTTTTTATAAACAAAAATATAGATATAACACTAATTATTTTTATAACAATGTTTCTTACGGCCGTTTTTTTGAAATTTTCTATGCCCTGAAAAAACCAACTTATATCTAAGCATGTAGATAGCATTTCTAATAATAATATTCTAAAATAAATATCGTATTGTCCAGTTCTACAATATAATAGATAAAATACTATCATAGCAATTGGCATTGTAATACAGCGTAATATGAGTATTTCGTAAAATACTATACTTCTTTTTTTTGTATCATCTTGCACATATGCAACTTCACGTTGCCCATATATTGCAGTTCCCAATGATCCAAACAATATAAAATATGTAACTATTGATATAGTGTAACTATAAGTTCCAATTCCACTAGCCCCCAATGTCCTTGATAAATATGGGGTTGTTATAATTGGCATTATAATAATTAAAATTTGATATGCTAAATTATATAAATAATTTTTCATTATAGACTTTTTCATTCTCTAATTAATCCTTTTCTAATACTTTGCACTTCATTAAAACTTTTTTTATTACTCTTTTCACTTTATTTACAACAGTATTATTTTTCGCTTTTACATTATTTTTTACAAGTTTATCAAAATCCTCAGTGTCAAGTTTCTCAAAGAATTTTTCCCTGTTTTTAGGTTTTACTACTGATTTTACCATTGAAGGGTTGTATTTAATAACATCATTGATATCTACTTCTTTATATTCAATGCTATTTTTTATACTATCAAATAGTTCTTGCCCTTTTTTGCTATTTGTCATTACCGCCGATGTTCCCTCTTTTCCATACATACTAGGCATAACTTTTTTTACACCCCAGAAATCAGCTAATGTAATATCCGATTTTCTTTCTTTTCCTTTAAAGTCACACTCATAGCAAGATTTTCTTAATGAAACATCGCCTAAGAAAGCTTTCATATATAAATCTTCAGAATTTATATTTCTGTATTCTCTATTTGAATATTTAATATTCATTTCATATTTATCCCATCCAAGCATTGACTTTTCTCGGAAATTTATTCCTAATATTTTATCTTGATTGTCAATTTTTTTCCTGAATTCTAGATACTTTTTCCAAACTTTTGGAGATGGAACTCCATGACATATAAAATCTAAGGTATATAAATTACTATATTCATTTTTTAGGTAACTTAAAAGCCCCGCCACCTGACATTGGGTTCCAGAAAATAGAACTTTTTGTCCAGATTTTAGTTCTGCCTCTATATCCTTAAAAATTCCATCCAGATTACTCTGCACATATTTTGAGCCCCTTAATTTTTCTATGTCCTCAATCTTATTGACCCTCAAATGCTTTACTTTATATTCTTCATCAAAAGCTGCTCCATAGACTACACCATTGTCTTCTAATATTTTGATTGCTATTACAGAAAAAATTCCTCCCGAAGAACTTTTCAATCTAAGACTATTATCGTTACAAAAGCAAGCATATGCCCTGTTTTCGAATCTTTTTATCTCTTTTTTTGAATTTAATGGACATACTTTTTCACAGGCCTTACAATCCACACATAAATTTTCATCTATATGTGGATATTTAAAGCCATCTTTATCGTCTTGCATTTTTATAGCATTAAATTTACAAACATTTTCACAAGCTGTACAGCCAGTACATTTATCAGTATATTTTATCATTTTTATTTCCTCATAAACAATTTTTTTATAATCAATTTCAGTTCTATAATAAAATATTTACATTTTATCATCGTTATATATTTTATTTTTTCTGATAGCCTCATACATTTCATTCTTTTTAGTATATTTACTAAAATTTTTCTGTGTTCATTGTATCTATCATATCTTGCCTTAAATGAATTCTTTATACTATTCGAATGACTATTTTCTCTTACCATATAATTATAAATGATACTATCAATTTCTTTACATTTTTGTTTGTATGTAATTGGCAATATTAATTGCCAATTTTGTCCCCCTCTTGATTCATAGATTTTTCTATTTTCAACTCTTTCATCAAAAAAATCTGTTCGTGTCATTATTAGTCCTGGGTAACAATCAATATCTTTGTCAAATAAATATTTTTCGAACATAACATTTTCTACATCATATTCGCCATGTCCATGAAATACCTTTGAAGTATTATTAACCTCATATATATATCTAACTCTACCTTTTACAATATTGTATTCTTTATTTTTCTCCAGAAAGTTAACCATTTTTTCCAATGCATTATTCTCTAAATAATCGTCGGCATCCATCCAATAAAGATACTCTCCTGTAACATATTGTAATCCCAAATTTATAGCACTAGCTTGTCCTTTATTATCCTGATATTTATATATTAAACCAATATTTTCTGCTTCAAAACATTTTTCATATTTCTCTACAATTTTTTTTGTTTCATCAATTGAACCATCATCTACAAATATAAGTTCAAAATTTTTATAAGTTTGTTCTAGTAAGTGCATAAAATATACTTCAAGATACTTTTCCGCATTATATGACGGAGTTAATATAGATACTCTTCCTTTTACCATCATTAATCTAAAGCATTTTTCATGAAACTTAATGCTTTTTCCCTTTCTATATTTAGTTTTTTATTTACCTCTTCATAGATATCTTCACAATTAGTTTCTATAACAGATTCAAATTTTCTATTTTGTAATCCCATTTTATTTAAGAGTGTATCAATCCTAGAATTCATATTTTTCATTCCTTTCGCAACTCTTTCTATTACATAAAATGGTTTATTATACAATATTGAGAATACACATGCATGAAATGAATCTGTAAATACAATCTCAGCATTATGAACTAAATATAAAAACTCAGATGGACCTGTTTTATAAAATGGTGACTTCATATCTAATATATTTATTATTTCGTATCCATTTTCTTTTGCAAAATTCTCTATTGCATCTTTCTTTTCTTTTGATATCTCTCCAAGGAAATAATTCAATATATATTTTTTACCTGTTTCTAACTTTTTTGGTTTTTTCTCTAATTTTTCCCACTCATCTTTTTTTAGTAACATAGTAGGATCAACCAATACCTCTATGTCCTCTCTCTTAGTCAATTCTTTTGCTATCTTTTTTCCGGCTTCTTCTCTAACCGATATAGCTTTAAATTTTTTTAATTCTTTTTTTGCCTTATTTAAATATTCATCATCAAGTACACTTGAACCAAAACTTGCAGAAAATGAAACTTTCTTTTTATTGTCTGCAAATTCTAATAAGTCAAACTTTGTCATTCTTCTAAACTCTGGATTCCAAACCTGGTCACTTCCACACACGAAAAAATCAAATTTACCGTTTAATTTTTTAATATTATATTTTGTAACATATTTTCTCGATAGTTTTATGTTTTTATTAAATTCGTTAAATCTTACTCTTCTAGCAAAATTTTTAGTATATCCTTGAATATATCTCACACAAAATTTGATAACTTGCACTATATATTTTGCATGTGTACAATCTTTATTTAAAAGATAACTATTTTTTAAAGTAGTAGCATCAAAATTTAGTTTTCTCATTACTTCTTGTGTTGCATAATTTTGCAATCTATTTCCATAATTATTATTATCGTAAATTGTAACTATTGCTACCTTTTTCATATTTTTTCCTTACCTTTCACAAAGTCTTTAATCTTACATATTACATATAATATTTGTAGATAATTATTTTTTAATAAATATATTGTAATCTTTTCTTTTTTACTCAATTTTCTTACGTCAATGTTAAATATTGTCTCATGATATTTGTTTTCACATGTCAAATTGTTAATTAATCTAATTTTTTCCTTTTTCTCTATTTTAGAATAGCTCGTCAATCTGGAAATATATGTCATAACACATTCTAACATAACCTTATAATAAATTTGTTTTTGTTTATTAGGCAAAATCTTTAGCAATTTATTTGATATGTTATCATACTGTATAAGTTGGTCTTTATTAAATCTATTACAAGCAGAGCTTTCCACTTTTCTATAATGATACAAACATTCATCTATAAATTGAAAACAGTGTAAATTTTTCATACATTCATATAGAAATATTCCATCTTCCAACAAATAAATATCTTGATCGAATCTAATATCTTTAATAACTTCCCTTTTGAATATTTTTCCCCACACACATCTAAGTGCTCCATAGTTTATATCTTCCATTGAGTTTATAAATAATATTTTTTCTCTCAATTCTTGGATATTATTTTTATTAATCTGTCTTTCTGATAGTTTTATTTTTTCATTTTCATTTCTATAATAGCCTGCCTGTACAATTTCTGCCGAAGTTGAAATTGCAACATTTAACAATACTTCTACAGCATTAGGTTCAAGCCAATCATCCGCATCTACAAACATAATAAAGTCACCATTGCATTTTTCAATAGCTGTGTTTCTTGCCGTGGATACTCCATGATTTTCCGTTAATATTAATTTAATTCTATGATCATATTCATACTCTTTTAAGATATCAACTGAGTTATCTTTTGATCCATCATCTACAATAACAACTTCTATTTTTTTATAGGTTTGATTAATTATACTTTCAATACATTTCTTTATATATTTTTCTGCATTATATACCGGAACAATTATACTCACTAATTCATTCATACTTTACTCTTTCTTTAATTCCATATTTTTAAAAAATACTGCATTTGAAATAATCATCGCAATTATATAGAACCAAATTGCAGGAGTTGCAAAGCCATTAGTAAAAAATGAAAAAGCTAGGCAATATTTTATAATCGCTTTGATAATTATATTTGATACTTTCTTATTATCTAAAGAATCTATATATCCACAGATAATTCCTATTATTAACATATAAATACATATTCCTATTCCTCCAAAATCTTGATAAGGCTCAGTTATCAAAGGATATGTATTATAATTTTTTACAATTCTAATTAGTGTATCTTCTGTTGTTGATGGTATTTTGAATTTTAGACCAGTAAAAGCAAATATTGGGAAAGCACATTTTTGTCCATAATAATATTTATCTAATTTTCCTACATTTAAATTAAAATTATCAAAATTGCATGTTAAATACATATATACCTGCATCTGTTTAGTTGAAAGTATACAATCATCTTGTATTTGCAATGCTTGTTTTAAATACTTATCGTCCTGGTTTCTATACTGACTGATTAGCATCCAGCCCATACTTCCTAAAACCACAACCATTATTAAAATTTTGCCTTCTAACTTTTTGTTTACTATTGATATTACCGCAACCGTTAAAACCAATGTTATTATCAGTAATTGTCTAGACACTATTAAAATTGGAATTAATAAACTAATTATATCAATTACAACAACATATATATAATCTACTACTTTGAATTCTTTTTTGTAGTAATGAATATATATTATACTTATTGGCATTATCAAGCAAGAGCAAACCGTAAAATAATGTAAGCCTGTAACACCAAAGTTCATATAGCTTGACATGTTTTTTGAAAAAAGCGGTATCTCTTTTCTTATTATAATCTCAACAACTAAAAAAGCACATACACATATTACACCTAAAGAAAGAAACAGTAAAAATCTTTTTTTAGGAATCTTCTTTTTTTCTTTTTCCGGAATATTATTTTTTCTTTTTAACATATAACCTAGTAAAAAAAGTATATATGACATTATAAGATAAAACCAAGTAATCACAGACCAATTAACTTGGAATTGGTGTAACTGTAGACATGCAAGTCCTATTATTCCAAACCAAACACCACCAAAAATACCTTCTGAATTCATAAAAACGCCATACTTTTTTTTCGACGAAAAAACTATATATATAGCGAGAATACCAAAAATAATAGCTGCTACTACATTGCTAACTTTATAATATAAAATAATTGCCAAAAGTGACACAATTGCAACTATAAAAATCATTTTAAATTTTATTAAAAACTGCTTAAATTTATCTTTTTTCATATATACGCTCCATATATCTAACAATAAAGGTTAATCTATTTTTTATCATTTTTATAATTCCATAATGATTCATTTGAGAATTATTAAGCGAATGTCTTCTGTATTTTATCAATTTTTTTGTTGAGAAATATGTTTTTCCATATTTATCATTTAATATTCCAATCCATTGGTCGTGCATTTCAATGTCGTTTGGAATCGGTAATATATATTTCTTAACTTTGCTTGAAAAAGCCATGCAACATCCTATATACGTATTCTTATAAATATTTTTTATTATTCCTTTTCCTGAATTTCTATAAGAATAATATGAACTCATTACCATATTCAAATTTTCATCTACAACTTCAGCATCATGTACAACTAAAGTACAATTTTCTTTTTCAAAACATTTTATTACTTCTGTTACTTTGTTCTTTTCCCAAATATCATCTTGATCAGATAAAAAAATATATTCTCCTGATGTATTTTTTATTGCATTCGCAAAGTTTTGTTTTATTCCTTTTTGGGGACCTTCTATTAAAACTATTCTATCATCATTAAAACTATTTATTATACCTAATGTATTATCTGTTGAACCATCATCTGAAATTACAAGTTCATCATTTTCTTCCAGGCAATCTAAGATCGTTTTAATCTGTTCTCTTATATATTTTTCTCCATTATATGTTGCCATAGCAACTGAAACTTTTGGTCTCATTACATTTTTCCCACTTTCATTCCAATAAATCTTGCCATCATGTTTGGTATAAAATTAATCAAGACTCTCCAATTTTTTTCCTGCAAAGCTCTCTTTAATACATATATTGCTAGCTTACTTCCAGATTTATTTACTTTATATTTATTTAAATACTCATTCTGTTTAAAAAACTTTCCTGTATCACAATATCTTTTGTATTGTTGTTTTAACGTAAATTTGTGTGAATGTACAACTTCTGAATCTGCACAATATTTTATCTTATACTCATTTGTAATTAGCTTGTATGCTATATACATATCTTCATTTGTCGGAAAGTCTTTTCCATCATATCCATTTAATTTCTTAAAAATATCTGTTTTTATTGCAGATGATGCATCAGAAAAGAAAAATGTGTTTAATCCTAACTTTTCTATATCATCTTTACTCTTTATAACAGATTTAGAAGGATAATTACATTCTCTAGTATACTTTTCTATTGTACTGTTTTCACATAATTGTTTACTGTAACACGCTTCAACATCGCCGTTAGCAATAGGAGTAGTCAGTTTTTCTAACCAATCCTCCCTTTCAATTTTTACATCTTGTGTTATAAAAACTAGAATATCTGCTGTTGAGTTTTTAGCAACTTTTTCTCTTGATAAGCTATGTGAAAATTCTTGTTTTTTTATTTCACTATATTTTATTTTTTCATCCTCTTTTTGCATTCTTTCAACCACAGACAATGTTTCATCCTTGCTTTCAGTAATAATATAATTTATATTTTTTATATTATTATAAAAACTTTGGTCCTTTATTTGATTATATTGATTTTCTATATATTTTTCAGCATTATATAATGGGCAAATTATGTCAATGGTCATTTTAAACTGCTCCCTCTTTTTTGAATACTGTTATGAAAGTTTTAAAGAATATTTTTATATCTAACCACAATGAGCAGTTATCTACATAGTAAAGTTCCATTTCCATTCTTTCTTCATAAGTTGTGTTGCTTCTTCCGTTTACTTGCCAATAACCTGTAAGCCCTGGTTTTACACTTAGAAACTTATCTTTATTTTTTCCATAATCTTCCACTTCTTTTTCAACAACAGGTCTTGGTCCAACAAAGCTCATCTCACCTTTTAAAATATTTATCACTTGTGGAAGTTCATCCAAGCTTGTTTTTCTTAGGAAATTTCCTATTTTAGTTATTCTTGGATCATTCTGTAATTTATGAGTTTTTTGAAACTCTTTTCTTATTTCTTCATTTTCTTCTAAGTATTTTTTTAACTTTTCGTCTGCACCTATGCACATTGATCTAAACTTATACAATCTAAATACTTTACCATTTTTGCCATATCTTAATTGTTCATAAAATACTGGACCTTTATCTTCTTTTGATATTTTCCTAGCTAAACACACAGCAATTGTAGTAGGTATTAAAAATATAATGCCTACTATTGCTCCTATTATATCTATCATTCTTTTAGTTGCTCTATATAATATTTTTTTATTTGTTTTTTCTTTATTGATAATTCTAATATTATTTACTGACTGTTCATTTATTACTGCTTCATTTACTATGATATCATCAAATTCTTCTTTCACCGCTAAGTTTCCCTTGCTCATGGTAAAACATTCCCTTCTCTCTATTGTTTCTTCAATTTTATTCCGTATATCCAGTTTTCTTAATTATCGCATCATTCATTTCTTTTACTATATCTGATGCTTCATAATTATCTTGTCCAAAGATTTCTTTATGCAATTTTTCAACATTGCTCTTTAATGTAACTGGCACTCCATACCATCTATCTGTTGTTATTCCCTTTGTTACATAAGGCCATCCCAAACTCTCTGATATTTTCATTGAAGCTACACTTGGTAGTAATCCAATAATTTCACCTGTAGATATATTAGTTTTTATTCTTGGTAAAATTGTATTTGCAAAGCTGTTTAATTGTCCAATTCCTAAATTTTTAGATTTACTTAGCATTGCTTCTACCACAATTCTCATTCTTTCTGTTCTTTTATAATCCCCACCTGCTGTGTATCTAATCCTTGAATAAGATACTGCTTGCACACCATCTACTTTTTGTCTACCAGTAGAAGTAATATGGCTAGACTTTATTCCCGAACTTTGAGAAGTTGCATCTATATAATCATTTATATATTTTAGCTCTGAGCTATCTATATCTATATAAACTCCACCTAAACTATCAACCGCTGCTATTACTGCGTCAAAATTTACTGTTACATATTCTGTTATATTTAAATCCAATGCTTCATTTAAAGATTTCAATGCATTTTGCGCTCCACCATATGAATAAGCATGTGTTATTTTATCTAATTTTTTTGTTCCGTTTTCCGTAACATACACATACGTATCTCTATAAACAGATATTAACTTTATTTCATCTGTTTTTTGATTTAAGCTTGCTATTATTATACAATCGCTTCTATTACCTAAGCCATAATCATCCGCTCTGCTATCAATTCCCAATAATGCTATATTTCTATACTCTTTTAATTGCTTTGAGGTTTCTTCACTGATTCCTACTGCTGTTTTATCTATTTCTTCCTTGCCTATTTTTCCTAATTTGTCGCCCACAAACCAGCATGCTATACCTGCTAATATAGATAATACAATAAGCAATACTAGCAATATTCTTAAGAAGATTTTTAATCCTCTTCTATTCTTCTTATCCCCTTTTACTTGGTATTGTTTATTATTTTGCTTCTCTTCTGGCTTTTCTGCCGAATGTTTTCCCATCTGTCATCCTCTTTTCGATTTATTATTTGTTATTTCGACTTTATAATATCATTTTCACACAAAATAATCAACTACTATTTTGCTATTATAGAAAAATATTTTATTTTCTCTTTAAAACAAAAAGAATCTCATTTCAGAGATTCACAATTTGTTATTCGATTCGTATTTATTCTTAATTTTTCACTATTTTAGCAACAAAAAATCCTTCCATATTCTTTGACGGCAGAATCTTTATTGCTTTATCTATAGTATTGTTCAAGCCTGTATTATCACCTTTTATTGCTTCTTTAATATCCAAATTTATGTCTAATAGTTTTATGTTAAAAGTATTTATTGCCCAATCTAATATATATTCATTTTCTTCCTTGTTTATTGTGCATGTAGAATACACTATTGTTCCGTTTTCCTTTGTAGCATTATATGCACTTTCAAATAGTTTTTTTTGAATCTTTACTAATTGATTAACCTTCTTCAAAGACCAATCTTTGTATGTCATAGGTTTTCCCAATAAAAACCTTCCTTCTCCACTGCAAGGTGTATCTAATAAAACTTTATCAAAATATTCTGGATATGAATTTCCTATTTTTTCTCCTCTGCCATTAATTACCTCTACTATTTCCGCGCCTTGGCTTTTAACATTATATTGTAATCTCTCACTCCTTATTTTATCCAATTCATTTGCTAATATATATCCTTCATTTTCCATTAAAGCAGCCATTTGAGTAGTTTTACTTCCTGGCGCTGCGGTTAAATCTAGTACTTTCTCGCCTTTTTTCGGATTTAATACTAATGGTGGCACCATGCTAGATAAACTTTGTAAATATATATATCCTTTTTCATATATTTCCAGTTTTTGTAGTTCTTTCTCTGTTGCATTTTTTATTATTAGTGCATCTCTATACCATAGGACTCTTTCAAATTTTATATTTTTTTCTTTAAAATACCTCATCAGATCTTGTATATTATATTTTATTGTATTAACTCTAATTGTAGTATTTCTCGGATTCATCATTCCTTGTAATATCTGGTCAACCTTTAGCGGATCGTATAATTCATATACATTTTCTATAAAGTCTGTTGGTAATTTTCTTTTTGCTTCATTTATTGATATCATTTATTTTCCTTCTTTTTATGTTTATTTATTTAATATATAAATAGATAAATTTAAATATGCTGCAAATACAGTCCATAACAGATATGGTATTTGCAATAAGGCTGATAACTTATTCTTTTTGTAAAATTCAATTATCATCATAACAATTAGTAATATTAGCACTAAAATCCATATAAAAGCAAATAATCTCCATTTTAGTGTAAAAAATATTATTGACCATAATGCATTTACTAGTAATTGTGCATAATAAATTATTTTAATTTTTTTATCAACTTCACCATTATTCCTTAATATTCCATATGAAATTCCCATAAGAATATAAAGTATTGTCCATACTATTGGAAATAGTATACTTGGTGGAGCTAGCATTGGCTTTCTTAAGTTACTATAATCAATAGAAGAAGATATTATAATTCCCACAATTCCTCCTATAATTACAGGTATCAACACTGATTTTAAATACACTTTAATTTTGTTCATTTTTCACCTCTAATTATAGTGTATTAATTTTATTATTTTATATTCATCTTTAATCAAAATAATGGCTTACTGCTTCCATTTCTTCAAAACCTTTTTGTCTTAATATTTCATATGTGATAATTGCTACCGAATTTGATAAATTCAGTGACCTTAATGTTGGAAGCATTGGTATTCTTATTGTTTTTGTATTCAAGTATTTTTCCAAAAGCCATTCTGGCAATCCTTTCGTTTCTTTACCATATAATACAAATACCTCATCCATTTTTGAATAATCAACATCTGTATATTTAGTTTTTCCTTTTGTTGTAGCAAAGAACATATTATTTTTTTCTGGCTTGTATTTTTTCAAAAATTCATCTAATGAATCGTGCTCTTCTATATCTAACTTATCCCAATAGTCAAGGCCCGCTCTTTTTAAAGACTTCTCATCTATCCTAAATCCTAAAGGATTAACTAAATGTAATTTAGCTCCCGTTATTGCACAAGTTCTTGCTATATTTCCAGTATTTTGTGGAATCTCTGGTTCAACCATTACTATATTTATTTTCATATTTCTCCTATTTCTTCGTCGTGATATGGTTCTTTATATCACAATTTTCTCATTTTTTTCGTGATATAAAATTTTATTTTAGAAATAAATTAATATATTTTTCAAAAGCAAAAATCTGATTTCTGCTATACCCTGTTGTCTCAGTTATGATATCTTTATCTAGTAAAGCATTAACTATTCCATTTATCGTTGTTAAATCAACTACACTTCTAAATTTTTCTTTTGCTGTTTTTGATGTTTCAATAACTGCTTCTAAGAAAAATTTAATCCAACCTATTATGTTATCCTCTAACTCCTTGCATTAATATCTTATGTACTTCATATTATCTTTTTAATTGCATCACTGTTACGCACTCCACATGTGATGTAAAAGGAAACATATCTACTGGTTGTATTTCTTTTATTTCATATTCTCCGCTCATCATTTCTAAATCTCTTGCCATTGTAGCTGGATTGCAGCTAATATATACCACTTTCTCCGGTTTTACTGCGAGAATAGTCTCTATTGTATTTTTTTCAAGTCCTTTTCTTGGTGGGTCTACTATAACTACATTTGGATATATTTGCTTTTTTTCTAGTAAGTTTGCTAATACTTTCTCTACGTCTCCCGAATAAAATTCTATATTATCTATATTGTTAATTTTTGCATTTTCCTTTGCATCTTCAATTGCTTGTTCTACAATTTCTATTCCATATACTTTTTTTACAGATTTTGCTGCAAATATTCCGATTGTACCTATTCCACAATACAAGTCAAATAGTATATCATTTTCATTTAGATTAGCATTTTCTAATGCAATGTTATATAGAGCTTCAGCCTGTATTGGATTTACTTGGTAAAACGACATTGGTGAAATTTTGAATGTATAATCTCCTAGCATGTCATAAATATAGCCATCTCCATGCAAAATTATATTGTCATAGCCTAATATAACATTTGTGTTTTTTGTGTTTACATTTTTTATTACAGTTTTCACATTGTATTCTTTAACAAGCATTTCCGCTAGTTCTTGTTCATGAGGAAACTTTTTCCCATTTATTACCAATATACACATTATTTCATGAGTACGTATTCCTACTTTGATTACTATATGCCTTAGCAAGCCCTGCATTGTTCTTTCGTCATATACGCTTATGTTATTTTCTTTTATAAATTTATATATAGCAAATGCTATTTTCTCTGCTTCCTCGTTCTGTATTAAGCACTTTTGCATTTCTACTATTTCATGGCTTCTTTCTGCAAAAACTCCCATTATTGGCATTCCAGATTTATCCACTCCAAGCGGATACTGTGCTTTATTCCTGTAATTATAAGGATTTCCCATTCCTAACACATTGTTTACTTTTATTTTATTATCTTTTCCAAATGTTTTATTTATTAAATTCTCTACTTTTTCTTTCTTTATTTCTAGAGTTTCCTCATAATCTATATGTCTTAAGTTGCATCCACCACATCTTTTATATGTTGGACAATCTGGCTCAACTCTGTGTATTGATGGTTTTATTATTTTGGTTATTTTCCCATAACCATGTGAACTTAAAACCTTTACTATAAGTATTTCGCATTTTTCTTTTTTTATTGCTCCAGGTACAAATACAATAAAGTCATCAATCTTGGCAATACCCTCTCCTGATATTCCATTGTCTATTATATCCACAACGTACTTTTCATTTTTTTCTATCACGCTCATATTTTCTCCTTTATATCTCTCATATTTTTTTCTCGCTCTTCTTCTGTGCTATCACTATTTAGGATTGTTTCTAAATCTCCCAAATCATATTCACTACTGATTTTATTTAAATATTTATCACCTTCATCTAAGCCTAAGTCATTAAATGTTTTTTCTTTCATGCTCTCCTCCATAATATCTTTTTTTCATTAAATACATATTAGCATATAATTTTGAAATTGTGTACTCTTTATTAATATTTTTTATAAAAAACAAAAGAAGCAAATTTCACAATTGTGAAATTTGCTTCTTTCAAAAACAACTTATTTAGTTTCCATAGCTTTCTTGGCCATAGAGATTGCGTCTTCCAGCGTCATGGCTCCACCAATGAAGCCATTTGCGTGGCAGAATGTGGCAGTTTTCACACCACTGACTCTCTGGATGTCCTCATCCTTCAAGCCGTACCATTCCTTCGGTACAGATTTTCTCTGACCGAAGCCGCCCGGCTTATCCGGCACACACTGCCAGTTATAGCCGATTCTGTTTGAAGGAAACACTACGAACTTAATTTTCCCAGCTTTTGGGTTTATTGATTCGAATACATAGTTCTGCCATGGTGCAAAACGTGGCAAAACCATAATGCCTCCTTCAGCCGCTTCAATCGAGGTCTCTATGATTTCACGGGCCCGCAACTTAGAACTCAATTCAGAAAGGGTATTATCAAATACCCTCGCAGCAAAATCTGCGGCCTGCAAGAAGCAGTTATCTATATCTTTGTCGGTGTCCCACTGCGGATTAAATCCTGCAATAGCCTGTGATAAGCTCATAGGTTGAGCTTCATAATCTACTTGTGGCATCACGCCATTATCTATGGCATCGATCCCCTGGATGAGCAATTTATCTATGCCATTCCACAGATAAATTGGATCAGCCGTATTCTTAAGCAGAATATGTCCATATCTTCTCCATATGAGTCCAGCAGCTGCATATGGAATCCCGTTGTTTCGCATCCCGTTTCCACCTTTTTGGTGATGGTCATACTCTCCACCACCAATATCGAAAACAACGACGTTACTCGTCAGTTTCTCAGGAACCCTGGTAGTTCTCAATAAGGTAATGTTCCCATATACCTTATTGAGAATCACAGCCGATATTACGTCATCGGCATGAAACCGACCTGAATGGGTCAAAGCCGTCGCTTCACAGATATTTTTTGTCATTTTCAGCATTTCTCAATACCTCCTAAGTTGTTTGAAGCTTTCCAAAGCTTCATTTTTTAACATACTACTGTTTTCTATTTTATCACATTTTATGTTAATTTGCAAATATAGCCAAGCATTTCAGCTTGACTATACTTACTTAAACAACTTATTAAATGTTTCTTTTCCAACAATTCCATCTACTGCTAAAGCATTTCTTGTTTGGAAATTTTTTACAGCATTTTGCGTATTTACGCCAAATATCTTATCTGCTTCAATATCAAAAGAATGGCATATCAACATAGCTTGAATTAACCAAGTTATATTTCCTGTTGCACCCTTTCGAACATTCACACATGCATTATAGGTGTTTTTACCAAATATACCATCAACATATAATTTTGCATTAAATTGCTTATTTAGCTCTGTTTGTAATCCTTTTACCAATGCTTTTTTTGTTTCTTTGCCATAAATACTATCTATATCTATATTTGTTCCATACATTTCATTTAATGTTCTTTGTATCGTAGCAATTTTATCAGAATGGTTAGTTTCAGCTGGCTCTTCTATTATTTCATCTGTCTTGCCATTTGCAATTTCATTAAATGGAAAATTTATTCCTGGGCAACTAGTCGCATTAACATCTCTATGCCCTTGTACTGTACTAATGTTATATTTGTTTTTTAATTGTGTTACAATTTCTTTTCCCACATTTTTTTGAATTTCTGGCATTCCCTCATCCATATAATTTCCTTCAAAGCAAATTCCTATTGAGTCATAATTTGAACCATACGCATGAGCACCCACCTTATCTTCTGGACGTAATCTATATATCTCACCATTTTTTCTAACTAAGAAATGATATCCAGCACCAGCCCAACCATTATTTAGATGCCAACGATGAATATCTTCTGCTGAACAATTTATGGCTGCCGCATGGTGAAGTATTATCCTATTTGTACTTTTTCTTGTATCCATCTGTTTAAACTTTAGGTTTGTCTCTATTATTTTCACGATTCTCACCTCTATTTCTTACTACTTTTTGTCCTAATAAATACGTGCTTATAACACCCTGTATAACTGCTATTACTTGTATTATTTGAACTGCATATGGGATTGTTATTCCATCTACTGCGTTAATTCCTGCTACTAAAGCACTTATTATTGCAAGAATATTAATTGCATATTTTGCTATTGTTTTAATTTTCTCCATATTAAACTCCCCTTGTATATTCTATTTCTGTAGTAAGAAATATGTGCATGTTCTTTATTAAATTATCACAAAAATAAGAAAACCGCTTATTGCTAAAAAGCTAATAAACGGTTTTCCCTTATTGGTGCCAACGAAGTAGTTATCTACAACTTTTTTGGCTCTCTTGACGATTGATACAAATATCAATCAATTCATTGTTTTTACTTTAACATAATTTTCTTTAATTATCAATACTTTTAACAAAAATAACATATAGAATTTGTAACAATAAATAGTCACTCCACCACATGATTAGTTACACATGTGATGGAGAAACCAATACTAGTTAAGATGTATAGGATCTTTAGTTGATTCCCAGTTGCCTTCAGAATTGAAGTACAGGTATTGTGGTGCCGTTTCTTTGCAGAATTCTGCAATCTCGCTCGGAACACAAGCCAACAATTCCTCAGGACACGGAACAACATCTGTGAAATTCTCTCTGCATACGCTTTTGTCGTCATCGATTAAAGTTGCTAACCGAATTTCACCATTTTTTTCAAAAACTATAACCTTTACCATACTGCTTACCTCCTAAAATTATCTTCTGGAGGTTTTACACAACCCCTCCAGAAAAAAATGATTAATTTCTTCTGTACTTTGTTGTGTAAAATACAATAGATTAAATCTATTATAACATATTTTGATTGAAAAAGCAAATCAACATAATGTTTATATATTTTTTAAATATACTTCTAACTCTGCTAATTTTATCTTTTTATTTGGATGATTTTAATATTGTTTTTAGACGACAAAAAATCAACCAGATTTTATTTTCTGATTGATTTTTTATTGGTGCGGATGAAGGGACTTGAACCCCCACGTCGTTGACACTGGTTCCTAAGACCAGCGCGTCTGCCAATTCCGCCACATCCGCATGTGTTGTGCTAACAATAATTATATTAGCACATTTTTATTTATGTTGTCAAGTAAATTTAAAACATTTTTAATATTTCTTCTTTTTCGTGTACACCTATTATTGTTCCAACTATTTCTCCATTTTTTATTGCAACAAATGTTGGTATGCTCATAACATTAAATTTTGCTGCTAAATCTCTAGCTTCATCTACATTAACCTTGCACACTTTAATTTTGCCTTCATATTCTTTTGCAATTTCATCCACTATTGGCATCATTGCTTTGCAAGGGCCACACCATGTTGCCCAAAAATCAATTAATACAGGAATTTGAGACTCATTTACTTCCATATCATAGTTTTCACTTGTTAATATAACTTCCATATTTTTTCCTCCTATTTATTTTTTCTTAATTTTTTTATTATCGCTAAACCTGCTTTTGTACCGTCATATACTGCTTTGGACACTTGTAAAATTCCTCCAGTACAATCGCCACATGCATATAAATTATTTATAGTTGTTTCCATATTCTCATTTACAACAATATTATTATTTTCAATTCTAGCACCAATCTTCCTTGCAAAATCTGTGCTAGATGCTATCCCCTGAGCAATAAAAATCCCATCTATTTCTTCAACAGTTCCATCTTCAAACTCTATTGCTCGCACCTTTGAATCTCCTTGAACTTCTTTTATCTTCTTTTTATTTATGTTTATTTTTTTTCTATTTTCCGCTGTATTCTCTCCATTTGTTAGCATTAATACTTTATTAGCAATGGGCAACAAATTTTCTACCTCTTCTATTGCATAATCACCATTTCCCAATACTGCAACATTTTTGTTTCTATAGAAAGGAGCATCACAAACAGCACAATAGCTTACTCCTCTTCCCTCAAATTCTTTTATGCCATAAATATTAGGCTTGTTTCTATTTGAACCAGTTGCTAGAACCACAATTGTAGCTTCATATTTTTCGTCTCTGCCTTGGTTTGCCACCTTCACTTCAAAATTTACTTCATTCGTTGTTCCATATTGAATTCCTACAACTTCTTTTTCTACTACTTTTATTCCTAAATTTTTAGCTTGCTTAATTCCATTTTCCTGCAATTCTTTGCCTGTTATTCCATTTTCAAATCCATAATAGTTTTCTATTCTACTTGCTTTATCTAATTCTCCAACGCCCTTTGCTATTATACAAACATTAAACCCGTGCCCTTTTTACATATAAGCCTGTGCTAACTCCTGCAGGGCCTCCGCCTATAATTATTACATCATACATAAATTTTCTCCTACTTCTATATTATATCATAAATATTCTTGAAGCTATAGCCTTTTTCTTTTAAATAATGTATCAAATCTGGCAGCATTTCTGAAGTTAATATTTTATCTGCTGAATCATGCATTAGTATAATTACACTTTGTTTATCACCTATTGTATCTATCACGTTTTGTAGCAATTGCTCTTTTGTATATGTCCCCGCAGAATCCTGTGATAGTGCATTCCAATCCAAATGTACAATTCCTTGTTCTCTTAAATATGCTTTCGCAGTTTGTTTTATTTCATTATAATATCCGCCATTCGAGCCACCTGGAAATCGAAATAAATTTGACCTATAATTCTGATTGCCTAACGCATCTCTTATTATTTGTTCTGTTTTATTATATTCATCAAACGTAGCTTCTGGAGAACTATATACCTCTTTATATTTATGCGAATAGCCATGGTTTGCAATGTAATGTCCTTCATCGAATTCTCTTTTTATCAATTCTGCATTATATTGAGCATTAACCCCAAGTAAAAAGAATGTTGCTTTTACATCCTCTTTTTTTAATGTATCTAAGATAAATGGAGTTACTGCCTTTGTAGGTCCATCATCAAATGTTAAAAACACTCTTTTTTCTCCAGTATCATTATATATATGCAAAATATTATGCTGTTGTTCTTCTGTTAGCGGTTTACTTGTTTTTTCTATATGTTCGTTTTTTATTTTTGTATTTCTTATCTCTTCATTATTTTTTTCATTTTCTATTGCTTCTACCCTTTGTTTTTCAAGTTCTTCCGCATATTTTTCATTATATTCTTTTTGAGCTTTGTTCATACCTAGTATAGTTACTATACTTATTATAACCACTACTATTATTCCTATAAAAATAACTCTTTTCGTTCTTATCTTTTTTACTATTATTAAATCATACATTTTTCTGCCTCTTGATATATTTTTACACATTATATAACAAATTATTTATATTTTAAAGTATATTATTAATTTGTCTTGCCATTTATTTTTAATAATTTAAATATCTCCACAATAGCTACTGGAGCTAATATTAAAATTATAATTTCTATTATGTTTCCTATTGGTAATACAGGTATGCTAAATATACTTCTTAATGCAGGAATTGCAAGAATAACAATCATAAGTAAGCTAGAAATTGCAATTGCTCCAAATAATTGCTTGTTACCTCCTACTCCAGTTTTAAATATTGATTCTTTGTTATTTCTAATATTAAACACATGAATTAGTTCCGAAAACGCAAGTACTATAAATGTCATTGTTTGTCCAATTTCTACTTTTACTTGTTCGTTTGTTAATCCTTCTATTGTTGGAACATCTTTTGTTGATAATCCGATTATAAACGCAATTAACGATAATCCTCCTATCATTATTCCCTGATATACAATCCTCCAAGTCATGCTTTTTGTAAATATCCCTGTATTAGATTTTACTGGTTGCCTTTTCATTATTTCTTTATCAGCTGGGTCGAAAGCTAGTGCAAGTGCTGGAAGTGAATCTGTAACTAGATTTATCCATAAAATGTGTATTGGTAATAAAGGCTCTATTAAACCTATTGTGATTCCAAATTTATTTGCTAAATATGGTGTTAATAATATTGCTAAAAATAGTACCACAACTTCTCCAACATTACTAGCCAACAAAAACTGTATTGCTTTTATTATATTATCATATATTCGCCTGCCCTCTTCTACAGCCGATACAACTGTTGCAAAATTATCGTCAGTTAAAATTATATCTGCCGCTTCTTTAGCAACATCTGTTCCGCACTTTCCCATGGCACATCCTATATCTGCATTTTTTAGTGCTGGAGCATCATTTACGCCATCACCAGTCATTGCAACAATTTGCCCATGTGCTTGCCATGCTCTTACAATTCTTACTTTATGTTCTGGTGAAACTCTAGCATACACTCTAATATTTTCTACTCTTCTTGTTAGCTCTTCATCACTCATATTTGCAAGTTCTGAACCTGTAATTGCCTCTTGCCCATCTTCTAATATTCCTAATTCTCTTGCTATTGCTATCGCTGTTGATTTGTGGTCTCCAGTTATCATTACAGTTTTTATTCCCGCAGTTTTACATTTCTGAACGGCATCTTTTACTTCTTCTCTTGGTGGATCTATCATTCCAACCATTCCAACATATATTAAATTTTCTTCTAAATTTTCATTTGTTGTTGGCATATAATCTATTTCCTTGTATGCCATTGCCAATACTCTTAGCGCTTTTTCGGCTAATTCATCATTTACATTGTCAATTATTTTTTTAGCACTCTTTATGTCTTTCTCTATCTTTCCATTAACTTGATACCCACTGCATTTATTTAGTAGTTCATCTACTCCACCTTTTGTGTACACTACAAATTTATTATCCGATATTTTATGAACTGTTGTCATCAATTTTCTATCCGAATCAAATGGAATTTCATAAACTCTTGGCATTTGTTCAAATACTGCTGGAGTAAAATCTAATTTAAATCCCATATCAACCAGAGCTGTTTCTGTAGGATCTCCAGTTAGTTTTCTATTTTCTCCAATTTTTGTATCATTACATAACATTGAAATATTAACTAGTTTCTCTAATTCTTCATTTTCAATGTTTGTATCTATTTCTTCTATGTTCACAACCTTGTTATTATAAAACAATTTTTGCACTGTCATTTGATTTTTCGTTAACGTTCCTGTTTTATCAGAGCATATTACAGATGTACTTCCTAGAGTTTCAACTGCTGGCAATTTTTTTACTATAGCGTGTTTTTTTACCATCCTTTGCACACCTATTGCAAGCACTATTGTTGATACTGCTGCCAAACCTTCAGGAATTACTGCTACTGCTAAACTTACAGCAGTCATAAACATATCAATTGCTTCTTTTCCTTGTAGCATTCCTATTAAAAATATTATTGCACAAATTATTAATGAAGCTATTCCAAGTGTTTTTCCTAATTTATTTAATCTTTGTTGTAATGGTGTCTCCGATTTTTCCGTATTATTTAATATACCTGCAATCTTTCCCACCTCTGTTTTCATTCCAGTTTCAACAACAATGCCTTTTCCTCTACCATAAGTAATCAAGCTTGATGAAAACAGCATATTGGTTCTGTCACCTATGCCAACATTTTCTTGTGTAATTATATTTGTATATTTTTCAACTGGTACAGATTCGCCCGTTAAAGAAGATTCTTGTACTTTTAAATTCACAGCTTCTATCAATCTTATATCGGCTGGTACATAATCACCTGTTTCTAAAATTACTATATCTCCTGGAACTAGTTCTTTTGATGGTACAACTAATATTTTTCCATTTCTTACCACTTTTGCAGAATATGAACTCAACTTTTTTAATGCTTCTAAAGATTTTTCTGCCTTATCTTCCTGTACTACCCCAATAATCGCATTAACAATTACAACTACAAAAATTATAATAGAATCTGTAAAACCTTCTCCTTGTAAATATCCAACAACACCAGAAACAATTGCAGCAATAATTAAAACAATAATCATAAAATCTTTAAATTGTTCTAAAAATTTTATAATCATTGGAGTTTTAGCTTTTTCCTGCAATTCATTTAGTCCATATTTTTCCTGTCTACTTTTTACTTCTTCTTCTGTTATTCCTGTTATTTTGTTAGAATTTAATTTTTTTATTATCTCCTCTTCAGATTCCGCAAACCATTTTTCATCTTCCATTTTTCTTCCTCTTATATTACAAATATATTAATTTTATTTTATCTATTTTTTGTTAAATAATTCTGTTTATTGAAATAAAATTATTTTATATGATATCATATTTTTCTTTTATTTTACAAGTAATATATTGTAATTTTATTTTTTTAATGGTATACTTTAAATTAGATTTGCGGGTATAATTTAGTGGTAGAATGCCATGCTTCCGACCTGGTCGCGCGAGTTCGATTCTCGCTACCCGCTCCATGTTATAAAAATTTATAACAGTTTTGAATATAATAAATATAGAAAATGGAGAATCCACATACGTGGTTTGACGATTAATATGCAAAAAACGCATTGAACCGCCAAGTTACAAATGCGTTTTTTGTTTTTATTTGCCCCTAATTATAATTTAAAATATTTTTTAATTCTTCCTGTCTTTTAACTTTTTTCGTTGATGTTTTAATCAACTCTTCACTGCTTAAGAGCATTTTTTGAATATGTTTATATTTAGGAAATGTTTTATTTACTTCTTTTATTTGTTCCCATATAATCTTGTATAATTCTTCTTCTGTTTTACCAGGATATTTCTCTAATACAATTTCTTTATCATATACTATCTTCACTGCTAATTTAACATCGTTTTTATCATCTTTTTCAGGTAGCCCAAATACCATGGATTCCAAAACCAATTCTTGTCTATTTAATATAGTTTCAATTTCCTCTGGGAATACTTTCTTGCCATTTTTTAATACAATCATGTTTTTATTTCTTCCAGTAATATAAAGATATCCTTCTTCATCTTTATATCCTAGATCTCCTGTGTAAAACCAGCCATCTTTTAAAACCTTATTTGTCTCTTCTTGCATTTCATAATAGCCCAGCATAACATTAGGTCCTTTAACCCTTATTTCTCCAATTCCGTTTTCATCTTTGTTTACTATTTCTAGTTCAACATTTTTCATATTAATTCCAATTGATCCATTTTTCATGTGTTTATCATCTTCTGCTGCAATTACAGGTGATGTTTCGGTTAGTCCATAGCCTTGAACTGTTTTAATTCCAAAATCATTAAACCCTTTTGAAATCAGTGGGTCTGCAGGAGCTCCACCAGAAATAATAAATCTTAATTTTCCTCCTAAAGCATCAATTATTTGTTTAAATAATTTTCTTCTAACATCTATATGAAATTTTTTTAATACCTTACTTATTTTCAGTGCACTATTAATAAGTTCTGTTTTTCCTGTTTTATCTATTTCTTTCATTATAGTTTTATAAATTGCCTCGACTAGAATTGGAACTCCAACAAATACTGATACTTTATATTCATTCAAGTTTTTCTTTATATATCTTAATCCATCTGGGAATACTGTCTT
Source organism: uncultured Clostridia bacterium (assembly GCA_934122115.1). Lineage (GTDB taxonomy): Bacteria > Bacillota > Clostridia > TANB77 > CAG-508 > UMGS1901. The sequence continues at coordinate 16,452 of CAKOVU010000003.1, read as the reverse complement.
CGCTCCACAGGCAAGCATTACAAGCATACAGGTTGAGCCAAATATATGATGAAATGGTAAAAAAGCAATATTTACATCAGTAGGTCTTATGTCTTCACAAGTTTGTAAAGCATATACATTTGAAGCAATGTTTCTTTGAGACAACATTACAGCTTTTGATTTTGAAGTAGTACCTGATGTGAAAAGTAATATATTCATATCATTATTTTTAATTTTAAAATTCACATATTCATTATTATTCTTAATCTGCTTTTTTCCTTCATTTATCAAATTAGGTACTGTTTCATATCCACTAATATTTGACATGCATATGTAATCTTTTAGATTCGTTTTATTATTTTTCTTTATTTCTTCGATTCTATCTACTATTTTTTCATCAAAAACTATATAATCTGCTTTGCTTCTTATTAAAGAATTTTCCAGTTCCTCTAATTGTAAATCTTTATCCAATGGTATAGATACTATTCCACCAAGTAAATTAGCTAAATGAGTAACTATCCATTCATATCTATTTTTTCCTATTATTGCTACCCTTTTGTTTTTAGCGCCTTTTAAATACATTGCTGTTCCTAATGCATTTATATCATCTAATAGTTCTTTATATGTAACATCCTGATACTCTATTTCTTTTTCATTTTGATGTTTAATTGTAAACGCAATATTGTCTTTATATATTTTAGCTGAGTTATAAATTATCTCTTTAATATTATTAAATTCAATTATATCTTTGTTTTTCATTTCTGTCTTCCTTTTTATATTATATAATTTTTATAACATATTTCTTGACAATTGTCTTTAATTTGGGAGGTCAGTACAATAACTTTATGTATTTTTACTTAATGTTCTTGTTACACTATCTATAAATCCTTTGTAAACTCTTTCCACATCTACTTCTCTATTTTTCTTTAATCTATACAACAAGCTAGAAACGGTAACACCAAATATAGCAGATGCCGTTGCTTCAACATCACTTTCATAAAATTCTCCATTGTCTATCCCTTCTTGCACAATTCCTTCCAGAATTTTTATATATTCAAAAACAGCACATTTACATTTCTGGCTTCTTTTCTCTGAACCCCATATCTGAGAAAGCACCACATTTACAAAATCTTCATATTTAAACATTACTTTTATTTCAATTAAAATTACTGCTTTTACCTTGTCTAATGCTGTATTGCATTTTTTAGTTTTAATCTCTACACTATTTTTTAATAAATCCATTCCCTCTTTGAGCATCATATCAAATATATCTTCTTTTTTTGAAAAATGATAGTATAAAGACCCTTTGGCAACACCTGCTATAGCAGTTATTTCCTCTGTACTAGCATTATCATATCCTTTTTCTGCAAATAATTTAACTGCAGTATTAAATATTTTTCTTTTAGTTTTATTCACTTCACTTTCTCCTTTCGATTGCACTCCTCCAGAAACTTAGTTTACGCTAGCATATCCTACATTTTTTTCTTTTAATTCTTTCAATATTGCTTCCACCGCTTCTGGATTTTTTTCTTCTAATCTCAAATTTATTATATGTCCTCCATTTGTAAGCTCATGATAAGGTGATTCTATTTCTATTTTTTCTTCTAATTTTTCACCTTCTGGAATATAAAAAGACTCTGTATATAGTTCTTTATCTGTTATCTTTTCTAACTTTCCATAGATTGCTTTATCTAGCGCCATAAATTCTTCCGATACCTTCTTATCATCCACCCCTATTAGTACAAAATTAAGGTTATATTTAGTACTATATTCATTAACTTTATTTCTCATAAAATCAATTATTTTTAGTCCTAATTTTTTTGTTTGTTTATTTTGTGTACGGGTATATCCAGTTAAAGCAATTAAACATTCTTCTAACCCTAAAAAACCAATTCCCATACTACTTTGTTTTATTACTTTTCTAATCTTGTCCTCTGGTTTTGCTCTTTCACCGTCTAATAAAATTCCTTCACCTATTAAGAAAGGAAATTCATGAACTTTTTTATTTCCCTGTTTTTCAAACCTGTCCAATAATTGGTCTTTTATTATATCCATTTTTTCTTCTAGCTCATTGAAAAAACTTTCATAATTATCTGATTGATTGTTATTATTTTTTATACCTATTCTAGGCAAATTAATTGTTGTATATGATATAAGTCCTCTTTTAGATGCTATTGCCCTATCATCATCTATTATATTGTCCATTACTCTCATGTTCATCGTGTTATACGCAACTTCTCTGTCAGGATTATTTCTCACATAGAATTTTTTATTATAAGTTGAATCTAAAAAGCTAAAATTTGGATATAGCCTTCTGCTAGATACATCGATTGCTTTTTTATATAAATCATAATTTGGGTCTTCTTTATTAAAATTTATACCTTCTTTTACTTTAAATATTACTACTGGAGACATAGAATCATAATCAATAGCATCTAATATCTTGTCTGTAATCAATCTGCCTTCTGGTGAAATATCTGTTCCAATATTAATGCTTGGATATAATTTTGATTTTATTCCTCTTGAATCTATCGTATTTATATTATGCACAAATGCCTCAACTGCTTGCACAACCGCTTTTTCCAATTTTTTTAATGTTGATTCATAAGCAATTCTAAATACTCTCTTTAACTGTTCTGACTCTCTTGAATATTTATCAAAAATTGCTATGTCAAACTTTATCGTTTCTAGCCTTTCAATTTCTCTTTCTATTCCATTTATAGCCGCAAATTTATCTAAATCAGTATACGCTAAAATATCATTTATTGTTTCTTGAAATTGCTTTTTAAATGTTTTCAATACTCCTGGCGCCATATAATAATCAAATGCTGGAATTGATTGGCATCCATGCTGTTCTTTTTGATTTAGTGTTATCGCTATTACTGCTAATGCAGAATATGACATTATATTTTGTGGTTCTCTTATACAAATGTTCTTTGCTTTAAATCCTTCATCAAAAAGTGATAACAAATTTATTTGAGATGTTGTAGTTGTTCCCAATGGCATAAAATTCAAATCATGTATATGTATTTCTCCCGATTCCTGTAGCTCCGCCATCTTTTTCTTTACTATATAAGCTTTGGCAAATTCTCTCGAAACAGTGCTTCCATAATCTACCATTAACTCTAATGGAGTATTATTTTCATTTTCGTTTGAAGAAGTTTTTAATGTTAAATCCTCTAAAGCTTTCAAAAATTTATGCTGCTTCTTCTCTTCTAAAAAGATTCTTCTAGATTGCGCTCTTCTTTCTCTGTATTCAGAAAATGACTTAAATACATCTAAATAATTTTCGTCCTTTAGCTTCTCTTCTATCATATCCTGTATTTCTTCTATTTTAATTTTATCCACTTCTAAAGCCATTATTTGATTTATAACTAAATTATAAACTTTATTTACATCATTTTCAGTGTATTTTTTATTGCTCTCATCATTTATACTATCAAAACCTTTTTTAATTGCTAATGCTATTTTCGTGCCATCAAAATCAACTTTTTTTCCATCTCTTTTTATTACTTTAATATTTTCAAACATTGTTCTCTTCTTTCAAATTTTATTTATTGCTATTTTATAACACAAGCTCTATAAAATCAAGGAAATATAACAAATATCTAGCTTGCAAATTTTGTAATATTATTATAAAATATGTTTGATTTATTTATATTAAAAGGAGCTCTTATAATGTACGAATTTATATCCAAAAGCGAACAAGATACAATAAACTTTGCAGACCAATTTGCCAATAATTTAAATAAAAATTCAGTTATAATATTAACTGGAGATTTGGGCTCACGGGAAAACTAAATTTACAGAAGGAATCTTAAAACATTACAACTTAGAAGATGAAATCTCTAGCCCTACTTTCACAATAGTAAATGAATATAATACTCCTAATTTTAATATATACCACTTCGATTTATATAGATTATCTGATATAGATGAGTTCTTTGCCATGGGTGGTGAAGAATACTTAAATAATGGTGCATGCATATTTGAATGGGGGCAATTAATAGAACCTATTTTGGATATTCCCTACACTAAAATATCTTTTTCAAGATCTAACGAAAACCCTGATTACAGAATCTTAAAAATCGAATCAAAATAAGAAAGGATTTTATAATGAAAATTTTATCTATAGATACATCTTCTAAAAATTGTTCAATCTCAATTGTAGAAGCTAATAACTCAACATTTAATATCATTTCAGTTAAGAATAATGCGGATGAAAAAACTCATTCTCAAAAATTAATGCCACTTATTGATGAAATGTTTAAAGAAGTAAATTTTTCTTTAGATAATATTGATTTGCTAGCATGCTGTGTAGGACCTGGTTCTTTCACTGGGATAAGAATTGGAGTTGCAACAGTAAAAGCCTTTGCAGATGTAAAAGGAATTCCCGTTGTTGGAGTTACTTCATTAGAAAGTTTAGCTTATAATATTGAAGAAAACGGATATATTATCCCTATTATAGATGCTAAAAATAACAATTTATATTCTGCAATTTTTTCAAACAAAAATTATATTTATTCGACTGAAATAAAAAATTTTGCAGATAATATTGATAATGCACTAAATATTTATAATGATTTTCTTGCTTCATCTCAAGAAAACATATATTTCGTTGGTGACGGAAGTATCGCTTACAAAGATATTATTATTAATAATTTTCAAAATAAAAACATACATTTTTCTACGCAAAATTCACAATCTAGTATTTCTTTAGCAAAATGTGCTTATTCTAAATATCTTAATGGATTTTATGGAGACTCTAATTCTATATCTCCTATTTACTTAAGAAAATCACAAGCAGAAAGGAATTTAGATGGAGAAAAATAAAATAGAAATATCTGCAATGAGCATAAATGACTTAGAAAGCATTCAAAATATTCTTTTAGATTCTTTTGATAGTTTCTGGAGTTACGAAACTTTACTAGAAGAATTGTACTCTCAGCTTTCCACTATTTTTGTTGCTAAATATAATAACGAAATTGTAGGTTTTACAGGAATAAAAAAAATATGCGATGAAGCAGAATTGATGAACATAGTTACTAGAAAAGATTACCGACATTATGGAATTGCTTCTGCAATGCTTGAATACATTATATCTTTTTGTGAAAATTTGTCATGTATAAATTTAGAAGTAAATAGCAAGAATTCTATTGCAATTAATTTATATAAAAAGTATAATTTTAAGCAGGTCGGTCTTAGAAAAAAATATTATAATAATGTTGATGATGCAATTTTAATGACTTTAAAATTAAATGGATAAATAAATAAGGAGGAATTTACAAATGAAAAATAAAAATGAACTTTCATACAAAAAATTAAAAACAACTTGTAACCCAAATATTTTCAATTTTGAAACCACTTCCGATTTAGAACCTATTAGAGGCGGTATTGGTCAGGATAGAGGAATAAAAGCTTTAGAGTTCGGATTAAATGTTGACATTAATGGATATAACTTATATCTTGAGGGGCCTACAGGTGTTGGCAAAACTATGTATACTAAAAATTACTTAGATACTATTTCTAAAAAGAAAAAGGTTCCACAGGATTGGTGCTATATATATAACTTTGATAATCCCAACGAGCCAATAGCTTTAAATTTAGCCGCTGGACAAGGTAAAGTTTTTAGAGATACTATGGACAGGTTTATTAAAGATATCAAAACAGATATTAAACAAACTTTTAATAATGAAGATTTTGAAAAAGAAAAAGTTCTTATTAAGCAAGAATACGAAGATAAACGTACTGCTTTAATGACAAAATTAAATGAGAAATCTGCTAAGTATGGTTTTCAAGTAAAATCTGCTAATAATGGAATCTATATGATGCCTGTTGTTAACGGAAAAACTATTGAGCAAGAAGAGTTTGAAAAATTAGATGATAAGGTAAAACAAGAGTATGAAGATAAATCTTCTATCGTTCAACAACATGTAATGGATGCTATTAGTGAGATCAAATCTATACAGCAAGAATCTGAAAAGAAAGTTAATGAATGGCAATCAAATGTAGCTTTACTTACAGTTAATGCTCATATAAATTATATAAAATCTAATTTTAAAAGAAATAGAAAAATAACAAAATTTTTAGATGATATCAAAAAAGATATTTTAAAGAATATAGACGCATTTTTAGCTCCTGATGAAAAGGATAATAAAAATTCTATGCAGGGTCCTAAAATTGAAAGTCCTAAACCTTGGCTAAATTATAGAGTTAATTTATTTGTTGATAACAGTGCTACAGAAGGCGCTCCTGTAATAATGGATTCAAATTATTCATATCCTAATATATTTGGAAAACTAGAATACGAGAATTATTATGGAAGTTTAAAAACTGATTATACGATGCTAAAACCTGGACTATTGCATATTGCAAATGGTGGATATATTATATTCCAAGCTGCAGATTTAGTATCAAATAGTTTATGCTATGAAACGTTAAAAAAAGTTTTAAGAACAAAACAATTAGGAATTGATAATCTAGTAGAACAACGTTCTTCAATGGTTATGGTTTCTTTAAAGCCTGAACCTATTCCATTGGATTTAAAAGTAATTTTAATAGGTAATGAAAATATTTATCAAACTTTATTATCAGTTGACTATGATTTCAGAAAATTATTCAAGATTAAAGTAGAATTTGAAGATGACGCTCCTATGACATTGGAAAACTCTAATAAACTTGCACGTGTTATAAGTGGTTTCTGTGAAACAGAAGAGCTTCCTCCACTTGATAAATCTGCTATGAGTAAGATTATTGAGTTTGCTTCTAGGTTATGCAATAATCAAGAAAAATTATCAACACGTTTTAGCGAACTTACTCAAATAGTTGGTGAAGCTTGCACTTGGGCAAAACTGGCAAAAGAAAAAGTAGTTACTGCTGAAATTATTAATAAAACCTTGCAAGAACGAGAAGAAAGAGTTCAAAAATATAATGAAAAATATATTGAAATGATTACAGATAATACATTATTAATTGATACTTCTGGATATCAAGTTGGTCAAATAAATGGACTTACCGTTCTTAGCATAGGTGATTATGCCTTTGGCTTACCTACTAGAATCACTGCTAGCACTTATGTTGGTAAAAATGGAATCATAAATATCGAAAGAGAAGTTGAATTATCTGGCTCATCTCACTCAAAAGGTGTATTAATTCTGAATGGATATTTAGGTGATTTATTTGCACAAGATATGCCTCTTTCATTAACAGCAAGTTTATGTTTTGAACAACTATATAATGGCGTAGATGGCGATAGTGCTTCAAGTACGGAATTGTATGCTATACTTTCTAGTCTATCTGGAATACCAATTAATCAATCAATCGCTGTTACTGGATCAGTTAACCAAAAAGGTGAAATACAACCAATTGGTGGTGTAAACGAAAAAATCGAAGGATTTTTCAAAATATGTAAATTACGTGGATTAGATGGTTCACATGGTGTCATGATACCTGCTCTAAATGAAAAGAATTTAAATTTATCAGATGAAGTTGTTGAGGCTGTAAAAAACAATTTATTTCATATTTACGCAATTTCAACAATCGAAGAAGGAATTGAATTACTTACAGGAGTACCAGCTGGAAGAAAGGATTCAAACGGTAAATTTCCAGCAGGAAGTATTAATTATTTAGCATATGAGAAACTTAAAAAATTCGCTCAAATTAGCAAAGACAACTAATTTTTAGAATATATAAATAAACCTTTGGAAATTTCCAAAGGTTTATTATTTTAGTCTATAGAAGCCTTATATATTTTTTCTATTGCAGAATTTAAAGCTTCATCAAATTCTTCTTGTGTTTGTTTTACATTTAAATCTTGTAATAATGCCCTCGAGAAGCTTGCAATCATCTTATCATTTTTCGCAAGTAATTCACATGCTTCGTCTATTTCATATCCACCCGATAATGCTACTATTCTTACAACAGCATCATAATTATATAAATCTAAATAATGATTTGCTATTGTTGGAATTGTAAATTTAAACATTATTTTATCTTCCGCATTCCATTTTTCTAAATGTTTAATAATTTCATCTTTTAATATTTTTTCACAAAGTTCTTTCTCTGTAGAATGAATATCTACTTCAGGTTCTATTATTGGAACTAGGCCATTATCACATATTATTTTTGCAAACTCAAATTGTTGATCTACAATTTGTTTTATTCCTTCTTCATTTGCTTCATAAATTACAGATCTCATTTTTGTTCCAAAAATGTGCTTTTTATTAGCTTCGTCCAATTCTTCCTTCAACATTGGTATTGATTTCATTAATTTTACACCATTATTTTCTTCTTCCAAACCTTTATCTACTTTTAAGAATGATACTATTCCTTTTTCTTCCCAAAGATAATCAGCTGTAAATTTTCCATCTACTTCTGACATCATAGTTTTTTCAAAAAGAATTGTGCCTAGAATATGTTCATTATTAAATACTTTACTTGTTATTACTCTTTTTCTCATCTCATGGATCAAATTAAACATTTCTTCCTCTGTTGAGTATTCATCTTCGTTTATTCCATATAATTTTAAAGTTTTTTTACTGCTTCCACCACTTTGGTCCAATGCAGCAATAAAACCTCTTCCGTTTTTCATAATTTCATACATCTTTTCATTAATCATAAGATTCATTTCCTTTCTTTAAAGCTTTACCGTAATTATCTTTATTTTACCAATTATGATTATAATAATACTGTTTAAAATTGTCAATGTTTAATTGCAAATAAAAAAGAAGGCTTATTTTGTATTTTCTACAAACACCTTCTTTTATTAAAATTATTCAGCTTTATTTTCTTCTGTAGTAGTTTCTACAGCTGAAGCTTCTTCAACTACTGGAGTTTCTTCTGTAGCAACTTCATCATTTAAATCTTCTTTTACATTTAAGAATTTAGTTTCGATTTTTGCTCCTACATTTTCCTTTGTCTTAGCAGCTTTACCTACTCTGTCTCTTAAGTAGTATAGTTTAGCACGTCTAGCCTTTCCTACTCTTACTACCTCTACTTTTTCTACTAATGGTGAATGTAATAAAAATGTTTTTTCTACACCAACACCATATGCAACTCTTCTTACTGTAAATGTGGCATTTACGCTACCACCTTGTTTCTTAATAACAATTCCTTCGAATACTTGGATTCTTTCTCTGTTACCTTCTTTAATTCTTTGATGAACTCTTACAGTATCACCAACTTTTAAATAAGGAATCGTATTTTTCAATTGTTCATGTTCTATTGATTTTATGATATCCATTGATATTCTCCTTTCTTAAATTTTATAATTTTTTACTATATTTTCTGCTTCTACCCTATCTTTTTCATTTAAAAGATCCGGTCTTTTTTTTAATGTATTCAATAGAGAATTATTTCTTCTCCATTCTTCTATTTTTTTATGATTTCCAGACTTTAGCACCTCTGGAACTTGTTTTCCTAAAAATATTTCTGGTCTTGTATATTGAGAATACTCTAACAATCCATTAGAAAAGGATTCTTCTTTAGTCGATTCTTTATTTAAAACCCCTTCTACATATCTACTAACAGAATCAATTAATACCATCGCTGGCAATTCGCCTCCTGTTAATACATAATCACCTATTGAAATTTCTTCATCTACAATTTCATCTAATACTCTTTGGTCCACTCCTTCGTAGTGCCCACATAATAATATTATGTTTTCTATTTTTGATAATTCTTCAACCTTTTTTTGATTTAATTTTTTACCCTGAGGAGATAAATATATAACTTTTGAATTTTCATGTTTGACAGATTTATATGCATCATACACTACATCTGCTTTCATTACCATTCCTGCTCCTCCACCATATGGAGTATCATCTACTTTTTTATGCTTGTCTTTTGAAAAATCTCTAATATTTACTAAATTTATACTAATATATTTTTCATTAACAGCTCTTTGTAGGATACTATGTTTTAATGGTTCAAACATTTCAGGAAATAATGTTAATACTTCAAATTTCATTTTTTCTCCTTAGTCTAGTAACCCTTTTATTGGATATACTACTATCTTTTCATTTACTAAATCAATCTCTTTTTTCAAATCTGGAATATTTGGCAATAATATTTGTTTTCCATTATCATCTTTTACAACGTATATATCACAACTTCCGCTGTTATATATATCAACTAGTTTTCCTAGTTTTTTACCATCGTTTGTACAGACTTCTAATCCTAACAAGTCAGCTATATAATATGTACCTTCTGGAAGCTCTTTCGCATCTTTTCTATCTATTTTTAAATAGCAATTCCTATACTTTTCTGCTTCTTCGATGGTATCAATTCCTTTTAATTTTAGAATTACCATATTCTTATGATAACTTACTTGTTCTATTTGGAATAATTGCAACTGATTTTTCTTATCTATATATATTTGTTTTAATTCATCAAATCTTTTTATATCATCTGTATATGGCATTACCTTAACTTGCCCTTTTATACCAAATGTATTTACAATCTGACCAATTTCAAAATATTTTACCATATCACTTACCTATTCTTCCTCAAATATTACTCCCACATTTTTTTGCTCATTTGAAGTAATAGATTTCATTATTGTTCTTATTGCTCTTGCTACTTTTCCTTGTTTACCAATTACTTTTCCCATATCTTCTTGAGCAACTTTAACTTTTAAAAGTATTCCTTTTTCGTCATCAATTCTTGTTATCTTTACTTCTTCTTTGTTTTCTACAAGATTTTCTATTATTGTTTTTAATATTTCTTCCATATTATTGTGCCTTTCCTTTAGCTAATTAATTTGCTTTTTCTATTAAAGCTTTAACTGTGTCAGTTGGTTTTGCACCATTTTTTATCCAGTATTCAACCTTTTCCTTATCTAATTTTATTGTAGCTGGGTCAGTCATTGGATCATATGTTCCAATCTTTTCAACTATTCTTCCATCTCTTGGTGATCTAGAATCAGCAACAACGATGTGATAGAATGGAGCTTTTTTAGCACCTTGTCTTTGTAATCTTATTTTTACCATTTATAATTCACCTCTACTTTCTATTTTACATATCTATATATAATTATTTTCAGCTATATATTAGCTTAAATATTTATAACTACATCATTTTCTTTAAATCTTTCGGATCCATATTTTTCATTTGACTCATCATTTTTTTCATTGACTTGCTATCTTTCATTTTCTTCATCATTTTTTGAGTCATTTCAAACGATTTCATGAATTTGTTTATTTCTTGAACCGAAGTACCGCTACCTTTTGCGATACGTATTCTTCTACTTGCATTCAGTATTTTTGGATTTCTTCTTTCTTTATCTGTCATTGAGCAAATTAATGCTTCTATTCTAACAAATTCTTTTTCATCTACTTTTAAATTCTTTATATCTGCCATTCCAGGAACTAGTTTTAATAATGATGAAAATGATCCCATTTTCTTTACTTGTCTTAATTGTGCCAAATAATCATTTAAATCAAATTCTTTTTTGGTTAACTGTTTTGTAAGCTTTTCTGCCTCTTCTGCATTAAATGATTCTTCTGCTTTTTCAATTATTGAAAGGACATCTCCCATTCCTAATATTCTTGATGCCATTCTATCTGGATAAAATACTTCAAGTTCACTTAGCTTTTCTCCTGTACCAGCAAATTTAATTGGCTTTCCTGTAACTTTCTTTACTGATAATGCTGCACCACCACGAGTATCACCATCTAACTTAGTTAGTACAACACCATCTATTCCAAGTGCCTCATTAAAGCTTTCTGCAACATTTACTGCATCTTGACCTGTCATAGAGTCTACTACCAATAGTATTTCATGTGGATGAACATTTTCTTTTACATTTTTCAATTCATTCATTAATTCTTCATCTATGTGAAGTCTACCAGCAGTATCTAATATTACAACATCATTTAATTTTGAGTTTGCAATATTTAATGCTTGTTTTGCTATATGAACAACATCTTTTGAGTTTTCATTAGCAAATACAGGAATCCCTAGTTGCCCTCCTACAACTTGCAATTGTTTTATTGCAGCTGGTCTATATACATCGCATGCTACCAACAATGGTTTTTTACCTTGCTTTCTTAATAGATTCGCCAACTTTCCAGCTGTTGTAGTTTTACCAGATCCTTGAAGACCAACTAACATAATAATTGTTGGTGGGTTTGGGCTAAAATTAATTTTACTCTCTGTTCCTCCAAGTAATTCTACAAGTTCGTCTTTTACTATTTTTACAACTTGTTGACCTGGCGTTAATGATTTTAAAACGTCTTGCCCTAATGCTTTCTCTTGGATTGTGCTTATAAATTCTTTAACTATTTTATAATTTACATCTGCTTCAAGTAATGCAAGTTTTACTTCTCTTAGCATTTCTTTTAAGTCTGATTCATTAATTCTTGTTTTTCCTCTTAATTTCTTTGTAAATTCTTGCAATTTAGAAGATAATCCTTCAAAAGCCATATTTTAAACCTCCACGTTTTTCATTTGAACTATACATTTAAGGATACTAATTCTTTTTTTACATTTTCTAATATTTTTTCTACTTTTTTATCTGAAGAAGCATTAGTAATTTTGTTAAGTTCACCTAAGATGTTTTGAATTAGTTTCTCTTGATTTACTGTTTTTTTCATAATTCCTAACTTCTTTTCGTAATCCAGAAGCTTATTTTCCCCTTTCCTTACTATGTCATTTACAGCCTGCCTTGTTATATTGTTATTTTCGGCAATTTCTGATAAAGATAAATCGTCATTGAAGTAATTATTTAATATGCTATATTGCTTCTTTGTTAAAAGGTTAGCATATATATCACATAAAATTCCAAGTTCTATTTTTCTTTCCATATTTTCACCTCAAATCCAATATGTAATGCTTATATACTTTACACCATTTTCATTGATTTGTCAAGTACTTTTGCATTATATTTTTGTTTTTTATACTATTTTCAGTTAGAAACTTCTAGAAGAGCCTCCTCCGCCTGATGAACCACCTCCGCCATGGGATCCGCCGCCTGATGAACCTCCACCAAAAGAGCTTCCACCTCCGCCATAGAATACTCCGCCTTTTCCTGAAAAAAAGCTTGAAATTAATATAAAAAAGCTAATAAAAGCTATATAAATGAATATTAATTCGCTAGTAGCTATTGCTAGTACTGTACTTCCGCTTAGTAAAATAGCAGATATTATTCTCGTTATCTTTTTTGCCTTTTTACCCAAAAGCGGTACTATAACCATAGAAGCAATAAATATAAAAGAAATTACTCCGGAATTAAAATTTTGAATGTCGTCATTTTTCCCTTTTACTGGCTCTATACTTCCATCTACACTTATACTGTACTCTTGCTTTACCTCTTCTAATATTGCATTGTAACCATTCTTTATTCCTTCTTGCCAGTTATTCTCTTTGTAATATGGAATCATATAATTGTCTTGAATACGACCTGTTTTAGCATCATTTAATGCTCCTTCTAAACCATATCCAACTTCTATTCTAGATTTTCTATCATTGATAGAAAGTAATATTAAAACACCATTATTTTTCGTCTTATTGCCTATTCCATATTGCCTAAATAATTCATTGGCATATTCTTCGATTTCTTTTCCCTCTAAACTATTAACCGTTACTACAACAATTTGCGCACCCGTTTGTGAGTTTAAAGATTTGTTAGTAGAAATAATATAATTTTCTAAGTCATAATCTAATACATTCGCCGAATCATTTACATAGAATTCCCTAGTTTGACTTACGACAGCCTCTGTTTTTGTATTAAGTATACAAAGAAAAATTAATATACTCAAAATAATATATCTTATATCTTTTAAAATTTTTTTACCCCTCATATTATTAATAAATTAGAAGTTATTTATATAACTCCTAATTTTCTCCTTTATAATCAAATTTTTAATCAAATGAAACATTTGGTACATCTTTGCTTGATTCACTTGCTTCAAAGTATGTTGCTGCATCAAATCCAAACATATTTGCTAAAATATTCTTTGGAAATTTTTTTATTGATAAATTATATGTTTTTACTGCTTCATTATAATCTCTTCTAGCAACTGCAATTCTATTTTCTGTACCACTTAGTTCATCTGCAAGTTGTGTATAATTTGAAGATGATTTTAAATCCGGATAATTTTCAATAACCACTAATAAATTAGATAAAGCTTGTGAGATTTCATTGTTTGCCGCTATTTTTTCATCTGTTGAAGATGCGTTTAAATATTTTGTTCTTGCACTTGTCACCTTATCTATAACCTCTGTTTCATGGTTTGTATACCCTTTTACTGTATTTACTAAATTTGGAATTAAATCTGCTCTTCTTTGCAATGATACATCTAGATTAGAATATGCTGTGTCCACAGCTTCTCTACTTGCTACCATTCTATTGTAGCTTCCAGCAACTATTCCAGCTATTAAGCCCAGGATTAAAATAATTATAATTACTATACTTAAAGATTTTTTCATATTAATTCTCCTTCATTCATTTTTTGCTATTATATATTATTGAATTTCATTTTGCAATAATTTAAAGATAAAAAATGTTTATTATTCTAAACACTTTTAGTGTATAAACTATATTTCAATTTCTTCCATTTCATCCGGAACAATAATATTATTTGAAAAATATTGTTTTCCTTCTTTTATATATAATTCTTTTCTATTTTCTCTATGAGTTTCCTCTGTATGCTATAAAATCAAATTTTTTATATTTAATTTTTCCATTTTTTCGCATACAGCTTCTTTTTAGCATCCACATTAATCCTAAAATGTGGTCTGTATGACAATGTGAAATAAATATATTTTTAATATCCTTTAATTCTAGGTTATTTTGTTTTTATAAATATCATCACATATAAATTATATCATATTTTTATAAAATATAATATAATTATAAAAAAACAACGAGTTGCCCTTTAAAGACTTCTCGTTGCAATTTGATAATGTCACTTTTTCAAGGTCTGGCGTACACTTTCTGCCATATCGACATCAGCAAAAATAATCTGAATTATTTTTCCTTCGACTGTCCAATCTGTTCCAAACTTTTTCAACCCTTCTGCATACCTTATTAACATGGCCATATACATTTGAAACAACCGATTGTTTTGTTCAATTACTTCAATCTGAACAATCCTGCCTATGCTTGGTTCAATAAGTTTGATCGGAATTTTAGGCCTATCATGTCTACGATATGATTCACTTTTTGCATGATTTTTTCCTTCATTAAAGCCCTTCTTAAATGCCTTAAAAAAATTACCCATATTGTTTCCTCCTACAATCGTCCGGAGGTTTTACACAGCACCTCCAGATAAATAATAAATTTTCTCTTGACTTTGCTGTGTAAAGCATCATAGATAAATTTATTATAACATATTATTTCTCAAAACGCAATGTTGATACGAACTTAAATATTAGCCCGTAAATTTTTATTTGAAATTTCGTTTTTAGTTGAAAACCTGATATAAGTATGGTGATATAATATTGATATGTTTTCTTGTAAATGAAGAATATATAAAATTTGTCCAAAAACAAAGCAAGACATAGTTTTAAGTACTTATGTCTTGTTTTTCTAAGTATTTTTTTATAATAAATTCCATTTGTTCAATATTTATATCTTTATTCATCACTGATGTTTTTAAAAAAATAATTATTCTCTCTTTTTTTCTATTTTTCGACCTTTCATCTTTTGTCTCTCTATATTCTATAATTTTACTCCATACTGCATACGGCAAATAGAAATTTGTGAGTCCTTTTTTCATTATGTCCCCCTTTATCGCTATTATATGGATGTGGTTGACGTTTGTCAACAATATTTTATGATTTTTTTGATATTATTTATAAGGCTTGTACATACTAATGTAAATACTAATAAAGAGGATTTTATATGGAACTATCAGACGCAGTAAAAATAAGAATACAAAATTTGTTAAAACAATATAATTTAAATGTTTCACAATTAAGTACAAAAGCAGGAATTTCACGTTCAACTTTATCAAAATTATTAGCTGGTAAACACAAATATATTCGATTAGATATTGTTGAATACATATGTGAAGCATTAAATATAAAATTATCTGATTTTTTTGCAGATTCAATTTTTAACAATATAAATATTCAAGATTAATTCAAAAATAAACCAGTTGGAATTAAACTGGTTTATTTTATCGTTTTATATAAATCCAATTAATCTCTTGTTAAATCTATATAATGTACAGTAATAAGTACAGTTACGCCAAAACTTTTTAAAAATATTTGATTACATTTGAAAAAAGCAAAAAATCGCTAAACTTTTGAAAATAGCGACTTTCAAAAGAAATAAGAGTTTGAGCAAAATTACTCAAACTCTATATTTATGGCTCCTCGTGTCCGACTTGAACGGACGACCTATCGGTTAACAGCCGAGCGCTCTACCGACTGAGCTAACGAGGAATATATACTGGCGAAGACCTATTTTCTCAACAGGGTAACCCGTAAATATCTTCGGCACTTAAGAGCTTGACTTCTGTGTTCGGC
>CAKOVU010000002.1:0-202783 GCA_934122115.1 uncultured Clostridia bacterium | reverse complement strand
GCCTGTATCCCTTGATACAAGCTATTTTGAACAATTTTATATGTGGTTGGGCTGGCTAGATTCGAACTAGCGCATGCATGAGTCAAAGTCATGTGCCTTACCGCTTGGCTACAGCCCAATATATAATGGGGTGGAATATGGGACTCGAACCCATGGTCTCCAGTGCCACAAACTGGCGCGTTAACCAACTACGCTAAATCCACCATATGCATTTATTGCTAAATGCATTTTATATTTTACCTCATTATTAATGGTTTTGTCAACCATTAAATCTAATTTTTTTTAATTTATCTACTCAGCTGCCCAAATTACTAATCTTGCTTTTGAGTTATCAGTACATGTTGATAAAGATATTTCCCTCTTTCCTGCTGTATCTCTATCAAAGTAATCCGCATCATCTGCTGTAGTTTCATAAATATTATAAATAGTGTATTCTATTCTTGTTCCTGTTGTATCAGTTATATAAATTTTATCACCTATAGCTAGTTTATCATTATTTCCAAAGAATGAGCCATTTCTATAGTTATGGCCTATAATTACTGTATTTCCTACTTGATTTGGTCCTGGTCCATATAACATTGCTACAGATAATTCTATAGAATCAGGTGTTGTTCTTTCTAATATAGGATAGTTTAGCTTTATTTTTGGTATTTCTATTGTTCCTACAACATTGTAGCCTTTTAATGTTACTTTATTGCCACCTGTTGTAGTCTCCTGATTTACTACTTCTTCATTTAATATTGGTGTTACAGTTTCCGAATTACTTTCTTCATTATTTTCTGGTTTGTTTATATTATCATTAAATTCATTTACTACTGATGCAGCAACTCTATCTGTTGTTATTTTCCTATACATATCATACCCAAAAACACTAAGTAATATTACTATTATTACAATTACCATTATTAGTATAACTGTTAAAAATTTACTATATTTATTTTCAAGCATATATTTTCCTCCTTTTGTGAACTCATCTGTTTCTATTATAACATAATTTATATATTTTGGATAGGTCTTATATTATTTTAGTTCCTAATTTTTTACCAGCTAGTAAATGGAAATGTAAATGCATTACTTCTTGTCCTGCATCTTCTCCGCAATTGTTTACTATTCTAAATCCATTTTTCTCTATTCCTAATGTTTTAGCAATTTTATTTATGCTTTGAAATAAATCTGCAATTATTTCCTTATCTTCTTCTTTTACATCAAGTACATCCTTAAAATGTTTTTTAGGTATTACCAACACATGTATTGGAGTTACTGGATTAATGTCTTTAAACGCAAGTATCTTTTCATCTTCATAAACCTTTTCTGATGGAATTTCACCCTTTACAATCTTACAAAAAATACAATCGTCCATATTTTCCTCATTTCTAAAATTAATATTTTATTCTAAAACAGCTTTTATTCTTCTTACTCCTGCCGAACTTGCTTCCTCTTTCTTTATTTTGAATTTGCCAAGTTCCTTAGTATTCTTTACATGTGGTCCACCACACAATTCTTTAGATACATCACCTATAGAATATACTGTTACTATATCTGGATATTTTTCTATAAACATACACTCTGCACCAGATTTTATAGCTTCATCTTTTTTCATTTCTTCTACCTTTACAGGAATTTCCTCTTGTATCCACTTATTAACTAATTCTTCTACTTTTTGCTTTTCTTCATCTGTTAGCTTATGGTCACAACTGAAGTCAAATCTCATTCTCTCTGGAGTTATGTTTGAACCTTTTTGATGTACATCTTTTCCTAAAATAACTTTTAAAGCTGCATTCAAAAGATGTGTTGCAGTATGATATTTTGTTTCCATTTCGCCATTTCCAGATAATCCACCTTTAAATTTTTGTTCACTACCCATTCTTGATTTTTCTTGGTGCTCTTTAAATAGTTGTTCAAATTCTTTATTATCTATTTTTAAATTTCTTTCTCTAGCTAAATCTGCTGTTACCTCTGGAGGGAATCCATATGTTTCATATAGATTAAATATATCTTTTCCTAATAAAGTGTCTTTTCCTTGTTCTTCTAGTTTTTTAGCTATTTTATTAAATTCTTTTTCTCCACGTTCTAGAGTTTTTTCAAATTTATTTTTTTCTTCTATTATAACACTAACTATTTTTTCCTTATTTCGAACTAGCTCTGGATACATCTCTTTTAAAGTTTCAATATTTAATTCTATTAATTCTGGAAGTACATCTAAGTTAATTTGTAGCTTTCTTAAATGTCTCGTCATTCTACGAATCAATCTTCTTAAAATATATCCTCTATCTACATTGCTTGGTAAACCTCCATCAAGTATTATCATCATACTTGCACGCAAATGTTCAGCCACAATTCTTCTGCTAGCAATATTATCCACTACTGCTAATTCTTGTAATTTATTCATTACTGGAGCAAATAATTCTGTATCAAAAGGTGTTTCTTTTCCTTGCAATAGCATTGTCATTCTTTCAAGCCCTAAACCTGTATCAACATTGTGTTGTTTTAATTTTGTGTATTTTCCATCTTTGTCTTTATAATATTCCATGAATACGTTATTCCATATTTCCACATATTTTCCACATCCACATGAAGGATTGCATCCCTCTGAACATTTTGGCTTTCCTGTATCATAAAACATTTCAGTATCTGAACCACATGGTCCCTCTTCGCCTGCAATCCACCAGTTATCGTCTTTTCCGAAAAAATAGATTCTATCTTCTGGTATTCCTGCTTTTTTCCAGCATTCAGCAGTAATAGTGTCTCTTGGGCAATCCTCATCACCTGCAAAACATGTTACAGATAGCTTTTCAACTGGTATTCCTAATTCTTTAGTCAAAAATTCAAAGCTCATTGCAATAGCTTCCTCTTTAAAATAATCTCCTAAAGACCAATTCCCCAACATTTCAAAATATGTTAAATGCCTGTTATCTCCAACTTCATCAATATCGTTTGTACGTAGACATTTTTGGTAATCAGTTAACCTTTTGCCTTCAGGATGTTTTTCCCCTAAAAGGTATGGTACTAATGGTTGCATCCCTGCTGTTGTGAATAAAACAGATGGATCATTTTCTGGTATTAATGGAGCACTTGGTATTACTTTATGTCCATGCTCTTTAAAAAAGTTCAAATATTTATTTCTAATTTCGATTGCTTTCATCAAAAATCCCCTCTCTTTTTACTATTTACATAGTCTATTTCATTTAATGTGTTTTGTCAATAAATTGACGCTTTATTTTCCTATTAATTCTTTAGTTTCTCTATCGTTATCTACTATTTCTATTGGTACAATTTTGTCTACAAGATTTTCTTCTTCATCTCTTTTTACCTTTACTTCCATATAATTAGTAGTGTGCCCTTTAAAATAGCCCTCTTCATATTCCTCAAATAGAACTTTCACCTGTTTTCCAATATTTTTTTCATTATAGCTATTCTGATTTTTATCTGATAGTTCTATTAATTTGTTGCTTCTAATTTCTTTTATATTTCCATCTATTTGATTTTGCATTTTTTCTGCCACAGTACCTCTTCTAGGAGAATATTTAAAAACATGAATTTTATAAAAGTTTATATCTTCTAAAAATTTATACGTTTCATTAAATTCTTCTTCCGTCTCTCCTGGAAATCCTACTATTACATCTGTTGTAAAATTAACATTTGGATACACATTTCTTAAAATATCAACTGATTGCTTATATCTTTCGGTTGTGTATTTTCTGTTCATTCTTTTAAGTGTTTCATCGCATCCACTTTGTAATGACAAGTGAAAATGATCACATATTTTTTCTAACTTTGATAATCGCATTGCAAACTCCTCATCTATAATTGTTGGTTCAAGTGAACCCAACCTTATTCTCTCTATTCCTTCTATTTGATTTATTCTTTCTAATAAGTCAATAAGTCTAATTTTTTCGCCTTCCTCATCAAAATCTTTTCCATATGAGGCTATGTGAATTCCAGTTATAACAACTTCTTTAATACCTTGGCTAGCTATCTTAGATATTTCTGAAACCACGCTTTCAATTTTTCTGCTTCTTATTCTTCCTCTAGCATATGGTATAATGCAATACGTGCAAAACATATTGCAACCATCTTGTACTTTTATTACTGCTCTATTTTTTTCTGTAAAAGTTACATCTCCAAAATCTATAAACTCATTTTGTGTTGCCACATCTGATACAATTGTTTCTGTTGATTTTTTATTTTTATTTATATATTCTTCTACTTTTTCTACAATATTATTTTTCTCATTTATTCCTAAAATTATATCTATTTCTGGTATTTTTTCTAATTCATTTTTTGCCACTTGTGCATAGCAACCACAAACCACCAAAATAGCATTTTTATTAATTTCCTTTACTCTTCTTAGCATCTGCCTTGATTTTCTTTCAGCCATATTGGTTACACTACAAGTATTTATAACATATATATCTGCACTTTCTGAATTTTCTACTGTTTTATATCCTTTTTGTATAAATTGCTGCTCCATTGCATTAGTTTCATATTGATTTACTTTGCAACCAAGTGTATAAAAAGCTACTTTTTTTGACATATTAATATTACTCCATTTTTATTTTTAGAACATTTTATCATGTTTTATGTTAATTTTCAAATAAAAATTAATTATTTCATCATTTTCCGTCTTTTTTATTACTCATGAGTTAATTTTAATATTTTGGTTTCTGTAAAATTTAACTAGTGCATGCTATATTTATTTTATTAATAACGTGAGGTGATTTTATGGCAGTAGACTATACTATTATTGGTTCAAGATTAAAGAATGCCAGAATTGAGAGTGGACTAACTCAACAAGATTTAGCTGAGAAAATTAATGTTTCTGTTGCTTTTGTTAGTAGAATTGAACGTGGAAGTTCACATATTAATTTGAAAAGATTAAGTGAAATTTGTAATATTTTAGGAATTTCTGAAGGTACAATATTAAACGGTACATTTGATACAAATTCTAAATATTTATTTACTGAGTTTAACGATTTATTACAAAAATGTTCACCTGATAAGCAGAAACTAATTTATAAAATTACAAAATTAATAGTTGAAAGTGAAGAATGAATTCCCTGATTTCATTCTTCATTTTTTTACATTTTTTTCATTGATAATTTTTTTCTACTATGCTAATATTAATACTAGAAAAATTTTAAGGAGGTTACAAATGAACTTTAAACAATGGGAAAATTTTGAAAAAGGTGAATGGACTAAAGAAATTGATGTTAGAAATTTCATTCAAAAAAATTATACTCCATATAATGGAAATGAAGACTTTTTAGCACCTGTGTCTGCTAAAACAAAAGCTCTTTGGGACAAGGTTTTAGAGTTATATGAATTAGAAAAAAAGAATGGTGTTTTAGATATAGACGTAAAAACTCCTTCTGGTATTAACAGATACAATGCTGGCTATTTGGATAAGGATTTAGAAGAAATTGTAGGCTTTCAAACAGATGCTCCTTTAAAAAGAGCAATTATGCCAAATGGTGGAATTAGAATTGTTGAAAAATCTTGTGAAGCTTATGGTTATAAAGTTAATGATGAAGTAGAATATGTTTATCATAACTTAAGAAAAACACATAATGACGGTGTTTTTGATGTTTATACTCCAGATATTCGTAGAGCCAGAAGTCATCATTTATTAACAGGTCTTCCAGATGGATATGGCCGTGGACGTATTATTGGTGATTACAGACGTGTGCCACTTTATGGTGTTAACGTTTTAATTAATGAAAAGAAAGATGAATTAAATATATTAGATGTAGATGAATTTACAGAAGATGTTATACGTGATAGAGAAGAAATTTCAGAACAAATAAGAGCTTTAGAAGATTTAAAGAAAATGGCTGAAACTTATGGCTTTGATATTTCAATTCCTGCTTCAAATTCAAAAGAAGCCGTACAATGGCTATATTTTGCATACTTAGGAGCTGTAAAAGATCAAAATGGTGCTGCCATGTCTTTAGGTAGAACTTCTACTTTCTTAGATATATATTTTGAAAGAGATTTAAAAGAAAATAAAATTACTGAAGAAGAAGTTCAAGAGCTTATGGACCAATTTGTAATGAAGCTTAGAATGGTACGTTTCTTGAGAACTCCTGAATATAATGAACTATTTAGTGGAGACCCTGTTTGGGTTACTGAAAGCATTGGTGGTATGGGAATAGATGGCAGAACTTTAGTTACAAAGAACTCTTTCAGAGTTTTGCATACTCTAGAAAATCTTGGTGCTGCTCCAGAACCAAACTTAACAGTATTGTGGTCTAAAAACTTACCTAAAGCATTCAAAGATTACTGTGCAAAAATTTCTATTGCTACATCTTCTATTCAATATGAAAATGATGATTTAATGAGAATTACTTTAGGTGACGATTATGGTATTGCTTGCTGCGTTTCTGCAATGAAAATTGGTAAACAAATGCAATTCTTTGGTGCTAGAGCAAACTTAGCAAAAGCTTTACTTTATGCTATAAATGGTGGTAGAGATGAAATAACAGGAAAACAAGTTGCTCCAATGTTTGAACCTATCACATCAGAATATCTTGATTATGATGAAGTAATGGAAAAGTATGATCAAATGTTAGATTATGTAGCAAAAATTTATATGAAAGCTTTAAATGGTATTCACTTCATGCACGATAAATATTCATATGAAGCTTTAGAAATGGCTCTTCATGATAGAACAATTTTACGTACAATGGCATGTGGTATAGCTGGTTTATCTGTTGTTGCTGATTCCCTATCTGCAATAAAATATGCTAAGGTAAAAGTAATTAGAGATGAAACTGGTTTAGCAGTTGATTATCAAATTGAAGGCGATTTTCCTAAATATGGAAATGATAATGATGATGTTGACCAAATTGCAGTTGATTTAGTAAAGAAATTCATGAAAAAATTAGAAGGACATACTTCTTACAGAGGCTCAAAACCAACACTATCAATTCTTACTATTACTTCTAACGTGGTTTATGGAAAGGCTACTGGCAATACACCAGATGGAAGAAGAGCTGGTGCTCCATTCGGACCTGGTGCAAACCCATTGCATGGAAGAGATTCTTCTGGGGCTTTGGCAGTTATGAATACTATTGCAAAATTGCCTTATGAATATTCTGAAGATGGAATATCTTTCACATTCTCTATAACACCTGGAACACTCGGTAAAGATGAATCGACAAAAATAAATAATTTAGTTAGCATGTTAGATGGATACTTTATTCAAACAGGACATCATATAAATGTTAATGTTTTTGATAGAGCTTTATTGTTAGATGCAATGGAGCATCCCGAAAAGTATCCTCAGCTTACAATACGTGTTTCTGGATATGCAGTAAACTTTGTAAAACTAACAAGAGAACAACAATTAGATGTTATAAATAGAACTATCCATGAAAAAATATAAAAGGACTTAAATATGAATGATTTAGAATTAACCTGCCCTATCCATTCTTTTGAAACTTTTGGTGCAGTTGATGGCCCTGGGATTAGATTTGTAATTTTTACTCAGGGTTGTAATTTAAAATGTAAATATTGTCAAAATAGAGATACATGGTGTCACTCTGGAGGTACCATGTACTCTGTTAAAGATGTACTAGATAAAATTGAAAGGTACAAAAATTACATCTTACCTTCTGGTGGAGGTATTACAGTTAGTGGTGGCGAGCCACTATTACACTTAGAATTTTTAATTGCCTTATTTAAAGAATTAAAAAATAGAGGAATACCAACCGCTTTAGATACTTCTGGAGTATTTTATTTGACACCCAAAATCAAAGAATTAATTAGCTTAACAGATTTATTTTTACTAGATATAAAATGTATAAATGATGAAATTTGTAAAGATTTGACTGGTGTTTCTAATAAAAAAGAATTAGAATTTGCCCGTTATCTTAGTGATAATGGAGTTCACATGTGGATTAGGCAAGTTTTAGTTCCAGGATATACTGATAAAGAAGAAGATTTAATAGAACTAAGAAAATTTATTTCTACACTAAAAACAGTTGATAAAGTTGAAATTCTTCCATATCACGATATGGGAAAATTCAAATGGTTAGAGCTCGGTCTTGAGTATCCTTTAGAAGGTGTACCTGTTGCAACACCTGAAGATGTTGATAGAGCTAAGAAAATATTAGGACTAGACTAGAAAAAAGATTCAAAAGGAAATTACTCCTCTTGAATCTTTTATAATATTAAATCAATTATAAGGCCTGAAATTATTGATATCACATACAATATTCCCATTATTTTTAAATTATCTTTCACATTTTTATTCGTTCTAAATAATACCAAAATTCCTATTCCTGAACCAACTAATAATCCTGCCATCATAGAACCTAAACTAATTAAATTAGACAAATATAATTCTGTTATTATTACAGACCCTGCACAATTTGGAATAAATCCTATCAACGCAGATACCAAAATTCCGGCAATTGGTACTTGCGCAATTGCATTTGATATATTATCCTCACCTATAAAATATATTATCATATTTATAAGGAATGTTATTATTATAATAAAAGCTAATATGTTTATTGTGTGCTTTATTGCTGATTTTACAATTCCATGTTCACAATCACAATGCTCGTGTTCGCACATATCTTCAATTGCATCTTCATCATTCTCTTCTTTCTTTAATTTTTTGAAAATTAGCATATGCAAAATATCTACTATAAATCCAGCAATTATTCCTATTATTAATTTAATAGCTAACACTTTCACTATTAATTCTATTGGCGCAGATTCTGAAATTAAAATAGGAAGCATTTCATCAGATGTTGATAAAAATACTGCTATTAAAGTTCCTAGAGTTATAACTCGTCCTGCATATAAACTTGCTGCCACAGCAGAAAATCCACATTGTGGGAATATACCTAATATACTACCAAACAACGGACCTAGTTTTCCAGATTTCTTCACTAGTTGTTTTGTTTTATTACCAGTTTTGTGTTCTAAGCTTTCCATAATTAGATATGTTACAAATAAAAATGGTAATATTTTCAACGCATCTATTAAAGTTTCTTTTATTATTTCTATCATACATCCACCTCTTTTTATAAAGTCAACTTTTGTTATAATAACACATTATGTTGATTTTTTCAACATATCTCCTATCCTCTTGGGCATATTTTTTTCTATCTTTAATATATTATTATAAATTTTAATTATTTTATAAGGAGTTTTTTGTGAAAAATATTGTAAAAAAGCACATATTATCTATCATTTTTTTAGGCTTCACACTATGCTTAGTTATATTTTCTAATTCAAATTTGATAGCTGCCAAAAACGGTCTAAAACTTTGGGCTCAAAATGTTGTTCCTGCTCTATTTCCTTTCTTTGTTGCAACAGAGTTGCTTTCATATACAAATGTTGCAGAAAAATTAAGCCATATTTGTGCAAAATTTATGACTCCATTATTCAAAGTTCCAGGAAATGCTGCATATGCTTTTATCCTTGGAATTATTAGTGGATATCCTGTTGGAGCAAAAATAGTAACCAATTTTAGGCTATCTAATTTATGTTCTAAAGACGAAGGCGAAAGAATGCTGGCTTTTACTAATAATTCTGGTCCATTATTTATCATCGGCACAGTAGGAATAACACTTTTTAAAAGCTCCATGATTGGTATTTTATTATTAATTACTCACATTCTATCTTCCATAACTGTTGGAATATTATTAGGTTTTTTTAAGCATCGTTCTAGCAACAACAGCGCAATAACTAAACCAGTTAATTCTATAAAAATATATAATATTTCAAACCTTGGAGAGATACTAGGAAACAGCATCCTATCAGCTAGTAAAACTATTATTAGCATTGGCGGCTTCGTTGTTTTATTTTCTGTAATAATATCAATTTTATCAACCAGTCATATTATGGATATTTTATTAATATTCTGCAAACCTATTTGTAGCCTATTAAATATTAATCCCAATTTTATAAAATCTATTTTGGTTGGTCTAATTGAGCTTACAAATGGAGTCTCACTTGCTAGTTCTATTCCATCTAAAAACTTAACTATTAATATTATAATATGTGCATTTTTGCTTGGTTTTGGTGGTTTATCTATTTTATTGCAAGTATTAAGTATAACCTCAAAATCTGATTTATCTATAAAAAAATACATAATTGGTAAATTCTTGCAAGGAATTATTGCCGCTTTTTACACATATATATTTATTATAAACTTTGGAATTTTTAACTATAATCTATGAAAATGGAGGATTGTATATGGATAAAGATTATTTTAATATGGGTACATATGGTGTACCACCTTATTATGGATTTGAAAATATGAATACGGATTCTACGCCTAATCCGATGGATACTAACGGAATGTTTAATCCTATAATGCAATATGAACAAGCATATATGTATTATCGCTATTTAAGCCAACAGATGGAGTATAAAATTAAATGTAAGGAATATGAAAAATTAACATCAAGCAATGATACCTCTAGAACTTCATCAAGGAAAATTGAATAATTATTGCTTTTTTAAGCTTTTTGTGTTAAAATGTACATAGTATTTATTTTTTATTGGAGGTATAATTCTTAATTTAGTTTAAGAATAGATATTATGAGTTTTAAAGATAGTTTAAAAAAATTCTTTGGCAATGATGAATCTAGTAAAAATTCAATTTTACCAGAAGAATTAATAAAAAGTTTAAAAAATATTGATGGTACCGCTGCATTAGCTCTAGCACGTTCAGAGTCTGCAGTAAATTATGATGATTCAAAAAATAAGAAATCTAATCCTTTTAAAGTTTCTAAAGTTTCTAGTAAGACTGTATCATCTTCAAAGAAAAGAGTATCTGCAAAAGACAAAGATGACGAACGTTCAATAGATTAATTTTATTATAAAAAACTGGATTCTCCAGTTTTTTATAATATTTTGCTTGACAAAATTAATTTTTCCACTTATAATAATACTTGTCTTAAGTTATGGCGATGTAGCTCAGTTGGCTAGAGCAAACGGTTCATACCCGTTAGGTCAGCGGTTCGAATCCACTCATCGCTACCAATTATTTAAACAACATTATAAACAACTATATTTTATAGTACAGTTTATAATGTTATTTTTTATCCCAATTCTAATTTTCCAAAACTTCCTATTCCACTAATTCCTCTTTCTCCATCTCTTAAATTTTCTTTAATATCTTCTATCCTTAAATATTGAGTTTCTGGAGTATTAGCAATCCTTTGGGCTACAATTATAGGATCCATAAAATCTATTAATATTCTTGCTGGCGATGAAGCAAAATTTGCTCCAGCACCTATTATTGCTTCATAATAACTTTGGCAGGCTCCTGCAAAAACAGCAATCCTATTTTCCCCTTGTTCCCAATTTCTTATCTCTTGTACAGTTTTTACAAAATATTTGGAATTTCTGTAATTGTAAATATCATTATACCTATATCCCTTTTTTATCATTCCATCATGACCAGTTATAACTACTATATCAGGATTATACTTGTTTAATAAATTTCTAATTTCAAACGGTTGCCTGTTTTCTTTTATATTCTTTACAATTGCTTGCAGTCGAAATCTATCATAAATTCTTGCTGATTTTTCCGCATACTTTCTATCACCATCCAAGTGCATTATCAAACAATTATTATCACTAAATATTTTTCTGCTTTCACTTTTCTGATTATAATATTCCAGTAATCTTCTGGCTCTACTGTCTATATTATTATCGAATTTCTGTATTTCACTTTTTACTATACTCTTGTTTTCTAGCCTTATATCTTCTAATGAGGAACTTACTTCTATTCTTATAGTTACTCCTTTTAATATTGCTACTGGCATCATCCCTCTAGATTTTATAATATCCTCTACATAAAATAATATATTATTGTTATCTGAGTTCCTAGTTACTATATCTCCTATCTTTATCTTTTCCACACTTTCACCTTCTTTATTTTTTCTGAATCTGTTTACCACAAAAATATACCTATATACATATTTTATGTATATAGGTATACTTTTGTTATTTTGTTATTTAACTTACTTCTTTATCTTTTAGATGGTTATATTTATACTTCGTTGCTAACCCTCCTCTAATATGTCTCTCCGCTTTATTTTCATCTAAAATTATTCTCACCTCAGAAGCTAACGCAGGATTTATCTTTAATAATCGTTCAGATACGTCTTTATGTACTGTGCTCTTACTTATCCCGTATTGCTTAGCAGCACCTCTTACAGTATCTTTTGTATCTATTATATAATGTGCCAATATTACCGCACGTTCTTCTATTGAAATTCCTTTCATTGAAAGACCCCCATATGAATACTTTTGTTTAAGTGTATTCATATAGAGGTTGTATTATACCTTTTTAACTATAATTAACCTTTTCTCACCTATACATTTATTTCACCAATAGATTGCCGATCATTTTAATTATGCAGATATTAAATGTCTACTGATGTTATATTCATAGGTATTGTATTATATGGCAGCTCTTCATCAAGTTAGTTGATTTTTACTAAGATTCTTAGTCGTAGTAAATCAAAACTGCATCTACCATACATTATTCTTTTTATAACTTTTTAAATACTCCTCTAAGCTTTTACTTGTCTCTCTGCATCTTTTGAACTTGTTTTTAATCCTATTTTATTTATATAATTATCTAATCTTTTAGTTCTGATTGCATTGTCTTATATGAATCCTAAAGGCTCTGCAAATGTTGTATGTTGATATTTTGAATTGGTAAATCTGAAATTGTCCTCTTGTATGTACTGTGCACGCTCTCACTTTCCTAACCACAATATTTGCATTTTGTTTTTTGCTTTTGCGTATCACAATATATATACATTATTCCGTCTATAATTTCTTTTTTCATCACTATCAATTTTGGGTCTAATTCATTTATTAATTCATTTAATTCCAATATTTTATCCTCCGTATTTTATACGAAGGATATTTTATCAGATATTATTTTGCATGCCAACTAACTTGACAAAGAACCACTAATATTGACAAGATCTACAATATCATAAGAGTTTATATTTTACACAAACTTTCCGATATCTCTTTCTATTTTACTATTAAAGTAGGTCGAGTACCGTAGAGTGCTAGCAACAATGCCACCAATGCCACCAATGCCGCTGTTGTTACGCATATTTCTATGCCCGTCAGAAGACGCTGAGCCACTTGTGCCATCACTATTATAACAACTAGCGCCTCTGTACATGCGGAAATCGTTTCTTCCTGCTTCTTGGCTCCATTCACTACAGTTTCCAGCTAGGTCGTATATATTATTTGCTTTCCAATATTCACTATATCCTGTTACTTGCTTACTTCCGTATTTTTTTGTTTCTCCATCCATTACTGCTGCATTCCCTGTACTATTTTTATAATTTCCCCATGTTGTAGAATTAGTTATACTTTTTTGTTCTCCTTTTTTAGATATAAAATCACATGTTAAATCCCACTGTATTCCCCATATCATTTTGGTTTCTACTTTTCCACTTGCATTTAATGTCATACATTTTTTATATAATTCATACCAATTTTTATTGGTCAATGTTGCTTTTTCTTTTTGTACTCCTTCATTTGATAACTCATATCTTCCGATATAAAATCCTCCATACTTTTCGATACTTGCTATCATATTTGCATAATCTGCTGTAAATGCTTCTGCCATTGCCTCCGAACTCTCAAACCCCAATACCGTTTTATAATATGTTTCATCTTTATCCCCGTCTATTACAATATCCGGCTCTCTTTTGTCCATTGTATTAGGCATACCTCTCGTTATAGTTGTTGTATCTCCATTTTTCCCTATTGTTGTTGTTTTTGTATATAAATTTGTTGCTACTCCAACGTCTCCTGATAAGGCTATTCCATCATTTGAAGTTACATACATACTTGAAAGCACACTTGCTTCCACTGGAATCCACACCCATTCATTATTATTATCATCTTTTATTACTAATCCATTATCTATTGAACTTTGAGCTGGAGCAGAACCTCCATCTCCCCATTTTGCATCTCCTGCGTCTATTGGAGTATATCCTCCAGGAATTACTGGATTATTGGTTCCAGGTTTTTTCCCATTTATTGTTCCATTTTCTTCAGTTTTAGTATTAACTGGAACTTTTGCTATTCCACTTTCATTCCCATTTTTATCAACCCAATCCGCTAAATCGTTAAAGTGTTTTTCTTCCTTTGTGTCTTGAGAGGCATAATCATTTACAGCTGTTTTTGCTCTTTTCATTATTCCTCCATTACCTATTGTTAGGCTTAAAGTTACTCCAGCTATAATTATTAACACTACTACGGTTACCACTAATGCTATTAATGTAATACCTACCTCATACTTTTTATTTTTTTCTTTTTTCATACATTTTCTCCTTTCTTTTTCCTTTGTTCCTAGGATTTATTTTATTATTCCTCTTTTCCTTAAGTTATATACTTAACGAAGTGAATTTTCTAAAAAAATATCGTCCTAGCTTTTGAAACAACTAACTTTCAGAGATTTAGTATTTTTTCAAAAGTGTTTCCAATAAGTTAAAAATAGAAAAATTACTTTTTCTATTTTTTGCTTGAAATATAATGACTTTAGTAATATAATTTTCGATATATAGCTTCTTTAAGTATATAACTTAAAGAAATAATAAAACGTTATGTTATTTTTCAATTAATATTCATATAGCAATTCGTTTTATTTATTACAAGTATTATTTTCATTTTTTATTAAATTTCTTTTAAAGAATTTTATGTTACCTTTCCTAATTAGTGTTTATAAATGAATAGTTGTAAACAAGAAAGTCGACATATTCGATTATGTTGTTTTTCTTGCTATTAAACAATATAATTAACCTGATGAAAGATTTAATAGACTAAAATTTTGTAATATTTTTTACATAAATATACTTATTATTTTATTTTTATATTTATAATAACAATTTTCATCATAGTATATCACTTTAGATTTACACTTTTTATGATAGCACTTATTATAAACTTCTACCTTATTACTTTTATATATTTCCCCTTTACTTTCTACAATTGCTATATTCTCTAGTATCTTCCAAAAATTACTACACCTTCTGCACTTGAAAGGTAATTACAGAATTTTCAACTAACTTAATTAGAGCTGGATACAAAATGTTGGTAATTGTTGGATTTTCAAATGCATTTTCAGCTCCGTTTGTAATTGTGATTGTATATGTTAAGTTTCCACTTGCCCAATTTTGCTTATCTACAACCTTAACAATAGTTAATCCAGCTATCATATCAGTTATAACAGCTTTAGAAGTAAGTGTTGTTGGTATAGAATCATAATTTTCTGTTACATTAGCTATATTGCTCAATTTTACATCTGCCATTTTTTGCACTACTAATATTATCTTATGCGTATTTACATAATTTTGATATAGTTTGTACATAAGGTTGCAATATAGCTATTGGATTTTTTGTTCAAATTTAAGATTCTTAATATTCATACCTAAATTTTGATAAAATTTTATAGCATTCTTGTTAAATCCCCACACCATTAATTCTATACTATCTACACTTTTTTCTTTAGCTACTTGTACAACTGCATTATATAATTTCTTTCCAATTCCCTTTTTTTGATAATTTTTATCAACACAAAGATTTTGAATATGTAAAATTTTATTATTCTTTAAAATTCTATTATCTGATATCTCTTTTATTTGAGAGAAACAAATACCTACAATTTTATTTTCAAACTCAGCAACTAAGTATATATTATTACTATTTAACAATTCAGTTTTAAATTCTTCAAAATTCATAGGGTCTACATCTTTATATACATCTTTCCTTTTAATCACATGTAATTTATGTACCTGCATAATTAATTCATGCACAGCCTGAAAATCATTTAATCCAACCTCTTTTATAATAACTTGTTTATTCAATTTTAAAACAGTTCACAAAAATCATTTGACAACTTTACTTTATATGTGTATAATGATTATAGGAAATGGAGAAACCACAAACGTGGTTTGCCAGTAATATGTATTAAAAAACACACCTAACTGGGCAAGTTACAGATGTGTTTTTTTATTAGTTTATTCGCTTTTGCTCAAAATTACTGCTAATGCTATAATCAAGGCAATCGCTATGATAGTTACTCCAATTAATGAATAATATAATATGTATATTGTTGCGATTAATGCTTGTATTTCTACCATATATTTCACAATTTTATTAATTGCGTTTGAAATTATAAGACCCCAACACAATAGTGTGTTGGGGTAATTGTTTATGCAGTTTTTATTTCTAGCCTTAGCTTGTCAGCTATCATTGCAATAAACTCGCTATTCGTTGGCTTGCCTTTACTTGCAGATACTGTATATCCAAATATATTCTCTACCACATCTGGTTGACCTCTTCCCCATGCAACTTCTATTGCATGGCGTATTGCTCTTTCCACTCTACTTGGTGTTGTTCTGTATTTTTGAGCTATATCAGGATATAATTGTTTTGTAATTTGGTTTATTACGTCTATATCGTTTACTACCATCATAATGGCTTCTCTTAAATATTGATAGCCTTTTATATGTGCTGGCACACCTATTTCATGTATTACGTTTGTTACTAATGCTTCTAGGCTATCTTCCTTTTTCTTCTCTGTTCTAGGAATATCTATATATTGAGCCTTATTTTCTTTCAATATAAAGTTTCCTTTGTTAGGTGCTGGCTGATAATTTTTAAGTTCCTTAATTCTGTGTATTAAAACCTGTATATCAAAAGGTTTTACCACATAATATTGTGCTCCTAAGGTTATTGCTTTTTGCGTTATTTTGTCTTGCCCTACAGCTGATAGCATGATACATATTGGCATCTTTTCTATATTCATTGAATTTAATTTTTCTAGAACTCCTAGTCCATCTAAGTGCGGCATAATTACATCTAATAATACTACATTGGGTTTTAATGATTCTATCATTGTTAGAGCTTCTTCTCCGTCCTTTGCCATTCCTATTACTTCAATCTGTTCATCTTCCTCTAGGTATTTTGCTAGAGTATTGGCAAATTCTCTGTTGTCGTCTGAAATTAAAACTGTTATTTTTTCACTCACTCTTCTGTTCCCCCTATATTTATTTTAATAAAACAACATAATTGTTTCATATTTTGTATTATATATGCATTTGATTGATTTTTCAATACTTTGCCGTTCTTTTTTCCATTAATTTCCAGACGTTATTTTACTTTTTTCACATACTTTCGACAAATTTCGACACACGATATTATATTAATATTGTAATTTTCATTTTTCCCTATCTCGTTTATTGGAAATTTTTTCAATAATGCATCAGAAATTTCTATATAATAAACTATATTTTCTTTATAATCTACTTTATTTATTTTTATCTTATTAATATTACAAAAGTACTTAAATTTCTCATTTTCTGAATATTCTATCTCTATTTTAAGCTCAGATCCAATTTCTTTTTCTTCTATACTTGTATTCTCCAAAGCCATTTTACTTGCATTAGAATAAGCTCTTGTTAGTCCTCCTGCGCCTAATAAGATTCCTCCAAAATATCTTGTAACTACTATCAAAATATTTTGTAATCCGATTTTTAGTTATAATATTTAAAATAGGCTCTCCTGCTGTCCCCGAAGGTTCGCCATCATCACTCATCTTAACAGTAGTTTGGCCATCTTCAAAAACACTAAATGCAAAACAATGGTGTTTTGCATCATAATATTTCTTTCTTATTGCTTCAAGTTTTTTCTCTGCTTGCATTTTATTTTCTATAATGTATGCATTAGCAATAAATCTTGATTTTTTCTCTATTAACTCGGCTGAAGAATCTTCTTTTATCATTTTAATTATTTCATTCATAAATATTTTCCTTTTTTATAAACCTGCTGTATATCCTGTAGAATATGCAATTTGCAGGTTAAAGCCTCCCGTATAGGCATCAACATCTATTATTTCACCTGCAAAAAATAGTCCTTCTACAATTTTAGATTCCATAGTCTTCGGATTGATTTCCTTTACATTTATACCACCAGCTGTTATAATTCCCTCTTCCAATGGTCTAAATCCAGATATTGTTACATTAAACTTCTTTAATAATTCTACTAATTTTAGTCTTTCTTCTTTTGTAACTTCATTTACTTTCTTATCTTCATCTATCCCAGATAAATCAACTATTACCGGTATTAACTTCTGTGGTAGTAAAGCATCTAAACTATTTTTAAATTCTTTATTTTTATTCGCAGAAAAATCTCTCTGAATTCTTAAATCTAATTGTTGTTCAGATAAAGCTGGCTTTAAATCTATTTCTAATGTAATTTTTCCATTTGCAAGTAGCTTTTCCACGTTTTTATATCTTAACAAATGAGCTGAAGAGCTTAAAATAGTAGGACCAGATACTCCAAAATGAGTAAATATCATTTCACCAAAATCTTCATATATTTTTTTATTTTTTTCCTCATCTATCAATCTTATTGCTACATTTCTTAAACTTAATCCCTGCAATTTCTGGCAAATCTTTATGCTTCCTTTACTTGCTATTAATGGAACTAATGATGGCTTTATTTTCGTTACTGTATGGCCTAATTGCTCTGCCATTTTATATCCATCTCCAGTAGAACCTGTTAATGGATAAGTTGCTCCTCCTGTAGCAAGTATTATCTTATCAGCATATAGAGTTTTTTCAATATTTTCTGAATTTAGACATTTTACTCCTGCAACTTTATTATTTTTTACCATTATCTTTGTTACTTTAGAATTCAACTTCACATTTATATGTAATCTAGTAATCTCCCTTTCAAATGCTTTTTCAACATCTAAAGATTTATCAGACTTTGGAAATATCCTGTTTCCACGCTCTTCTTTTACACTAACACCATTTTTCTCAAGGAAGTTTATTATATCCTTATTAGTATAATTTTGGAATGCACTATACAAAAACTTTCCATTACCAGGAATGTTATTAATAAAATCCTTTATATCTATGCTACTAGTTATATTACATCTTCCTTTACCAGTAATTAACAATTTCTTTCCTAACCTATTATTCTTTTCTATTATAGTTGTTTCATTCCCATTTTGGGCTGATGTAATCGCCGCTAGCATTCCAGCAGGACCTCCACCTATTATTATAACTTTCATAATCTTTCCTCTCTTACTCGCTAAGTAGAGCTAATACAGCTTCTTCCAATCCAAGCTTTCCATATTGATACGTTAGCCCTCCTTGTTGATATGCAACAAATGGTGCACGTAATGGAGCATCGCAACTTAATTCAATTGATGAACCTTGAGTAAATGTTCCAGCTGCCATTATAACTTGGTCCTCATATCCAGGCATATCTCCAGGCTCTGGTAAAGAATTAGAATCTATTGGAGAACCCTTTTGTATTCCTTGGCAATACTTTATTAATTTTTCTCTATTATTAAACTCAATTAATTGAACTATATCTACTCTTTCTTCATCAAACTCTGGATCTACTCCATAACCCAACTCTTTTAAAACTTTGCTTGTTAGCATAGCAGTTTTCACACTTGCATTTACTGCACTTGGTGCAAAAAACAATCCTTGATACAAACTCTTATTTATTCCTAGTGTTGGTCCTACTTCTTTTCCTTCTCCTGGAGCTGTAAGCCTTTCTCCTGCAAGCTCTACTAAATCTTTTCTTCCTGCTATATAAGCTCCATTAGGTGCAATTCCTCCACCTAAATTTTTTATTAAAGAGCCAACCATAACATCTGCTCCTACTTCAATAGGTTCTTTCTTTCCTACAAATTCGCAATAGCAGTTGTCTACCATTATTATTACGTTTTTATCTACTTCTCTTATTGCTTTTATTGCTTTTTCAACTTTTTCTAATGATAAACTTTTTCTTAATGAGTATCCCCTCGACCTTTGAATCTCTATTAATTTTATTTTTTCATTTTTTAATGTTTCTTTTATTTTTTCATAATCAAAATCATTATCTATTAAATCAATTTGCTTATAATTAACTCCAAATGATTTCAAAGAACTGTTATTTTCTTTTATACCTATTACCTCGTGTAATGTATCATATGGAGCACCATTTATGCTAAGCATTGTATCTCCTGGTCTTAGAAAGGCAAATAGTGCAACAGTTAAAGCATGCGTACCAGATATAAACTGACTTCTTACTAAGCTATCTTCTGAATGAAATATATCCGAATATACTTGTTCTAATTTATCTCTTCCCATATCGTTATATCCATAGCCTGTAGTAGTTCCAAAATGCATATCAGATACTCCATTTTTTCTAAATGCATCTAAAACTTTTCTACTATTATATTCACAAATTTCATCTGCTTTTTTAAACTGTTCTTTCAATTCCTCTTCTGCTTTTATTATTAAATCTTCTACTTCTTTTCTATCCATGGTATTTTCCTTTCTCTATTTATTTGTAAACAAATCTAATTCATAGCTTGTACTTTGCTTATAGTATTCTCCTATAAATGTTGGGTTTACATCTTCTAAGCTGTAAGTTGGCTCCTTTATTACTTTTCCGTCTTTACTTACAACTCCCCATTTATTGCCATCTTTTACTGCTCCATAACCATATTCATTTATATCAAGTGCAAAATCATATTTAAAATCAACTATAATATTTCCAGCATTATCAACATATCCCCATTTTCCGTTTTCTTTTTTGGCAAATATATTATTAGATTTTAATACATCTTTTGCTTCTTTTTCATTTCCATCAAAGTCCATATATTCTATTGAATCTTCAGATAAGATTTTCACATAATTATTTTCTATATAGATATGTGCATTCTTTGTTTCACTCACCTTATTCATGTTTTTATTATATATTTCGCTCGTGTTTGAATTTGCATATATAGCTTGTACAATATTTGTTCCAGTTATATTTTGTATAACATCATAATTATTAGCAATTACGCTATTTCCTGTATAATCTATAATTCCCATTTTTCCATCTTTTGTGCATATAAAGTATTTATCAAATGCATATTCTATATAGTTATATTCGTTGTTTACTAATACATTACCATTACTATCCAATACACCATAATTTCCATTTAAATCTATACTTACATAATAGTTTGGTGATTTAGTTGGAGTTATATTAGTATAGTTGCAATCTTTTTTGATATTTCCATTTGCATCAAAGGTTAAAAGTTTACCATCTTTGTGAGCCGTAATTATTGTTCCTGCAAAAGTTATGTCATCATATTGTATTGGCAAAATCATATTTCCATACAAATCATACATACCGTATTTTGCAATTTTTTCTATTGCAAGAACTTGGTTTGTATTATCATATTCGATTGAATTATACTCGTTATTTATAACTTTTTGCATGTTTTTATAAAGTCCATATCTACCATTCTCCACTGTTATAAGATATGCATCTTTATCATTTTTAATTTCTGTTAACCTTCTTATTGAGTTGTACTTGCATTCTAATATTTCTTTTCCTGTTGAATCAATATAGCCATATCTGTATCCTTCATTTGTTTTTACATTTACTATATAACCTGCTTTTTCATACTTTGTTTCTTGATTATAATATCCATCCGTTGAAATAGATTCATAATCATTTTTTATAATTTCATTTCCACTTATATCTATAACACCATATTTTCCATCTTTAGAAACCTTTAATTGGTCATCTTTATATGATAGAGTTTCAATTGAATCATATATTGGTTTTGTTACTTTTTTCCCATTTACTGTAATTATTCCCAATTTGTCATTTTCTTTATATGTTAATATGCTTGTTTCATAGCCCCAAGTATTTGATGTGTTATTATTCGGAATGGCCATCACATTTGTATAGTTTGTGTACAATTCTTCTCCCTTATCATTTAAAACTTTTGAAGAATAAGTTTGTGAAGATGAATTATAATCAAATAAACAAACAAAAATTGGCTTTTCTGGATTTGGAATTTGTATATATTCATATTCAGGATTTACAATTATCTTTCCTTCTCTATCTATAACTCCAATTTTGTCATTTTCTGATAATAGAAAATAGTTATATTGTGCTATTTGATCTTGGGTAATTTTTATCTTTCTATTTTTTATTATTATTACAGCTACTACAATTAATAGTAACACAAAAAGAATTAATACAATTCTTTTTGTTAATGCGCTCTTGTTTCCGCTTCTTTTGCTGCTTTTATTTTTTACACTTTTTCTTATATCATTGTCTGCTTGATTACTCATATTCTCATCCCTTCTTATGTGTTCATTTTACAAATAATTATATATTTTAGTTTATTTAATGTCAATTAATTCTATATCAAAATAAAACTCCACACCGTCTTTTTTATTAATTACACCATATTCACTATTATAACTATTCATTATTGCCTTAACAAGTGATAATCCAATGCCTGTACCACCATCGTTTCTGTTTCTTGAAGAATCTATTTTATAAAATCTACCCCATATTCTTTGAATATTGTCTTCTGATATATTATCACCCGTATTAAATACTGATATTCTCACCTTTTTATTATTTTCATTTATATCAGTTTTTATTACAATCTCTTTCTTTCCATTTATCTCTTTCACATGTTTTATTGCATTCGTAAAATAATTTGTAAAAACCTGATCCATGTAAAATTCATCTGCATATACATAAATCGGATTAGTATTTTCAAACTGTACTTGTGCACCAGTTTCTTCAAGCATCACATTGCATTTTCTAATAACCTCCTGTATAAGTTCACATATATTAAATTTTGTATTATTGAAATCACGTTTTCCATATTCTATTGTCATTAGCTCTAATAATTGTTTTACTAATTTATCCATTTTATTTGATTCATCCAATATTACTTCTGCATAATATTTTTTCGATTCCTCATCAGTATTAACATTTTCAATCAATCCTTCTGCATAACCTTGTATCAAAGCTATTGGTGTTTTTAATTCATGTGAAACATCTGATATAAATTGCTTCCTCATTTCATCTATTTTCGATTTTTCTTCTATATCTTTCTCCAATTGATTGTTATTTTTTCTTAACTGCTTTATCGTTTTCTCTAATTTATTTGACATTTCATTTATACTTTTTCCAAGTTCATTTATTTCATCATCAGAGTCTGTAACTCTATATTTTTCACTAAAATCTAGGTTAGCCATCTTATTTGCAATTTCATTTAATTTTAATATCGGTTTCGTAAATTTCATTGATATTACTGATGAGATTACTGCTGAAACAATAGCAATTATAATTCCCATTATTATTAACAAATTATTAGATATTCTAACACTTTCTTCTATTGCAGCAATCGGCACCTCTATGTATATTAGATAACCATTATCCATTTTTCCTGATAATAATATACAATTTAACACATCATCAGATATTTTAGTTATTGATATCTTTTCTCCTCCATATAATATCCTTCTATGGCTATTTTTAAAGGCTGTGAATTTTGATGAATCCTTGCTTTTATTTATTGCACTTATTAAATTCTGATCTCCTGAATATATAATCACATCATAATCTGTTTCAATTAACAATTCAAAATTATATTTATCTGCAATTGATTTTAATTCATCTGCTTCTATAATCCCATTATTTTTGTATAAATTATTTATTTCTTCATAGCCTCTTCTTACACTATGTACCTTTGAATAAACATAAAAAGATTCCAACACTATGCTATTTGTAAAAACAAGTAGCAGTATTATAAGTGATGTAACTATGCTTAATGTTAAAAACAATCTTACTCTTACCGATTTTACTTTCTTCATTTTAAACTACCTCATATCATAATAAGGCAATCTAGCTTTAATTATTTAGATTGCCTTACAAAGTTATTTTATTTCAAATTTATAACCTATTCCTCTTATTGTTTCTATGTATTTTCCTCTTTTTCCTAATTTGTGTCTTATCTTTTTTATATGGCTATCTATGGTTCTAGAATCCCCATAATAATCGTAATTCCATACATTATTTAATATTTTATCACGCGATAATGCTATAGATTGGTTATCTACTAAATAAACTAAAAGCTCATATTCTCTTAAACTTAAATCTATTGGTTTACCATCTACACTAACAGTTCTACCATCTTTATCAATTTCTATTCCACCATAGTTTTTAATTTCTTTTTCATCTTTACTTGCTCTTTTTAATATAGCTTCTACACGAGCCACCAATATTTTAGGGCTAAATGGCTTTGGAATATATTCATCCACTCCCAATTCAAAGCCAAATAATTCATCTTGTTCCTCTCCTCTTGCAGTAAGCATTATAATAGGAACATTTGATGTTTGCCTAATTTGCCTTAAAACAGACCACCCATCCAGCTTTGGCATCATAACATCTAATAGTATTAGCTTTATTTTGTTTTTATTTTCTTCAAACACTTGTAAAGCCTCTTCTCCATCAGCAGCTTCTAATGAACTATAGTTTTTTTGTTTTAAAAAATCTTTTATTAAGCTTCTCATTCTTTGTTCATCATCAACTATAAGTATATATCCGTTATCCATAAATAATTTCATTCCTTTCCATTATTCTTTTCATCTATGCTACTATTTTACATTATTTATGTGTCTATACCGTGTCCTTCTTTGCTATTAATGCTTTTATTTTTATACCTTGTTCAGAAAACATTTTTTCATGCTCTGTTTCTATATTCTCTTCTCCGCACCAAAAATTGCTTTCCGTTTTTAAATCATAGGTTTTCTTCTCTATCTCAAAACCTGCTTCTTTAAAATATATTATACTATCATTAAATAAGCCATCGTCATCTGTTTTAAAGTAAATCTTTCCACCATCATTCAAGAACTGCTTGTACTTTTCTAGTTGCCTTGTGTGTGTTAATCTTTTTTTATGGTGTTTCCCTCTTGGCCATGGATTACAGAAATTTATGTATATTCTTTCTATATTATCTTCTTTATTAAAAATATTTAATATTCTATCAATATCATATCTTGTTATGTACACATTTTTAGGTTCTTTATTTATCTTTAAATATTCTTCTTCTATCTTTCTTTTTGCAAGCCCCAACATTGCATCCACTAAATCTATTGCTACATAGTTCCTACCCAAATTACATGGTGCTATTTTAGAAATAAATCCACCTTTGCCGCAGCCTAATTCTAAGTGAAGTGGGCTTTTATTTTCAAAAAGCCCATTCCACTTTCCTATATATTTTTCAGGATTATCTATATAAAATTTACTTGCTTCTAATTCTGGTCTTGCCCACTTTTTAAATCGTATTCTCATTATTGCCTCATTTTATTTTACATATTCATTTAATGGTTTTGTTCTGTATTGTAAATCTCCCATTTTTTCTGTTGTAACATATCCTGGTTCAGCATTTATTACATCTGGAATTCTATTTACAATAGTTCCACACGTTAATTCAACTGTAGCTGGTTTTGCAACTGTTATTGTTGTATCTGGTTCTCCATATACAGTCCATTCATTCTTATCATACTCTTCTGGTGAATATACTTTTCCTATGCATTCACTCTCTATTGTTATTCCTTCTTCTGTTTCAGTTGTAACAACAGCACTCATTCCTGTAGCATCTCCTGCTTTTACTGTTGCACCTAAAGTTGATGAGTAAATATCCTCTTTATATGTTGTTGGTATTGTTACTTGTGTTTGTGATTTTATTGTTAAGCCTAATTTTGAGCATAACCAACCATTTACGTTCCACATATATGAAGGTAAATATTCTCCTGATTCTATTAT
Source organism: uncultured Clostridia bacterium (assembly GCA_934122115.1). Taxonomy (GTDB): domain Bacteria; phylum Bacillota; class Clostridia; order TANB77; family CAG-508; genus UMGS1901. Next base: position 177,136 of record CAKOVU010000002.1, on the reverse strand, counting down.
TTTTTCTCTTTCTTCATCACTTATTCTATCTACACTTGCTACTTGCTTATCAAATTCATCAAGAGTTAGTCCAGAACCATGAGCTTTAGCCAATGCAATTCCATAATCTTCTACATTATAGCTTGAACTACCTTTAATTTTTGTTATTTTTTGTGTTGAGCCTGCTATAGATGTAATTAATTGTCCCCAATAAATATCTTGGTATCCACTTCCTGATATTGTGCATCCTGTTTTCTTAGCCATTTCATCAAGTGCTTTTGTAACTGTAGGATTTGAATTCCATGGATAAAATGCTTCTTCACAAGTAGTAATTGCATTTATTCCTAATTTTGCACATAGCATCAATGCTTCTTCTACATCTTTTATCAAGCTCATTGTTTCTACTACACATATATCTGGTTTTACTTCTTTTAGCATAGCTTCTGCGTCTTCTAATGATGTAACTTTTACATTCATAGGCTCTTTTCCCATTATAGTTCCTATATCTTTCCCTATAACATTAGGATTAACATCTATTGCGCCTACTACTTCTCCTCCTTTTTCTAGTACATAACGCATAGTGTAAACTGCCATCTTTCCAGTTCCAAATTGAACTACCTTTACTTTTCTTTCCATAAAATACCTCCATAATTTTATTTATATAAATATTATATCTATTATAGATATTTATATACTAAATTTTAATTGTGCCTATTTGCTGAATTGTTTTTCCTATTCCCACAAATATGCCTCTAATTATATCTACAATTAATTTTATAACTATATTTTCATTATATAAGCTAATCATCCAATTTCTACTAAATGGCATTAACCATAGTAAACCTAATATTGCACAAAATATGAGTATAACTTTTATCGTTGCTTTTACTTCTTTCCATGTTATTCTATGAGGGACCTTATATCCTAAGCTTCTAAAATAGTCCTCGTACAGTTTTCTATATTCTTCGTTTGCATTTTTCTCTATTTTTCTTTTTAATCTGGCCTGTTCTTTTCTTGATAAATTCTCAAAACCATATTCTTGCCTTGGTTCATCTTCTTGGTATTGGATTTCTTCTTGTGGTTTGTTTTCTTGAATATTATTTTTCTCTTCAAGCCTTTCTCTTTCTTCTTCTAGCTTAGCATCATATTCTTTCCTTTTGTTTTCATCACTTAATATGCTATAAGCATTATTAATCTTTTTCATTTTTTCTTCTGCTAAAGCTTTATTTGAGCCCTCTTGTAAATCCGGATGCCATTTTTTAGCTAATGTTTTATAAGCTTTTTCTATTATTTCTTGCGACGCCTTCTCACTTACTTCTAGAAGTTCGTATAAATTTTCCATTCTATTCTCCTACTTTTCAAATCCCTTCTAGTATACCATTAAAATAAAAAAAATACTATTTTTTTTTATTAATTTATGTTATAATATTTTTAAATTTTAGTAAATGGAGGAGTTAATTTGAAAATAACATCTGATGACGAATCATTAGCTGAAAATAAAGTATTAATATTATACGTATTAAACACAGCTAACAAGGCACTAACAAATGATGTATTATATAAACTAGTACTATCAGCAACAGATATGAACTATTTCTATTTTCAACAATTTATATTAGACTTAATTAATGTTAAGTATATTTTTTCTTTTCAAAAGGAAGATCAAACTTTATACCAAATAACAGATAGTGGTAAAAGAACTTTAGATTTAACTTTGGATCTTCTACCTGGAATCATAAAATTAAAAGCTGATACAAATTTAAAAAGTATTTTAGATAGTTCTGAAGAGGAATCTTCTATTGTTGCAGAATTCACTCCACTTAGTGAAAACCACTATACTATAGTTTGTAAAATTATTGAAAATAATGAAACTGTTTTTGAGGTGAAAACTTTTGCTGGTTCTAGAGAAGAAGCTAAAAATATTGTTAGCAATTGGCAAAACCATGCTGAAAGTATATATCCAAAAATATTAGATATTTTAACAAAATGTTAAGGAGGTTTATTTTATGACACCACATAACGAAGCCAAAATCGATGATATTTCAAGTATTGTAATAATGCCGGGAGACCCTTTAAGAGCAAAGTACATTGCTGATAATTTTTTAGATGACGTTACTCTTGTAAATTCTGTTAGAAATATGTTTGGTTACACGGGATTCTACAAAGAAACTAAATTAACTGTATTTGCTTCTGGTATGGGAATGCCAAGTATGGGAATTTATTCATATGAATTGTATAAATTCTACAATGTAGATACAATTATTAGAATTGGTTCTTGCGGAGCTTATAGTCCAGATTTAAATTTATTTGATACAATTTTAGTAGATAATGCTTATACAGAAGGAAATTATGCTTTTGAATTAACTGGAGAAAAAGAAAATTTAGCTGCATCTTCAACTGAGATAAATTCTGTAATTGAAGCTACTTCTAAAGAGCTTGAGCTACCTATTATAAAAGGTAACACTCTTTGTTCAGATTGTTTTGATTATTATGTAAAAGATGTGAATGAATTAATTGCTAGATTTCCTAAAGATTTAAATATTATAGGTGCTGAAATGGAAGCATTTGCACTATTTTATAATGCTAAATATTTAAATAAAAAGTCTAGCTGCCTTCTTACAGTAGTTGACTCACATTATAAGAATCAAGAAATATCAGCTCAGGAACGTCAAACTTCTTTGAATAATATGATTAAAATAGCATTAGAATCTGCAATTAAATTATAAGAGACTGTAAATATTTTTGTGTAAATTGATTTTACCTTTTATGAAATTTAATAACTAATCATTATTATAACATTTAAAGTAAAAATTGTAAGTATTTATCTTATGATTTTTACTTTTTTAACTCCTTATATTCTTCCATTATATATTATTTCTAGTTCTCTTAAAACTTCACCCCATTCAGGAACCTTACTTGTCCAATTTTTTGTTACTTTCTTTGTTGATAAATATAATACTTTCATTAATGAATCTTTTGTTGGATATACATTTCTTGATTTATTTAATCTTCTATAACAGCTATTTAAACTTTCTATTGAATTTGTTGCATATATCATTTTTCTTATCTTTTGACTAAATATAAAGAACGGACTTATTATTCCCCAATTTTTTTCCCATCTATCCATTGCTGTTTGGTATTTCTCTTTCCACTTTTCGGCTACTTCATACATTGATTTTTTTCCTATTGCTTCTTCTTCTGCTATTTTTCTTTCTTTTTCTTCCATAGAAAAAATACCTCCTTGATATTTTACATTATATCATAAGAAAACAGTTAATATCTCTATTTGGAGATAGATATATGAATTATGTAAAATTATAAAAATAAGGGAGCACATTGAAAATTAAATAAAAAAATTAGTAGCACTTTTCTGTACTACTAAAGTAATTAAAAGAATTTACACACTAAACTTGACAAGACCCTAAACCTTGACAAGACCAACACAAAATTCTTTACATTCTCTTCTTTACATTCTCACTGTAGGCTAATCAGGCACACACTCTCACGTTCTAGATTCCAGTAGTAATTATTAAAGTGGGACGAGAACCGTCTGTCGTTGTTGGAGCCGTCGGTAGGCTCGCCGTTGCTGCGGTCAGACGCTGGACTGTCAAAGCCACTGCTGAGGTAGTTACCTCCACGGCGAGCACGGTAGTAGGCGCTGTTTGCCTCCTGTGTCCATTCGTAACAGTTTCCTGCTATATCATAGATATTATTTGCCTTCCATGCTTCATTTGATCCTGTATCTTTCTTTTTATTCTGTTCGTAATTTCCTGTATTTGCTGGGGATGCTGAATTAGAATAATTTCCCCATGTACTTGAATATTTTATACTTTTTTGTTCTCCTTTTGTTGCTATAAAATCACATGTAGCATCCCACTGACATCCCCATATCATTCTTGTTGCTATTCCCTCTTTATCTGTTCCATCAGAATTTGTTCCTAATTTTTTACATGCATTATACAAATCATACCACCTTTTATTTGTTATTGTTGTTCCTGTTTTTTCTGTTGGATTATTCACATCTCCAGACAACTCATATCTGCCTATATAAAACCCTCCATATTTTTCTATACTTTTTATCATTGTTTCATATTCTCTTTTAAATAGTTCTGCCATTTCTTTTAGGGTTCCATTCTCACCTACTATTTTTTTATAATTTGCAACATCATAGCTTGTGCCACTTTCAACTACCAAATCTGGCTCTCGGTAACCACTAGTTGTTCCTGGCGTTGTTCTTGTTTTTTCACTTAATATTGCAGATTTTGAATATAATTTTGTTTTCACAGGGTCTGCATCAGTTGTTCCACATAACTTATATTCTTTTGTATTTGCTGTATCACATAATTTACTTACATCTTCTACTGGCACCCATACCCATTGGTTTCCAATTCCATCTTGTATTACTAATCCATGATCAACCGCATTTTGTACTGGAGCACTACTTCCATCTCCCCAATTTGCTGTTTCTGTATTTACTGGTATATATCCTTTTGGTATTGTTGGATTATTTGTATTTCCTGCTTTTCCATTTATTGTTCCAACACCCTTTGCAGGTTCTCCTACATTTACCTTCCCAACAGTTCCTGTTTCAGTTCCAGAACCTTCACCTGTCATTTTATTCATATAATCTTCTACTGTATCTAAATCTTTCTGCTCATTCTCGCTTGCCTGTCTATATCTTTCTTGAGCTTCTTTTGCTCTTTTCATTATTCCATCATTATTTATTACTAAATTTATACTTACTCCCGCTAATATCAATAGTACAACTATCGTTACAACAAGAGCCACTAATGTTATTCCTTTTTCTGTACTAGTTCCTTTGCATCTGAATTTTACATCTAATTTTTTCATTATATAAAACTTCCTTTCTTTATTTTCTTTGGTATTTCTATCTTTTTATTATCTTTTCCAACTTCCTTAAGTTATATACTTAACGAAGTAAATTTTAAAAAGAATATTGTTGTAATACGTGCAATAACTACATTACAAGAATCTTATGTTTTTTTTAAATCTTTTTATTAACTTTAAAAAATATAAAATTAATTTTTAAAGTTTTTTCTTGTAATACAAGGCTTTTATTGATATAATATTTCATATAAAAGTTATCTTTAAGTATATAACTTAAAGAAATATAAAACATGTTGTTTACTATTTTATTGAATATAGTATAACAATATGTTTTATTTATTTCAAGTATTTTTACTTTTATTTTTATATTTTTCTATGCCTGCTAATAATATCAAAACAAACCAGCTAATGATTAGCTGGTTTGTTTTGATATTATTTTGTTATTGATAAAATTTTATATTTAGCTATTCCTGCTGGAGTATGCACTTCTACAGTTGCACCTTTCTTCTTTCCCATTAAAGCAGCTCCTATTGGAGATTCATTTGATATTCTTCCTTGTGCTATGTCAACTTCTGTTGATCCAACTATTGTATAAACAACTTCTTCATCAAATTCTTCATCATATAATTTAACAATATTGCCTACTTGTACTGTTTTTGTATCTATTTCAGATTCATCTATTATCTTTGCATATCTAAGTTTATTTTCTAATTCAGCTATTTTACCTTCATTTTCTGCCTGTGCATTTTTTGCTTCATCATATTCAGAATTTTCAGATAAATCTCCAAATCCTAAAGCGACTTTTATTCTTTCTGCAATCTCTCCTCTTTTTTCTGTCTTTAAATATTCTAATTCTTTTTCTAAATTGTCATATCCTTCTTGAGTTAAAATTACTTCTTTATCTCCCATTATGTATCCCTCCTTTGCCACTTTTTAACGTATTGCTATATAATAAACCTTTTTTTATAATTTGTCAACAATTATTTTTATTGAATTCTCTAAGATTTATTTTACCATTATTACCGATCAAGTCTCTTACTTCCATACTTTTTGCATTATTGATAAATCGTTGCTGTAAGTAATTTTCATGAGTTATTTTGGTTTTATTTATAGCTTTTATATTATTAATAATAATTCCCTCAAAGCAATTAATTTTCTTTATTTTAAAGTTAGTTAAATTAAAAATAATTGCTTCTCTGTTTATTGAATATTCGTTTAACTTTTTCTCATCTAGACAGGTATTTATGATATATGTAGCTCTTATTAATGCCTTTCTTTTATTGTTTGATATAATTATTGGTATCTCATAATTTGAATACATATAATTTTCAAATTTTTTATATTCACTAATATTTTCTGTGATTATATTTAGGCATTTATAGTTTTTTGCTAAATATAGAAGATTCTTTTTTGTATTCTCGTTATATTTTTTGCTAATTACATATATATTATTTTCCTGCTCTTTAGATTTTTTTATATTTATTATATAATTCAATGTTATTAATATGTTTTTATTAAATATTTTTTTATCATCTTTATTGTATTGAATTATCTTGTTTATTATATAACTATTAGTATGTTGTAATTTTTCTTTTAAACAATCAGATAAAATAATTTTATACTGCTTTTTATCAAAGTAGTATAAAATTTTTTCTATCTTTTTTGCACTTTTTTCTATATTTTGCGTATATAAAACATATTCATTAAATTCTTTTAATTCCTCTATTACATTAAATTTATTATATAAAAAGTACTTAAGTTTTCTAATATATTTATGCATTTTTGTTCTTTTATACTTAGATTTTTTTGTAATTAAAAGAAACATTTTTAAATTATCACATACATCAAAATAAACCTTTTGCATATATAAATAATATGCAGATATCCATTTTTTATTCTTTTATTTTATATTTAATATTTCTGAAACACTATCCCATGTTTCGCTTGTTTCTCTATCTTTAGCCCAGAATGATGCTCCAGATAAATTATATTTATTTATTAAGGATAACTTTTCTCTTATTGATTTTATATCTTCTATCCAAACCCTATAAGTAGCACCATTTTGCTTGTATTCAACATAATTTTGTTTTAAGGTATCATCCCATTCTACTGTAGCATCTGATGGAATTTTTTTATAAGTATCTTTCATAAATACTACTTCACTAGTACTCTTACCTTCTTCATTTGTTTTCCATATTCTTGTATAAAAAGGTATTCCTAATATTATTTTTTCTGCATCTACTTCTTCTTGCTTTAGAAATTTGTTTATATTAGTTTCTACCCAATCGTAACCGGCTGTAGTTCCTGGCTCAGTTGATGATATACCATTTTGGTCATAAGCCATGAAAACTATATAATCAGCTGTTTTAGCTATCAGATTTCTATTATAACATAGCGACCAATCTGCAGAACCATCAGGGGCTGTAACATCTACAGAAAGTACTTTGCCAATCTCTCTTAATCTTGGTGCCAATTCTAACACTAATTTAGAATATGCATTTTTATCTGCTTCATATATGTTTTCAAAATCCAAATTTATTCCATCAAGGTCATATTGCATTACAACATCTATTAAATTATTAATAAATTCCTCTCTTAATCTATAATCATTTATTATCTCTGATGTTGTATCCTTCCATGAGTTATTTGAAGTTAAAGCCCATACTTTGTATCCATTATTATGTGCCCAATTTATATACTGTACTCCAGCATTTCCTATATTAGTGCTAATCTCGCCCTTGCCCTGTTGTTTCAAACTTATAAAAGCAGGTGATACAACATTTACTCCTTCTATTTTGCCCGTCCTTGTTGGAGCTGATGCATACTCCGAAAAATAATCCCATGCTAAGCTCACTTTTCCTTCTATCTGCTTGTCCAATTTCAAATCTTCCCTAACTGATTGTGCATTAACTAAACTATTAGTTTTTACATAACCTATTTTTCCATCTTCTGTTGTTATTTTTGTCCATCCATTTTTAGTATCTTCTGTTGTTACTACTGTAACATTGTCGCCTCTTTTTATTTTATCAACAGTTTTTGAGAAAAATGTTGGTTGATATTTAACTTTATTATCTTTACTTGAATTTGCATAAACAAGTTTTCTATCTAGCGATACAATTACTACTGTATCAGTGTCTTTCACATATTTTGTTTCCACATTATATACACTTTTTGAAATTTCCGAAAATGGAATATAATATTCTCCATTTTCCTCTATTGTTTCCGCATATAAATTAACTTTAGAACTGTTTATTTCTATTTGCTTTTTTCCAATTGGCAAAGCGGCTACTTTCGTATCAGATGTTGTAACTATTTGGTCATACTTGCTATCATAATATATATCACCATCAAAAAAGTTTTCTACATCATCCTGAGATATATAAACCACATCATCTTTTACCAAAACATCATTTTTTAGTCTTTTAGTTACGTTTCCATTATTTATAACTAAATTTGTTTTATTGGTTATATCATTTCTAATATAATTAGGCGCTAAATTTAGTATTATCACTATTGCAATCATGCTTAATGCTGTTACTAATATTTTTCCTATACCACTTTTTTTCCTTCTTTTTGCCATATTAAGTTTTCCCTCCGCATTTTAAATGCTTTTCATTTACATTAGTTTATAATTTCAATAGCTGACTTTTTATTGGTTTTATTTCTTCTTCATCACCTATTGGTTGCTCTTCTATTTCTTCCTCTTCTTGAATATATTCTACTTTTTCTCTGTTATATTTTATTTTATTATAATCATGTTTTTGGTAAAAAGTCTCCGAATCTGTTTTTACCTTGTGCTCACCTTTTTCTTCTTCTGCAAGGTAACTCTCAAGTATTTGTCTCTCTTTTTTATTTAGCTTTTCTATTGGATATTCTAAATGCTTATATTGCCATATTATTCTTCTATCATCGTTTGTGTAAAACGAAGTTTTTAATTCATCATAATTATACTCTACTAAAAATTCTACATTTTCCATACTAATAGTAATATTGCTCCATACGGTACCATCCAATTTTCTAGATTCTTCCCTGAGCTTTTTTATCAGTTCATATAATTCATCAACTAATTTCATATATTCTTCTTCATCTATGTTAAACTTTTTAGGTACCTCATAAACATTTATCGGATTTTTCTTTATAACACTTTTGGGGAAATAGTAAAAAAACATTTCCCCATTAGTAGTTTTATTTCTATGATCTATTACTGATGCATATAAATATATGCTGTCCCATCTTTCTGGTATCATGTAGCATAAATGATTTCTAATTTCAGAATATAAGTTTTTTAAGGTTGTCTTTTTCTGCATAAATCCCCCATATTTTTCCTTATATTTATTTCTGAATAATACTTTCTCCTGTCATCTCTTTAGGTATTTCCATTCCCATTAATTCCAACATTGTTGGCGCTAAGTCCGCAAGCTTTCCTTCTTTTAATTTAATATTGTCTTTTCCAACCAATATTAATGGTACTGGGTTAGTTGTGTGTGCTGTGTATGGTTCTCCTGTTTTGTAATCTATCATTTGCTCAGAATTTCCATGGTCTGCTGTAATTAAAAGCATTCCATTTTGTGCATTTACAGCTTCAACAACTCTTTGAACACATTTATCAATAGTTTCTATTGCTTTTATTGCTGCTTCTAAGTTTCCTGTATGGCCTACCATATCTGGGTTTGCGTAATTTAATATTATGCTGTCATATTTTTTAGAGTTAATTGCATCTACTACTTTATCCGTAACTTCACACGCACTCATTTCTGGTTTCATATCATATGTTTCAACTTTAGGTGAAGGGACTAATATTCTATCTTCTCCCTCATATTGTTTTTCTTCTCCTCCATTAAAGAAAAATGTAACATGTGCGTATTTTTCTGTTTCTGCTATTCTTAATTGCTTTAATCCATGTTTGCTTATATATTCTCCAAAAGTATTTTCTAATGCTTCCTTCTTAAATGCAATTTCTACATTTTCCAAAGTTTCATCATATGGAGTCATGCAAACATAATATAAATCTAAATCTTTTTTAGTTTCAAATTCATTAAAGTCTTTATCTACAAGAGTTCTAGTAATTTCTCTTGCTCTATCTGGTCTAAAGTTAAAGCATATAACAGAATCATGTTTTCCTATTGTTGCTACTGGCGCATCTTGATTATAAATAACTGTTGGTTCAATAAATTCGTCAAATACTTCTTTCTGGTAAGATGCTTCTACTGCTTGTATTGCAGATGTTGCTTTTTCACCTTTTCCATTTACCATTGCATCATAAGCTTTTTGAACTCTTTGCCATCTCTTATCTCTATCCATAGCATAAAATCTACCAGATAAACTTGCTATTTTTCCAACACCTTTTTCTTTCATTTTTTCTTCTAATTTAGCCACATATCCTTCGCCAGATGTTGGTGCAGTATCTCTTCCATCCATAAAGCAATGTACGTATACATTATCAAAATCATTTCTTTTAGCTAATTCTAAAATTGCATATAAATGCCTTTCATGGCTATGTACCCCACCATCTGAAAGTAATCCCATTACATGTAAATTAGAATTGTATTTTTTACAATTTTCTATTGCTTTAGTTAAAACTTCATTAGAGAAAAAGTCGCCATCCTCTATAGATTTAGTAATTTTAGTTAAATCTTGGTAAACTATTCTTCCAGCTCCTATATTTGTATGTCCTACCTCAGAATTTCCCATTTGACCTTCTGGCAATCCTACTTTTAGTCCACTAGTATATATTGTTGTTGTTGGGCATGTTTTCATTAGTTTATCTATATTAGGTGTATTGGCTAATTTAACTGCATTGCCTTTTTCATTTTCATTTATACCGTACCCATCTAATATCATTAGCATCATTAACTTTTTATCCATTTTTATCTTCCTTCCTTGTCATTTATATCTATTGCTATTAAAATCTATTCCTTATTTTCATTGTAATTTACTATTTTAGAAAATTCATCTACCTTTAAACTTGCTCCACCTATTAAAGCTCCATCTATATCAGACATTTCAAATAATTCTTTTGCATTTGTAGATTTTACACTACCTCCATATTGAATTACTACTTCTTCAGCTACATCTTCTCCAAACAAATCTGATATTTTGTTTCTTATATCCTTAATATTGTTGTTAGCATCCTCTGAAGTAGCTGTTTTACCTGTTCCTATTGCCCATATAGGTTCATAAGCAATTATTACTTTTTCTACTTGTTCTTTTTCTAATCCTTCTAATGCTGCTTCAACTTGATTAGTTATAATATCTTTAGTTTTTCCGGCTTCTTTTTGTTCTAGGGTTTCTCCCACACATACTATTGGGTTCAATCCGTTTGCCAAGGCTGATTTAACTTTTTTATTTACAGTTTCATCATTTTCTGCAAAGTATTGCCTTCTTTCTGAATGACCTATTATTACATATTCAACTCCAATTGATTTTAACATCATTCCTGAAATTTCTCCTGTAAATGCTCCCTTTTCTTCCCAATGCATATTTTGTGCGCCTATTTTTATATTAGTATCTTGTGCAGTTAATAATGCATAGAACAAATCTGTATATGGTACGCATAATATAACTTCATTTTTAGTATTTTTTACTAGTGGAGTTAATTGCGCTATAAAATCAATTGCTTCATTTGGAAGCATATTCATTTTCCAATTTCCTGCTATTACTTTTTTTCTCATATTTAAAGCTCCTTCTATTTATCTTGTAAGCATTCTACTCCTGGTAATTTTTTACCTTCTAAGAATTCTAATGATGCTCCACCACCTGTTGATATGTGTGTGAATTTATCGCCTATTCCTAATTTTTCAATAGCTGCTGCAGAATCTCCTCCGCCTATTATTGTAGTTGCATCTTGTAAGTCTCCTAAAAACTTAGCTATACTATTTGTTCCAATTGCAAATTGATCAAATTCAAATAATCCAACTGGTCCATTCCAAATTACAGTTTTAGCTTTAGAAAGCTCTTCTTCATACATTTTTATTGTTTTTTCTCCTATATCAAAACCTTCCCAACCATCTGGTATTTCTGTATAATCTACTGTTTTGCTTTCTGTATCTGCACTAAATTCTTTTCCTACTTTTGTATCCACTGGAAGCATTAATTTTACACCCTTTTGCTTTGCTTTTTCCATTAAACTTGTTGCTAAATCTAATTTATCCAATTCACAAATTGAGTTTCCTACATTATATCCCATTGCTTTAAAGAATGTATATGCCATTCCTCCACCAATTAATAGTGTATCTACTTTTTCTAATAAACTATCTATTACGCCAATTTTATCTGAAACCTTTTTGCCTCCTAATATAGCCATAAAAGGTCTCTCTGGATTTTCTAGTGTTTTACCTAAAAAGTTTATTTCTTTTTCCATTAAAAATCCTGCAACTGCTGGTAAATAGTTTGCAACACCTGCTGTTGAAGCATGTGCTCTATGTGCAGTTCCAAAAGCATCATTTACATATACTTCTGCTAGTGAAGCTAATTCTTTAGCAAATTCAGCATCGTTTGCTTCTTCTCTGCTATCAAATCTAACATTCTCTAGTAATACAATATCTCCATCTTTCATATTTGAAGTTAATTCTTTTGCACTTTCGCCGATAATATCATCTGCTAATTTTACGTTTTTGCCCAATAATCTTGATAATTCATCAGCCACAGGTCTTAAAGAGAACTCTTTTTTTACTTCTCCCTTTGGTCTTCCTAAATGAGAGCATAGTATTACTTTGCAATCATTTTCCAATAAGTATTTGATTGTAGGTAAAGCACCTACTATTCTTCTGTTATCTGTAATTTTCAAATTTTCATCTAATGGAACGTTGAAATCACATCTTACTAATACTTTCTTTCCTTTTAAATCAATATCTCTTATAGTTTTTTTATCCATATTTTCCTCCTATTTTTTAAAGACACATATTAGAAATTTTAATCAAATTTCTAATATCTAGCTTTTAAAATATTATCTGGTAGAAGTTGAAACACTTGTGTATCAACTTCTAACCAATAATTTATATTTTATTTATGGTCAACTGTTGCCATGTATGCTGCTAAATCAACCAATTTATGAGCATAGCCCCATTCATTATCATACCATGCTACTAATTTAACAAATGTATCTGTTAGCATTATTCCAGCTTTTGCATCAAATATTGAAGTGTGTTCATCACTTAAGAAATCTGATGAAACAACATCTTCATCAACATATTCAACTATTCCTTTTAATTCTCCTTCAGCTGCTTTCTTCATTGCTGCACATATTTCTTCGTATGTTGTTGGTTTCTCTAGATTACATGTTAAATCAACAACTGATACATCCATTGTAGGTACTCTGAATGACATACCTGTTAATCTTCCATTTAATTCTGGTATTACTTTTCCTACTGCTTTTGCAGCTCCTGTTGAAGATGGTATAATGTTTGCTGCTGCTGCTCTTCCACCTCTCCAATCTTTTTTAGAAGCTCCATCAACTGTTTTTTGTGTTGCAGTTGTTGAATGTACTGTAGTCATTAATCCTTCTTTTATTCCAAAATTATCGTTTATTACTTTTGCAAGTGGTGCTAGGCAGTTTGTTGTACAAGAAGCATTTGATACTATATTCATGCTTGTATCGTATTTATCATTGTTAACACCCATGACAAACATTGGAGCATCTTTAGAAGGTGCACTTATAACAACTTTTTTAGCTCCTGCATTTATATGAGCTTGTGCTTTTTCCATTGTTGTGAATACTCCAGAGCATTCTAGAACATATTCAACTCCTTCTTTTCCCCATGGAATGTTGTTTGGATCCATTTCATTATATACATTAATTGTTTTTCCATCTACAATTAGTTTTCCTTCTTCTGCTTTTATATCTCCATTAAATCTGCCATGCATTGAATCATATTTAACCATGTAAGCCATATAATCTGCTGCTATGAACGGATCATTTACTGCTACTACCTCTACTTCAGCATTTTTTAATGCTGCTTGGAATGCTAATTTTCCAATTCTTCCAAATCCGTTAATTCCAACTTTAACCATAACGTTTTCCTCCTTTAATTGTTTACATATATTATGTGGTTTTTAACCGTTTTTATTCTATAACAAAAAATATTATATTTCAAGTATTCTACCCTATTTATTGCAAAAAAAAAGCAAGTTAATACTTGCTTAAAAATTATTAAAATTTCATTTTTTGGAATAGAAAAGCATTTGCTTGCTCATCTGTAATTTCTTGATGCCAGAAGCTATTTATTGAATTAAATACTTCAGCTTGTCTTGGTGTAAGTTCAACTCTTACTTCTTGGAATAAGAAGTTTTTAATTTTTGTCCAAGTGCTTATTTTTGTTGGAACTCCTGCATCGAATTGGTTTGCTATAACATTTTCTTTATTTTCTTGTCCTTCCATAACTTCCTCCTTTGTAGAATAATAATTTTCATTTATAATATTTATACTACAAATCTCTTTTTTATTCAAGCCTTTTTTCAAATTTTTTAATTTATATTTATATTTCCATTTGCTTTCCTAAAAAACTAGCAGCCGACTGTGCCACCTTTTGTTCCACTTCAGTCATCTTGGTTTTATCATCTTTTGATAGTAATATTACGCTACCTATTGTATTTCCTTCTGAAATTATTGGGTATATAACTTGTGCATTATTCAATCTATCTTTATTTTCATTTTTTGTAATTGGTACAGCTACATTATTGTTTTCTTTGCTAATATATTTTTCTTGGTCTTCCATTATTTTTTCTAATTGGGAACTCACACCTTGCTCTAATAGTTCTTTTTTAGAAGCTCCTGAAACAGCTATAACAGTATCCTTATCCGTTATACAAGCAATATGGCCTGTTGTTTTAGTTAATGTTTCTGCATATTCCTCTGCGAATTCAGACAATTCCCCAATAGGTGAATATTTTTTTAATATTACTTCTCCCTCTTTATCTGTAAAAATTTCTAACGGATCGCCCTCTTTTATTCTTAATGTTCTTCTTATCTCCTTTGGAATTACTACTCTTCCTAAATCATCTATCCTTCTTACAACACCTGTTGCTTTCATTTTCTTCCTCCCTTTATTTTTTCTTTTTATGTTTCTAGTATTTCCTTCTTTTACTTTTTTATTCAATAATAAACTAAAAAATCCAACTTATACATCGTATAAATTGGATTTTATTTTTATAATAATTCTTGTGGTAATTTGTAGCTGTCTAGTATTTTTCCTAATTCCTTTGCAAATTCTTCTATCATTACAGTTTTTATAGTTGGTCTTTTTCCATCTATATAATCTTCCATTATTTGCTTTATTTTAGCAATATTTTCCATTTCTGGAGCAATTTCCTTTTTATGGTGTTTAGCTCTTTCTGCTAAAGCTTCTCTTATTGATACTATATCTTCATTGCTTGCACAAGATATTCTTTGGAACATTTGGAATGGATCATAATATTTAAATATTGGTATATTGCTGCACTCTTTAGCAAATTTTTCATAAAATACTTCCATTTTCATAGGAATATATTTAAACACTTCTTCTGCTTTTTCTCTATACATCTTATCTTTTAATTGTGAGTTAATTGTTTTAAACCTTGATATTATGTTTTGCATTTCTGCTCCCATATTATCTGTTTCAATCTGTTGTAACTCTTCATCTGCGTTCTCAAAATATTTTGATTTTACAGATGCTAGATTCATTCCATTTAAAAATACACTTTCAATTGTTTCTATATCATAATCTATTAAATTTTTCTCTATAAAATAGCTAAAATACGCAAATAATTTAACTATTTCTATTGGTTGTATTTCGCCTTTGTTAACACTATCTATAACCTGCTGAATAACACTAGAAAATTGGTCATCATTTATTTTCCAATATTCCTCTGTTAATAATTTCTTATAGCCTGGTAATTTATCTGTATCTACAGTATTTATTATTACATCCATATTTTCTTTAAAAGTCTTCATGTCAAATATTCTTGTTCTTACATACATTTCTATAAATTTAAAGAATCTGTATTCTGCCTTAAAATTGTAATAATAAGTATTATCAAATTCTTTAATATAAAATTGTCTATTATCCATAAATACTCTTGATGATACTAATATTGCTCTATACTCTTCGTTGTTTTCTATATTTTTAAACTTATCCTTTGTTATTTTTCCTGCTTTTATTTCAAAAGATATAGCTATTGTAAATATAAGCATTGTTTGCAATACTCTATTATTAGTATTCGGATAACTCTTATTTACCATATCAAATATTTTCTTAAAGTCATTTAAAGAATGCTTTAAAATTCTTAAGTTTCTAGTTCCACTCTTTTCAAAAGTGGAAGTTATTAAATATGAGTTTTCTCTTAAAAATCTTATTAATTCTGGATACCTCTCATATCTCATTAATAGTCCGTTTATAATATAAGTAAATTCTGGATTATATTCAAAAGTTTCTCCTATTAATTTTTCTTTAATTCTTTCATAGTCGTTTGCTTTATCAAAAACATATTCTATGGTATCCTGTATTCTTTCAACCATTGGCTCATCTGTTTTTTCTGTTAGCTTGTTTTCTTTGTCTAATAAATATGTTGCAATAAAAGTTTTCATCTCCAAATTACTGCTTTTTAGCTTGGTTGAAAGTTCTTTTTCATTACATATTATTATTGTTTTAATATGGTCGTGTTCAACGAAATTGTTTATATATCCTAATATATCGATTACATCTACATTCGCTCTTTCCAAATCGTCGAAGCACAATATCTTATCATCAGTAGAAAAGAATTCCTTGTAATCTATTTTATCTCCATTTTGAGTTACACCAAAAAAGTTTGCCATATCAAGACCAGTTTTAGCGTACTCTGGTATGGTTGTTTGAGAATTAGAATTCATAAATTTTTTCAAGTTTTTATCCATTAGCTGAGTAGTTTCTATGAATATTTTTTTACTTATTTCTTCCAAATTAGAAATACCATATAAAGACATATAAATAGTAGTATATTTTTTTCCATTTATTTGCATTGATTCAATCTTTTTTCTTATTTTATGGTTCCAAAAATAAGTTTTTCCGCTTCCCCACTCGCCATTAATCATTATTGCATAATCAGTATAATCTGACCTAATGTAATCTAAAATGCTTTCTACTAAATCTTCCACAATTTTTCCTCCTATTTAATCTTTTGCTATTGTTACTATTCCTATACTTTTAGGATTAAAGTTGTTTATTATTTTTGCACATTCTTTTATCGTATTTCCAGTTGTATATATGTCGTCAAAAATTAATATTTTTTTATTGTATATTTTATCCGCTTCTCTTTCATTAAATTCATATGCATTTAGCACATTTCGCTCTCTTTCCAACCTGCTTAAAGTGCTCTGTTTTGAATTGTTTTTAGTTTTTATTAAAGCTTTGGTATTATATGTAACATTCTCTAATGTTTTAGCTAAAGCTTTTGCTATCAACTCTGTTTGGTTATATCCTCTAAGCAATTTTCTTTTTCTATGAATTGGAACTGGGATAATTATATCATAAGATTTTATAAAATCACATATTTTTTTGTTATCTAATATAATTTTTGCAAAAGTTTTATATAAATATGCACAGTCATTAAATTTGTAATTAATAATTAGATTTCTTACGATGCCATCATATTTAAAAATATACATAAATTCAACAATTTCAGCATCTATATTGCATCTTTCTAATTTATTTAATGTGATTTTTTCTATTTGTTTTCCACAATCAGTGCACAAATAATTCTTGTTTATTTTCCCACATATTCCACATGTAGGCGGGAAAATAATATCCAGTAATTTTTCTATACCTGCCTCCTACAAAATCTTTTCCATTTTATATTTTAAACCTGTATTTCTATTTTTTGTATTGTTATTAGCTATCATATAATCTACTGTACCTTTATTTCCAATTACTATAAGCATTTTCTTTGCTCTAGTTATAGCCGTATATATTAAATTTCTTGTTTGTAACATTGGTGCAAGCTGACAAATTGGTAATATTACAACATCAAACTCGCTTCCTTGTGCTTTATGCACAGTTATTGCATATGCATGTTCTAATTGGTCTAAATCTGCATTTTCATAAACCGCTGTTTTTCCATCATCAAATTTCACTCTAACATTCTTTTCTACAGGGTTTATTCTTTCTATTATTCCCAATTCTCCATTAAATACTCCATTGCCTAAATCTTTTCCAAATTTATTATCACTATCTTTTTCCCATATCATATTATAATTATTCTTTATTTGCATAACCCTGTCATTTTCTCTAAAAGTAACTTCTCCAAATGATTTTTCATTTTTTTCTTCATCATATCCATTTAATTTTTCTTGCAATATCTTATTTAACTCTTTAGTTCCCACCATTCCTTTTTTAGTAGGCGTAATTATCTGAATATTATTTAAAAAATCAAAATCCCCATATTTCTTTAATCTTCCGCTGCACAAGCTAATTATAGTATCCACTATTCTTTCAGGTCTGTTTTCATTAATAAAAAAGAAATCATCTAAAAGCTCTATATCTTCATTTCCATCTATATCTGCTTTTTTATCTTCTATAAAATTCATTCCTTCATTTACTCTATGAGCATTTACTATTATCTTGCTTTTAGCTGCTTGTCTAAAAATTTGGTTCAACACAATTGTTGTTATTCTGTTTGAAGCTATTATATCTTTTAATACACAGCCTGGTCCAACCGATGGTAGCTGGTCAATATCTCCTACCAAAACCAATTTTGTTCCTTTGTAAATTGCTTTTAATAAATAATTCATCAAAAACATATCTACCATTGATGTTTCATCTACAATTATTATATCGCCATCAATTGGTGTAACTAATAAGTCCACATTAAAGTTATCATTTTCATCTGATACCATTCCTGCTAGCTCTAATAATCTATGAAGAGTTTTCGCTTCTTCGCCAGTTGTTTCCGTCATTCTTTTGGCAGCTCTTCCTGTTGGTGCACATAAAACTGGTTTCATTCCATGTTTTTTATATAATTCTATTATTGCCTTTATTATTGTTGTTTTTCCTGTTCCAGGTCCGCCAGTTATCACACACACGTTATTATCATTTATGCTTTCTATCGCTTCTTTTTGCTTTTCCGATAATGTCATTCCTATCTGCTTTTGAATTTCTTCTAATTCTTTAGATATTTTCTTTATATATTTCACATTATCGCAATTATTTAAGCTTATTAGTTTTTTTGCTATATTAAGCTCAGTATCATAGAAGCTCTTAGAATATATCCACTCTGTTCCATCATCTCTATCTTCTATTATTACTTCCTCTTTTGCCTTCATATTTATTATTGCTTCTTCTACTACATTTTCTGATACATTTAGCAATGATTTCACATATTCTATTAGATGATTGTAAATAACAGCCGAATGCCCATTTAAAGCTACTTTTTCTAATCCATATTTAATACCGCTTCTTACTCTTTTATAGTTATCATGCTCATATCCTAGCTCTAATGCTATTTTATCTACTTTCTCAAAATTCACTTTATTTGCCACATCTATAAGAACATACGGATTTGCTTCTATTTGCTCTAAAGCATCTTCCCCAAGTTTCTTATAAACTGTTTCTGCTCCTTGAGGTCCTATTCCAAATTTATCTAAAAAGCCAACAATCTGCCATAGTTCCCAATTCTTCAAAAATTCTGCTGCTATGTCAAAAGCTTTTTCTTTAGTAATTCCCTTAATTTTAGTTAATTTTTGTGGCTCTAACTTTATTACATTTATTGTATCATTTCCAAAAGTTTCAACTATTTTTTTAGCAGTTGCTGGCCCTATTCCTTTAAAGTTGCCATTTGCCAAATATTTTTCCAGCGCTTCTGGTGTTGTAGGCATTATTTTTTCAAAAGTCATTATTTTTAATTGTTCGCCATAATCTGGATGTTTTATTAAATTTCCAATAAGTTTTAAGCTATCTCCAACATTAATAAAAGGTAAATAACCAACGACCGTAATTTCTTCATTTTCATTTGTTAGAAATTCTGCAACAGTATAGCTATTAGTATCATTCTTATAAATTATATTAGTTAATTGACCTTCTATTTCCAAGATTTGCTCCTTTTTATACTTCATTTTTGCAAATATTATAATATAATATTTTTCTAATTATAGCAAGTTTTTTTATTTTTTCTATTTATATTTTTGTTTATTTATGTTACAATATCTTACAGAAAATTTGATTATTAGAGATTTTTTGATAAATTATACACATAGGAGGAATTATAATGAATTTAAATAGATGTGAACGTTGCGGTTGTTTTTTTGCTTCAAAAAATGATGTATGCCCAAACTGCATTTCTAAAGATGAGAATGATATTGCGCATCTTACTACTTTTCTAACTGAAAATGATAACACTGTATCTGTTGAGGATTTATCTCTTCAAACTGGTGTATCTTTAAAAAATGTAAATAGATTTTTAAAAGATAAAAAAATAAATTCTACTTTTACAGATTTAGGATTAACAGATACTCCAACACATTCTAATTGGCAATTTTAAAAAGACAGAATTTTTTCTGTCTTTTATTGTATTATTTCTAATATTGATTTTATTGGTTCTATTCTGTCATTTCCTATTATATATTTTTCTTTCAGCATTTCTACTGCTTCTTTTCCCTTTTGTTCTTCGTTTGCATGCACATATGCTACTATGTTGCCTTTTTCTACAAAATCTCCTACTTTTTTTATTAATTCTACTCCTACAGAATAATCTATATCATCTTCTTTTCTTACTCTTCCAGCACCAAGATGCATCGCTATTTTTCCAACCTCTTCAGCATTTAATTTTCGGATGTACCCTTCTTGCTCTATTCTTACTTCCATCTTATATTTTGATTTTTCAAACTTTTCTGTATTCTCTATGTATGTTATATCTCCACCCTGATTTTTAACTAGTTCTAAGAATTTTTGATATGCTTTACCATTTGCAACTACTTCTTCTATAGCTTTTTTGTTTTCTTCTATATTATCTCCTTTGCCATCTAACTTAAGTATATATGCACCTAATTCCAATACAACATCTTTTACATCTTCATTCATGTTGCCTTTTAGAGCTTCTATAGCTTCTTTTACTTCTAATGTATTTCCTACCATGCTACCTAAAGGCTGATCCATATTTGTTATTATACATACAGTTTCTTTATTAGCTATTTTCCCTATTCCAATCATTGCATTAGATAACTCTTCCGCTTCTTTTATATCTTTCATAAAAGCTCCACTACCGCAAGTAACATCTAGTACTACTTTATTAGCTCCTGCTGCTATTTTCTTGCTCATTATGCTAGAACTTATAAGTGGAATATTTGCTGTGCAATTAATCGAATCTCTTAAAGCATACAATTTTTTATCTGCTGGTGCTAAATTTAATGTTTGCCCTATTAAGCTAATTCCTATCTTTTTTACGTTTTCTATAAATTCTGGTATATCAATCTCTGTTCTATATCCTGGAATTGCTTCTAATTTGTCTTTTGTTCCTCCTGTAAAGCCTAAACCTCTTCCTGACATTTTTGCAACCTTTACTCCAAGAGCAGCAACTATTGGCATTAGAATTATAGTTACTTTATCGCCAATTCCTCCTGTGCTATGCTTATCCACCACATTTCCAATAGAAGATAGATCTAAAACATCTCCAGAATACGCCATTGCTAATGTTAAGTTTGTGGTTTCTTCTATAGTCATTCCATTTATATAAATTGCCATAACCAATGCAGCAGCTTGATAATCAGCCACATTACCTGCAGTATATTCTTTTACAAAATACTCTATCTCTTCTTTAGTTAACTCTTTTTTATCTCTCTTTTTTCCTATTATATCTAATATATTCATACGTTTACTCCTTGCTAACTATATTTTTTACAAATGATAAGCGGTGTAATGGGCATAGGCCATAATCTTTAATTGCTTGAATATGTGCCGCTGTACCATATCCTTTATGTTTAGCAAACCCATATTGGGGGTATACTTCATCCCACTGCCTCATTATTCTATCCCTTGTTACCTTTGCTATTATTGAAGCTGCAGCTATTGAATAGCATTTAGCATCTCCTTTTATTATAGATTGATATGGAATTCCACATGTATCAATTTTATTTAATGCATCTACTATTATTAAATCCGGCTTTGTTGTAAGCTCCTTCACAGCCATTGTAAGACCTTCTTTTGTTGCATTCAAAATATTTATTCTATCTATTTCTTTCTGGTCTATAATCGCTACGCCATATGCAATTGCCTCATTAGTGATAATTTCATATAACTTTTCTCTTTTCTTTTCAGAAACTTTTTTTGAATCGTTTACTCCTTCTATCATGGAATCTCTTGGCATAATGGCTGCTGCAATAACTACTGGTCCTGCTAAAGGTCCTCTCCCTGCCTCATCGATTCCACATATGTATTCATTTCCATTATTATGTAATTCTTCTTCTATTTTCTTTAGCTCTATTAACCTTTGTTCTTCTTTTTCCTTCATACTAATTTTCACTCTCTTCTGCTTGTTTATTTTCTTCTTTATTATTTTTAGCCTCTTCTATTTCAGATAGTTTATATAGTTTTTGGTTTTTATTATAACTGCAACCTTTCGAAAATATAATCTCTTCCGTATCGTAATTTACAATATAATAGCTATCTTCTTCATTAGTAACCTCTGTCCCAATAGTTGCCAAATCTTCATCTTTCAAAACATAATATTTTTCATATTCATCCTCTTTTATTACACCATTATCTATAATTTCTTTTAACAATTTATCCTCTTTCATTTCAGATATTTTTGTCCCTATTTTTTGTGCTTCTTCTTTTGCAACAGTTTTTGAACCCATATAATTCTTTACTTTCCATTGAATTAGCATCATATTTGTTTTTATTGTTTCTATACGTCTGTCATTTAAATTTGTTTTAATAAAGTAAACTCCACTTGCAACTAAGCAAGTAATAATTATTATTAATAATAAAACCTGTATGTGCCCCATTCCATTTTCTTTTTTTATGCTGTACATTTCTACTCCCCTTACTAACGTAATATAGTTGGTATTATATCACATATTGTGAATAATACCAACTATAACCTTTATTTTTTCCAAGTTATTGCTCTCATTCCTTTTGGTGCTCCCCATGGTGCACCATCTATCGAGCCTTCTTTATTATTTATAATTATGCTTGAAAGATTACTGCATCTTTCAAATGTTAAACTTCCTATACTGGTAACTGTGCTTGGTATTTCTACTGTTTGTAATCCACTGCACTGTGAAAAAGCTGTATCACCAATTATTTTAGTTCCTTCACTTATTACTACTTTAGTTATTAAGTCTTGTGCATTAAACGCTGCATTTCCTATTTCTTCTACCGTTCCAGGAATTGAAAGTTCGCCATTTATCTTATATAATGCACATATCAATTTCTTTTTACCTTTTGTATACAACATATTAGTATCTATTGCATAATATGGATTCTCTTCACTTATTTCTACTGTTCCAAGATAATTTCCATATTTAAATATTGGGGAAATCAGTGAAACTTTTTTTCCTATTTTTATTTTTTCATATTTTGCATCACTTGAAAAAGCAAATGCTCCAATTTGTTCTAAACTTTCTGGTAAGGCAATACTACTTGCATTTTCTGCTTGTTTAAAACAATACTCCCTTAAATTTATTATTCCATCTTTTAGATTTATTTCTGGATCTTTTAAATAACACATTACTAATTCTTTCGTATCTTTTGTATACAAAATTCCATCTTCAGATGTATACTTTGTATTATTTGTATCCACAACTACATTACTTATGCTTTTAGGAAAGTTATTAGCACTTATCATCGTTGTTAATGTTGATGGTATTTTTATTTGCTTTAGATTTGTATATTTTCCTATAGATATTCCAAAGTTCGTTACTTTCTCTGGTATTTCTAAAGATTCTGTACTTTTTAGCATTTCATCTGTTATAAAAATTATTTGACTACCATCATTCGTTTTAAAAAAGCCATCAGTAAAACTATAATTTGTGTTGTTATTTAACTTTATATTATTTAAAGCTACATCGTTATTAAATACAAACGATCCAATGCTATTTATTGAACTAGGTATTTCTATAGTGTTTAATTTTGTGCAATCTGAAAATCCTGCATATTCTATTGTCGTTACCCCTTCCTCAATTGTTACACTAGTCAATTCCTTGCAACCACAGAAAGCATAGGATTGTATATTCTCTACATTACCTGGTATTTTTATTGTTTCTAATTTAGTGCAATAGTAAAATGCTAGTTGCCCTATTGTATTTAATGACTGTGGTAGATTTACATTTTTTATATTGTTGCAATTTTCAAATGCATTACTACCTATAACTTGAACTCCTTCTTCCAATATTACTGTTTCAAGTGTTGTATTATATGCAAATGCGCTAGCCGCTATTGTTTTTACTGTTCCTGGTATTATTATTGTTTTCAAGCCTGTTACTCCAGAAAATGCTCCACTTCCAATCTCTACTACACTATCTGGGATTGTTAATGTCCCGTTTTCATCCATTAATAATAAGTTACCATCTGATGATTGCAATACTCCGTCTCTTATGTCATATGGATTTGGCTCTACTCCTACTGCTTGCGCCACTCTTATCGTATTTTTATCCTGAGTATTTATCATTAATTTTCCTTTTATCACTTCTAAGCTGTCTAGGTATTCATCTTTTACATCACTTATTATGTCTTTAATTGTTTTTTCGTCTTCTGATGTTTTGGTATTATAATATAAATTATTTTTTCCTGCTGTTAAACTTGATTCATAAAACTCTGGATTTTCTACTTTCTTTTCTGCTATAAACATTGCTAACTGCTCTTTATATGAACTTAAATCATTGCTTATTTGGGCCTGTTTTGCACGAGTTATTATTCCATTGTTCCCAACTAATAGATTCAAACTCACTCCTGCCAATATTAATAGAACTACTATTGTCACTATTAAGGCAACCAATGTAATTCCTTTTTTATTTTTTCCACATTCAACACCTAATTTTTTCATTATATTAAATCCCTTTCTTTATTTTCTTTGGTATCACTGCTTTTTATTATCTTTTCCAATTTCGTTAAGGAATATACTTAACGAAGTAAATTTTATAAAATAAATTCATTAAAACATTTGATATAACTGGCTTATAGCGTTTTTACTATTTTTTCAAACTTATTCAAATTAAGTTCAAAAACATTTAGTTGTTTTTTAAATTTTGCTTGAAATATAAGCTTTTTATTGATATAATTTTTTTGGAAAAAGGTTCGTTAAGTATATTCCTTAACGAAAAATAAAACATTCTAGTTATAATTTTTTCGATTTTATTATAACAGTATGTTTTATTTCTTTCAAGTACATTCTTACAAATTTTTATTACTTGGAACTTCTATGCTTTTTCCATCATACATAAATTTTGAACCATGGCATGGGCATTCCCATACCTTATCTATATTATTAAAACTTAATTCACACCCCAAATGCGTGCAATATGGATTTACTTTGTATATCTCTCCTGTTTCAGATTTATATACACCTATCTTATGATTATCTATCTTTACTATTTTTCCCTCACCAATCTTCACATCATCTAATTTATTTTTAGGAATCTTAAACCTACCAGCTATCAAAGATTTATTGACTTCATTCAACATATTTCCAACTTCTTTTCTGTTTTTCACTGGTTCAAGTCTTGTTGCCCTAAATATTTCTTTGTATTCATTTTCTTTTCCTAAAATTCCATCGGCAATTATTTTTGCTGCAATGTTTGAAGAAGTTACCCCCCATTTATTAAAACCTATTGCTATATACATTTTCTTTCTAATCAAAGACATTTTCCCTATATACGGTATTTTGTCTAAGCTTATGCAATCCTCTGCAGACCATTTATACAAAGTTTCTGCATCTGGATACATTTTTCTTACCACTGTTTCTAACCTTTGATAACCATTTCTTACTTCATCGGTTCCAGTCTTATAATCAAAGCCTACTGCTAATAGTAATTTTTTATCCCCATCTTTAACTGTTCTAAAAGATAAATTTGGAGTTTCTAAATTTATATAGCATCCATCAAAAAGCTCTTTCTTTACATCTGCTACAATAGCATATGAGGTTGATTGGTACATCTTCAAAAAATAATATCCTGGTATATTTATTATTGGATACCTAGTTGCTATTACCACATAATCCGCTACAATTTTGCTATCATTTGCAAACACTACATATTTATTATCTTTCTTTTTTATATCCGTTACTCTGGAATTTTCAAATATTTTTCCATTTTTCTTAATTATTGCATCGGCTAGCCCATATGCATATTTTAATGGATTAATTTGTGCTTGATTTTTAAATTTTATTGCACCTTTTGTTTCTATTGGTAAATCTATTTGTTTAACGAATTCACTTTTTCCATTACTAATTTTCTCGATACATGCCTGCTCACTTTTTATCTGGTCCACCATGGTTTCTTGGCAAGTAAACACATATGAATCTTCTTTTTCATAATCACATTCAATTTGATTTTCTTTTATTATTTTTTCTATATTTGCTATTGCTCTTTCATTTGCCTCTAAGTACTTTTTTGCAAATTCTTTTCCCTTTGACTCTACCAAATAATTATAAAAAATCCCATGTTGGCTAGTTACTTTTCCTGTTGTTTTTGAACTTGTCCCACTGCAAATTCTATCTTTTTCTACAATTACAACATCAGTTTCTTTACTTAGGTAGTAAGCCGTACTTAAACCAGTAAGCCCTCCACCTATTATGCATATACTAGTATTTATATTGTTTTTTATCGGTTCAAATTTCTGATAATTCTTTCTATCCTTCTCCCAAAATGATTCCATACTTAATCTTCCTCTCTATAAATATTTTTCCAATTTATAGAGCTTTTATGCACAAAATACAATCATTTTATTCACATTCTGCAAAAATTATATCTTTAAAATTGACTTGTAAATTCGAAGGCTCATTTCCCCAGTTAATTAAAAATAATATTTTTACATATTTTGTTCCTGCTCTAAACAATCTGTATTTTTCACTTCCTGTATTATCAACTCCTTCTATTTTATTCTCATATATTTTATATTTTTCATTTAAAGGTTTGCCACTTAATATTCCATAATTATAATTAGATCCTTTATTGCTTTGGCTAATTTTTGTTCCCGCTGCTATAGTTCCATGGTTCCATACCTGTTTTAATTTTATTTTATTACTATCTGTTTCAAAACTGCTATCATCAAATAAATTATAATACACATTTCTTGAATATGTTTCTTCTGGATATTCATAACCTGTAGAATCTTTGTAATTCCAAAAGATTAAACCTGTTTTTTGCCACAAAGCACCAAGATTACTCTTTTCAAAACTACTTAAATCATTTAAATATATTTCTGTATCACCATCTTTTAATTCTTTTTCAAGATATGTTAAAGAACCTGATACATACATTACATTTGAATCAGCTATTAAATTTTTATCCCTATCATATTCTGCAAATCCTATATAATGAAATCCTATATTTTCTTTCTGCTTTCCTATTATTGCTTGATAATATTTCTTAGATGTATCTACTTCTATAAAGTCAGAACTGCTTATAAGTCTATAGCTATCCGTAGTAAGAGAAAAAACTCCATTATTGTTTGTAAAATCCGGAAAGTTTTCATTTCCGTTTTTACCGAATCCGTTTTTTACTAAATTATCTCCTTTAGCTAACACATAGCTTCCATCTGTTTTTATTATTATTATCCTGCCATCAACTCTTCCTATAAGCTGAACATCTTCACTCGGATTTTCATCAATGACTTCAAAGTTTTTTATTACACTTTGTTCTTCATCTTCCATATAATCTTTAAAATTCAAATTATCATTTGCTATCTTTTCTATTTGATAATTTGTTAGTGCTAAATCTATTTGCTCTTTTATTGCCGCTTGCTTTGTATCTTCACTTACTTTTTTAGATTTTGTTAATATTCCCTGGTTTCCTACAACCAAATTTATACTTACTCCTGCTAAAATCAATAGAACTACAATAGTTATAACCAAAGCAACTAATGTAATCCCTTTTTTACTTTCTAATTTGCTAATAATTTCTTTCATTACGTAATTCTCCTTAGTACTACTAATTTTTCACTTTTATTTTCGTTAAGTATGCAACTTAACGAAATAACTCGTTTCTTCAAATTGCTTGCAATTAGTAGCTTTTACAGGTTTTAGCAATTTTTGAAAATAATAAAAACACGATTAAAATATTTATTGTGTTTTTTATAAATAAATCCTTGAAATATACATACTTTATTGATATAATTTTATTAGAATTTTATTCGTTAAGTTGCATACTTAAGGAAATAAAAAAACATATTGCCTACTATTTTATTAGCTATAGTACAACAATATGCTTTATTTATTTTTTCTCTTTACAAGTTTCTTCAATCATTATTTACAAAATCTGTGATTTCCTATTGTAATAACATGTGGCCTAGACCAAATCCAACTACTAGTAGCTGTGTTTGGATTGAAATAATAAATTGAGCCATATGAAGGGTCCCATCCATTTAAGGCATCCCTTGCAGCATTATATGCAGTTTGGTTCGGGGTTAAATTTATTTGTCCATCACTTACAACTGAAAAGGCCCCAGCTTGATATATTACTCCAGAAACAGTATTGGGAAATGAACTGCTTTTTACTCTATTTAGCACCACTGCAGCAACAGCAACCTGTCCTGTATATGGTTCTCCTCTAGCTTCTCCATATACCAACCTTGCTAATAAATTTAAATTACTTGAATTATTAGCAGATGAACTTGAACTAGAGCTAGAAGTATAAATTCCCATTGCCTGCAATGTTTTAGTTCCAGCAATTCCATCTACAGTTAATCCATTTTTTCTTTGAAAATATTTTACAGCCGCTAAAGTTTGCGAACCGTAAATCCCATCAATACTTCCTGTATAATATCCCCATCTTTTTAGTTTCGTTTGTATTTGTGTAACTTCACTACCTTTTGAACCATATTTAGATAAAGCTAAAGTTTCATCTCCTCTAAAGAAAACATTATACACTATAAAAATTAAAGATAAAATAAACAATATAATAAACATTTTTTTATCTTTTACTAATCGATTTTTTGCTTTTTTAAACATAAAAAATTCACCTCTTTAGGTTTATTATTCCTAGTTTTGGTGAATTTATACAATTAGAATATTCCTATTATATTTCCATTTTCATCTATATCGATATTTTCTGCCGCTGGAACTCTTGGTAGTCCTGGCATTGTCATTATTTTTCCAGTAATGGCAACTATAAATTCTGCTCCGGCTTTTAGTTGTATCTCATTTACATGTATTTTAAACTCTTCTTTACATTCTAATTTTTTTGGATCATCAGAGAAAGAATATTGTGTTTTTGCAATGCATACAGGGTATTTTGAATAGCCCATTTCATCTATTTTTCTAATTTCTTCTATAGCTTTTTCCGAATATTCTACTCCAGAAGCTCCATAAATATTTTTCGCAACCTTTTCTATTTTTGTTTCTATAGAATCTTCGTTATCATAAATATATTTAAAGTTTTCTTCTTGTTCAGCTAGCTCAACTACTTTATTAGCTAAATCAATTATTCCATCTCCGCCTTTTTGATGATTTTCGGCTAAACTAATATTTACTCCTTGTTTTTCTAATTCTGATTTTAGTAACTCTATTTCATTAGCAGTATCAGTAGGAAACTTATTTATAGCAACAATTGTGTTCAATCCAAATTTTTCTTTTAAATTTTCTATATGTTTATTTAAATTCTTTATTCCATTTTTTAATGCTTCTAAATTTTCTATTTCAACTTCTTCTTTTGGCTGACCGCCATGGTATTTTAGTGCTCTAATTGTTGCTACACATACTACTGCATCTGGTTTGATTTCTGCTTTTCTACATTTTATATCTAAAAACTTTTCTGCTCCTAAATCCGAACCGAATCCAGCTTCTGTTACAACATAATCCCCTAATTTCATCGCTGTTTTTGTAGCAATCACACTATTGCAGCCATGTGCAATATTTGCAAAAGGTCCTCCATGAATCAATGCTGGTGTATGCTCTAAAGTTTGTACTAAATTAGGTTTTATTGCATCTTTTAACAGAACTGTTAAACTTCCTTCTGCGTGTAAATCTCTTGCTGTTATTGGTTTTCCATTTTTATTATAACCAACTATTATATTTCCAATTCTTCTTTTTAAATCTTTAATATCTGTTGCTAAGCATAAAATTGCCATTATCTCAGAAGCAACGGAAATATCAAAACCGTCTTCTCTTGGAACAATATTTTTCTCTCCTGATAAGCCTGTTTCTACTTTTCTTAACTGCCTATCATTTAAATCTACACATCTTTTCCAAATTACTTTGTCAAATTGTAATTCATTTCCATAATAGATATGATTATCAATTAAAGCTGATAATAAATTATTGGCAGATGTAATTGCATGTATATCTCCATTAAAATGTAAATTTATATCTTCCATAGGTGCTACCTGTGAATATCCTCCACCAGTTGCTCCGCCTTTTATGCCAAATACTGGTCCCAAAGAAGGCTCCCTTAGTGCAAGAATAGATTTCTTTCCTATTTTTCTTAAACCATCTGCTAGTCCTATTGCAATTGTTGTTTTTCCTTCTCCTAAAGGTGTAGGGTTAATTGAAGTAACTAAAATTAATTTTCCATCTTTTTTCTCTCTTAATCTATTTGCTATTGCTTCATTATCTAATTTAGCCTTGTAATTACCATATTGCTCTATTTCATTTTCCATTATACCAATTCTATTAGCAATATCTGTAATCTTATCCAATTTTACACTTCTTGCAATCTCTATATCCTTCATCATCTACACCCCTTTATTTAAAAAATCATTCCTATTATAAATCCTACCAATGCTCCCACAAAAACTTGTATTGGTGTATGCCCCAATGCTTCAACAAGTTTTTCTTTTACTTGCACCTGGCTTAATCCTGGTGTGTTTATAATTTCATTTAATAAATGAGCTTGCTTCCCCGCTTCTCTTCTTACTCCAGTAGCATCATACATAACCACTAACGAAAAAATTAATGCTATTCCAAACATAGGCGAAGTGGTGCCTTGGCTTCTTCCAACCATTGTTGTAAGTGCTACTACTACAGCAGAGTGTGCACTTGGCATTCCTCCTGCTCCTAATACTCTTTTAAAGTTAAATTTTTTTGTTGTAACTAAATCCCATATTACTTTGAAAATTTGAATAGCAACCCATGTAAAAAATGGAACTATTATATATCTGTAATCATTATAAAAATCCATTGTATTTCCCCATTCTAGTCTTCGTTTGGCACAAAATCTACTTCTTTTAAATCTTCACCATCTCTTACAAGCATTGTAATTTTTTTCTCTGCTTTTTCTAAAATATCATTACATACTTTTGATAACTTCATTCCTTCTTCAAATTTTTCAACAGATTCATCCAACGTTAATTTTCCATCTTCTAATTCTGTTGATATTTTTTCTAATTTTTCCATAGCTTCTTCAAAATTTAATTCTTTTTTATCACTCATTTTTATTATCCTTTCACTAAGAAATAATCGCTTTTACATCTCCATCTGCAAACTTTACATTTATTTTATCATCTTTCTTTAATTGCTCTGCAGATATTATTACATCTTTATCATTTCCATTATCTAAAGACACTATACTATAACCTCTTGCCAATGTTTTTAATGGACTTAATGCATCCAATTTAGCCACACTTTTTACATATTTGGTCTTTTCTTCTTTTATTTTATTTGAAATACTATTTTGTAATTTCTTTACTTTCATATCTAGCACCATATATTGTTCGTTTATTTTTTGCAATGGATTGGTAAAAACTTGTTTCGTCATGCATTTTTCATATTCCAATCTCATTAATTGCAATTTTTTCTTTAATGCTAATTTATTTCTATTCTGATAATTACTTAATAATTCTTTCACATCATCTATTTTTTGTACTGCCAACTCTGCTGCTGCAGATGGTGTTGGTGCTCTTAAATCTGCCACAAAATCTGCTATTGTAAAATCTGTTTCATGACCAACTGCTGATATTATTGGAATTTCAGATTCATATATTGCTCTTGCCACAATTTCTTCGTTAAATGGCCATAAGTCTTCTAATGAACCTCCTCCTCTACCAACAATTAAAACATCTGCTAGTTTGTTTTCATTCATAAATTTGATACCATTTACAATTTGCTCAGCTGCTGTTGGCCCTTGTACTGGCACTGGATACAATCTTATATGTACATTAGGATTTCTTCTAGTACTTACATTTATTATATCCCTTATTACAGCACCTGTACTTGCAGTTAATACTCCAATCGTTTTCGGCATATATGGAATTTTTACTTTATGTGAAGCATCAAATAATCCTTCATCTTCTAATTTTAATTTTAGCTTTTCATACGCTTCATATAAGCTTCCCAATCCATCTTGTTTCATCGCCTTTGCATATATTTGATATACACCGTCTCTCTCAAATACAGATACAGAGCCTAATATAACTACTTTCATTCCATCTTTAGGCATAAAAGATAAATGTGCTGTATATGTTTTGAACATTACACATTTAATCAATGATTTTTCATCTTTTAAAGTAAAATACATATGACCTGTATAATGATTCTTGAAATTTGAAATTTCACCTTTTATCAGCACATTGTTTAATCTTTCATCATTATCTATTTTTTCTTTTATATATTTATTTAAATCAGCTACTGTTAATATTTCTGGGCTAACTTCCACTATTTATTCCTTCTTCTATTAATTTTCTTCTTGTACAACACTTGCCAACACACCATTAATGAATGAAGCAGACGTATCTTCACCATAAACTTTAGCATATTTTACAGCTTCATTTATTGCAATTTTGTATGGCAACTCTCTATATTTTATTTCATATATAGCTAATTTTAATAAGGCTAAATCAACAGTAGAAATTCTTTCTATTGTCCATCCTTTTTTTAAATTTTCTGATATTATTTTTTCTATCTCTTCTTCATTTTGCTTTATTCCGCCTGCAATGTCTTTTACATATTCTCTTGTTTTAATATCTTCTATATCATTGCAATCTAAAAATAATTTTACTTGATTTCTGCTATTTTGTTTTTGTATTTCCTGGCTATATATGTAGCAAAATGCTAATTCCCTACTTGTTCTTTCTTCCATTTATTTCCCCTTATAATCTATCTATGAAATTCTTTAATTTTTCTTTTACTTCTGTTTTATTTCTTTGTATATAATTTCCTATAAAAATTCCAAGTGCTATGAAAATAATCCACATTATTAAATCATATAAACGAGTACACAAAATTAATATTGCAACAAGTGCTCCTATTATCGCTCCTCCATATGTTTCTAAGAATTTTTTTATATTTTCCATATTAAACTCTTTCCCTTCAATATAAAACTTCTCTTAAATATTAATATTTTCTGCTTTTGATTCTACTATATTTTTTATTCTTATATTTATGCTTGTAACATCTAAGTCTAAAGATTCTTTTATTTTTTCTTTTATTTTTATTTGCAAGTTATTACTTAGCTCTTTTATTATTGTGTTACTTGTTGCTTCTATTGTTAATACTATTGATAAATTATTATCTTTATCTAAATTAACTCTTGTTTGACAGTTTTTTACACCTTCAAATCCTGCAACAACTGCATTTATCATGCTTATCAAAGTTTCTTTTGTTATTAACAATTTTCCATCGTCATTTTCAAGCAATATACCATCATTATATTTTTCTTCGCCTTTTGAAACAGAGCCAAAAAACAATGCTTTCAATGCTAATAGTATAAATACTACATTTACTCCTAGTAAAACATTACATGTAACTTTGTTTGCTAGGGCATCTGTGAATAATAAATTTATTGTTGCTAAATTTACCCATCCAAATATTGTTAAACATGTAATTATTGATATTATTAATATAATCATAGAAAATAATACTAATGCTAATTTATCTAAAAATTTCATTTAAACTCTACCTTTCTTATTAGATATTAGAAGTTGGATGTTAGATCCAACTTCTATTAAATTAATTTTATTAGTTTTCTGAATCTGTGTCGTCTGCTTCTGTATTTGCTTCTGTGTTAACACCTTGAACATGTACATTAACAGCTGTTACTTTTAATCCTGTCATTCCTTCTACAGCACTCTTTACTCTATTTTGTATATCAAATGCTATATCTGGAATTCTTACTCCATAATCAACTATAATATTTACATCTATCTTTGTTTCTTTCTCTCCAACATCAACTTTTATTCCTTTTGATAGGTTTTTCTTACCACTTAAAACTTCAGAAATTCCGCCTGCAAATCCGCCTGCCATTGCAAATACTCCTGGAGCATCAGCCACAGCCTTTCCAGCTATAACAGCAACAACATCATCTGATATTTTTATTGTATTTGTTTCCCCTTGAGTGTTTTCTACAACCACTTCATTTTCTTTTACATTTTCTTCATTTTCCATAATAATATTACCTCCATTATTTATATTTATAATAAATATTATACCATATATAGTATATCAATAACCAAAGTTTTTTACAAGATTTTAAAATAAGTTTTGTAAATATTTATTTAGTTTCTACAGACATTGAATAAGTTGAGTATTTTCCAACCACATCTGTTGCCTTTACTATCAAAGTATATCTTGTTTTTGCTTTTAAGTTTTTAAAAGAATGCTTGTATTCTACTGCGTTATTAGAATCTGCATTTGTTGGATACCATGTTTTTCCATCTATTGTATACTCTATTTTACTTATTCCGCTGCCTTTTTCCGTAACTTCTGTCCAAACATCAAAACTACTAGATGTTAAATTTATTATTACTACATTATTTATTACTGGTGCAACAGTATCAGTTTTTTCTATCACTCCATCATCATTACCTGCCGTAGAATCTGATTTTATCTCATCAATTTTACCTTGCATTTCATTTTCTGCATCTATTTCATTATGTTTTGCCTCTTTGGTTTTATCTAAAAAAGCATTATTTGTCACAGTAGCCGTTAGCACAACTCCTGATAAAATCATCAATACAGCAATTGTTATTACTAAGCTAACTAAGGTTATTCCTTTATCACCATTTTTAATCATAAGTTCTTCTCCATTAATTTTATAAATTTTGAAATATTTCTCCAGCATTGATTGGGTTTCCTCTCAAAAAATCTAATATATTCATTTTTCTTGAGTTTTCCCCTTGTATTTCTATTACCGAAATTATATCATTATTGCATTTTATATACAAGCCTTGTTTTGCATTTGAAAATAAAACTGTACCTGGTTGCATTTTTTTTATATAATCCATGTATTCATTCATTTCATTATACTTTTCAGCAAGCTCTTCTGTAGTTAATTTTTCTACTTTCCAGAATTTTATTTTCTTTCCATTTAAATACGTATATGCCCCCATAATTGGATTTAATCCTCTAACTAAATTTTTTATTTGTGTTGCATCCTTTTTGTCCCAATCTATGTTTGCCATTTCCTTATGTAACATTGGAGCCATAGTAAAATCTTCAGGTTGTTTTTCTCTTGGTGCTGTTCCATCTTCAATTTTTTCAACAGTTTCCACCAACAATTTTGCTCCTATTTTGCTCAATCTTTCCCAAAGCTCTCCAGTAGTTTCATTTTTGCCTATCTGAACTTCTTCTTTCAGAATCATGTCTCCTGTATCCATTCCTTCGTTCATGTACATAGTAGTAATTCCTGTTTTTTTATCACCATTAAGTACTGCCCACTGTATTGGCGCAGCTCCTCTATATTTTGGCAATAGCGAGCCATGAACATTTATGCATCCCATCTTTGGAATTTCCAACAGCTCTTTAGGTAAAATTTTTCCATAAGCAACTACGCATATCAAATCTGGATTTATTTTTTTCACTGTATTTAAAAATTCTTCGTTATTTCTAACTTTTTCTGGTTGATACACTTCAAGGTGCTTTTCTAATGCATATTCCTTAACTGGCGAGGCAATCTTTTTCATGCCTCTTCCCTTTGGCCTATCTGGATTTGTTACTACTCCAACTATATTATACTTGGCTTCATATAGTGCCTTTAATGACTCCATCGCAAAATCTGGAGTTCCCATAAATAAAATTTTCAACATCTATCCACAATTCTCCTATTTTAATCATTCTCTTCTGGCTTTATATATTCTAATGTTCCTGGAATCATATTATCCACAAAAAGTATTCCATTTAAATGATCTATTTCATGAGCAAGTGCTTGTGCAAGTAAATCTTTGCCCACTATTTTTACTTTTTTACCCTCTTCATTTAAAGCTGTAACAGTTACTTCTTTAGGTCTTATTATTTTTGCATATTCATTGGGAAAGCTTAAGCAGCCTTCTTCCACTTCTTGTTCTCCTTTTGCTTTTATAATTTCTGGATTCACTAATTTTAGAGGTTCGCTTCCATCATATAAATCTATTACTATAACTCTTTTTAAAATCCCTACTTGTGGTCCAGCAATCCCTACTCCATTATATTTATGCATAGTCTCCACCATGTCATCAAGTAGCTCTTTTATTTTTTCATCCACTACTTCTACTACTCTAGATTGTTTTCTTAATATCTCATCATCCGACATTCTTATTTGCCTTATTGCCATTGCTTTTTCTCCTTCCATTTATAGCATATTTGTTGGATTTATATCACATATGATTCTTAACTTACTTTTATCATTTTTTGCTATTTCCTTATTAGCTTTTTCAAAGGTTTCATTCAGCATACTCACTATCTTTTCATTAAGCTTGCATTTTATTATTATTCTCCATCTTATTTTATTTTTTATTTTATCTATTGGCGATGGAACCGGCTTAAATATGTGAATATCTAAGTTTCGTTTTGCTTTTTGCATATCTATGTATTTGTAAACTTTATTGGATATTTTTTCTACTTCGCTAACATTTTTTCCGCTAATACCAATTAATATTATATCACAAAATGGCGGATATCTCAATTGTTTTCTTATTTGTATTTCTGTATTATAGAACTTTTTATAATCTTGGCTTTTTGCATATTGGATACTGAAATTATCTGGATTGTAAGTTTGTACTATTACATTTCCTTTTTCTTTTTCCCTTCCTGCTCTTCCCGCTACTTGGGTTAATATTTGGAATGTTTTCTCACTTGCCCTATAATCGTCTATATTTAAACTGCTATCTGCAGCAATAACTCCCACTAGAGTAACCTTTGGAAAATGGTGACCTTTTACTACCATTTGTGTTCCTATTAGTATATCTATCCCTTCGTTTCTAAACTTTCTAAGTATTTCTTCATGCGAATTTTTTTTGCTTACTGTATCAACATCCATTCTTATAGTAGACGCTTGTGGAAACAATTTATTTATTTCAGCTTCCAGCTTTTGAGTTCCAGTTCCAAAATATCTAATATTCTTGCTACCACAATCAGGGCAAACTGTTATTGCTTTAGTTTCATAACCACAATAATGGCATTTTAATTTGTTTTCATTTAGATGATATGTAAGTGTTATATTACAGTTCTTACATTTAGCAGTATATCCACAATCTCTGCACATTATAAATGTAGAAAAGCCTCTTCGGTTTAAGAATAATATTGTTTGTCTCTTATTCTTAAGATTTTCCTCGATTTTTTCATGTAAACTTGTACTAATCATTGATTTATTTCCATTAGCAAGTTCCTGCCT
This sequence comes from uncultured Clostridia bacterium, assembly GCA_934122115.1. GTDB lineage: Bacteria > Bacillota > Clostridia > TANB77 > CAG-508 > UMGS1901. The sequence goes on along the minus strand of CAKOVU010000002.1, from coordinate 139,635 downwards.
AAGATCTACTATTTCTACATCTGGCAAGCTTGAATTATTTGCTCTTTTGGTAAGCTCCAATAGTTCTATTTTTCCATTTAGTGCCTTGTAGTATGTTTTCAAATCCGGTGTAGCACTTCCTAAAACAAAAGGTATGTTGCTTTTTTTGGCTATATAGCTTGCAATATCTTTTGCATTATATCGTGGGTTTGTTTCAGATTTATAAGATTCATCATGTTCTTCATCTATTATTATTATTCCTAAATCCTTTACTGGTGCAAAAATTGCAGACCTAGCCCCAATTACGATTCTTGCTTCTCCTCTTTCTATCTTTTTCCACTGGTCATATCTTTCTCCCACAGATAATTTGCTATGTAGAACTGCTATTTTATCTTCACCAAATCTACTTATAAACCTATCAACTGTTTGTGGTGTTAAAGATATCTCAGGTACTAACATTATGCTCGTTTTGCCATTTTGCAAAGCTTTTTCTATTAATTGAATATACACTTCTGTTTTTCCCGAACCAGTAACACCAAATAATAGAAATTCGTCATACTCATCAAAATCCATGCAAGCAGCTACTTTTTCATATGCCTCCTGTTGCTCTTGTGTTAATTTTAAATCTGTGCTTTTTTCCACAACTTTATGAATAAATGGATTTCTTTCTACTTCTTTACTAATTATTTCTATATAACCATTTTTTTCTAATGTTTTTATTACTGCATTTGAAACATCTGCAAAAGCCTGTAAATCTGTAGTAATCGTTCCATCATTTTCTTTTAAAAATCGTAAAGCTCTTATTTGCTTATCAGACTTTATTTTCTTGTTTTCTATATCCTTTTCTATTTCATCTTCATCTTTTTTTAAATATACAAAATTTTGAAGTTTATCTGATATTCTATTTTCAAAATTTTTAGTAGTTGTTCCTGGAGGAAGCATTAATTTTACGCAATCTGATACATTGCAGAAATATCTGTGTGCCATTATTTTTGCTAGCTCCATCTTTTCTTCTGATAAGCAGCCTTTTTCTTCCACACTATCTATTGATTTGAGTTTGTATTCTGATTTTTCCTTTATTCCTATTACAAATCCTTCTTCTAATTTTTTCATATTGCCAAAGGGCACAAAAACTCTAGTTCCAATATTTACTCTACTTTCTAGCTCAACTGGAATTGTATAATCAAATATTCTATTTAAGTTTTTTACATTACTATTTATTATTACTTCTGCTATCATTTTTCTTTCCTTTGGCTGTATTTTATCATACATCTTTTTTGAAGTAAAGAAGAACAAATTGCTTTGAATTTGTTCTTCTATTTTTATTTTATTTAGTTTTTAGCCATTCTTTGTATTCTTCTATAATCTTTTCAGCCACTGTTTCTGGGCTTTCATTTGTTGTATCTATTATTAAATCGTAATTTGATAAATCTTCTTTTCTAACATTGTATAGGTTGTAATATCTTGCGTTTTCCAACTCATATCTTTTCTTCATGTCTGCTTTTTGCTCTTCTACAGAATTAAATTTCTCTGTATCTTTTCGTTCTGCATCTTCAAAAGCTCTCCTTGCTGCCACATCTAAATCTACTGTTAAATACACCTTAAAAGATTCTGGCACAGCATACCATCCAAGCCTTGCATCTATCACAAATTTATCATGCTCTTTAGCATATTCGGCAGCACTGTTTTCTATCTGCCTATCTATTTCCGGATGGTCTTCAACATATTTATTAAAAGTGGTAACATCCATACCACTTTCTTTAGCTAGCTTCCTGAAATAGTCACCATTTTTATATATTGTATATCCTAATTTCTGCTTTAATATATTAGAAACAGTTCCTTTTCCACTAGCCAATTCGCCACTTAATGAAATTATTTCTTTTTTTTGCATTATTCTTCTTCCTCGCATACAGTAACTTTTCCATCTTCTATTTCATCTGCAGCTATTGAAACTGGTGCTACATCATCAGTTTCTGATAATACATCACTTCCTGTTGAAATTTGTCTTGCTCTTTTTGCTGTAGCAATTACTAAAGTATATCTATTATCTACTTTTTCTAATAATTGTGCAACTGTTGGTTTTGTCATCATAATAAAATTCCCCCTTTTCTATTTCTCGTCCTCTACCGAACTATTATCCAATCTACTAGCAATTGTTTCTGGCTGTATTGCCGATAAAATAATGTTTCCAGAATCCATTATCAACACTGCTCTAGTTTTTCTTCCGCACGTTGCATCTATTGCAGTGCCTTTATCCTTAGCATCTTGTACTATTCTTTTTATTGGTGCCGCGTCTGGGCTAACTATTGCTATTACCCTACTCGACGAAACAATATTTCCAAAACCTATATTGATAAATTGCATGGTTTTTCCTTCCTTTTATTTTCATATCTATTCTTTAATTTTACTACACATTAGCCGATAAGTCCAGTGTTTTTAGCTATTTAATCCTCATCAATTATTTCTTTTACATCACTAATAGTCTTTTTATATTCTTTTTTTGCATAAATTGTCATAAAAATTGCTTTTATAATGTAGTAAGCAATTATTACTGCAGAGGCTATTATTATATAGCTCATAAATATATCTTTGTTTATTATATACACATAAATTGATACCAAACTTATAATTGCCGTTATTAAGATTTCAATTCCATATAAAGTAAGTGTACCACTATCTTTACTATATGCGTTTTCAAATATTATTATTGATACCGCTATTAGTGTTAAGCTAAATACTTTTAAATCTGTTATAAGTACTTCACCCTCTATATGTAAAAAGCCTAAGTTTACAAATATAAAATATAATGTTATTGCACACGCCACTAAAATATTTAATCCTATTTTACTATATAGCTTTCTTTTTTGCTCTTTAGGCATTTTCTTTTTTGCTTCTATTTTCTTTGCTATTTCCTCAGGATTATATGTTTTTTTCTTTTTGTTTTTAACTACTTCTTCTTTTTTATCTTCGCTTTCTTTTTTACTTATTTCTTCTTGCTTCTCTTCTACTAGTTCTACCTTTGCCAATTGCTCTGCAAGTATTTTATCTATTCTTTTATCTTCCTTTTTTGCCTGCTTAGTAGCTTTCTTTGCACTACTAGGTGCTTTTGTTGTAGTAGTTTTCTTTGTTCTAGTAGTAGTTTTTCTAGTTCTGCTTGTTGTTTTTGTATCAGTAGCAGTTTTACCTGCCGTTTTTCTAGTTGTTTCACCTTCTTTTTTAGTTGTAGTTGCTTTTTTCGTAGTGCTTTTCTTTGTAGTTTGTTTCTTGTTTTCTACATTTTTCTCTTGTGGCTTCACTGTTTTTTTTCGTGTTCTAGTACTAGTTACTTTCTTTTCTTCCTCTGCCATTTTTCACATTCCTTTCTTATTCTTGCTCACTATCTTCTAGTTCATAAATTATATTGCTTGCCATCACTAGCCCTGCAGTTTCAGTTCGCAATATTCTATTTCCTAAGCTTACAAATTTTACTTTGCTGCTTTTACTTAGTTCTTCTATTTCCTTTTCATCTATTCCGCCCTCGGGACCTATTACAATTCCTATTTTATATTCTTTATTTTTAGGTATTTGTTTTAATTCCTTTTTTAATGTATTACTTTTCTCTTTTTCATATGCTACTATCACTTCATCAAGCTCTTCTAATCCTTCTAATAAATCGCTTATAGTTTGAATATTTTCCACCTTCGTTATAGTATCTCTCATCGATTGCTTTGCTGCTATTTGAGCAATTTTATTCCATCTTTCTATCTTCTTAAATAAATCTTTGCCATCAAATTTTACTATACATCTTTTCATTTTTAGTGGAACTATATTGCACACTCCAATTTCAGTAGCCTTTTGTATTATCAGTTCCATTTTATCAAATTTAGGCAACCCTTGAAATATAGTTATATGTACATTCGATTCAGTATTGCTTTCCATTTGTTCTAGAATCTTGCACTCCACATTATCTTTCTTGTAATCTGTTATTTCCACTCTATAATTAATCCCGTCCTCAAAATCGCAAACTCGCAGTTCATCACCTTTGCCATTTCTTAGCACATTAATAATATGATTTACATCTTCCCCTTTTATATTCACTATTCCATTATTTATCTGATTTTTTCCAACAAAAAATTTTGGCATAATATATCTCCTATTTTTACTTAGTATATTATACCAAAATAATTGTTTTATTTTCAAGTGTTTTTAATAATTAGTTTTCTCTAACCCATTCTATTGCTCTTAACCCAAATGGACTTCCAAATGGGCTTCCTGCAATTGCGTTTTCTTTTTTATGAATTATTATTTGGCTAGCTCCTGTTGCATTAATAAATGCTCCGCTATCTATTTTTGCTATTGTGCTAGGCACTTCTATTTTCTTTAAGCTATTGCAGCCTTCAAATGCTGCTTGGCCAATTTCTGATACTTTGTTTAAATTTATCTCAGTCATTGCTGATTGCGCCATAAAAGCTTGAGTTCCTATAATCTTTACACTATCTTTTAATTCAAACTTGCCATTTATTTTCTTTAATACAGTTATTACAGTATCTTTATTTTTATTATATAATGCTCCATCATCCATTACATAATTTGGATTTTCAGTATCTATGGTTAAGTTTATATTATAGTTTCCTAATGCAAACATTGAATTTATAGAACTTACTAATTTTCCCATCTCAACATTTCTTAGACTATAACAGGTACTAAAAACTTGATTCTTTATTTTTTCCGTTTTCTCATTAAGTACAATTTTAGTTGCTTTTGTTGCTCCACTAAAAGCATATTGGTCAATTACTTTTACTGGTTCTTGTAATTTTATTTCCATTGCTTTTGAATAGCAAAACATCAATGTTTCTGGTTCTGTTTTAGTATATATGCAATCTTCTACAGCTTTTAGATTTTCATTTGTTTCTGCTATTTCAACCTCTTGTATATTGGTTGGTAAATTTCTTGTATTTATGCTAATCGTAGTTTCTGGTATTACTAATTTTGTTATATTTTTCAACTCCTGTATATTACATGTAAAATCCACTACGCCTTCCGGGATTTCAAAAGTTGTGCTATTTTCGTAATATTTAGTTGAAACATATAAAATACTATCCTTTGTACTTGGCAATAGTAAGCCATTTTGATAAATAAATTTGCTATTTTGCGTATCTATTTTAATGTTAGCTAATTCTGTGCAATGGTCAAATGCTGTTGAACTTATATTTTCTACATCCTTTGTTATCGTGAATTCTCTTAATGGACAACCATAAAAGGCTTCTTTTTCTATACTTTTTATTTTGTTTCCTCTTAATTTTATATTAGCTAAGCTTGTTAATGAAAAAACATATTCATCTATTTTCTCTATATCGGTTGGTATTTCTATATATTCAAGTTTTTTGCAATACATAAAGGCTTGACTTTGTATAGTTTTTAAGCTATCTGGCAAAGTTACTTCTGTTAAATTAGCACATCCAGCAAATGCTCTAGCCCCAATTATCTTTACTCCTTCTTGCATCACCACTTTTTCTAATGTTGTATTATTGCTAAATGCATTTTTTCCTATTGTCTTTACTGTTCCTGGTATTATTATTGTTTTTAAACCTTCTACATTTGCAAAGGCTCCTTCTCCTATCTTCGTTACACTATCTGGTAATGTTAATGTTCCATTTTCATCTACTAATAATAAGTTTCCATTATTAGACATTAGCTCTCCATCTTTTATTACGTATGGATTTGGTTCCACTCCCACTGATTGTGCTACTTTTATTATATTTTTATCTTGTGTATTTATTATTAACTTTCCCTTTATTACTTCTAAGCTGTCTAAATATTCATCCTTTACATCACTAATTATATCTTTTATTGTTTTTTCATTTTCTGATGTTTTAGTATTGTAATATAAATTATCTTTTCCTGCCGTTAAGCTTGATTCATAAAATTCTGGATTTTCCACTTTCTTTTCTGATATGAACATTGCTAGTTGCTCTTTATATGAGCTTAAATCATTACTTATTTTGGTTTGCTTTGCTCTTGTTATTATTCCATTATTGCCAATTAATAAATTCAAGCTCACTCCTGCTAATATTAACAGAACTACTATTGTTACTACTAACGCAACTAATGTAATTCCTTTTTTATTTTTTATACATTTAATATTTAATTTTTTCATTATATTAAATCCCTTTCTTTATTTTCTTTGGTATTACTGCTTTTTTATTATTTTTTCCAACTTCCTTAAGTTATATACTTAACGAAGTAAATTTTGTAAAATAAATTTGTTATATCAATTGATATAACTGTATTACATGATTTTATATATTTTTTAAAGTTATTAAAATTAAGGCAAAAAAATTATAATTATTTTTTTATATTTTGCTTGAAATACCAGCTTTTTATTGATATAATTTTTATATAAAAAAGTTCGTTAAGTATATAACTTAAGGAAGCAAAAAACACACTGTTTATAATTTTTTCAAGTTTATTATAACAGTGTGTTTTATTCATTTCAAGTATTATTTTTATTTATTTTACCCAAATATTCCTCTTTTCTTTACTGGTGGTTGTTCATTCATTGTTTTTGCCAATTCTACTAAAAGTTCTCTTTGTTCCTTTGTTAGTCTCTTTGGAACTTGTACTTGAACTGTAAATATTAGATTTCCTTTGCTGCCAGAATTTATATGAGTAAATCCTTTATCTCTTATTGTGAATTTTGTACCACTTTGAGTTCCTTCTGGAATTTTATATTTTTCTGTTCCGCCTATTACTAATGGTATCTCAAGTTCAGCACCTAAAGTTGCTTGTGTAAATGTAATCGGAATATCACAATATATATTGTCTCCCTGTCTTGTAAAAATACTATGTTTCTTTATATGAACAGTTATATATATATCACCATTTTCTCCGCCATTTTTACCTGGCTCGCCTTCACCACGAAGAACAATTGTCTGTCCATCATCTATACCAGCTGGTATTTTTACATTCAATTTTGCTTGTTTTCTTACTGTTCCTTTACCATAGCAATTAGAACATACTTCTTTTATTATTTTTCCTGTTCCATGGCAATTAGAGCATGTGGTTTGAACTCTCATTTGTCCTAGCAATGTAGTTTGCATTTGGGTTACAGTTCCTTTTCCTCCACACATTGAACAAGTTTCTATTTTTGTTCCTGGCTTAGCTCCACTACCGCCACAAGTATCACATTTTTCATCTCTTGTGATAGTAAACTCTCTAGTTACTCCAGTATATGCATCTTCAAAAGACAAATCCATATTATAACGTAAATCCGTGCCTTTGGTAGGTCCATTTTTCTTTCTACTAGTTCTGTTTCCTCCAAATCCGAATATATCGCCTAAATCGCCAAATATGTCTCCCATATCAAAGCCATCGAATCCAGAAGTAGTATAAGAATAATATCCTCCTTGACCTCCGAAAGGACCTCCAGCTCCGCCAAATCCTTGGCTAGGGTCTGCGGTTCCAAATTGGTCATACATCTTTCTTTTTTGAGAATTTGATAATACTTCATAGGCTTCATTTACTTCTTTAAATTTTGCTTCTGCTTCTTTTTTATTATCAGGGTTTGCATCAGGATGATACTTTTTTGCAAGACGTCTGTATGCTTTTTTTAGTTCGTCGTCTGTTGCATTTTTGCTAACACCTAATACTTCATAATAATCCTTCTTCTCAGCCATTACTTTCTCCTTTTCTTACTCTTCTCCAAATAGTGATTTCCATTTTTGATATAAAAATCACTCTGTTTTAGAATAATGATGATAATCGCCCAAAAAGGGGCGTCCCTATTGGGCGATTTAAATTATTTATTTTCGTCTTTCTTATCTTCTTCTACTTTATAGTCTGCATTATACACATTACCATTTTCATCTGTCTTAGGTCCTTCAGCTCCTGGATTTGCACCATTTGCTCCATTTGGATTTGCTTGGCTATATAATTTTTCTGTAATAGAATAGAATACTTTTGTTAAGCTTTCTGTAGCTTCTTTAATTTTTTCCACATCACTACCTTCTAGTGCTTTCTTTACATTATCTATTTCTGTATTAGCCTTTGCTTTTTCTTCTCCGCTTATTTTATCTCCTAATTCTTCTATTGTTTTTTGGCAATTGTAAACTAAGCTTTCTGCATTATTTCTAACTTCTATTTCATCTTTCTTCTTCTTATCTTCTTCAGCATGAGCTTCTGCATCTTTTACTGCCTTTTCAATATCAGCATCTGTTAAGTTTGTTGAAGCTGTAATAGAAACTTTTTGTTCGTTTCCTGTTGCCATATCTTTTGCAGATACGTGAACTATACCGTTAGCATCTATATCAAATGTAACCTCAATTTGTGGTACTCCTCTTGGTGCTGCTGGAATTCCTGTTAATTGGAATCTTCCTAATGTTTTGTTGTATGCAGCCATTTCACGTTCACCTTGTAATACGTGTACTTCAACTGATGTTTGACCATCTGCTGCTGTTGAGAATATTTGTGATTTCTTTGTTGGTATTGTTGTGTTTCTTTCTATTAATTTTGTGAATACTCCACCATAAGTTTCAATACCTAATGATAATGGTGTTACATCTAGTAATACTAAATCTTTAACATCTCCTGATAATACACCACCTTGAATAGAAGCACCAATTGCAACACATTCATCTGGGTTTATTCCCTTATCTGGATCTTTTCCTGTTATTTTCTTAACTTCTTCTTGTACACATGGAACTCTTGTTGAACCACCAACTAATAATACTTTGTGAATGTCAGCTGCTGTAACTCCAGCATCTTTCATAGCTTGCTCTACTGGTATTTTTGTAGCATCAACTAAATCTCTGATTAATTCTTCGAATTTAGCTCTTGTTAATGTTACATCTAAGTGTTTTGGTCCTTGGGCATCTGCTGTGATGAATGGTAAGTTAATTTGTGTTTGTTGCATTCCAGAAAGCTCTATTTTAGCTTTTTCAGCAGCTTCTTTTAAACGTTGCATAGCCATTTTATCTGTTGATAAATCTATTCCGTTTGATTTTTTGAATTCTGATACAAGGTAATCTATAATTCTTTGGTCAAAGTCATCTCCACCTAAATGTGTATTACCATTTGTAGCAAGAACTTCAAATACACCATCACCGATATCAAGTATAGAAACATCGAATGTTCCACCACCTAAATCGTATACCATTATTTTTTGGTCTTGGTCTTCTTTATCCATACCAAATGCTAAGGCTGCAGCTGTTGGCTCGTTTATAATTCTTAATACTTCAAGTCCTGCAATTTTGCCTGCATCTTTTGTAGCTTGTCTTTGGCTATCAGAGAAGTATGCTGGTACTGTTATAACAGCTTGTGTAACTTTTTGTCCTAAATAATTTTCTGCGTCTGTCTTTAATTTTTGTAATATCATTGCAGATATTTCTTGTGGTGAAAATTCTTCTCCTTCTATTTTTACTTTTTCAGCTGTTCCCATTTTTCTTTTTATTGATATAACTGTATTATCTGGATTTGTAACAGCTTGACGTTTTGCTATTTGTCCTACTAATCTTTCTCCATTTTTTGAAAATGCAACTACTGATGGTGTTGTTCTGTTTCCTTCTGCGTTTGGAATAACAACTGGCTCTCCACCTTCCATAACTGCAACACATGAATTTGTTGTACCTAAATCAATACCTATAATCTTTCCCATAATAAAAATTCCTCCCTATTTATAAAAAACTCTTTATATTATTGCATCTTTAGTAAATTTATATTAATTAAAATTAATAACTAGTTAGTTTGCTACGACTACCATAGAATGTCTTATAACTTTATTTCCTATTTTGTAGCCTTTTCTGTATTCTGAAGCGACTATTTTTTCTCCAAGATTTTCATCTTGAATCATGCTTACTGCTTCATGTAATTCTGGATCAAATGGCTGCCCTACTGCTTCTATTTCCTTTACTCCATTTGCAGAAAGCACATCTTTAAATTGCTTTAATACAAGTTCAATTCCTTTTTTGTATTCTTCATCCTTAGACTCTGCTTCAGCAGCTTTTTCTAAATTATCTATTACTGGTAAGAAAGATGAAATAACATCAGACATTATTGAATTATAAAGGCCCTCTCTTTCTTTTGCACTTCTTTTCTTTAAATTATCAAACTCTGCTATCAGCCTTGTGTGCCTATCTTTTATGTCTTCTAGTTCATCTTTTACTTTTGATAATTTTTCATTTAATTCTTTTTCTTTATTATTTAATTCTTCAACTCCACTAGTACTTTCTTCTTGTACTTTTTCTTCATTTTCTACTTTAGCCATCTTCACTCACCCTTTCCTTCCTCCAATTTATTTTTTTCATCTAATTTTTTACTTATATATTTCATTGTTGATATTACTTTTGAATAATCCATTCTTGTAGGACCTATTATTGCAATAGTTCCTAAATCTTTGCCTTTTTCTTTGTGTTTGAACGTTATTACACTAAAGTTTTTAAGAGCTTCATCCACATTTTCATCACCAATGTAAACATTTATTTCATCTTGATTATCTTCACTATTTAATATTTCAATCATTTGCTTTGTTTTATCTGTATCAAGTATATTTACAAAGTTTTTAGCTATGTCCAAACTCTTAAATTCTGGTAATTCAAAAGATTTATCTGCACCTTCCATATACACTGGAACATCTTCATTTATTACTCTAGTAATCTGTTCTATTACTGGTTTTACAACCTTTATTATATTGTCCATTTCAGAATGCATATATTCCTCGATTGGTTTATCTATTTGTGTAAGTGGTTTTCCTTTTAATTTATTATTGAATAAATATGTTAAAGTATCTACTTGCTCTTGGTTTATATCTTCATCAAATTTTATTATCGTTTCTCTTATTAAACCATTTTGAGTTAATATTACAGCCATTAGAAGTCTTGACCCTAGTAAGACAAATTTTATTTCTTCTATCTCCTGTTTTTGCGCTGTTGGACCAATACCAACTGATGTATAATGTGTTATTTCAGATAATGTAGAGGTTGTAATCTTGGTTAATTCTTCTATTTGATTTATTTTTGTTGCTAGCTGTTCTTGTATATATTTTATTTCTTGTATGCTTATATCGTTGTAATTTAGCAATTCGTCCACATAATATCTGTACCCTTTAGCAGATGGTACTCTTCCACTTGAAGTATGTGGTTTATCTAGCAAACCTATTTTTTCTAACTCAGCCATGTCATTTCTAATTGTTGCTGAACTATAATCTAGACCACGTTTTTCTACTATTGCTTTTGAGCTAACTGGCTCAGCTGTTTCTATATATTCTTCTACAATTGCTTGTAATATTTCTTTTTTTCTATCGTTTAGCATATTATTCACCTCTTTTTAGCAGTCAAAACATTTCAGTGCTAAACTTTATATATATTACATCTCTTTTTAGCACTTGTCAATATCGATTGCTAATTTTCTTTGTGAATTTTTTGTGAACAAAAAAAAGAAACACCCAGTCGTCAATTATCGACTTCTGGATGTTAAGGATTTTATTGTTTTTTTGGTGTTTGTCTATTATTTCCCCATATAATTACCATCGCAAGAGTAATAATGACCATAATCGTATCAACAGTCAGCAAAGCTGTTATCGATATGTTGAATTGACGTGATATTATCACACCTGCAGGCAAACCTGCTAAAATCTCCACCAAATCTGGCACATATTGATTTCTCCATAGAATCAGTACCGAAATACTAATGGATATTAGCATGAATAAGCAGATCTTTTCTTCCCAACCTGCTAGCACATTTGTCGCGTTGATATTCATTCCAACAACAAGACTTCCAACAAACAAAAAAAACAATTTTACATACTTCCGCATTCTTAAGCTGCCTCCTTATTTATAAATATGCGGTCTATATTTTTATTATAACACATTTTTTATTTTATGTAAAGTTTGGTGCTTTGTGTCACAAAAAAGACACCTACAAGCTAATTGCTAACTTGTAGGTGTAGGAAATTATTTACTTCTCTCTTGGGGCTCTCTCCTGTCTTCTTTCTGATAGAATACTACTATCAGGAAAAAGGCAACAAATGCCATTGGAATTAATGTTACCAACAGTCTGATTGCTTCGGGTATTGCAAAGAGCCAGGTAATCCCAGCTCCTACACCAATTGTAGCGCAAAAAGCTCCCAAAGCCTTTAACTGCCTCATCTTTTTTTGGAAGCAGATCCAAATGGCTCCTATCACCAAAAAAAGAATACAGATAACAATCCATTTGAGTGGATCGCTTCTTTCTATGATTGGGAGCTTTGCCACATTAATCCCAATCATAAAACCAATTAATGCTATTGCCAACAGCAAATACTGCTGGCTCTTCCGATGATCCATAAATAATTCTTCCTTTCTTGGATCAATTTTTGATATCTTTCATTTTACCATATCTTTACATTTATGTAAAGCTTTTTGTTTTTACACATTAAACTTAAATAACACTACGTCTCCATCTTGCATTACATATTCTTTTCCTTCTGAACGAACCAAGCCTTTTTCCTTTGCTGCTAGCATCGAACCTTCTTTCATTAAGTCATCATATGAAACAATTTCTGCTCTTATAAATCCTCTTTCTATGTCAGAATGGATTTTTCCTGCTGCTTGTGGAGCCTTAGTTCCTTTTTTTATTGTCCATGCTTTAACCTCTGGTTCTCCTGCCGTTAGGAATGACATTAATCCCAACAAATCATAGCTAGCTTTTATAACTTTGTCTAAGCCAGATTCCTTTAATCCTAACGCTTCTAACATCTCTTTTTCATCTTCACCGTCTAACCCAGCAAGTTCTTCTTCTATTTTTACACAAAGTGGAATTACTTCAGATTTTTCAGCTTTTGCATATTCTCTTACTTTATTAACTGTTTCATCATTATCATTAGCTAATTGTTCTTCAGATACATTTGCTACATATAATATTGGCTTCATCGTTAATAAGAATGCGTCTTTAATTATTTCAAGCTCTTCTTCTGTATATTCCAAGGTTCTTGCTGATTTTCCTTCTTCTAATGCTTTCTTAATTTTTTCCCATACTTCTATTTCTTCCTGATATTTTTTATCAGCTTTAATTAACTTTTTAGCTCTATCCAATCTTTTTTCTACAGTTTCTAAATCGGCAAAAACAAGCTCTAAATTTATTGTTTCTATATCCCTTATTGGATTTACACTTCCATCAACATGTATTATATTAGAATCCTCAAAGCATCTTACTACTTCGCAAATAGCATCTGTTTCTCTTATGTGAGATAAGAACTTGTTTCCAAGTCCCTCTCCTTTACTTGCTCCTTTTACTAATCCTGCAATATCCACAAATTCTATGATAGCATGTGTTATCTTTTCTGGATTGTAAATTTTAGCTAAGTTATCTAATCTTTCATCTGGAACTGGCACAACTCCAACATTTGGTTCTATCGTGCAAAAAGGATAATTTGCACATTCAGCTCCTGCTTTTGTTATACTATTAAATAATGTACTCTTTCCTACATTTGGAAGTCCTACTATTCCTATTTTCATTCTTATCATTCCCTTCTAATCAACGTTATTAGTTTACCATAAAAAGAATTTTTTTACAATGAATTTATCATAAAATATTTTGCAAAACTTTGTTTTGCTATATTGCATTTTTTGAAATAATGTTATATAGTATGAAACATAGAAAATGAGGACAAGCAGTGTGAGTGCTACCACTTTACATACACAGTTTTATCTGTGAGAATGGAGGTGGTGCTATATGGTAGAACAATCTATGTTAATGATAATATACTTACTTTTCTACGGTTTAGTAGGAATGACTATTATAGCATTTGCCTTGATTATTGCACTAGTAGTAATTTTGAGCAAATAATAAAAGCACCACATTACGCTTCGCCTAGCTATGTGGTGTTTTATCATAATTATATGGTAGCACACATTTCTGTGGCTCTCATTTTCTAGTTTTATTATACCGTCATTTATTGATTTTGTCAAATGACATTTATAATATATCTTGGAGCTACCAACGGGAATCGAACCCGTGACCTCAGCCTTACCAAGGCTGCACTCTACCTACTGAGCTATAGTAGCATGTTTGATAGTCTTATTAAAAAGAGCTATCTCTATTTACAAGATTCTTTATTGTTTTCTTGCGTATTCTTTGTATTGCATTATCAACTGATTTCACAGGAGCATCTAATTTTTCTGCTATTTGCACATAAGATTCTCCTTGCACATATCTGTTTAAAACCTTTTTTTCAAAACTACTTAAAGATGTGTCTATTACACTTTCAACATCAGAATAATATTCTCTTTTGGTTATTGTATCTAGAGGATCTTCAACAACATTCGAATTAAATATTTCTAATAATTCTGTTTCATTATTTTCGTCTTCATTATTGTATACGGGCATGTTTAAAGATAAGTAAGAATTAAGCGGCATGTGTTTTTGCCTATTTGATGATTTTATTGCAGTAATTAATTGCCTTTCTATGCATAAATTAGCAAATGACTTGAAAGAATTTTGTTTATCTACTTTATAATCTTTTATTGCCTTATATAATCCAATTAAACCTTCTTGAACTATATCTTCTTTTTCGGCGCCAATTATAAAGTATTTATTTACTTTAGATTCAACCATTTCTTTGTATTTAGAAATAAGATATTCAAGTGCATTTTTGTCGCCATTTTTTACTTGGTTTATTAATTCTTCATCTTCTATGTTGATGTATTTTATGTTGTCATTCATTGTGTATATATCCTCCTACATCTTGCCTTACAAATGATTGATTGTATTATATTCTAGTATTTCCTTTGATGTCAATAGTTTGTTGGTATATTTTTTTTAAAAATAGCTATAATAATACTAAATATCAACTTATTAGGAGGATTATAATGAAGGTTCTATATTATATTGCATTAACCCTTGTTATTATAGGTGCTTTAAACTGGTTACTTATAGGGTTATTCGATTTTAATTTAGTTAGCACATTATTTGGTTCCATGAGCATTTTAAGCAGAATAATATATGTTTTAGTAGGTGTTTCTGGACTAATATCAATTGGGCTATATTCTAAAGTAAATGATTAACAAAAGGCTCTCAGGTTTATTAAATTTTACCTTGAGAGCTTTTTCTTTATCTTAAAAATCCATTTATTATTTGTTCTTCCGCTTCTTTTTCTGATAATCCTAAAGTCATAAGTTTTATTAATTGTTCTCCTGCTATTTTTCCTATCGCAGCCTCATGAATTAAATTTGCATCCACATTATTGGCTGTTATCTCTGGCGTTGCTTTTACTACTGCATTATCTTTTATAATAGCATCACATTCACTATGTGCGAAACATTTTGAATTTCCATAAATTTTAGATTCAAAATGTTGTTTTGAATTTTCTGTTGCAACTGATCTAGAAGTAACATGTGTACTTGCATTTTCTCCATTTAATTGAACATCAAATGTAGTTTTTGCAGTTTGATTTCCATGTGTTAATATTTTTTCTGTAACTACAAAATTAGTGTCTGCTTCAAGTACTCCTTTAGTTTCTCTTATTGTTGAATCCACACCTTTTATTTGTGTAGACTCCATTTCCATAGAACTACCTAGCTTTAAATAAACCTCTGTTACAGGATTTAATATTCTTTTGCCTGTTCCACTACCTTCGCCATAATGTTTCTCTACATATCTAACTTTTGCGCCTTCTTCTAGAAAAAACCTGTGAATTCCATCATGTCTAGAATCTTTATGGTGGTCATTGTGAATTCCACAACCAGCAACAATTAAAACATTAGCATTCTTGCCTATATAGAAATCATTGTATACAAGGTCATTCAATCCACTTTCTGTTAATATTACTGGGATGTGCACAACATCAAATTTTGTATTTTCTTTTACATATATATCTATTCCAGGCTTATCTGTCTTAGAAACTATATTTACATTTTCTGTTATTTTTCTTTCAATTCCGGCTCCGTTTTTTCTAATGTTATATGCTCCATCTCTAATCTCATCATACCCAGAAATTTCATCTAATAATTCTTCATCTACTTTTTCTATTTTGCTGTTTTCTTGCATACTACGATTTTCTACTCCTTTCCACCATTTTTTAATTTGCAACATTGCTTTTCTACAACTTCTTCACTTAAAATTTCATCAGCTGTTGTTATTTTCTCAATCTTTCCATTTCTCATTAAAATAACTTCATCAGCAATTTTTAAAATTCTCTCTTGGTGTGAAATAACAATAGTTGTACCTTTAATATTTTCTCTTATGCTTTCAAATACTTGTATTAAATTATTAAAGCTCCATAAATCAATACCAGCTTCTGGCTCATCAAATATAGTAAGTTTAGCTTGCCTTAACACTATATTTGCTATTTCTATTCTTTTAAGCTCTCCTCCTGATAATGAGCTGTTTACTTCTCTATCAACATATTCCTTAGCACACAATCCTACTTGTGCTAAACATTCACAAGCTTCTTTTCTTGTTATATTCTTATTGGCGGCTATTTTTAATAAATCATAAACTGTTAAGCCCTTAAATTTTACTGGTTGTTGAAAAGCAAATCCTATTCCCAATTTTGCCCTTTCATTTATTGGCATATCAGTTATATCTTGTCCATCTAAAATTATTTTTCCCGAATCAGCTTTTTCTATTCCCATAATAATTTTTGCAATTGTAGATTTACCTGAACCATTAGGGCCTGTAATAGCTATAAATTTCTGTGAATCTATATTTAAACTTACATTATCTAAGATTTTTTTGTTATCTCTTGTAAAACATATATCTTTTAATTCTAATAACATTTTTACCTCCATCTTTACGATAATATATTATACTATTTATTTCGCTTTTTTTCAATATTCTTCTATCTTTATAATTAATTTTTCATTTTCAGAATACTTTTTCTCCACACTCATTTTTGATACCTGTATATCATCTTTTATTACATAGTTGTTTATAGCATCTAATACAACTTTTGCTATGTTATCTATATCAGGCTTTTTTAATGGGCTTATTTCATCATCTAGCATCTTTTCTGCCATCTTTTTACTTGTAGACTTCGGTATTTTTAGATATGCTATTATTTCTATTTTTACCCTATTTGTAATTATATCAAATTTCGGATATTTTATAAAAAAACTTTGCTTTATCCATTCTTCATAATCTTTTGTTTTATTCGGAGTATACACATTCCCCGTGTACATATTTACACGGGGTCTTTGTTTTCCTACTATTGTTCCTTCAACTTCAAATTCATACATTTTTTATCCTCTTATAAACCACATACTCATATGAAAAATCATTTTCACCATCTGCTGGCCCTTCTTGCCTGCTTATTTCTTTCCATTCTTCCTCATTTATTTTAGTAAAAAATGTATCTCCTTCAAAATCCTTGTTGATTTCTGTTACATATAAAACTTTTGTATATGGTAATAGTAAATTATATATCATTGCTCCACCTATAACAAAGGCGTTTTCTTCACTATCTATATATTCTTTTATCTCTTCTATTCCATGTACTACTTTCACATTTTCTGCTTCTATACTGAAATCTGGATTTGTTGTAAAAACAATATTTTCTCTATTAGGTAATGGTTTTCCTATAGATTCAAATGTTTTTCTTCCCATTATTACAGGATGACCTGTTGTTAACGCTTTAAATCTTTTCATATCATCTGGCAAGTGCCATAATAATTGATTATTTTTTCCTATTATATTATTTCTTGCTTTTGCTACTATTATACTTAACACTTTCTTCTCCTTCTATATTGCTACTGGTATTTTCCCTATTTTCATTTCTTTATTATAGTCATATCCCTCTATCTCAAAATCTTCTACTTTGAAATCATAAAAGTTCTTCGTAGGATTTTTAATAATTAATTTAGGATGAGCTTCTATTGGTTCACTCTCAATTAATTTTTCAACAAGTGGAATATGCCTATCATAAATATGGCAATCTCCTATATTGTGCGTTAGAGTTCCTACTTCCAAGCCTGCTACTTGTGCAAACATATATTGCAATGCTGCATATTGCATTACATTCCATCCATTAGCTGTAAGCATATCTTGAGAACGCTGATTCAATATAAGATGCAACTTTCCACCTTTTACTAACCATTGAGTTCCATATGCGCAAGGCTCTAAGTTCATGTCTTTTAGCTCTTCATGATTAAATATATTAGTCATTATTCTTCTACTAGATGGATCATTTTTTAGTAAATATAAAACATAATCTACCTGATCCATTAGTTTAATTCCTTCTTTGGTTTTAAATTCATATTTCTTGCCTAATTGATAGCCATAAGCTTTTCCAATTGTTCCATCTTCTCCAGCCCATTGATCCCATATATGTGAATTAAGCTCTGAAACTTTATTAGACTTTTTCTGCCATATCCATAATATTTCATCAATTGCATTTTTTATTGTTTTAGAATTATTTCTTAATGTAATCATTGGAAATTCTTTACCAATATCATACTTATTTTGCACTCCAACAATAGAGATATAATTTGCCTCTGTTCCATCATCCCATCTGGTTCTAACATTCGTTCCTTCTGATGAATAACCATTTTTTATAATTTCTTTGCATGTTTCTATAAAAGCTTTATCTGCTTGTGTCATTTGTACCTCCAACTATTTTATATCATTTACATTTTTTAAAAATATAATATTTTCTATTATGTCTATTATAGAGTAAATTAGCACAAACACACCAATTGTAGAAACTATAGCCCCTGAATTTGCTACAATATATATACCACAAATAAGCATTACTACTGCTAGCACTATTGCATAAATCCATACATTTGATTTGTATTCTCTTAATTTAAGTGCTGATGTTGCTCTTAAAAGTGCGCTATATATAATCCATACACCTATAATTATTCTAAATAGATTTCCTATTGTAGAGCTAAATGCTATTGTAATAATTCCTATTACTACAGCCATTATTCCATATACAAAGCTATAATTATATAATCCACCATTTTGCTTTTCCATTACATGAACAACTATTTTATATACACCTACTAGAATAAATATTGCACCTAATAAGTATGACATAAATTTTACTGTTCCTTCTGGATTTTGTATAAGAACAAGTCCTATAATAGCAAATATTACAGATTCTACTAAAGACATCCATCCAGTTTTCTTTAATACATTTTTTAAATACTCCATTTTGGTACCTCCTATATAAATTTGAATATATATTATCATAAAACTTTTAAATATTCCATAATTATACAATTTTTTCTAAAAAACATTTTTTACAACAAAAGAGCAAGTAAAACTTGCCCTTTATAAGTTGATTATTTATAAATATTTAACTTTAAATCTTAATACATATAAATTAATTTATACTATCAAAATTATTTTTTATTTACTAAATCTTTTAATGCTTTTCCTGCTTTGAATACAGGTGCTTTTGATGCTGGTATTTTTATTTCTTCTTTAGTTTGTGGGTTTCTTCCTTTTCTAGCAGCTCTTTTTCTAACTTCGAAAGAACCAAATCCAACTAATTGTACTTTATCTCCTTTTTCTAGAGCTTCTGTAACAACCTCTACAAAAGAATTTATTGTTGCTTCAGCATCTTTTTTTGTGCTTCCTGTTTTAGCAGCTACGGCTGCGATTAAATCAGATTTGTTCATTTAAATTACCTCCTATAAGATTTATACGTAGCTATTTTTTAATCTACTAGTATCATTATTCGCCAATATTTAGCAAAATCCTTCTTTTTTTCTTGCATTTTATTTGGTTCTTAAGAGAAATACGCCATTTATTTCATTTTTATTAAAAATTTTCATTGCTAAAATCATAAAAATATAAGTTGCTATAGTTATTGATATAGCTATTATTGTAGCCATTTGTTCTTTTAAATTTGTTTTTAATATTGAAAATATACTTATTGCAACTATAGACATTATTATTGTTGCCAATATTGGCTTTATTATACAATTTTTCTTGTCTATTTTAATATTTATATACTTCCTTAAGAATATTGTGTTTATTATAAACGCTACAATATAGCAGGCAACACTTCCAATTGCTGCTCCTGCAGTTCCTCCTAATATAAAATCTTGTGGATTTATTTTTACCAAAGTAATATTGATAATTAATTTAACAATTACACCTGCCACTAACGAAATCATTGGAATGAATTGCTTTCCAGCTCCTTGCAGAATTCCAGTTATTGTTTGATTTAATAGTATGAATATTACCGATATAGAGCTAATTTGAAAAATAAATGCTCCAGAATTTGCATTTGGGAATAGCAAATTTAATATTGGCTGAGCGAATATAATCATTCCAACGCTTGCGGGTAATCCTATCAAAATGGTAATTAATAATGAAAATCTAATCTTGTTTTCCACACTTTGCACACTTCTTTTAGCTTTTGCAGCAGCTATTGTAGGAACTATTGCAGTTGTTAAAGCTATATTAAATGACATTGGTAATGTTATTAATGTTTCTACCTTTCCACTTAATATTCCATACTGCCTTTTTGCTTCTTCTGCACTTAAAAAATTCTTTAATCCTCTTACTACTGTTATAGAATCAATATTTTTGTTTATTCCGCCCAAAATAGCAGTTATTGTTATTGGCATTGCTACAATTAAAATTCTTATTATAATACTTTTTATTGTTTCTTTTTCATATACACGTCTGTCCATTGGTAAATACTTTTGTTCTTCTTTATAACAATATAATAAATACATCGCTCCTATAAAAGTAGAAATGGTTGTTGCTAAATTTGCCCCAGCTGCCATTAATTCTGTTTTATTAACCATTTCTAATGCTTTATAGGAAATGAGTTCTACTATTCCTATAGTTAAAACTGCTTTTGATATTTGTTCTATACTTTGTGAATGTGCTGTTGGTTTCATATTTTCTTTAGCATTAAAAAATCCTCTAAGTACAGAAATTATAGATTCAAAAAATATTGATGGTGCTAGCACAAGCAGGGTTATTTCTGCTTCTGGTATTTGTAAAAGATTTTGAGCTATATATCTTGACGATAAAAATAAAAATACCGAACAGCAGAATCCTATAATAGAAAACATTGCAAATGCCACGTTTAATATTCTGTTTGCTCCATACTCATTTCCTACAGACATTTTCTCTGATGTTAGCTTGGCTACTGTATTTGGTACTCCTATTGATGAAATTGTTAGAAGTAATGCATATATTTGAAATCCACTGCTGCATATTGCATTTCCTATATCGCCAAAGCCATCTTTGTTGGTTAAATATAGTTTATATATTAATCCTAGGATTTTTATTATAATTTGTGCAATCATTAAAGTTATTATTCCCTGTGCAAAACTTTGCTTTTTCCTTTTTTGCAATTTCACCCCTCCATATTATATATTTTTTACAAAATTGCTCTAAACACTTGTTTTTTTCTTGATTTTATAAGATAATATATATGTATGACTTTATAAAAAATGAATTGAAAGTGGTGAAAATTTTGAAAATCTTAGATAAATTTTTAAAATTCCTAAAAACAGATAGAAATACATTTTTCACATATGTTCTAACACTAGTAACAGCATACTTAGTTGTAGATAGAGTTGTGGAAATGTTGCTTATGATATTTACTGGAATGGGGCATTCTTATTGGGGGCCAATCCAATACACATTAGCACTTGCCTGTCCAGTATTTGCATTTCTATTTTCTGGCTCATCTAAGTTTGCTGATTGTGATGAAATAAAATTAACATTCTTTGATGTGTATTTAATTAGTTTATACATATTAATAATCTCAATGGTAACGCAATGGGTGAATCAAGCAGGATGGATGCTTTTAATATCTGTACCTAATTACGCAGAGCTAGTTACAAACTTCTCTAATTTAATAAGACCAGCTTTTTCTGCTCTTGCAGTATATTTTCCACTAACTACATTCTATCCTCTAGTAAAATGGTTAATTGGAACTGTACATGACACAAAGAACATCGTTGATTCTATTTACGATTATGGTGGAATAGATTTATCTAATAAATCTGCTGGAACTGGTCAATATACATGTGAGGTTGAAATTTGTAAAGACTCTGAATCTGGTAAGATTATTAAAATCTCTGAAGATAAAAGATTTTATCAAATGCTTGTAGTTGGTGTTTCAGGTTCAGGAAAAACTTCTCTTATTTTCGAGCCTATGATAGCTAGGGATATAGATAAAAAATTCTTCTTTAGTGAAATTTCAAAGGAAATGGGATTTACTGCTTTAAAAACTGGAATTGCCACTCTAAGCAAACCATATGACAACGAATATCTAAATAAGCATTTTAATTTAAATATGTTAATTCCTGTAGAAAGTAAATTAAACTTATATAATACTTATATGAATAAAATGATTTTGAATAAATCAAATTCTGGATATACATATAGAAATTTAGGATTAACTTATATGTGCCCTGATTATGAATCTATGGCTCATATGATAAAAGTAGCAGATAGTTATAAATTACCTTACAACATTGTTGATCCAAATGATCCAAATTCAATTGGTTTAAACCCATTTATTTTTGATGATCCATTGCAAACATCCATAGCTATATCTACTGTTTTGAAAGGATTATATTCTTCAACACATTCAGATATAAATCAAGCATATAGAGAAAACGCTGCTACACAAGCTGTAGAAAACGTTTCAATATTATTAAAGGAAATTTATCCAAGACTACACGATGGAGAATTACCTACACTAGAAGATGTTCAAGATTGTTTAACAGATTTCGAATTAACAGAAAGCTTATGTGAAAGATTAAAAGAAGATGAAGAATTAGCTAAAAAATATTCTGCATTAATTCGTTACTTCGAAATGAATTTTTATAAGAATTCTAATGGAATAGAAGAAATGAGAAAATTCGTTACTGCTTCTACTGCCCAATTAGATACATTATTAAGATTCCCTGGTGTTAAAAATATACTATGTAACAGAACAAATAATTTGAATTATGATGAGGCTCTTGAAAATGGAGAAATTACATTTGTATGTACAAGACGTGGTGATTTAGGTCCTAATATAAATACAGCATTTGGATTATTCTTTATACTATTAATGCAATATTCTGTTTTAAGACGTCCTGGTACTGAAAAAACTAGAGTTCCACATTTCTTATATATAGATGAATTTTCTAATTACATAAATGCTTCAACAGAGCCATTATTCACACTATATAGAAAATATAGAGTTGCAACAGTAATATCTGTTCAGAATTTAGCTCAATTAGAAGTCAGCAACAATAAATACAAACAAACAATATTATCTAACTGCAACAATAAAATTGTATTTGGTAATAACACACCTGAAGACAACGAATGGTGGTCTAAAGAAATTGGCGATAAAAAGGAATGGGATTATACCAACACTTATGATACTGCTAAGGGTGAATATAGCCCTAACTATGGTAATATCGGATATAAATATAAAATCAAGTATTCTGCTGGTAAGATTCAAACATTAAAATTCAAGCAATGTGCTTACAAGATAAAGAATTTAAAAGGTAAAAATGAAACTGGTAAAGGTCTTCTAAACTTCCTATCTGCTTCATTTAGTGAACCTAAGAATGTTAAAGAATATAATTTTAACAAGTTTATATCTGGCGGAATCGATTCAAAATCTTCTGATACTGCAGAGCATAAAAAGAAAATGTTTGGTAAGAAGCTAGAACATTTTAAAGATGATGTTCAAGAGGAAATAGATCCAATCAACACAGATACAACAGATTCAAATTTTCTTTTTGATAATGAAGATGCAATAGTTATTAATTTCAAAAAGAATAAATAACAAAAAAGAAATATGGACCATAAATCCATATTTCTTTTTATTATGCTAATAATTTTATATCTACATTTTCTAATTTATATTTGTTAGTAGTTTCATCTAATTTAAACTCTGCCAAACTATTTTCTAATGATTCTTCATTTTGCCTTAAATCTGTAGTATAGTAATATTTTATTTTCTTTATATCTATATTATTAATTGTTAAATATCTAAATGTTTCTGCCATGTGCTTTTCGTCTTCACACACTAATATTAATTGTGGCATACTTGCAAATTCAGAATCTCCAGGAACATAATTTGTATAGAAATCATCGTATAATTTCATTCTATCTTGTAGCTTGCTTTCCCAATCATCTTCTCTTCTTATTACTTCAAATATAAAATCGATAGATTTGCTGTTCTTTGTTAATTTTATTCTTCCTCCTGTTGCTTTAAAAGTTTTAGACAAACTTTTTGCTTTTATTGCAGGTTTTGTAACATACGAATCAAATGCTTTAACTTTAAGCATATATGCTATTATTATTTGGTTACCTGCTAATCTCTTTTTTATCATTGCTACAGGCTTTGTATTATCTGTAGGTTGCCATTTACATTCAACCCCACGAGAGTTTAAAAGGTATTTTCCCATTTTTTCTAAGCAATATATTCTATATATTCCTTTGCCTTCATCTGAATTGAAATAATATCTTGTTAATATTTTTGTTTTAACTAATTGTTCCAATTTATTGTTTAATTTATCTTGGCTTTGTATGTCTGCATTTTCATGTTGTAATATTTGGAATAATTGTCTTGAAGTAATAAATTCAAATTTATTTACAAGCTCCATTATTCTAAAATGTAAATCATTTATATGACCAACATTAATCTTTTGTATTATTTGATTCATAGATACATATCCATCTTTTCCATCAAACGTTTTTATTTCGTCTTTTCTTATAGCGAATGGCGAAATTTTTGTTTTTATCTCTGAATCTTCAACCATAAAAAGCACCCCTCTCAAGTTATACCAATCTCTTCTTACACATACTACTATTTTTGCACATTTTACAAATTTTGTCAAATATTCTTTATTTTAGTAGTTCTTCAACCTCTTTTTTATTTAAGTATCTCCATTTTCCTATTTCTATATTTTTTACATCAAGGTTACCTATTCTTCTTCTATGCAATGCTAGTACTTTTTTATCTATTGCTTCGCACATTTTTCTTACTTCCCTGTTTTTACCTTCATGTATCGTAATCTGCAATCTTGAAAAGTTTTTCTCTTCATCTGTCTTTAATATTTTTACTTTTGCTTTTCCAGATACATAATCATCTATTTTTACACCGTTTTCTAGCTTCTTTACATCATCTTGTGTTGCAATGCCTCTTATTGTAACAGTATATGTTTTTTCTATTTCATATTTTGGATGTGTTACTTTATATACAAAATCACCGTCATTAGTTAATAGTAATGCTCCCGAAGTATACATATCCAATCTGCCTACTGGCACTACTTTTTCTGGTATATCAATCAAATCTAAAACTGTTTGTCTGTCAAATTGATCCTTAACTGTAGTTACATAGTCTATTGGCTTATTTAATAATATATACACTTTTTTATCTGTTTTTTTAACTAGTTTTCCATTGTATTTTACTACATCTTTATCTGGATTTATTTTTGTTCCTAATTCATCTACAATTTTCCCATTCACGCTTACTTTGCCTTGTAATATATACTCCTCACATTTTCTTCTAGAAGCAATACCACTATTGGCTAAAAACTTTTGTAATCTTTCTTCTTCCAATTCTTTTTCCTCCAAAATTTAACTTCTACTATCCAACTCTTCCAATACTTTTGTAAAATACTCTGGCAATGGAGCTTCTAAATGCATTTTTTTGCCAGTAATAGGATGTGAAAACTCTAGGCTTTTTGCATGAAGCATTTGGCCTTCAATTCCAAATTCATTTTTACCATTTGAATATACCATATCGCCCACAACCGGATATCCAATCTTTGCCATATGGACCCTTATTTGATGGGTTCTTCCTGTATCTATTTTTATTTCCAATAAAGTATATCCTCTATATCTTTTAATTACTTTAAAATGTGTTACAGCTTGCTTACCATCTTTATCTACAGCCATTTTCTTTCTATCAACTTTGCTTCGTGCTATTGGCATATCAATGGTTGCTTCATCGTCTTTAACAACTCCCTTAACCAATGCAATGTATTTCTTGGTTACTAATCTATCTTGAATCTGTTTGCTCATTTTCACATGAGCCTCATCATTCTTTGCTATTATTAGAAGCCCTGATGTATCTTTATCTAACCTATGTACTATTCCTGGTCTAATTTCTCCACCAATTCCAGATAAGCTATCCTTGCACATTGCTAAAATTGCATTCACCAATGTTCCATCCGGATTGCCATTAGCTGGATGTACCACCATTCCTTTAGGTTTATTTACCACTATAATATCTTTATCTTCATACACCACTTCTACAGGTATATCTTGAGCTTTTAGTCTTGTATCTTGCGCTTCTGGCACATCTACTTCCACATTATCCCCAATGCAAACTTTATACGAAGCTTTTACAGTTTTACCATTTATTGTGACTTTTTGATTTTCTATTAGCTTTTGTGCAAAACTTCTAGATATTTTATCCATACTGTCACTAATATAGCTATCTAACCTTTTTCCTTTATTAATTTCGTCTACAACCAAGGTATTCAATATTCTCCCCTTCTAATCTACATTTCTTTCATATATTACAAAATTATCATCCGTATATAAAGAGTTATAATGTGAATCTCTAGATAACAGCATATTTAATTTTGAATTCTTGTATGTTATTACATGTGTTATATCATATTGGTCAAATGTTTTCTCATAATATCTAGAAATATTAGATGTACTTATATAATCACCAAAAATATCTCTGCCATCTGGATATTCTTCTGTTTTATTAAATTCTGGCGCATATAAATCTGCTCTTGAATCTATAAATACAGGTATCCTCTCAAATAATAGATAACTTCCATAATTATATTCATTAAACAAATGAATTTCATCTAAGTCTAGATTTTCTTTTATATAGTTAGCCGCTGCTACTGGATATGATTTTTCATTAATGTATTTATCACCCATTTTATTTTTTATTTGTAGAATCATAAACAAAGCTACTACTAATAATGTCGCAACGGTTCCCAATGTTGATATCATTATTTTTTCTATTTCTTTCGTTCCATCTTTATCATATTTTTCAAATAGGTCTGCCAAAAGTTTTGCTAGTATTCCACTACCAAATAGCACAAACATTGAAGTTTGCCTTCTTGTGATAAACATTAATAATGCTAGTCCACCTATGAAGAAAAAATCTTTTAGCCTTATCTTTACATCTGTAAACACTAGCAAAGCTATAAATAAGCAAAGCACTATCATTATTGGAATATTATCTATCAATGTTAATGGCAAATGCTCACTGATGCTTTTTGTAGTATTTCCTTGCATAGTTTTTACTAGATATGTATATGGCGTATCTCCTAAAGGTGTTAATAATCCCGTAAGTCCACATATTATCATAATTACTATTAGCCATTTTGCAGCATCTATTTTCACTACTCTTATTTTATATGGATTTTGTCTTCTCTTTTTAGAAGCTTCTAGTTTCTTTTCCTTATTTTTATCTTCTTTCTTAGTTATCTTCTTTTTTATCCTATAATAAATGCTTATATAGTCTAAACTGAATATGTACTCGGCTATATATGGCAAGAATAATATAAATAAGAATGGCCATACGGCGCAATGCACGTTTGCTACAATTATTGATATAATAACTATTCCTGCTGCATATCTTATTTTTTTAGTTTCTAAAAATTTCTCTATAAACAGAATAACAAATTCAAATAATATGAATGTTGCCAATTGTGCCCTAGCAGCTATATAATCTTTTATTAAATACATCGCTCCTAAAGTAACTATTAATGAAACTACCTTGTTTTTAGATATTTTATTATTGGTAAAATACATTACCAATCCAAGTGTACAAGATAATATTATTGTAGATATGAAAATTCCAAGCATTCCACCTACATTGTATATTAAATATATTATTACATCATAAGCCCAATGTGGGTATGTATATGGCAAATTTTCATGCCAAGAAAATGGATCTTGCATATCTATAGTTTTATTTTGCAATATATGCTCACCAATTTTAATTGTGTAGAAAGTATCGTTTTGTAAAGTGATTGGTGCTAAAACAGCACAAAATAATATTATGCAAGTTACAGCCAAAATATTAAATCTTATACTTCTTATTTTCTCACTATCTTCAATTTTTTCTTTCTTTTTTTCTTTTTGTTTTGCTTTTAAATTAAACACGTTTTTTCTCCTTTTTTTATGATACGTAAATTATATCAGGTTCTATGATAAAGAGCAATAATTTGATAAAAAAAGAAGGTACTTTCATTAGTACCTTCAAACATTTTTATTATTGTAATTGTTTTGCAACTTCTTCAGCAAAATTTTCTTCTTTTTTCTCTATTCCTTCGCCTGTTTCGAATCTTGCAAATCTATTTATTTTAGCACCTTTTTCTTTTACTAATTGGCTTACTTTTATATCAGGATTTTTTACGAATTCTTGATCTAATAAGCAAATTTCTCCGTAGAATTTTCCAACTCTTCCTTGTACCATTTTTTCAGCTATTGCTTCTGGTTTTCCTTCATTCATAGCTTGTGCTTTTAATATTTCCATTTCTTTTTCTACTCTTTCAGCAGGGACATCTTCTCTTGCTAAGAATTCCGGTCTTGCAGCAGCTATTTGCATGCATATATCTTTTGCAAGTTCTTCTGAGGCATTTTCCATATCTACTAATACAGCAATTTTTCCTTCTCCATGGATATATTTTTCAATCATTCCTTCAGTTTCGAATCTAATAAATCTTCTTATTGTTAAATTTTCTCCTATTGTTGCTATTTTGTTTGTTAGAACTTCTTTTACTGTAAGTTCTGGTTCTTCTATTGATTTTTGTGCTAATAAATCTTCTACGTCTTTTGGATTATTTAATGCAACTTGTTTTACTGCATCTTTAACAAATTTTCTAAATTCTTCATTTTTTCCAACGAAGTCTGTTTCAGCATTTACTTCGATTATTGCTCCTACTTTTTTGTCATCTGATAAGTAAGCTTCAACTAATCCTTCTGCTGCTACTCTGCTAGACTTCTTTGCAGCTTTTGTTATTCCTCTTTCACGTAATAATTCTGCTGCTTTTTCCATATCTCCATCAGTTTCTGTTAAAACTTTTTTGCAGTCCATCATACCTGCACCTGTTTTTTCTCTTAATTCCTTTACTTGGCTTGCTGTTACCATTTTATATCCTCCTTTTAAAAAATAAGGATAGGGCAGCGCCCTACCCTCTGATATCAATACTTATTATTCTTTAACTTCTTCCTCAGCATTTTCAACTACTTCTTCAATGCTTGTTGGCTCTTCAGTAGCAACTTCTTGCTCTTCAACAGTTTCTGTAACTTCTGGAGCTTCACCTTGTCTACCTTCTATTACTGCATTTGCCATAACATCTGCTATTAATTTTACAGCTCTTATAGCATCATCATTTCCAGGAATTGCATAATCTACATCTTCTGGATTGCAGTTTGTATCAACTAATCCTATAACAGGGATATTTAATTTTCTTGCTTCTAATATTGCATTTCTTTCTTTCTTTGGATCTACTATGAATAATACTCCTGGCATTTCGTTCATTTCTTTGATTCCGCCTAAGTTCTTTTCTAGTTTTTCCATTTCTTTCTTAAGAAGAATTACTTCTTTTTTAGGTAATACATCAAAAGTACCATCTTCTTGCATTTTTTCTAATTGATTTAATCTATCAATTCTTTTCTTTATTGTAGTAAAGTTTGTTAACATACCACCTAACCATCTTTGATTAATGTAGTACATTCCACATTTTTCTGCTGCTTCTTTCATGCAGTCTTGAGCTTGCTTTTTAGTTCCTACGAATAGAACTGTTTTTCCTTCTTCTGCTTGCTCTTTCATGAAGCTATATGCTTCATCTAACTTCTTTGAAGTTTTTTGTAAAACGATGATGTGGATTCCGTTTCTTGCTTGAAAAATATATTCAGCCATTTTAGGATCCCATCTTTTTGTTTGATGTCCAAAATGAACACCAGCTTCTAGTAATTGTTTCATTGCAACTACTGCCATTTTTGTTCCTCCTTTTAGTTTACCCTCCATAAATGCTCAACATTTAGCAAGACTTATACATGAAAAAATTTATATAAGCACTTCTTGCTAAACTACTATTTATGTGCGTATTTTTCTAACATATAGTATTATAACAAAAAAGCTCCTGCAACGCAAGAGTTTTTTAGAAAAATATGTACAACTTACACTAAAATCATATTTTATTTTGTTTTTTAATTTACTGTTCCCCTATTTTTACCTTTCCACTATATTCTACTCCATCTTTCGCAAGTATGCAAAGTCCAGTTTTTGAATATATAACTTTACCAAATTTTTCTCTAATCATCTGTTTAATATCATAACTATCTATTCCTGAAACGCCGTTAGATTCTCGTATTACTGATGTAACATCAATTTTTTTATTATTATATACATAATATGCTTTGTCAAATGTAGTGAAAGTATTGGTATTTTTATCTTTTAATCCTATTCCCCATGTGGCTGCTCTAAATGCAAACTTTACATTTGTGCTTTTTAGGCTAGCCAATTCTACTATTTCCTTTGCTTTTCCACTTTGTATATTATCATCAAAATTTGTAACATAGTATTGGTAATCATTTGTTATATTATCAACAGTTACATCTTTTGTATAAGTTTTATCTGTTATCAAATCCTTAACTTTAAACGTATAGGTCCCATTAGATTCTGCTATATAAATACAATCTTCATTATTGTCTGGATTCAATATATGTATATTATCTTCAATCTCTCTATCATATATATAATTGAACATTAGCCTTATAAAAGCAATTTTATCTTCTCCAACATCTTGCCAATAAGCATCTTCTGTATTTGAATGAATCCATCCTTCATTTGCATAGTAAGTTAAAACATCTGCAAAATCAGTAAAATTAGTAGCATTCATTTTATTACAACGTTGAATTTCCAATTTTTTTATAACATTTTTTTGAGCCGTTTCATCTAGTTCTTCCACATCTGTAAGGCCTTCAATTGAAGTCACTTCTAATTGAACCGCTGCAGTTTTTCCTTTCTCTGGGTATTTACTTATATTTATTATAACACCACTATAGTTTATTTCTTTTACAATTGTTCCATCATCTTTTTTTATTACTATTACTTCTCTATCTCTATCTATTTCTTCTTCTGTAACCAAATTTTGGTCCTTTAAATCCTTCAATAACTTTTCCTTACTGACAGTTTCTTGCTCCGCTTCTCTTGCTATATAATTTTCTTTTTTCCACAAATTTACTCTTGCTTCAGCTTCTGATGCTCTTGTAATAATTTTTACATCTACAGCTCTTGTAACTATTCCATTTTCTCCAGCTAAAAAGTTTATGCTAACTCCCGCCAATATCAATAATACAGCAACTATTACAATCAATGCTATTAATGTAATTCCTTTATTTTTCATTTGATTATTCTCCTTTTATAATATAATCTACATCACATACAATACTATACATAAAAAATGTAACAAGCTTCCTAATAGGATAAATAGATGAAATATTGAATGTCTATATTTTTTTGTTTTACCTAATCCATAAAATATTGCTCCAATTGTATATGCAATTCCTCCAGCAACTAATAATGCAGTTCCTGTTATTCCAAGCAATTGTGGTAGCAGATTAGCTTTTATTATTATACACCATCCCATCGCTAGATAGCATATCATAGAAAAAATTTTATATTTTTTTAGATCTATTGCATTTAGTATAACTCCTAAAATCGCCGCACTCCAAATAACTGCAAACATGCTCCATCCTAATACCGAGCTATATTCTCTGAACGTGCATAAAAGAAACGGTGTATAAGAACCAGCAATTAGTAAAAAAATTGTACAGTGATCTATAACTTGAAATACCTTTTTAGCTGTAAGGTTTGGCTTTAATCCATGATATATGCTTGACATTGTATATAGCAAAATCATTGTAACACCATATATTGCTCCAGATATTACGCCATATACATTATGATGAATTGCAGCCACAACAACACAAAGTACGGTTGCGATTACTCCTAGCGCTCCTCCAACTATGTGTGAAGTCATATTAAATATTTCTTCACCTTTCGTGTAAGTTGGTAGAATCCTATCTTTTAATTTTATTCTATTCACTGCATCTCCCCCTTTTATTTATATTTTATGATTATCTTTTTTTAATTTTTTTATTCAAGACTTTTTTTCCCCCATGGCTCCCATCAATCTACGATTCTACTTTCCTCTTACTTCTCCAATCTTAGACATTTTCTCTATTATTTTATCCAATATTGGGTTTATTTCTTCATCTTTAAGAGTTCTATCATTTGCACCGAATGTTAAAGAAAATGCTAAGCTCTTCTTTCCCTCTGGAATTCCTTTACCTGTGTAAACATCAAATACTTCACTGGTTAGTAGTAAAGAACCTGCGGCTTTCTTTATTTGGATAGCAATATCACTAGCTGTAATATCATTATCTACCACAATGCTTAAATCCTTCTTTATTGTTGGATATTTAGATATTTCCTTATACTTCATATTACCAGTTCTCTTAGCTAATAAAGAGTCTAAGTTTATTTCCATTACAAACATATCTTCCTTAGACATTTCTGGATGTAATTTTCCAACCACTCCAACTATATCATTATTTACAGAAATTAGTGCTGCTTGACCCGGATGTAATTCCTTAGGAATTCTATCATTTACAATAAAGCTATATCTTCCGGCATAGCCCAATCCATCTAATACTTCTTCGGCTATTCCTTTTAACATGTAAAAATCTACACTCTTCTTGTTATTTATTCCATAGTAGTATTCTCCACTCATTAAGCAAGCTAGTTTATGCTCTTCTTTGTAATCCTCTCCGACTTTATAAAATGTTTTTCCTATTTCAAAAATAGAAATGTCTTTATTGTAATGTGCTACATTGTACTCATATATTTTATATAAAGATGTTATAATGCTTTGTCTTAATGTGTTTCTTTCTTCAGTAAGTGGTGCTAATAATTTTATATTCTCCGCTTCCACTTTTCTATCATATCCTGCAAAATTAGCAGCTTCTTTTTCACTTACTAACACATATGAAAGAGTTTCGTTTAAGCCTAAATCAAGCATTTTGTGTCTTATTGCTCTAGTTGTTTTATCATAGCTTCCCATTTTTATTGGCATTACTGGAACTTTTGATTCTATATTATCTACACCATAGATACGACCAACTTCTTCTACTAAATCTGCTTTTATAGATATATCCAATCTTCTTCTTGGAACTTTTACTAACACTTTTTCTCCATCTTCTTCATATGAAAAACCTAGTCTAGTAAATACATCTAATACATCTTCTTTATTTATAACTGTTCCTAATACATCATTTATTTTCTTATATGTAATTTCTATTTCTTTATCTCCCATATTTTCTTTATTATATTCAACTGTGCCAGAAAGTACTGCACCATCTGCATATTCTTCTAATAATTTAGCTGCACGTTCTACTGCCATATAAGTTCTATTTGGATCCAAGCCTTTTTCGAATCTATTGCTTGCTTCACTTCTTACTATCTTTTGGGCTGTTTTTCTTACTTTTACAGAATTAAATATTGCTGCTTCTATTATTACATTCTTTGTGTTTTCTGTAATTTCTGTGTCTACTCCTCCCATAACTCCTGCTAAACCAATTGGCTCTTTTCCATTAGAAATTACTATATCATCAGTTGATAATATTCTTTCTATGTTGTCTAAAGTTGTTAATTTTTCAGAATCTTTTGCCATTCTAACTTCTATTAAACCTTGTAGCTTATCTGCATCATAAAAATGCAATGGTTGTCCAAGTTCTAGCATTACATAATTGCTTATATCTACTACATTGTTTATTGGTCTTATTCCGCAAGCCATTAATCTATTTTTTATAAAGGCTGGGCTTTCCTTTATTTGAACATTTTTTACTTTCTTTGCTAAAAACAATGTGCAATTATCTGTATCTACTTTTACATCAAAACAATCTTTTACATTTTCACTGTCTTCTTTGTGTGATAAATCCACATCTTTCACTTTTTTATTGTAGATTGCACCAACTTCATAAGCCATTCCTAATATGCTTAATAAATCTCCACGGTTTGCAGTTAAATCAAAATCTATAACTCCATCATCCATTTGCATATATTTTATTGGCTCTTCTCCGACAGGAGCATCTTTAGGTAGTTCATGAATTCCTTCTTTATCTTCTGGCTTCTGGAATTTGCTATCCAATCCTAGTTCTGCCATAGAGCATAGCATTCCGTCAGATTCAACTCCACGTTTCATGCTTTTATTAATTGTAACTCCACCTGGAAGTTTCGCACCTGGAAGTGCCACTATTACTTTCAATCCTTCTCTTACATTAGGAGCTCCACAAACAATTTGCCTTATTTCTGTTCCTGTATCTACTTTGCAAACATGTAAATGGTCAGAATCAGGATGCATTACACATTCTTTCACTTCACCTATTACCAAATTTGTTGCAGAAAGAAACTTGCCTTCTGAGTCATATTCATTGCCAACTTTTGTCATATTTTCTGCTAACTCATGTAATTTCTCATCAGTATCAAAATCTATATCTAGATAATCCTTTAAAAAATTAGTACTTAATATCATAATTATTTCCTTTCCTCCAACTTCTAATTTGTAATTCTATCAAATTGTGACAAGAATTTTACATCATTTGTATATAACAATCTCATATCTGTTATTCCATATTTAAACATTGCAAGTCTATCTAATCCTGTTCCAAAAGCAAATCCGCTATATTCCTCTGGGTCATATCCGTTCATTTTTAATACGTTTGGATGAACGATACCTGCTCCTAAAAGCTCTATCCAGCCTGTTTGTTTGCACAAGTTGCAGCCTTTTCCACCACATTTAAAGCAGCTAACATCTACTTCATAAGATGGCTCTGTGAAAGGGAAGTAACTTGGTCTAAATCTTAGTTTTGTATTTTCTCCAAGCATCTTTTTCATAAATATTTCTAATGTTCCTTTTAAATCCGCAAATGAAATATTTTTATCTACTACAAGCCCTTCTACTTGATTAAATTGGTGAGAGTGAGTTGCATCATCTTCTTTTCTATATGTTTTACCTGGGCATATAACTCTTATAGGTGTTTTCTCTGTATTTGCCATCATTGTTCTTGCTTGAACTGCAGATGTTTGCGTTCTTAATAAATATTCTGGTGTTATATAAAAGCTATCTTGCATATCCCTTGCAGGGTGACCTTTTGGTAAATTTAGTCTTTCAAAGCAATATTCATCTGTTTCTAGTTCTGGACCTGTTACTACATCATATCCCATAGAAACAAATAAAT
The DNA here is from genome assembly GCA_934122115.1 of uncultured Clostridia bacterium. Taxonomy (GTDB): domain Bacteria; phylum Bacillota; class Clostridia; order TANB77; family CAG-508; genus UMGS1901. Next base: position 104,433 of record CAKOVU010000002.1, on the reverse strand, counting down.
CCTCTACTTCTTCTATTATTCTATTTAATGGGTGCTCGCTTCCTCTTTTTACCTTTGTAGCTGGAAGTGTTACATCTATTTTTTCACTTTGTAATTTTAATTCTAATTCCTTTTTCTTGAATTCATTTTCTTTCTCATCAATTAATGCTTCTACTTCATCTCTTATTTTATTTACCAAGCTTCCAATTACTGGTCTTTCTTCTGCAGCAATTTGCCCCATTCCTCTTAGTATTTCTGTTAATTCACCTTTTTTTCCTAGAATAGTTACTTTTAAATCGTTTAATTCCTTGCTATCTGATATTTCTGCTATTTTCTCTTCTGCTTTTTTTCTTATTTCTTCAAGCTTTTCCTTCATTCTCTATCTCTCCTTTTTAATCTATTATTGGTATTAGATTATCAACTGGGCAACGGTCATCAGTTAAAATTATTTCATTTTCTGAAATATTAACCTTTGCCTCATTTTCCAATTTCATTTGCGAATCTGTTGCTATTACCATTATATTTTGTACTGTTTCATTATCGTTTTTATAATTGCATGGCACTGCATATACATTTTTAAAAACTTGCTTTAGTGTATTTATCTCCGCTTTTATAAACTTGGAGTTTTTACCATCTACTGATGAAATTATATTAGTTAAATAAACTCCATCCTCGTTTAAACTATTATGCACTTTCTCTGCTGCTTCTATGGTTGTTAATATCTCTGCAGGCGAGTTTCCTGAAAAAGCGTCATTTAATATTGCATCATATTTTTTAGTATTTTTATTCAAATAAGTTCTACCATCTTCGGTTATAAAATTTAGCCTATCACTTTCATTTAAATAAAAATACTGCTTAGCCAGCTCTGTTACTTTTTCATCAATTTCAACCACATCCATATTCTTATCCAAATATTTGCTTATAAAATATTTTGGATAAGAATATCCTGCTCCTCCTATCATTAGTGTATCTTTTATTTCCTTGCCGCTTTCAAACATTAAATCATAGTATTTTGTATAATCAAATACTAATTCATTACGTTTATCTAAATCCGTATATGTAGCCGATTCATTGCCTTTATCTATTTCCATTGCTCTTATTTTGCCACTATTCGTATCTACATTATAAATTCTTACTTTACCATACTGCGTATCATATTCTAATACTGCATTTGTGTCTCCTTCTTCTATCAGTTTAGAATTTATTTTATTCATATTTGAATATACTATAATCATTGCTATATTTATTGCTATCAATATTACATTTATTATTATATATTTTTTCTTGCTAAATTTAAATCCCTCTACGAAAAAAACTAATGTAAATAATACTATTGATAAAATAAATAGTGTTATTGTGCTGCCAAACGCTGGTAATAAGAAAAATCCTCCCAAGAAAGTACCAACTATTCCGCCGAACGTGGATATTGCGTAGATTATTCCCGATACTTCTCCAGCCTTTTCTAAATTGTTTAATTTAGCTTTTATTATAATTGGTGACAAAAAGCCTATAAACATTGATGGTAAGAAGAATAATAGAATTGTACCTATTATTGCTCCTATCCTTGAATCTCCAATTGCTGATGATATTATGCTTAATATACTTTTTTGAATTAGTGGAAGTACCAAAATCATAATTCCTGAAATTGATAATATTAGTTTTATATTTTTATTTGCTTGTCCCTTGTCTGCAATTTTCCCACCTAAATAATTACCTATACTACTGCTTAATAATATTATTCCAATCACACTTGTCCACACTACATTGCTACTTCCAAAGCATGGTGATAGCACTCTAGAAGCCACTAATTCTAAAATCATATATACTGCATTTACTAAAAAAATTATTATTTCTAATCTATATTTTTTCATTTTTTATTTTCCTATTCTGTTTTCTTTTTTGATTTAGCAGTTGATTTCTTTGTTGCTTTCTTTTTGGTTGTTTTTCTTGTAGCTTTTTTCTTTGTTTGAGCTTTTTCTTTTTCTGGATCCCAAGCTTCACCGGCTTTAGGTTTGTTCCATGAAATGAATTTACAAGAATCTTCTGTATTTTTATTATTCTCGCATATATAATAATTCTTTCCTCTTCTTGTTTTTCTAACTTGTACTTTTCCTCCACAAACTGGGCATGGAACATCTATTGTTACTACAAATGGTTTTACATTCTTGCATTCTGGGTATCCTGGGCAAGCTAAGAACTTACCATATCTTCCCATCTTCACAACCATCATTCTTCCGCATAAGTCACATGGAATATCGGTTACTTCGTCTTCTAATCTTACATGTTCTAGTTCTGTTTCTACTTTCTCTACTTCTTTCTCAAAAGGTCCATAAAATTCTCTTATTACTTTCTTCCAATTTTCTTTTCCTTCTGCTACTTGGTCAAATTCTTCCTCTACCTTTGCTGTAAATTCCACATTTATAACATCTGTAAAGTTCTCTGTTAACAATTTATTTACTACTTTTCCAAGTTCAGTAGGTTTCAATTGTTTCTTCTCTTTTTCTATGTATCTTCTTTCCAATATTGTAGTAATTGTAGGTGAATATGTACTAGGTCTTCCTATTCCTTTAGATTCTAGCTCTTTTACTAAGCTAGCTTCTGTATATCTTGCTGGTGGCTCTGTAAAGCTTTGCTTTGATTCTATTTTTTGTTTTATAACTTCTTGATTCACTACTAAATCTGGAACTGATGTATCATCATCCTCATCATCTGGTATGTCTTTTCCTTCTACATATAAAGTCATAAATCCTTTAAATTTTAAATTTTGACCACTAGCTTTAAAATTATTTTTATTCACATCTATATTTACATTAATAGTATCATATATTGCTGCTGCCATCTGGCTTGCAATAAATCTATTATATATTAGCTTGTACAATTTATATTGATCTGCTGTAAGAGAATCCTTTATTTTATCTGGTTCTAATTCTACATATGTTGGTCTAATACCTTCGTGAGCATCTTGCGCATTTCCGCTTGCTTTATAATATCTGTTGTTATAGTAGTTCTCACCATATGCCGCTGTTATATGCTTCTTTGCTGCACTTCTTGCTTCTTCAGATATTCTAGTAGAATCTGTTCTCATGTAAGTTATTAAACCTACAGAGCCTTTTTCTGGAACTCTTACTCCTTCATACAATCCTTGTGCTACCGACATTGTCTTTTTTAATGTAAATCCTAGTTTTCTTGATGCTTCTTGTTGCATCGTGCTTGTTGTAAATGGTGGAGCCGGAGTTCTTTTCTTCTCACCTTTTTTTACATCTGTAACTATATATTTGCCATTCTCTATTTCCTTTAATATCTCATCTACTTCTTCTTTTTTGTGTAACTCTAGTTTTTTTCCATTTTTGCCATAATATTTAGCTTGGAATACTTTATTAGATTTTTCATCTTTTAATATTGCAAATATGTTCCAATACTCTTCTGGTATAAAATTTTCTATTTCATTTTCTCTATCTACTATTAGTTTTACTGCTACAGACTGAACTCGGCCAGCCGATAAACCTGGCTTTACTTTTTTCCATAGTACTGGGCTTATTTTATATCCCACAATTCTATCTAATACACGTCTTGCTTGCTGTGCATCAGTTAAGTTCATGTCTATTTTTCTTGGTTTTTTAATAGATTCTTGAACAGTTTCTTTAGTTATTTCATTAAATGTAACTCTGCACACACTATCTTCTGGTATTTCTAGAATATGCGCTAAGTGCCATGCTATAGCTTCTCCCTCACGGTCCGGGTCGGTTGCAAGATATACTTTTTTAGCATCTTTTGCATCCTTTTTTAATGCTTTAATTAAATCTCCCTTTCCTCGTATATTTATGTATTGAGGTTCAAAATCGTGTTCTACATCTATTCCTAATTTAGATTTTGGTAAATCTCTTATATGTCCCATTGAAGCAACTACTTTAGTGCTTCCTCCTAAAAACTTTTTTATTGTGTTAGCTTTTGCAGGTGATTCCACTATAATTAATTTATCTGCCATTTAAACTCTCCTTTATTTCGCTATAAATTTTATCTTCCACATTTTCTATTTTTATTTTACCAGCATTTTTTCCCATCGATTGCAAAATACTTGCATTAGCCACTATACTGCCTATCTGATTATTAAGTATTTGTGCATTTAAATCTTTATCTAATATAATTTTTGCTGCTCCTATTTTTTCTAATACTCTTGCATTATATTCTTGATGATTTTCAGCTGCAAACGGAAATGGTATAAATATTGCTGGCTTTTCCAATATTGTTATTTCAGATATTGTCATAGCACCACTTCTGCATACAACTAAATCTGCAATATTCATCATTTCTTGCATATTATAAATGTATGGCAAGATTTTTGCATTTTCTATACTATCTATATCTATATTTTTAGTAGCAAGCTCATTCTTTACTTGTTCATAATTGCCTTTTCCTGCTGCCCATATAATTTGATAATTTGTGTTTAATTTTTGCTCTACTATTCCAAGTATTGCGTTATTTATACTTTGTGCACCCTGGCTCCCTCCAAATACAAGTACAACCGGAAGCTTTTTATCTTTTAATTGAATGCTATCTAATTTTTCTTTCTTTTCTTGCTCACTGTAATTTATCTTTTTTATTTTTGTAGGAGTACCTGTAACTACTAATTTATTAGCTTTAGGTAATCTATTTTTTGCTTCTTCAAAACCTAATAATGTTTTATCTGCATATTTTGATAAAAGTTTTACTGCAACTCCAGGGAAAGCATTGCTTTCGTGCAATATAACTGGAATCTTTAATCTTTTAGCAGCTTCACCAACTGATATACATATGTAGCCACCAGTTCCGATTACAATATCTGGTTTAAAATCTTTTAAAATCTTTTTAGCCTCGCCTATTGATTTGTATGTTTTATACAATCGTTTTATATTTTTTATAGATAATTCTCTGCTTATTCCATATGAATCGATGTGTTTTAGTTCATATCCAGCACGAGGAACCAAATCATTTTCTAGTCCTCTATTTGTTCCTATAAATATAATTTTTGAGTCTGGTTCTTCTTGCATTATTTTATTTGCTATTGCTATTCCTGGGTTTATATGTCCACCTGTTCCAGCTGCAGCTATTACAACTTTCATATGTTTCTCCTTTCATTTCTTATCTACACTTTAGCTGTAGAACGCGATATATTTAAAAGTACTCCACAAGATGCTAATAAAATCCATAATGCTGTTCCACCATAACTAAAGAATGGCAATGGCATACCAGTTGTTGGAATTGATGCTGTTACAACTGCTATATTTATTATTGCTTGTATTCCAACCAAAGTTGTTATTCCTATTGCAAGCAAGCTTCCAAACATATCTTCAGCTTTCATTGAAATTAGTATACCTCTCCATGTAAATATCGCAAATAAAAGTATTACTAATACACAACCAACAAAGCCTAATTCTTCTGCCAAAATTGCAAATATAAAGTCATTTTGTGGTTCTGGTATGTACAAATACTTTTGCTTACTATTACCAAGACCTACTCCAAATAAACCTCCTGAACCTATTGCATATAAACTTTGTATCATCTGGTATCCTGTTCCAGTAGCATCAGACCAAGGATCAAAGAATGTTTTTATTCTGTCTAATCTAAAGCTGTCTTCTTTAGCAGCACTTGTAATCCCCTTTACCAATAGTAGCCCTATTCCTAAAGCTCCTACACCTCCTGCTGCTGCAAAATGCAATACTCTTGCTCCTGCCATTAGCATCATTACAGATGTTACTATAGATATTACTAAAGCACAGCTTAAATGGTTTTGTATTTTATACAAAATTAAAATTGGTATGGCTAGTAATAATAATGGTTTTACAAATCCTCTCCAAAAATCTGTTAACTCTTTTTTGTGGTCTGTTAAATATCCTGCATAGAAAATAATTAATCCTATTTTTGTAATTTCTGAAGGTTGAATTTGGCCTAACCCTGGTATTTTTATCCATCTAGTTGCACCATTAACTGTTTTTCCTAATCCTGGTACCAATACTAATAATAGCACTGATACAGAGATTATATAGATAAGCCAATAATGTTTTTGGTATTTTCTATAATCTATTTTTGATATAAATAGCATTAAAAATATTCCACTTATTGCAAATGCAAATTGCCTTATAAAATACGTATAGCTACTTCCATTTTTTGATAATGAAGATGGTGCACTTGCTGATAGTACCATTATTACACCTAATGCTAGCAAAAATAGTATTGTTATTATTAATATATAATCTAATTTATTGTTTAAAAAACTAGAAAGTTTATTTGCTTTTTTCTGTTTTATATCTTTTGGCATTTGTTTCACCTCTTATATATTTTTATATGGCTGCTAGGCCTATCAAACAAGCAATTAATGTTATTACACTAAAAATTGATACAATTTTATTTTCATTCCAACCACATAATTCAAAATGATGATGAAGTGGTGCCATTTTAAAAACTCTGTTTCCTGTTCTTTTATAGTGAAGCACTTGTATTATATCTGATAAAGCTTCTAAAACTGGGATTATTGCTATTATTATTAATAATAGTGGCATCTTTAAATATATTGCCATCACTGATACTGCTCCTCCTAGAAATAGTGAACCTGTATCCCCCATAAATATTTTGGCTGGGTTTAGATTGAATAATAAAAATGCTAAACAAATTCCAATTAAACTAGTTCCAAATAAAACTATCTCTTTTACTCCAAAAATAATTCCAATTACTGTTAAGCATGTTAAAATTATTGTTGTTACACTTGTGCTTAAGCCATCAATTCCGTCTGTAAGGTTTATTGCATTAGTTGTGGCAAGCATTACTAAAATAGTAAATGGTATATACGCCCACATTGGCATTACTATACTTTCTCTTGAAAATGGAATATATATTTCTGTTCCAATCTTCAAAACTTTTAATATGAATATAGTAAATGCTGTTGCGATTACTAGTAATCCAAGCATTTTGTAAGCAGGCTTAAGCCCTTTTGTATTATGTAATACTACTTTTTTAAAATCGTCTATAAATCCAACTAAACCAAATCCTACTGTAGCTCCTGCTAATGCTAGCAAGTTATTTGCCATGCTTTTATTTTCTGGTAATCTTGAATAATCATAATACAATATTGCAGATATTATAATTAGAGATATTATCATTATTATTCCTCCCATTGTAGGAGTTCCTTGTTTTTTTAAATGTGATTTTGGCCCATCATCTCTTTCATTCTGTCCTATTTTTCTTCTCTTGATTATAGGTATTACTATAAGAGACACCACAATACTTATTACAAATGATAATAATAAAATTTTTATTTGATACCCCATAATTATTATATTTCTCCTTTGATTATTTGGTCTACAATTATTCTTTCATCAAATGGATGTTTAACTCCATTTATTTCTTGATATGGTTCATGACCTTTTCCTGCTAGCAAAATCAAGTCTTTTTTACTTGCCATGTCAATTGCATATTTAATAGCTTCAACTCTATCCACTATACATACATATTTTCCATTTGTCTTTTTTATTCCTTCTTCTATTTGACTAACAATTTTTTCTGGGTCTTCTGTTCTTGGATTATCAGATGTTATTATTGTAAAATCTGCAATCTTTCCAGATATTTCTCCCATTTTTGGTCTCTTTGCTGAATCTCTATCTCCGCCACAGCCAAATACACTAATTACTCTTCCTCTTGTATAGCTCTTAACTGCATTTAAAATGTTTTCTAAGCTTTCAGGCGAATGAGCGTAATCTATCATAATTGTTAATTCTTTACTATTATTAACTAATTCAGACCTTCCTGGAACTCTTACATCTAGTAATGATTCTTTTATATTTTCTGCATTGCAGCCAAGCTTCATTGCTACACTTATTGCTGCCAAGCTATTATACACACTAAATCTTCCTGGAATTCCAACTTTTATTCTTTCGTTTCTTTCCCCTATTTTTACTTTAAAATCTACATACGAATTTGTGATTGTAATATCCTTTGCTAATAAATCACATTGATTATCTATTCCATATGTTTTTATATCTTTATCAGATAAAAGTTTTGGAACTTTTGAAACCTGTAAATCGTCTGCATTTATAAATCCATATTTGCACATTTTCATTAATTCTAATTTTGAATTAAAATAATCTTCCATATCTGGATGCTCTTTAGGGCTAATATGATCTTCTGAAAAGTTTGTGAATAGCCCAGCATAGAATTCGCATCCTGCAACCCTGTGCAATTTTAAGCTTTGAGAAGAAACTTCCATAACTACTAATTGACATCCATCATCAACCATTTGAGCTAATATTTTTTGTAGCTTTATGCTTTCTGGTGTTGTTCTATCGCTATCTTCTATTTTTCTATCTCCACTATAAATAGCAATTGTTCCTATCAATCCTGTTTTATAGCCTTGCTTTTGTAGCATTTCTTTCATCATATATGTTGTTGTAGTTTTTCCTTTTGTTCCTGTAACACCTATCAACTTTAATTTTCTAGATGGATTATCATAAAAATTACAAGAGCAAATTGCCATTGCATACCTTGCATCTGGAACAACCACAAAAGTAACATCTGCTGGTATTTCTACACTTTTTAAATCAAATTTATCATCTACTAAAATTACCTTTGCGCCTTTTTCTATTGCAGTAGGTATATATTGAGTACCATCATTAGAAAAACCTTTTATTGCAAAGAACAAGCTTCCTTCTATAACTTCCCTAGAATCATTTGTAATTGCTGTTACTTCCCTATCTATTTCTCCTTTTGCCTTAATATTTTCCAAACCTAATAATATTTTTTTTAGATTCATAATTATCTTCCCTTCTTAAGATATTAATATTATAATACATAGTAGTTACTAATTATATCATATTTACATTCTACATTATATAATTAAAAACTGATTTTGTATAGGGTTTTATGTTATTTTTTCTTTTTTAATAGTATGCAATAACTGAGTTACCTTGTTTTATTTTTATTCCTGCTTTTGGCAATTGGTTTGTTATTTGTTTTTCTTCTTGATTTTCTTGTTCCTCTGTTTTTATTTCTAAGGATAATCCTAATTCTTTTAAAGTTTTCTCTGCCTCGGCTTTTGTTAAACCTGTTAAATCTGGAACAGTCACTTCTGCTTTTTCTTCTATCTCTTCTTCATTATCCTTTGCTAGTTCAAGATATGGTATTACTTCTCCTAAAACCTGCGAAGCAATTGGTGCTGCCACACCTCCTCCTTGATGTATTTTGTCGCTACACATTATGCCTCTTTTACTTTTTCAAAGATACTTGCTTTATTTTCTTCATCCATATATTCTATAATTTTGTTCAATTCGTTCATAAATTTAAAATGAATAGTTATTTTTTTATTCTCATGTACTTCTATATAATCAATTAGCTCTGTTATAATTTCTCTATCTAACTCTGTTATATTTTTATGTTTTTTAAAGTTCTCTATCCATAGACTATTTCCATTTATGATTTCTTCTTGCTTTTCTTTTTGTTTATCTAAATTAATAATAATTTCCTTTATTTTATCTATATCTTGTTCATATTTTTGCTTGTAGTTTAAGTATTCTTCTTTAGTTATATATTCACTTTTCCAATCTTCATATAAACACCTTTTTAAATTACTTATTCTTTCTATTTCTATTTCTTTTGATTGTTTTATATTTTCCATATTCTCATTTGCAAATTTCTTAGTATTCAATCTATTGATTTGCTCTAATATTTTTTCAGTATCAACAAATACTTCTATATGTAATTTAATAGCTTTCAAGACAGCTTTTTCTAACTCTTCCACTTTTAAAGTATGTTTTGTACATAACTTATTTGATTTTTTTCTATATGTTCCACATATGTAATATTCATAAACAACACCACTTTTATTTTTACAATACTTTTTATGCATTGCTCTACCACAATCGGCGCATTTTAGTATTCCGGCCCACATACTTAAATTTCCACTATTTTGTACTCTAGTATCAACTTTTCTCATTCCCTGTGCTTTTTCAAATAATTCTTTATCTATAATTGCCTCGTGCATATTCTCTACTGTAATCCATTCTTCTTCTGGTACTTGCTCTACTTTGTGAACTTTATAACTTTTTACTTTTCTTTTGCCTTGAGTTACATTGCCTATATAAATATCATTTTTTAATATGTTTCTAACAGTTGATGAGCACCATGAATAATCTTCTTGCAAAATTTTAGAATTATTATAATTTTGTTTTAACTTATTCTTTTTATAACCAGTTGGATTTAATACTCCCATATCGTTTAGTCTATGGCATATTGCTAAATTTCCAAGTCCTCCATTTACTTTCCATTCAAAAATACTTCTTACAATTTTGGCTGCTTCTTCATCTATAACTAACTTATGTTTATCGTTTACATCTTTCACATATCCATAAGATGCAAATGCTCCTACAAATTCTCCGCTTCTTTTTTCTTCCATTTAATGCTGATTTTATTTTTATTGATGTATCTCTGCAATATTCATCATTTATTAAGTTTTTAAATGGTATTAATATTGTATTTGTACTTGTAGGATTATTGAAGCTATCAACACTATCATTCACTGCAATAAATCTAATATTGAATAGTGGAAAAATTTGCTCTATGTAATTTCCAACTTCTATATAGTTTCTTCCAAGTCTTGATAAGTCTTTTACAAGAACACAATTAATATTTCCTTTTCTCATATCTTCCAATAATCGTTGAAATCCAGGTCTATCAAAATTTGTTCCTGTATAACCGTCATCAACATAGCAATCATAAACAATCAAATCATCATGTTCTTCGATAAATTCATTTAATAAAGCTTTTTGGCTTGTAATACTGTTGCTTTCAAGTTTATCTTCTCCATTATCATTATCTTCTTGTGAAAGTCTTATATATTCTGCAACAGACCAAATTTTAGTTTCTTTAGCATTTGAATTTTCTGAAGAATATTTTGATTTTCTTCCAGCCATTATTTTTCTTCCCTTCCCTCTTTTAAAGCAAATGAAAAACTTCATATTACTGCATTTTTGATTTATTCTATTATTTTGCCTATTATAACGTGCTTAAATTGATGTTTTAGCCTTCTATTTCATTTTTGCTTTCAAAATATTTAATATACATTCATTAATTTTCTTATTACTGTTAGAATATTTAATTTCTACAAGCATATCTCCTACTTGTAATTGATATGGATTTGCTTTATTAACAATGCACCTAGAATTTTGTTTTTTTTCCAAAATATATCTCTCCTAATTTTTGATATTCAATAATATTAGAAAAAAAAAGATTTATTCCTCTATAATGTATATATCAGCATGATATCAAAAACCGGAAATTTTTCTAAAATTCTAAAAAAATATTAAAAATAAAACTAGAAATTAGTTTTTACTAACTTCTAGTTTTTTACTGTTAACTATATGTATTCACATTTCAAGTCCATATAATCCAAATACTTTACAAAACATTGTAGTTAATATCCACATAGGATATGACAAAAAAAATGTAAACATTGGAAAAAAATATATTATTGTTTTATAACTTCTATCTATTTTTTTATAAAATACACAAGATATTGCTATGATTGATACAAATATAAAATGATATACACCTGCTTCTACTATCGGCACATATATAATTAATGGAGTAACATTTCCCGTTTCAGCACAATATTGTAATGTTTTTTCAATGCCTCCTACGCCTATTATTAATTCGAAAATAAAAAAAGAAATAAAGTATATAAAAATTATTAGAATCTTATTTTTAGTTTTTTTAGACATAATTACACCTCCCAGTTTTCAATAGTAAATTTTATTTCAATATTATATGTACTTACTATTTTACAACTAGTTGCAATCATTGCTAAATTATTATTTAATTTAAAACAGACATGCTTGAACAAATTGTTTTATTTCTTTTTGTGGCAACATTTTCTTTAACTTACTATCCAACTTTACATTTACATTTATAAATTCTTCTAAATCATTCATTTGTTGGAATTGATAAAATTTTTGAGTAGGTACATAATACAATATCACTTTTTTTTCTAAATTTAGTAAATTAATCATATTATTAAATGTTCCTTTACTTTTTCCATTCCAAATCATAAATCCAATATCTGAATCTTTTGCCATTTCTAAATCTTTTTGAGCATAAAAATCAAAACCTGTTAAATTACCTTCAACAATTACATTTTTTATTTTCCAATCTCCATAGTTGTTTCTTGCAATTCCCTTGCTTGCATACACAGTAACCTTTTTGTAGTTTTGTTTGTTTAATAATTTTTGCACACTGCTATCTATTCCATCTGCATCTCCAACTAGCACATCATATTCTTTTTCCAAGATATTTTGTAATTTCATACTTACATTTTCATCTATCTCTTTAATAGCTCTTGGACCTGCTATAAAAATCTTCAATTCATTCACCCCTTTGTTTTAGTCATTACTAAGCAATATATATTTCCAACATTTTTATCTTGTTTTAAAATTTTACATACTTCATTTAATGTTGCCCCTGTACTATATAAATCATCTACTATTAAAATATTCTTTTTACCTTCTAATTGCTTATTTTGTTTTATTGTTCCACTTATATTATATCCATCTTTTACTTGTAAATTACTCTCTTTTAATAGTATATCTGTTTTGCATTCTTTATCTATAATTTTTGCTATCTCTCTAGCTATTTCAAATACCGGCTGATAATCCCTTATTTTATTAGATGGTGGAACTGGTATTACTATATCCACTTTCTCTTTTAAATTCCATTTATTTAGAATATCTTTAATTAAGTCTATTATTTTAGGTAAACTACTTTTATCTTTTTGATATTTAAATTTATATATTAGTTCTCCTATTTCAGTTCTTGTATTTTCAAATTTTTCTTTTCCATTTTCATCATATCCTAAAAATATACTTTTTAACATATGATTATCTAAAACTATACCTTCATCCCATGCTCCATAAATTCTAACTGGATTTAACATTTAATCACTTCCTCTCTATTATATTTTTTCTCTTTCCACTGATAGAATACTATCATATTTCATGTAATTTTACAATAAATTTTTCAAACAATTTTAGGTTGCATTTTCGAATGTTTTTCATTTTGTAGCGACTAAATTAACCACGCTCCTCCTTGATGTCCCCCCTCTCCTGTTGGATTATAAAGTGTTATTAATATTGCTATTTCCGGATGTGAAATTGTTGCAACTCCAATAAAAGAAGTAACATATTTACCTGTATTTACTCCGTCTTCCGAAGTTCCTGTTTTACCTCCAATCGTATATTCTTTTACTTGTGCATTTCTTCCCGTACCATCTGCCACAACGCTTTGCATCATGCTTAGCATATTCTTAGATGTTTCTTCCGATATTACCCTATCCCTTTTTATTATAGGATTCTCTTCCACTTCTCCTGTTGTTTTACTTATTATTTGTTTAACTACCCTTGGTTGTATATAGGTTCCTCCGTTTGCTATTGTTGAAACCATTGTAATCATTTGTATTGGAGTTACCTCAAACCTTTGCCCAAACGCAATTGTTCCGTAATTCTACTGGACCCACTTTTTTCTCTGCTAAAAATATTCCGGTAGCTTCACCCGGCAAATCTATTCCAGTTTTGCTTAAGAATCCATATTTTCTTAGATACTCATAGTATTTCGTTACTCCTATTTTTCCTCCCAGTCCTATAAAAACTGGATTACAAGAATTCATCAATGCCTGCCTTAAGCTTTCCGGTCCATGTGGTCTATAGTACCTCCAGCATTTCATTTTTACTCCTGCAACTTCTATATATCCCACACAACAGAATTCTCCTTCTTTATCTGTTGAGGTTACAATTCCTTCTTCTAGTGCTGTAGAAGCAGTTACTAATTTAAAAGTAGAACCAGGTTCATATGTATCTGAAATTGCCTTATTTCTCCACATTTGTTGCAATGCGTTTGACCTCTCAGTTGCAGACATTGAACTCCAATTTGCACTCATTTCTTCATTATTTATGGTATATGGATCATTCAAATTATAATTTGGATACCCTGCTATAGCCAATATATCTCCAGTATTTACATTCATTATAAGTATGTTTCCACCATCAGTGCACACATTATCTATACATGCTTCTTCCAAATATTTTTCTGCTATTCCCTGTATTGTTGCATCAATTGTAAGAACCAAATCGTCTCCATCTGTAGCCTTTTCATAATATTCCGAAGTATTTGTTATATCAATTCCTTTTGCGTCAGTCATTTTTAATATTTTTCCAGTTTGCCCAGCAAGCCTTTTATCATAAACAGCTTCTATTCCTGCCAAGCCTTGATTGTCACTTCCACAAAATCCAATTATTTGTGAAGCTAAATTATTATATGGATAGAATCTTTTTGTATCCTCATCTATGTTTATTCCATTTATAATGTTATTGTCGGCCATCCAAATTCTTAGTTCATCTGTTTTTTCCTTATCTACTTTCTTTACAATAGTTTCTATCGCAGTTTTTTTATTTACCTTTTTTAAAACTTTTTCATAGTCCAATTCAAAAATTTCTGACAATTTTCTAGCTACTTTTTCCTTATTCTCAGCAGAAATATTTAAAGGATTTACCGTAATCGTTTCAACACTGCTACTGGTTGCCAAAACAATTTTTCCAGTATTATCATATATTGTACCTCTTTTAGGATTTATTTTTCTATCAAGAGTTTGCTGCAAATAAGCCATTCCTTTTAATGTATCACCTTGCACAAATTGAATCACTACAATCCTAAAAATTAATGCTATAAAAACACTGCTAGAAAGCAATAACGCTATCTTAACTCTCCTTTTTCTTGATATTCCTCCTTTTTTATTTACATCACAGCTTCTTATTTTTGTATCTCTTTTTAATCTTTTTTGAAATTTATTATCTTTTTTTCTCTTTCTTTTTAATATACTTTTGTTTTCCTTGTAATCCTTTTTTCCTCCTTTTAGTTTTTCCTTTAGCTTTCTAATATTAACTTTATTTCTTTCCATTCAATCACCACTTAAAATAAATATGCTATTACATATCTATTCTAAATAATTATTCTTATACTAAAAAAAGACTCCAATAATTTATAAAGGCGTCTTTCTTATTTTATTATTTTTGTTAAAGAATTTAGTATTTTTTCCCACCATGAAGTTTGCTCATCTATAACAACTTCTTCCACAGTTGGCTCTACATAGTCTTTCTTTTGTAAATTAACATATACTTTTTGGTCATTTGTTAATTTGTGCATTCCTAATTCTGTTTCTGCTGTCTTTTCAACAGAATTTAAATTTAGGCTACTTTCAATATTTACTTTTAATTGTTCATTTTCTTTTTCTATTTCACCTAATTGTGATTTTAAACTCTCTTTATTGTTGTAGTTTTCGTTTATTAGAGAATACCTATAGCTTACTGTTAAAAGCATTGCAAACGCAATTGCAATATAAAGAACAGGTTTTACATTGTATTTTAGCTTTCTCTTGCTTTGTTTTTTTACTGCTTTCTTTACTGTTTGTTTTGCTTTTCCCTTTTTTACAGATGTAGACTTTTTCTTTTTATAGTTAGTACGTGGATAATCATATTCTGGTTGTAGTTTTCTAGGACTTGTTTCGTATTGATATCCATATGGTCTATACCCAGCCATAAGTTTTCTCACCTCTTTCCTTTGTTATTACTTTGTTTTTCTTTCAAAAACTCTTAATTTTGCACTTTTTGATCTCGAATTTTCTTCTTGTTCTTTTTTTGTAGCTTCTATTGGTTTCTTGTTTATAATTCTTCCTAGTGATTTATAATTGCATACGCAGTATGGTAAATCTTTAGGGCATGTACATTTGCCCTGAGCCTCTATATATGCTTCTTTTACAGCTCTATCTTCTAAAGAATGAAATGTTAATATGCATAACCTTCCACCCTCATTTAGTAAATCTATGCAATGTAAAACTGTTTTATATAATGGTTCAATTTCATTATTTACTTCTATTCGTATTGCTTGGAATGTTCTTTTTGCAGGATGTCCATTATTTTGTTTTGATTTAGGAATTGATTGTTCTATTATTTCCACTAATGTTTTTGTAGAAATAATTTCTTGGTTTTCTCTATATTGGCAAATATTTCTTGCAATATTTCTTGAAAACTTTTCTTCACCATATTTGTAAATAATATTAGCTAGCTCTTCTTCTGAATATGTGTTAACAACATCTTTAGCTGTTAGTTTCTGGGATTTGTCCATTCTCATGTCTAAATCATTATCTCCTAAATAACTAAAGCCTCTGTTTCTTTCATCTAATTGATATGATGAAACTCCTAAATCTAATAATATTCCATCTACTTTTTCTATTCCAATTGTTTGTAATAGTTCTTTTATATTATCATGATTGCCATGAATGTATTTTACATTTTTGTAATCCGCTAATGTTGCTTGAGCTGCTTTTAATGCTTCTTCATCTCTGTCTATTCCTATTAGCAAGCCTTCTTTTGATAATTTACTTGCTATTACTTTGCTGTGGCCAGCACCGCCTAGCGTACCATCCACATAGATTCCGTCTGGTTTGATATTTAAATTTTCGATGCACTCATCTAACATTACCGGAGTATGTTTAAATTCCAATTTTTAATCTCCATATTTCTATTTTTAACTTTTTAATAGCATAATCAGTTGGTATTTTTCAATACCAACTGTATGCGCATAATTCGTTATCTTTTGTTTGCACCATCTTTTGTTATAATTAATTATTTTTCTTTAGTATATATTGAAATTAACTTTTGTTAATCAATATTTTATTCTTTAGTACTGGTCTTAAGTTTCTTACTTTACATCTTTCGTTTTATATGTAGGTTAAAAAATTTATCTTTGGTTTGCTTTTCTTTTGTTTAGATACAACTTAATCTTTTGTTCCTTGCTTTCTTGTGTGAGACTATATAAACTTTTTCAAGTTATATACCAAGTTCTTCCATATTTTGTTCTATATCTTCTATTGAAAGATTTTCTTCGCTAATGTGTTCTTGCCATTTTTCTTTGTTCCATATTTCTATACGTGTTCCTGTTCCAATTATTGTTACATCTTTTTCTAGTTTTGCATTTTCACGTAATTTTCCGGCAATTAAAAATCTTCCTTGCTTGTCCAATTCGCATTCTGTTGCACCTGATAAAAAGAATCTTACAAAGTTTCTAGCATTTTTATTTGTGATTGGTAGTGTCTTTAGCTTGTCTTCAAATTTTTTCCATTCTTCCATAGAGAATCCAAACAAACATCCATCAAGACCTGTTGTTATGATAAATTTTTCTCCCATGTCTTCTCTAAGTTTTGCTGGCATTATTAATCTGCCTTTGCTATCTAAGGAATGGTCGTACTCGCCTATTAACACTTCATTCACCTCTCTTCACTTTTCTACCACTTTGTGCCACTTCTTACCACTTCGATTAGATTTTAATACAAGAATTTAGAAAATGCAATACTTTTTTCAAAATTTTTTAATTATTTTTCTCTTGTAAAATTTCTAACATATTACTAAAACTCATTTTCTTGTCACCTTTTTTATAATTATTACGCTTTTTCTATGTTATTTTTGTTTACATAACCATGCCTATAAACATAGAAAAAGCGCCACGCTAGTGGCGCCACGCTCTAGATTCCAGTAGTAATTATTAAAGTGGGACGAGAACCGTAGGTCGTCGTTGCTGCTGCTGGTAGGAATGCTGCCGTAGCGGCCAGATGCTGGATTGTTAGAGCCACTGTTGCTGCCGTAACCTCCACGGCTAGCACGGTAGCTGGTGCTGATCGCCTCTTGTGTCCATTCATAGCAATTTCCTGCTATATCATAAATATTATTTGCCTTCCACTCTTCATTTGATCCTGTATCTTTCTTTTCACTGTTTTCATAATTTCCCCATGCGCTTGAACTTGTTATACTTCTCTGTTCTCCTTTTGTTGCTATAAAATCACATGTGGCATCCCACTGGCATCCCCATATCATTCCTGTTGCTATTCCTTCTTTATCACTTCCTCCTATTTTTTTACATGCATTATACAATTCATACCAGGTTTTGTCTATTATTGTTGTTCCTGTTTTTTCTGTTGGATTATCTACTGTTCCAGATAGCTCATATCTTCCTATATAGAATCCTCCATATTTTTCTATGCTTTTTATCATTGTTTCATATTCTCTTACCATTTTTGTTGCCATATCATTTGCATCTGTAAATCCTGCCTTTTTCGCATTAACATCACTATCATAAGTTGTATCTAGTAATGCAGGCTCACGAAAACTATTACTACTTGGTAATCCCCTTGTTATTGTTGTCTTATCTTCTTCTGTTCCTATTTCTATTGATAATTTTGTATATTTTTTTGTCGTTACTGTACTTCCTGTTACTGCGACTCCTGAATCTACGCTTTCACAATATTTGCTAATTTCTTCTACTGGCACCCACACCCATTGGTTTCCACTTCCATCTTGTATTACTAATCCATGGTCTACCGCATTTTTTAACGGTGCACTACTTCCATCTCCCCAATTTGCTGTTTCTGTATTTACTGGTATATATCCTTTTGGTATTGTTGGATTATTTGTATTTCCTGCTTTTCCATTTATTGTTCCAACACCCTTTGCAGGTTCTCCTACATTTACCTTCCCAACAGTTCCTGTTTCAGTTCCAGAACCTTCACCTGTCATTTTATTCATATAATCTTCTACTGTATCTAAATCTTTCTGCTCATTCTTGCTTGCTTGTCCATATTTTTCTTTAGCCTCTTTTGCTCTTTTCATTATTCCGTCGTTACCTATAACTAAACTTAGACTTACTCCCGCTAATAACAATAGCACAACTATTGTTACAACAAGAGCCACTAATGTTATTCCTGATTTTGATTTTATTTTCTGTTTTTTAAACATCTTTATCCTCCTTTGTTTCTTTTGGGTCTTTTTGATTTTTTTGCAAAATTTTAAGTTGTTTTTTACTATAATATTCTTAGTTTTTTGTATTTGTTTTCTATATTATAGTTTTTATTAGCTCTTTCTGTATTTGTACCTTTTTTCTTACTATAATTTAGATTACAAATACTTCAATTTTATTCTACTATTACTTTTTTTCTTTTGCAATATCTTTTTTAATTTTTTTATTTTTTGAATTCAAATTATTTTTCATTTGTATTTTTTTGCAAAAAATCTGAATATTTGCATCTATTTTTTTGCATACTAAACTTATAATGGAAAACAAATTAAAAAACATTCTAATAGGCCTTTTTACAGGTTTAATAAGTGGGCTTTTTACATCTGGTGGAGGATTACTTTTAATTCCTCTTTTTGTCCATCTGTACAAACTACCGGAGAAAAAAGCTAGAGCTACAACCATATTTTGCATTTTACCAATGGTTATAATTACAGCCTTATTTTATGGTTCTCGTAATTATATTGATTTTAAAGTTGGTATTTTATGTGCTATTGGTGGTATCATTGGTTCTTTTATCGGTTCTAAGCTATTAAATATTTTAAATCCTAAATATTTAAAAATTATTTTTTCTATTTTTTTATTAATATCGGGAATAAAAATTATATTTTTCTAAGAAGGGATATGTATGCTTAATGTATTAATTGGTATAATTTCTGGTACATGTACTGGTCTAGGTCTTGGTGGTGGTGCTACATTAATTTTACTATTAGATCTTTTTCTAGATTTTGACCAGCATATAGCTCAAGCAACAAATATTGTTTGCTTTATTCCCTCTGCAATTATAAGCATCTTTATGAATATAAAGAATAAAAATATAGTTTTTAATCTAGCCATACCTATAATAATTTTTGGCATATTGGGTTCAATTATAGGTGCTACAATTTCTAGTAAATTGGATGTACAGTACTTGAAAAAGCTTTTTGGTGTTTTTCTTATTTTAATTGCATTAAATGAATTTTATTCCTTAATAAAAGAGTATATAAAAAACAGAAAAAGCCATAATAATATAAATTAAATTTTATGTTGAGGAGGTAATATTATGAAATTTATGGGAGGCATGGTTTTCGGCGGTTTATTAGTAACAGGAGCTGTAATGATGTACAACAATAATTTTAATAAAATGTACACAAAAAAGGCTATGAAAAAAGGAAGACAATTTGTTAAGAAAATGGGGTTAATATAAATTTAAAAGAGAACATACCAACATCATTAGTATGTTCTCCTTTTTCAATTATTCAGTAATAAGCTAGATATTTTTAATATTAGCTTTAGCCTTCTTTATTTTCTTCATTTCTGTTACAAGGTTTGCATGGTATTTCTGGTTTGCAATCTATATCTACACCTTTTAAGCACTCACCTTTTCTATGGCATTCTGTGCATATTTTAGCATGTTTTACGTTGTTTACCCATATTTCAACTTCATATAATCTGTTAGCGCATAAAGGTCCAAATACGAATTCACCATGTTCATCTGTAAAAGTATGAGAAACTGGTTTTCTTTCATCTTTTCCCATTTTGCAATCTACTTCTATTAATTTTACAACAGCATCGCAAACTGGCTCTTTGTAGCAGTCTTTTACTATTCCATAAATAACATTTCTGTTATCTTCTGGTAAAGTAATGTCTAGGTCATATTGTTTTCCTCTTTCAATTACACCCTCCACATTTACTACTGGACATATATTCTTATCATACTCCATAATTTTTCATTCCTTTCTTTATTTTAGCAAAGTTGCTTTATATATATTATGGTCTTTTTCTTCTTTTTGTGAAAAACACTTGTGCTTTTGGCAAAATTGTGTTAAACTTATAAATAGTCGATTTTAATAAGAAAATTAGGAGGTGTATAGTTATGGCAAAGTGCGCAATTTGCGAAAAATCTGTATCACACGGAAATAAAATTAGTATAGCACGTTCTCATGTTAGTAGAAGAGCTTCTAGAACTTGGAAAGCTAACTTAAGAAACGTAAAAGCTGTTGTAGATGGAGAAGTTAAAAAAATACCAGTTTGTACAAAATGTTTACGTTCTGGAAAAGTTAAAAGAGCTTAAGATAATATATAAAACACAGTATATCAAAATTGAAATTCTGATATACTGTGTTTCTTTTACTCATTTTCTTTCTTGCACAAAAAAGTGTGCTTAACCAAAATTTCTTTTGATTTTACACACTTAAGTTTATGCTCTCCTCTCCGCTACTTTATTATTAAAGTGGGACGAGAACCGTCTGAGGTCGTTGCCACTGTAGCCAGCATCGTCTGTGCCACGGGTAGATGCTGGACTGCCTAAGCCTCCGTAGCCGCAACTGGCACCATTATTAGCATGGTCTTTTGTATTACACGTCTCTCGAGTCCATTCCCAGCAATTTCCTGCTAAATCGTATATATTATTTGCCTTCCAATATTCACTATATCCTGTTACTTGCTTACTTCCATATTTTTTTGTTTCTCCATCCATTACCGCTGCATCTCCTGTACTATCCCAATAATTTCCCCAACTACGTGAATCTGTTATTTTCTTTTGTTCTCCCTTTTTTGATATAAAATCACATGTTAAATTCCATTGGATTCCCCATATCATTCTACTTTCTACTTTTTCACTTGCATTTAATGTTGTACATTTTTTGTATAAATTGTACCAATTTTGCTCGGTTAATGTTGCTTTTCCTTTTTGCACTCCTTCATTCGAAAGCTCGTATCTTCCGATATAAAACCCTCCATATTTTTTTATGCTACTTATCATATTTACATAATCTGCTGTAAATGATTCTGCCATCGCTTTTGGACTATCATATCCTAATATTGTTTTATAATATGATTCATTTTTATCATAGTCAGGTGCTAGATCTGGTTCTCTATAATCTGTTGTATTGGGTGTACTTCTTGATATAGTTGTTGTATCTCCAGTTCTTCCTATTGTTGTTGTTTTTGTATACATTTTTGTTGTTACTCCAACATCTCCTGATAATGCTATTCCATCATTTGAAGTTTCATACATACCTGAAAGTACACTTGCTTCCACTGGAATCCATACCCATTCATTATTATTATCATCTTTTATTACTAATCCATTATCTATTGAACTTTGCACTGGACTACTGTTTCCATCTCCCCATGTTGCACTTCCTGCATTTATTGGTGTATATCCTTTTGGTATTATTGGATTATTTATGTTTGGTTCTTTGCCATCTATTGTTCCATTACTTTTTGCTTTTGTATTTACAGGCACTTTTATTACTCCTTTATCTTCTCCAGAACCTGTACTACCTCCAAACTGTTCCCCAAACCATGTTTCTATATCATTTAATGCTTGTTGCTCATTTTCAGCCTGCTTTCCGTATTTATCTACTGCTTCCTTACTTCTTGTTAATATTCCTTCATTGCCTATTACTAGATTCAAACTTACTCCTGCTAGAATTAATACTATGACTATTGTTACTACTAAAGCAACTAATGTTATACCTCCCTCATACCTTTTATTTTTTTCTTTTTTCATACATTTTCTCCTTCCTTTCTCCTTTGTTTCTAGGATTTATTCTATTATTTTCCTTTTCGTTAAGTTATATACTTAACGAAGTAAATTTTATAAAAAAATATCATCCTAACTTTTGAAGCAACTGCCTTTCAAAAAATTGCTATTTTTTCAAAAGTGTTTTCATTAAGTAAAAAATAAAAAAATATTTTTTGATTTTTTGCTTGAAGTACAAGGACTTTAGTGATATAATTTTAATATATAGCTTCGTTAAGTATATAACTTAAGGAAATAATAAAACGTTATGTTATTTTTTAATTTGCTTTTGTTATAATAATTTGTTTTATTTATTGCAAGTATTATTTTCTTTTTAATTTGAGATTATTAATTTTTTATAAATACATTTCAAACCTTTTTATGCTCTTGTATCGTCATAAAAAGGTTTTCTAAATTCATATGTTTTTATGTTCTCTTATAATAATGTACATTTTTCTTGCATATGTTAATTTTCTTTTATTCCAAATATAAGTTTTACCAGCCCTCTCAAACATTTTGGAACTTTTTTTACTACTATTTTCATCAAAATCACTTTCCCTTCTTTATTTTTTACAGAATAACCACGTTATTCCTACAATAAATATGGCAACACCTATTAAAAATAGCCATCCTGCTAATGGAAGTAATAATACCAGCAAAATTCCTGTTCCAATGCCCATCAAGCACAAACCCAAAGTCTTTTTTATAGCATTAAACATAATATGATTACCTCCTTTTTTATATAATATTATCATTACAATTAAATGTGAAAACTATATTTATATTTCACCTGTTTTATTGTATAATGTAAGTATTACAAATCGGAGGAAATATATGAAACAAAAAGATATTATAAATATGATACAAATATTAAAAGCTACTTATCCAGATGCTAAATGCAGCTTAGACTTTACAACTCCCTTCGAGCTACTGTTTGCGGTAGTTTTGTCTGCCCAATGTACGGATAAAAGAGTTAATTTAACAACACCAAATATATTTAATAAATATAATACACCACAAGCAATTGCTGATATTCCAATATCTGGTTTAGAAAATTTAATTCATCCATGTGGATTTTATAAAACTAAGGCAAAGAATTTGAAGGCAGCAGCTCAAAAAATAATCTCAGATTTTAATGGTCAAGTTCCCAATAATATGGAAGATTTAATGAGCTTGCCAGGAGTTGGCAGGAAGAGTGCCAATGTGATAATGCTTGAAGCATTTAACATGCCCCAAGGTATTGCCATTGATACACATGCTAAGCGTTTATCTAATAGAATTGGCTTATCTTCTGAATTTGATCCTAAAAAAATAGAAGAGGATTTAATAAAAATAATCCCTGCCGAATATTATAAAGATATAAACCACTTATTCATGTGGCACGGCAGGAATACTTGTACTTCTCAAAATCCTAAATGTGAAAACTGTTGCATAAAAAAATATTGCAAGCATTATTGTTGACTTTTTTAAAATTTCCATATATATTAAAAATATATTAAGAAAGGAGGACTTTATATATGTTAAGTTCAAAAAAATCAAGAATCAAATTTATTGCTTTACTATTAGCAATATTTATTTCTATTTCTACTATAGCTTTTGCAGTATCTACAGAATCTGAAGTTGTTACTACTTCTATAGATGAAAATGCTTCAGAAGCCGTACCAATTTCATTAGATGATGAATCTAATACTGTTGTTACTTCTACAAATGAAGAGGACGTGGACCTTATCAGTGCGTTACCAGATGCAATAGATTCAGACTTATTCAAATTTGAAAACGTTTCTAATATAAATACAGATGTTTCTGGAAATGTTTTCATAATGGCTAAAGAGGTAAACATTAATAGCTACATAGAAGGAAATGTTTTCATATTAGCTGAAAGTGTTAATATTGGAGAAGATGCAGTAATTGCTAACTCTGCTTTTATCTGCGCAAAAGATATTAAAATTGCTGGTACAATAGCAGATTTATACTGTACTGCTAGCAATATACAAACAAATACAACTTCTTTAATAGTAAGAACTGCTAATATCGCTGGCGCTTCTGTAGAATTAAATGGTCATATTATGAAAAATGCAAATATCAGCTGTGATTCAATTGTTGTAAATGACACAGCAAAAATTAATGGCAATTTATCATATTCTGCTCCATCTGAAATTTCTATAAACGAAGCATTAGTAGACGGAAGCGTTACTTTTGATAAAGTTGACTCTGAAGAATTAGCAAAAGATAGAGTAGCATCATATGTTAAAGATTTATTATCAGCATTAATATTAGCTTTAATAGTAGTATTAATTGTAGTATTCGCAGCGCCTAAATTTGTTGAAAAAGAGCATTACATCTTAACGAAGAAAACTTTAGTATCTTTAGGTTGCGGAGCTTTGGCTATGATTGTTGTTCCATTGGCTTGTTTATTACTATTGTTCACAATAATTGGAATTATACCAGCTATTGCTATATTCTTTACTTTTGTATTTGCAATAGCTATAGCACCTGCCATAGTTTCTATACCTTTAGGAAAAATGCTATGCAATAAATTTAATAAAAAATCAAATGGATATCTTGTACTAATGAGTATGATATGTGTACTTGTAATAAACCTAATAACAAGTATTCCTATTATAGGCGGTTTCTGCACTTTAATAGTTTCATTATTTGGATTAGGAATATTTACATACTTAATATTCAATAGTAAAAAAGTTTCTGCAAATGAAGATACAGAAACAATTGAATCTAAATAGATTTAATGAACTCATCGTTATGATGAGTTCATTTTTTATCTTAATTCTTTTATAATTTTACCATAATCATTTGATTCTAATATTGCAGTTCCAGCTACTAATATATCTGCGCCAGCAGCTATAATTTCTTGGGAGTTTTCTACTTTTATTCCTCCATCTGCCTCTATATCAAAATCCAATCTTTCTTCTGTTCTATATTTATCTAATTCTTTTATTTTCTCGATAGTATCTTTAATAATTTCCTGTCCACCCTTTCCAGGCTCTACTGTCATAACTAATACTACATGTACATATGGTAAAAATTTCTTTATTTCTTCCACATTAGTTTCTGGCTTTATTGCTAATCCTACTCTTCTACATTTTGTTTTTGCATATTCTATTGTTTTCATTACCTCTTCATCTCTTGCTAGCGCTTCATAATGAAAAGTAATAATATTAGGAGCAAATATAGCATAACTATCTATAAAATTTTTAACATCTTTAACCATCAAATGTACATCTTTAGGCACTTTCGTAATATGGTCTAAGTACTCACTATATTCAAGCATAATATCATGTGTATCATTTTTTACAAATTCGCCATCCATTACATCTATATGAAAATAGTCTGTTTTTGCTTTTTCTAAATCATAAATTGTATCTATAATTTTTTCTTTTTTTGCATTTAAAATTGATGTAGCTATTTCTACCATCTGTGTTCCTCCCTATCCTTTAATTCAGTATATATTTTAGTATAATTTTCATATCTGGTTCTAGATATTTTATTTTCTATACATGCTTCTTTTACTCCACACTCATTTTCTTTTATGTGATTGCATCCTATATATCTGCAATCACTCATGTACTTACCAAACTCTATAAAATACTTATCCAAATCATCTGATTCTATTTCACTTATATCAAATGTAGAAAATCCAGGTGTATCTGCTATATACGAATCTTCATTTAATTCATATAGTTTAATCGCTGTTGTTGTGTTTTTTCCTTTTTTATTTTTTAAGCTTATTTCACCTTCTTGGGTAACATTCTTTTCAAATATTTTATTTATTAATGTTGATTTTCCAACTCCAGAATTTCCAGAAAACGCGCTAACATTATTTTTTAAGCTCATTATTAATTCATCTATTCCTATTCCTAATTTAGCATCTGTTTGAATTACTTTATACCCTATATTCGTATACTCTTCACTGATTCTTATAAAATCATTTTTTTCATCCAAATCTATTTTATTTAACACTATAATTGGTTTTACTTTCATATACTCAGCAAAAGCTAATTGCTTATCTAGCATTAGTAAATCCGGCTTTGGATGTTTACTAGATACCACTAGTACTATTTGAGTTAAGTTTGCCATTTTAGGTCTTTTTATATAATTTCTTCTTGGCTCTATTTCTTCTATTACAGCTGTCTTTTTTTCTTCTTCTAATACTTCAATTTCTACTATATCACCAACTACAGGAGTTATATCATCTTTCTTAAATCTTCCTCTTGCACTTGCCTCATATATTTTATCATTTACTTTTATTCTATATAAATTTGATATATTTTCTACAATAAAACCTTCCATTTTTCCTCCATATATTATTTAAAAATAGTAACCGAACTTTAAAATTCGGTTACTCCTTTTATTCAAATGTGTAATTTGATGTTGTATTTAAATTTATATCAAATTGTCTTTTTTGTAATACATCATTTAAATATACTCTAACTGTAATTGTTCCTTTTCCGCTAACAGTAATCTCTTTATTTGTTGTATTTAAATCAACATTTTCTTCCCAAACTTTGTCTTCTCCAACTTTTACTGTTAATTTCTTTGTTTTTACTACATCTGTTGAATTTGTGCTTTCAGAGTATCCACCTGTTAATGATTTTACATTTATTCTTAATTTTGCTTCTTTTGTTTCTTCAAATTTATTTACAGTAATTGTTATTGTGCTTTCTTCATCTATTTCTTTACCTGCATTTACACTTTGTTCAACTACTACACCATTTTCTTTAGAAGTATCTGATGTTGTTTTTATTTCTACTTTAAATTTCTTATCAGCAAGAATTTGTTTTGCTTCAACTTCTGTTTTTCCTAAAACTGAAGGCACTTCTACTTGTGTAATTCCTGTGCTTACATGTATTTTTACCACATCACCTGCATTTGCAGTAGTATTTGCTGCAATTTCTTGGCTTATTACTATTCCAGCTTCTACTGTTTTGCTTGCTTCTTCCACTTTTTCCACTGTAAGCTTAGCAGCTTCTAATGCAGCTACCGCATCATCATATTTCATTCCAATTACTTTTGGAACTGTAGTAGTTTCTGTTCCCTTACTGATTATTACATTTACTGTGCTTTTTTCTTTTATCTTAAAGTTTATAGAATATCCTGGTTCTTGAGATATAATCTTACCAGCTTCTACTTCTGAGCTATATTTCTCATTTATTTTATTATATTTAACATTTATTTTAGCCAATTCTTCTTTTGCTTCTTCTTCTGTCTTTCCAACTAAGTTAGGAATTTGAACTTCTTTTGGCGTTGTTATTTTACTTACTAATGCTGTTCCTCCAAATGCTAATACAAATAGCACAACACATAATAAAACTATTGCAACACCTTTCATTTTAGGATGTTTTTCAAAATATAATGCTAACTTTCCTTTTTTCTTTTTGTTGTCGCCTTTCTTATCTAGCATATCATCTGTTATTGCATCCATTCTTCTTGTTAATCCGTCATTCATTTCTTCTTCAACAAATTCTCCATTAGGCTCTTTTAAAGCTCTTCTTAAATCACTAATCATTTCTGCTGCTGTTTGGTATCTTGCCATAGGTTCTTTTTGCATTGCTTTCAATATTATATCATTAAGCGCTGTTGGTATATTTTTATTTATCTCTATTGGTGGTACCGGCTTTTCTTGCATGTGCATCAAAGCTACAGAAACTGATGTATCTGCATCAAAAGGTACTTGCCCTGTTAGCATCTCGTACATAACTACGCCCAATGAATATATATCAGATTTAGCATCTGTATATCCACCTTTTGCTTGTTCTGGTGAAAAATAATGTACTGAACCAATGGTTGTTCCAAATGCTGTTATTGTAGAATTTGAAACCGCTTTTGCAATTCCAAAATCTGTTACTTTTGCTACCCCATCTTCTGTAATTATTATATTATGTGGTTTTATGTCTCTATGAACTATATTGTTTTTATGGGCTACCTCTAAAGCTGATGCTATTTGAATTGCTATGTTTGTTGCCCATTTCCACGAAATTGGACCATTCTCTGTTATTATTTGCTTTAAAGTTTTACCTCTTACTAATTCCATTACTATATAATATATATTATCTTCATTTCCTACATCATATATAGATACTATATTAGCATGTGATAAGCTAGCTGCTGCTAAAGCTTCTGTATTAAAACGTTTTACAAATTCCTCATCTGTAGTAAATTCCTCTTTTAATACTTTTACTGCAACATGCCTGTTTAAAACTAAATCTTTTGCAGTATATACTGTTGCCATTCCTCCCACGCCAGTTTTTTCTAAAATTTCATATCTATTTGCTATGGTTCTTCCTATTAAATTCATATGCTTCTCTCCTCATTTAATATAATAATAACTGTAATATTATCATAGCCACCATTTTCATTCGCTTTATTTATTAATTTTTCCACCGCTTCTTCTGGAGCTTGATTAATTATATCATATATTTCATTTTCTCTTAACATATTAGTTAATCCATCCGTTGTCATTACCACTATATCATCTTTTAAAAAAGTTTTTACATAAATATCAGGTTCAACACTTGCTGTACAGCCTAAAGCTTTTGTTAGCATATTTTTCTTGGGATGGTTATATGCTTCTTCCTTTGTTATAGTACCATCTTCTATTAAAGTTTGCACATAGCTATGGTCTGTAGTTATTTTTCTCATAAAGTTTTTCCTTATTCTATAAACTCTGCTATCACCAACATGTGCAACATACATATTACTATTATATATTAAACAAATGTCCAAAGTAGTACCCATTCCACTCAAATCTTTTTGACTATTTGATTTTTTATAAACTACTTCGTTTGCATATTCTACAGTTTTTTGTAATAAATTTATTATGCTTTCTTTTGATTGCTTGTACTTCTCGAAATTCTTGAATATATATTCTTTTGAAGCTTCTGTTGCCATTTTACTTGCAACTTCACCAGCATTATATCCACCCATTCCGTCTGCTATAATATACAAGTTTATTTCACTATTTGAATCTGCCACATAATAATAATCTTCATCTAATTTTCTTTCTTGTCCTATATCTGTTTTTGCAAAAGCTTTCATTATTCCCCTCCTATCTATTTTGTTTCTTTTAAATTTTTCCTTCTTAATTGCCCACAAGCAGCATCTATATCTGAGCCAAGCTCTCTTCTTATTGTGGCAACTATTCCATGGTCATTTAAGTAGTCCCTAAACTTTATAATGTTTTCATTTGAACTTTTTGTAAATTTACCATTTTCAATTTTATTGATTGGTATTAAATTTACATGGCATAACATTCCTCTTAGTAATTTTACTAACTCTTGAGCATCTTGTAAATTGTCGTTATTGTCTTTTGCCAATGCATATTCAAATGATATTCTTTTATTAGTCATTGATATATAATCTTTACATGCTTGCATCAATTCTCTTATATGATAGCTGTTATTAACTGGCATCATAGCTGATCTTTTTGCATCGTTTGTAGCATGTAATGATACTGATAGTGTACATTGAATATTTTCTTTTGCCAAATCATATATTCTAGGAACCAAGCCACTTGTAGAAATACTAATGTGCCTTGCTCCTATATTTAACCCTTTAGGATTATTTAGTATTCTAATTGCCTTTATTACATTATCATAATTATCTAAAGGCTCGCCTATTCCCATGAACACAATATTGGAAATTTTATCTTGTATATCCTGCTCAACAGCAAGTATTTGCTCAACTATTTCGCCCGGTGTAAGATTTCTTATAAATGGAATTCCTGTTGAAGCACAGAATTTGCATCCCATTTTGCATCCAATTTGTGATGATACGCATATTGTTTTTCCATGGTGATATTCCATTAGAACACTTTCTATTGCATTTTCATCTAGTACATCAAATAGATATTTCTTTGTACCATCTTTTGATTCTAATTTTTTTAGTATTTTGAAATTGCATATTGTGTAATTTTCTTTTAGCTTTTCTCTTAATTCTAATGATAAATTTGTCATTTCATCAAAATCTTTTACTTTATCTACATATAGCCATTTAAATATTTGCTCTGCTCTAAATCCTTTTTCTCCTATGCTTATCATCTCTTCTTTTAAATCTGATAAATCATAGTCTTTTATATTTTTCATATATAATGCTTTCACTTTCTATATTCATTTTTGATTTATTAAGTTATATCATACTGCAATATCTTTTTCAATATTTATAATGTTCACTTAATAATTAATTTATTCTACTTTTTACTTCTTCTAATCTTTGGTTATATGCATCCATTATCTCTTTTTCGTAAGCTAACTTTGGCTCTTTTACTCCAAGCATTGTAAGTATTTTCTTTGTTAACAATGGATTGAATATTAAAATTGGTCCTAATACATAAGTTGCAATTAAATTATTTATTTTTATTCCTTCCAACTTACTTTCTTTATTTAACCCTATTCCACCAATTACTTGTGCAAAATAGTTATTTGAATTATCAGAATACGCCATTGTAAATTGGTCTTTGTATCCAATTATCTCTATATCTTCATACTTGCCCAAGAACATGCTACTATGTCTAGCCATCATATTTCTTTTCGCATATAAATCTAATATTCCTAATGCTTCTATCTTACTTCCATCTTCATTTTCTATGTATTTTCCAAAAACTTCTGGTGCATTACCTGTTAGTAAAAACACCACATTTTTATCTATTAATTCTTGTATTCTTTCTTTATATGGTAATATTTTTTTTATTACTAATTCTTGTGTTCTTTCTGTCATCGGAGCCATATATATCATATTTACATCTTCTTTAACAAATTTAGGTTCATCAGATATATTTGTATAATATATTTCGCAATTTTCTCCTAAGCACTTTTCTAAATATTTTATATTAAACAAGTCTCCATATAGGTTGCAAACTTCTGAAAACAATACTTCTATTTTTACCATTATTTTGCCTCCTTTATTGCATCTCTAATTCTCTGTTTTAATTTTTCTGCTACATCATACTTATATAACTCAAACAATACATATATTGTTTTGTCTTTATCTAGTGATAAATATTTATAAGTATCTAGCTCTTCTTTTTCACAGATTATTTTTTCTTTATCAATTCCTGCTAGCAATAGTCTTATATAATAATCTTTAGATCTAATTCCTCCAACTATTATTTTTTCTATCTTATCATCCTTTAGGAATTCAAAGTCCGTGTCATAAATCCATGTTAAATTTTCTACAGAATCTTTTGCATCATAAGCATCATCTAATATTAAAACAACTTCCTTTTTCCCTGGCTCTTTGCTTATATAGTCAAATACACATGATGTAGCAATTGAATTCTGGCCTTTTGTCATGTTGCTTATTAGTTTTACTCCATTTATTTCCTCTTTTGTATATCTTGTTTCTGTAATTTTTAAGTTTTTAAATAATTCCTGTACTTTTTCAGCAGATAAACCGAATTCTCTTAATAATGTAATTACTGCAGCCATGTTATAAATATTGAATATACTATTGTTCAATAGCTTATATTCTGTTTCTATTTCTTTATGTTTAACTGTTAGAGTTTCTTTTTCATAGTCTATATTTGTTACTAAATAATCTGCTTCTTTTGATTTAAAATCACAATTAGGGCAATATGCATTTCCTATATGATTATATTTCACATAGTTGTATTCTAACTTTGTTTGGCAGTTTGGGCAGATTCTTATATCGTTTATTATATTTCTACTTTCTTTCAAGTCTCCCTCTTGCTCTCCAACACCAAAGTATACTTTTGCATTATTTTTTCCTAGATTACTGCTTATTAAATCATCTGCATTTAATACTAATTTTGTTTCTTCTGGTAAAGCATTATTTATAACATTAAATATAAACTCTGGGTGTGCATTTCTCTTTATCGAGTCTCTTAATAAGTTGTTGCACACTAGATATGTAGGTTTTAAGTATGGATATATTTTAGGTGAACTTCTTTCATCTATTTCTAACACCGCAATATCTGCCTTTACCTTTTGGCTAAGTGTAACATTTTTTATTAAACTACTTGCTATTCCTGCATTTATATTTGAACCGAATCTGTTATTTAATACAGTATAACCACATTTTTCTAAACAGTCTGTTATTAAATTTGATACAGTGGTTTTGCCATTCGTTCCTGTTACACCAATTATTATTTTTGGTTTTTCTATCATTCCTAAAAAGTCTGGGCAAATTTTTATTGCTATTTTTCCTGGCAAATACGATGCCTCTCTATTTAGCAGTTTTAATAGATTCTTTACCATTTTAGATACTACTAAGGCAAAATAAAATCTAACAGTTCTTTTCATCTTTTTGTATATATCGTATGAATTAAATTCATACTCTCCTTTCTTAGTTTTTCTTTGTTATTTCGTTTCTTAACACTTCTAATTGTTTGCTAAAAACTCTTGCTCGCATATCATTTATTTCGTTATATTCATACAAGCTGTTTAACCTTTGCATAATTATTTTGTTATTTTTAGTTATTTCGTTTTTTATTTCATCTAATACTACTTTTATTTCTGCAAGTGTTTTTTCCTCTTCCATAAAATCACCTGCCTTTACATTTTATTCTGTAATTTTTACATGTACATCTTTTAATTGTTGATCATCAACTTTGCTTGGAGCATTCATCATTACATCTCTAGCTTTCTTATTCTTTGGAAAAGCTATTACGTCCCTTATATTTTGAGTATCTGCTATTAGCATTACCATTCTATCTAAGCCAGGCGCTGCTCCTGCATGTGGTGGAGTTCCATATTTGAATGCTTTATATAAAGCTCCAAATCTTTCTTCTACTGTTTTTTCTGTATATCCAGCTATTTCAAAAGCTTTTACCATTAATTTTGGATCATGGTTTCTAACTGCTCCTGACGCCATTTCGTATCCATTACATACTAAATCATATTGATATGCTAAAATTTCTAATGGGTCTTTATTTTCTAGAGCTTCCAATCCGCCTTGTGGCATAGAAAATGGATTGTGATTAAAATCTATTTTTCCTTCATCTTCATTGTATTCATACATTGGAAAATCCACGATGAAGCAGAATCTGTATATATTCTTTTCTAATAAATCAAGCCTTTTTCCAAGTTCTATTCTAACTTGTCCTGCTATTTTTTGTGCTGTTTCTAATTTATCTGCAATAAAGAATATGCTATCTTCTGTTTTTACTCCAAATTCACTTTCCAATTTATTTAATGCTTCTTCTGTAATAAATTTTGCAATTCCACCTTGTGGTGTATTGTTTTCATCTATTTTTACCCAAGCTAATCCTTTTGCGCCTTGCTCTTCTACGGCAAATTCTACCATACTATCAAAGAATTTTCTTCCTTGCTTTGCTCCTTCTGGAACTACTATAGCTTTTACTGTTTTATCTTTGAATGCATTAAATTCACTATTTTCAAATACCTTTGTTGCATCTTGAATGATTAATGGGTTTCTTAAATCTGGTTTATCAATACCATATTTCTCCATTGCTTCTCTATAAGGTATTCTAATGATTTCACCTTCAGGCACTTCCCAATTTGTAAATTTTCTAAAGATTGGTGGTACTACTTCTTCAATTACTTTGAATACGTCTTCTTGAGTTGCAAATGACATTTCAAAATCTAGTTGATAGAATTCCCCTGGTGCCCTATCTGCTCTTGGATCTTCATCTCTAAAGCATGGTGCTATTTGATAGTATTTATCAAAACCAGAAATCATAAGCAATTGTTTAAATTGCTGTGGTGCTTGAGGAAGCGCATAAAATTCTCCTGGATGTAATCTGCTTGGTACCAAAAAATCTCTTGCTCCTTCTGGTGAAGAATTTGCAAGTATTGGGGTTTGGATTTCTGCAAATCCTAGTTCATCCATTTTATCTCTTAATGCTTTCATTATTTTTGAACGTAATAAAATATTGTTATGTATTTTATCATTTCTTAAATCTAAGAATCTATATTCAAGCCTTAAATCCTCTCTTACAGATGATATATCTGCTTTTTCTGAATTTATTTCAAATGGTAAAGTTGATTCGCATTCACCCAATATTTCTATATTTTTTGCTTCTATTTCTATATTTCCAGTAGGTATTTTGCTATTTTTGTTTGAACGTTCTACTACCGCTCCTTCCACACAAATAGCACTTTCTGTGTATAATTTATCTAGCTTTTGCTTTAGCTCTTCTGATATTACAACTTGGGTTATTCCATATTGATCTCTTAAATCAATAAATGTCATTCCTCCCAAATTTCTAATTCTCTGTATCCATCCTGAAAGCCTTACTTCATTCCCTACATTTTTTAAGTTCAATTCTCCGCAATTGTTTGTTTTGTATTTATTTATCATTGTATTCCTCCATAATTTTGCATCTTAAAATTAATACATATATTGTATACTTTTTTCCTTCAAAAGTCCATAGATTCTAGCATTTTTATTGACTTTTCTTTTTTCGCATTATATAATCTTTTCAGTTTTATTACGTGAAAGGAGACTATATATGGAAAATGTAGATATTAAAAGTTTATATCGCGATACAGATAACTATATAAACAAAGAAATTAAAATTTCTGGATGGGTCCGTACTGTTAGAGACTCTAAAACTTTTGGTTTTATAGAAATAAATGATGGTTCCTTTTTTAATAATTTGCAAGTAGTATTTACTAATGAATTGTCTAATTTTGACGAAGTTTGTAAATTATCAATTAGTTCAACAATCATTGTGGAAGGTACATTGGTAAAAACTGAAAATGCTAAGCAGGCTTTTGAGTTGCATGCAAAATCTATTGATATATTCAATTTATCAGATAATAGCTACCCTCTTCAAAAGAAAAGACATTCTTTTGAATATTTAAGAACTGTTGCTTATTTGCGTCCTCGTACAAATTCATTTAGTGCAGTTTTCAGAATTAGAAGTGTTGCAGCTTTTGCAATACACGAATATTTTCAAAATAATGGATATGTATATGTTCATACTCCAATTATTACATGTGCAGACTGCGAAGGTTCTGCAGAAATGTTTAAACTAACAACTTTAGACTTGGACAAGCCACTACCACAAAAAGATGGTAAAACAGATTTTTCTGAAGATTTATTTGGCAAGAAAGCTTATATTACTGGCTCTGGCCAATTACATGGAGAAACATTTGCTGCCTCTTTTGGAAAAATTTATACTTTTGGTCCAACTTTAAGAAGTGAAAACTCAAACACTAAAACTCACGCTAATGAATTTTGGATGATTGAACCTGAAATTTCTTTCTGTGATTTAGATGGTTTGATGGATATCGAAGAAGATTGCTTGAAATACATCGTAAAACAAGTTTTAGAAAAATGCCCTGAAGAAATAGCTTTTTGCGATAAATTTATCGAGAACGGTTTAATTGAAAAACTTACAAAATTAATTAACTCAAACTTTGTAAGAATAGACCATAAAGATGTTATAGATATTTTGAAAAAAGCTGATAGAAAATGGGAATTTGAGCCAGACTATGGCGAGGATTTAGCAAAGGAACATGAAAAATATATTACAGAATATTTTAATGGTCCAGTTTTCGTTAAAAATTGGCCAAAGGATATAAAATCTTACTACATGAAAGTTAACCCAGATGGCAAAACAGTAGCAGCCGTAGACTTAGAAGTTCCTGGTGCTGGTGAAATCATGGGTGGTTCTCAAAGAGAGGAAGATTACGACAAATTAGTAGAACGTATGAAACAAATGCATATTGATACTGAACCTTTATATTGGTATTTAGATTTGCGTAGATATGGTTCTAACATCCACTCTGGTTTCGGTCT
Organism: uncultured Clostridia bacterium; assembly: GCA_934122115.1. GTDB lineage: Bacteria > Bacillota > Clostridia > TANB77 > CAG-508 > UMGS1901. The sequence goes on along the minus strand of CAKOVU010000002.1, from coordinate 68,300 downwards.
TGGTTTTGAAAGATTGCTTATGTATATTACTGGTATGGAAAATATAAGAGATGTAATTCCTTACCCAAGAACACCAAATAATTGTGATTTTTAGATTAGAAAAAAATCGAGAAGTAAAGAGACCATTTTATGGTCCCTTTACTATTTTATTTTCTGCCTTACATATTCATACAAAATTATTCCTGTTGCGACAGAGGCGTTTAGGCTTTCTGTCTTCCCTAGCATAGGTATTTTTACCTTTTTATTTGCCAAGTCCTGTACTTCTTTTGTAACACCGTTTGCCTCATTTCCTATTACTATTACTTTCTTTTTATAACTAATATCATAAATGCTATTTTGTGTATCCAATGATGTAGCTATTATTTCATACTTACTTTTTTTAGCATCTTTTAAAGTTTTGCATAAATCGTCTGTCTCTATCACATTTACTCTAAATATAGCTCCCATTGTTGACCTTACTACCTTTGGATTGTAGCAATCTGCAGTATTTTTTGTTACTATTATTTGTTTTAGCCCAACACTATCTACAGTTCTTAAAATAGTTCCTAAATTTCCTGGGTCCTGAATGCCATCTAATGCAAGTATTATATCTTCTGTGTAGTTTATTTTTGTTGCCTTGCTTGGCTTTTCAACTACAGCTAAAATTCCTTGGGGCGCTACTACATCTGTTAAAAATCCAAATACTTTTTTATTAACATATATACAATCATATTTTGCAATCGTGTATAATAATTTCTGCTCTATTTCCCCAGCCGCTACACATTCTTCGCAAATAACAATCTTTTTAATATACGCTTCTTCCTCTATAGCTTCTTCAATTATTTTTATACCTTCTATTATGTAAAGGCCTTCTTCATCTCTATATTTTTTATCTTTCAATTTTTTTATACTTTTTATTATTTCATTATCTTTACTTGTAATAACTTGCATTTTACAACTTCCTCCACATATAGTTTGTACAATTATTCTTAAAATATTATGATATTATAGTTAATAATTCTTTTATCATTCTGATTATTTCCATTTCATCTTTTGAAGACATTTTTAATGTTATATATGGCTCTACTCCTTGAGAGAATTTTAATTTTGGTCCATATTTTCCCACTAAAGTATTTATCATTTTTTCATCAATTTTGATATTGTCTTTATCCAAATAAAATACTACAGTATCTGTTTTTTGCGCTATTTTTAGCACATTTGCAGTTCTACACAATATTTTGATTCTAGCTATTTCTATAAGATTTTCTACTTCTTGTGGCATGCTTCCATATCTATCTATTATTTCATCAATAACATCTTCTATGTCTTTATCATTTCTGCACAATGCAATATCTTGATAAATCTCAATTTTTTGTGCAGTATCCTCTATGTAATTTTCTGGTATGTAACTTGATAAATTGATATCTATTTGAATATCTTTTTCTTGTTTTACTGTGATACCTTGCATCTCTTTTACTACCTCGTCTAATAGCTTACAATATGTATCATATCCAACTTGTTCCATGTGACCAGACTGAATTTCACCTAATAAACTTCCTGCTCCTCTTATTTCTAAGTCTCTCATTGCTATTTTAAATCCAGAGCCAAATTCAGTAAATTCCTTTATTGCCTTCAATCTTTTATCTGCTACTTCTGATAGTAATTTATCTCTTCTATAAGTAATATATGCATACCCTTGTTTATCAGCTCTGCCAACTCTTCCTCTAATTTGATATAGCTGCGCTAATCCTAGTCTATCGGCATTTTCTACAATTATTGTATTTGCATTTGGTATATCAATTCCAGATTCCAAAATAGTTGTGCATACTAAAACATCTATTTTATGCTCTATAAAATCTTGCATTATGCTCTCTATCTCATTTCCTGTCATCTTTCCATGCGCAAACTCTACCTTCGCTTCTGGTACTAATTTAGATATTTCATCTGCTTTTCTAATTATTCTTTCAACATTGTTAAATAAGTAGAATACCTGGCCATTTCTTTCCAATTCTTTAGTAATAGCTTCTTTTATAATTTCATCATCATATTCTAGCACATAAGTTTGAACCGGCTTTCTATTTTGAGGTGGCTCATATATAACCGACATATCTCTAATTCCTACTATAGACATATGTAGTGTTCTAGGAATTGGCGTTGCTGTCATTGTTAAAACATCTATATTTTCCTTAATCTTTTTTATTTTTTCCTTATCTTTTACACCAAATCTGTGTTCCTCATCTACTATTAAAAGCCCTAAATCTTTAAACTCTACATCTTTGCTTAGAATTCTATGTGTGCCAACAACCACATCTACTTCTCCAAGTTTTAATCTTCTTATAACTTCCTCTTGTTCTTTTTTAGTTCTAAATCTATTTAGCAACTCTACATTTACAGCAAATTCACTCATCCTACTCTTAAATTCTTCATATTGTTGGTTCGCCAAAATCGTAGTAGGTACTAAATACGCAACCTGCTTTTGATCCATCACAGCTTTAAATGCTGCCCTAATTGCAACTTCTGTTTTTCCGTATCCTACATCACCACATAGCAATCGATCCATAGGTTTATCAGATTCCATATCCTTTTTTACTTCTTCAATGCATCTTAGCTGGTCATCTGTTTCATTATATGGGAAGCTATCTTCAAATTGTTTCTGCCATGGTGTATCCTTAGAAAACATATAGCCTTTCGCATTTTGCCTTTTAGCATATAGCTCTAGCAAATCTCTTGCCACTTCTCTTAAATTAGATTTAACCCTTGCTTTTGTGTTCTCCCATTCTTTACTTCCTAACCTGTTTAATTTAGGTTCTGCTTCTCCTCCACCTATAAACTTTCTAATGTTATCAAGCATATCTGTTGGAACATACAAAACATCGTCATTTTTATATTTTATTTTTATATAATCCTTTGTAATTCCATCTGCAGTAGTAATTGTATTTACGCCAATGTATATACCAATTCCTTGTGTTTTGTGAACTATATAATCGCCAGCTCTTAAATCTGCAAAAACTACTTTTTCACCTTGCTTAAAAGCATCCGTGTTCTTTCTCTTTTTTTGTTGTTTATTTATAAAATCTTCGCCAGTTATTACTACTAAATTTAGGTCATAACACTCAAATCCTGATGACAAAGTTCCATTCGAGATTACTACTCTTTTGTTCTGTAATTCTGATTTTATTGAATTTTTATAAATTTTTTCTTGAGCATCTTCTAACTTTTCAAAATATTTATAATTTATATTTTCTTGTTCTAATAGGGCTTCTACCTTTTTTGCTCCAGACTCATTACCAGATAAAATTATTACATTCTTATTTTCCTCAATTGCCTTTTTTATATCTTGTGCCAATATATTTAATTCACTTTTGAAGAAATGCAAATCTCTATATTTAAAGTTAATTACATTTTTTGAGAATTTTACTGGTTTGCTGTTTTGCAATAAATCTGATTCATATAAGTATATTGCTGTACCTTCTTTTTCTTCCAAATTTACTTTTGAAATATTATTTATTGCATTTGGTACAGCTCTTTGTTTTTCTAACAATGTTTCTATTAATTGATTATTATCTTTTAGAATATTTTCTTGCCTTGCATTTATCTTGTCTATATCATCTATGCAAAGCAAATAATTTTCATCAAAATAATCTAAAAAACTACATTTTTCATCATAAAAGCTGTCAAAATATTTATCTATTTTGCTAATATAATTTCCGGATTTAATTAGCTCCACATCATCTAAAACATCTTCATTTTTTTCTTTAGCTATTATTTCTTCACATATTTTTTCTAAATTCTTTGTTACTATAAGCTCATGTGATGGATATATTCTAGCTTCCTCTAACATTTTATTAGTTCTTTGTGATGTAATACTAAAGCTTCTTATTGAATCAACTTCATCTCCCCAGAACTCAATTCTTATTCCCTGTGTTTTTGTAGTTCCTATATCTAAAATGCCGCCTCTTACACTAAATTGGCCTTTTCCATCTACTATATCTGACCTTTCATACCCTAAATGGATTAAATCTTGTTTTAATTTATCTAAATCAAACGACTTTCCTAATTTAAATTCCAAAATATTTTGATATATATCTTTCTTGGTAATCATCTTTTGCATTATTGCTTCTATTGTCGTTACCACAATAATTCTATCACTCTTGTTATTTTTATCTTGCTCAAAGATTTTATTTAACGTTTCTATTCTTTCATATGGTAAATCTTTGCTTTCAGCCACATAATCATATGACGCTATCTCTCTTTTTGGAAAATAAAATACATTACTTGAAAAATACTTCAAATCTTGCACAATTTTTCTTGCTTGCAATTCATTGTACGTTACCAAGCAAATGTTTTTATTGGTATATTCCTTTGTTGCTTCTACAAGCTGTATTTTTCCAACGCTTGATAAACCCGATAATATTATCGGGCTATATTTATTTTTTACATCTTCTACGTATTCTAAAAATTTATTAGCTTTTTTTAAATCTTCAATTAAAAAGTTCATGAATAAATATATCTCCTAAATTTTTCACAGCTTCTATTTTACTACAAAACCGACAATTTTACAATATAGAATATCATTGCATATTATGTTAATTTGTGATATAATAAGGATAGAAGTGTATTTTATCACTAATTTTGAAAGGATGTTGTTTTATGGAATTATCAAACATTAAACCATTAAAAGAATTTGGTCTCCAGATTCCTGATAAGGTCAAATTTTCTTCGAGAAATACCACTGAGGTTATGTTCTATCGGAACTTCTATCTAGAATTTTCAGATACATCTGAAAATGCCAAAAACATGCTAAGGAAGTTTCTGAGACAATTTACTAGCAACATCGAAATTAATGTTGTGAAATCATATAATGTAAATTCTCCTCAGGAAGTCCGAGAATATTTACTGGCAACAGTAAATGTTTCTAACGCTACTCAAGAAAAAATTCAAAAGTTTTTATTTTAAGGAGGTCTGTAAATGAATCAAGTTAGTGCAAACCTTTGTAAGAATCCTCGGAATATTAGGATTCGAATAAAAACCAACTGTAGTAAAGATGATTCAATTTCATCTGTTCGAGAGTCCTGTCATACGATTGAGAAAAAAATTGCACGAAAATGCAAAAAATTCTTTTCACTGCGTTTTGTTTCTTACAACTTTTCCAAAGTCGTAACCAACGAAGGTATGGTTGAAGGAGAATATATCATTAATCTCCCATACAGCCTCTCTTTCGGAGCAGGAGCCTTTGTTGACAAAATCAACAAAGAGTTTGAAGAGCAAACATCCTAATTGAAAGCCAAGCTTCAAGTCATGAATTTGACCTGAAGCTTGCTTTTTTATTTTATTATTTCTTTTAATGATTCTATTATATAATCCACATCTTCTTTTGTATTATCGTCTCCAAATGTTAATCTTATGGTTCCTTCTGCCCATTCTCTTTCTAATTTTATTGCTTGCAATACATGTGATGGAGTAGCTAAAGATGAACAGCATGCTGAACCTCCTGAGGCACATATTCCTTTTTTGTCTAGCTCTAGTAAGATTAAATTGCTATCTTTTCCTCTAAACGAAATACTTACATGGCCTGGCAATCTTTTATTTAAATCACCGTTTATACGCACGTTTTCTTTTCCGAATTCTTTTATTGCTCTATCTATAAAGTAATCTCTAATAGTAGTTAACTTTTTTGTATAATCATCAAAATTGTTTGATGCCAGCTCTATTGCCTTACCTAAGCCTGCAATCCCTGCAACATTCTCTGTACCTGACCTTTTATCTCTTTCTTGATGTCCTCCATCTTGAATTCTATCAAATTCTATTCCTTCTCTTACATATAAAGCTCCTACACCTTTAGGACCATAGAACTTGTGAGCGGACATAGAAAGCATATCTATATTCATCTCTTGAACATCTATTTTTACATTTCCAATTGCTTGAACCGAATCAGTATGAAATGTAACGTTATTATTTTTGCAAATGCTTCCTATAGTTTTTATATCTTCTATAGTACCAATTTCGTTATTAGCAGTCATTATACTTACTAATATAGTATCTTTTCTTATAGCATTTGTTAATTGATTCATATCTACAAATCCATTTTTATCTACGTCTAAGTAAATAACTTCAAAACCTTCTTTTTCTAAAGCTAAACAAGTTTGAAGAATCGCTGGATGTTCTATTTTGCTTGTTATTATATGTTTTCCTTTTTGTTTATTAGCGTGGCAAAATCCTTTTAATGCTAAATTATCGCTTTCGCTGCCGCAAGAAGTAAAGTATATTTCCTGTGCTGATGCGTTAATTGCTCTTGCTACTCTCGTCCTTGCTTGGGTAATAGCATATTTAGCATCTCTTCCTACACTGTATAGTGAAGATGCATTACCATATTGATTCATATAATATGGTATCATTTCATTAAGCACTTCTTTTTTAACCTTTGTAGTAGCAGAATGGTCACAATATATTATTTTCATTCACGGTATCCCCTTTTATTGAAAGTTTATAATATATTATGACCATTCTCTTTAAAGTGTTATCATCTTGATGATGATATCCATCTATTCATTTTTATATCTTTATATATGTCCATTACATCTCTATACTTTTGATACTCTTCTTCCCACATCATGGAAGGAATTTTTTCAAATGCATCCGACATTTTCTCTGCTGCTTGTAAAAATATTATCTGCTCTTGTGGTGACATTTTTTCATACTTTTTAGAAAAAGCATACAATTTGTCCAACTCCTGGTTTGCATTTATAAAAGACCAAAAGTCTTTTACTTCTATACCTGCCATTTGCAATTGTATAACTGCAAAAACTACTAATGAAAATATTATAAATAGTAAAACTAGTATAGTCGCAATAATCTCCACGTTTTTTCTCCTTTTAGTTATTAAATATAGCCTCAAATTCCTCGCCAGTAATTTTTTCTTTTTCTAATAGAACTTGTGCTACTGCATGTAATTTTTCTACATTGTTTTGCAATATTCTTGTTGCAGATGCATAGCTGCCATCAATTATCTTTTTCATTTCTTCGTCAATTATGCTTGCTGTTGCTTCTGAATATGTTTTCTCTTGAGCAAAATCTCTACCTATAAATACTTCTTCTTGGTCTGAACCTAAAGTAATAGTACCTATACGTTGGCTCATACCATATTTTGTTACCATTGCTTTTGCAATCTTTGTTGCTCTTTCTATATCGTTGCTTGCTCCTGTTGATATATCATCTAATATTAAAGCTTCTGCTGCTCTTCCGCCTAATAGAGATACAATTTGCTCTTGCATTTCTGTTTTAGACATAAATGATTTATCTTCTGTTGGTTGATACATTGTGTATCCTCCAGCCATTCCTCTTGGAACAATAGAAATTTCATGTACGGCATCTTGAGTTGGTAAGAATCTACTTACTACTGCATGGCCTGCTTCATGGTATGCCACTAATTTCTTTTCTTTTTCGCTTCTTACTCTTGTTGTTTTTTCTGGTCCCATAGTTACTTTTACCATGGCATCTTCTATTTCTCTTTCGCCTATAGCTTTTAGGTTTCTTCTAGCTGCTAAAAGAGCTGCTTCGTTTAATACATTTTCCAAATCTGCTCCAGCAAATCCGGCTGTGTTTTTAGCTATTATTTTTAAATTAACATCGTCTGCGAACTTCTTTTGTCTGCTATGAACTTCTAGTATTTGCTCTCTTGCTCTTACATCTGGAAGAGATACTACTATTTGTCTATCAAATCTTCCTGGTCTTAATAAAGCTTTATCTAATACATCTGGTCTATTTGTTGCGGCAAGAACTATAACACCTTCATTAGCTGCAAATCCATCCATCTCAACTAATAATTGGTTTAATGTTTGCTCTCTTTCATCATGTCCTCCGCCAAGACCTGCTCCTCTTTGACGACCAACGGCATCTATTTCATCTATGAATATTATACATGGAGCTTTCTTCTTTGCTTCTTCAAATAAATCTCTTACACGTGATGCACCAACACCAACAAACATTTCAACGAAATCTGAACCGCTTATTATAAAGAATGGTACACCAGCTTCGCCAGCTACTGCTTTTGCAAGTAAAGTTTTACCAGTTCCTGGTTGACCTACCAATAAAACTCCTTTTGGAATTCTTGCTCCCATTTCTGTGAATTTTTTAGGATTCTTTAAAAATTCAACTATTTCCTCTAATTCTTCTTTTTCTTCATCAACACCTGCAACATCATCAAATGTTACTCTATTTTTGTCATTTGGATTTAGTATTCTAGCTTTGCTTTTTCCAAATGTCATTGTTTTGTTTCCGTTTTGTGCATTTCCAGAACTCATTATAAAGAACCAAAATAATAAGAAGATTATTACTATTCCTACTGGTGTTAAGAATGTTAAGAAAATCATAAATACAGATTCTGATTTTTCGGTAACTTTTACTGTACCAGCTTTCATTGTTTCTTCCAAGTTCTGCATTAAATTATCTACACTTGGTATATTAACTGTTTTTTCTACATTATCATTTTTTAGTTTTACTATAGCTGCAGAACCATCAGCTTCTAATTCTATTGATTCAACTGCATCTGCTTCTATTTTTGCAATTAATTCTGAATATGATAATTTTGTGTTTGCATTATCTAATATTGATGAGATCAATACTATTAATATTACCCCTATTATTAGCCATACTGCTAGTGTTTTTAAACTATTTTTCAATTTTTTTCCTCCTTTAAGTTCATCCCTTGTATTATGAAAATATATCACATTATAACAACTATTTCAATAGTTTTTCATATGATACCTCACCCGATTTAACAAATATTTTTAAGTTTTTATTAGGTGTTAGATATTTGTTTCCCACATTTTTCTCACATAATTTTACTATGTCAAAAACATGAATATTTTCTATCCCTCTGGCATCTCCAAATAATTTTGCTATTATATAAATTATTAGTCTTTCCTTTATATATTCGTCCAATTTGTTAAATTTCCTTAAATTAATTGTTATTTTGTTATCTTCTTTTTGTAATAAAATTTCATTATAAGTTTCTAGCAGAATTTTATTTATATATTCTTCTTCTTTTAACACTATTCTTGATAATCTGTTTATCCCCGAAATAATATTAGGATTGTAATTTTCTTTTAATTCTGGAATTAGTAAATTTCTAATTTTATTTCTTGTATAGTTATTATCTAAATTTGATTTATCATACCTCGGATTTAGTTTTCTTTCTTTGCAATACTCTTCTATTTCTTTCCTATCACACTCTATTAATGGCCTGATATATTTTCCATCTCTATATGGCTTTATTCCTGTTAATCCGTTTATTCCTGTTCCTCTTATGAAATGCATTAGTACTGTTTCTGCATTATCATTTAAGTTGTGAGCTATTGCTATCTTATTTGCATTTATCTTAGTTGCTATTTCTTCGAAGAATTTATATCTTTCTTCTCTTCCTGCAGTTTCTTCACTAATTTTATTATTCTCAGAAATTTCTTTTATATTAGCATATCTTATATAAATTTCTATATTTTTATTTTCACAATATTTTTTCACATACTCGGTTTCTTCTTGTGCTTCTTCCCTTAGCATGTGATTAACATGTGCAACTGCTATTTTATTTAATTTAAGTTTTTCTTTTAAATTTACTAATGAATTTAATAAACACATAGAATCAGGACCACCAGACACAGCAACTATTACTGTGTCTTTTTCTTGTAATAAATTATATTTCTTTATTGTTTCTAATATTTTTTCTTCCAACATCTAATTTATCCTTTATGCTATTCCCTATATCTCTCTAAGTTTGCAAACTTCGTATAGCTTCCTAACCATGCTAGCTCAACGGTTCCTGTTGAACCAGATCTTTGTTTTGCAATTATTACTTCTGCTATATTTTTCTTTTCAGAGTTTTCATTATAGTAATCATCTCTGTATAAAAACATAACTATATCGGCATCTTGCTCTATTGATCCAGATTCACGCAAATCTGAAAGCATTGGTCTGTGGTCCGGTCTTCCTTCTACAGCTCTTGATAGCTGCGATAGTGCTATAACAGGAACATTTAATTCCTTAGCTAATATTTTTAACGACCTACTAATTTCGGCAATTTCTTGCTCTCTACTTGCTCCTCTTTTTCCTGAACCTTGTATTAATTGTAAATAATCAATTATAACTAAACCAATATTTTTTTCTAATTTTAGCTTTCTACATTTTGCTCTTATTTCCATTACCGAAATTCCTGGTGTATCATCTACATATATTTCTGCAGTTGAAAGTTCTCCAGATGTTTGTGCTAGCTTTCCCCATTCTTCGTCTTCCAATTCACCTGTTCTAACTTTATTGCTATCTACTAATGCTTCACTACACAAAATTCTGTTAGCCAATTGCTCTTTGCTCATTTCTAAGCTGAATATTGCAACTGGGCATCCAGCTCTTGTTGCTGCATATGTACCTATATTTAATGCAAATGCTGTTTTTCCCATTGCGGGTCTTGCTGCAATCAATATAAGCTCAGAGCCATGAAGACCTGCTGTTTTTCTATCTAGCTCCACAAATCCGCTTGGCACACCAGTTATACTACCTTTTTGATTATACAAATTTTCTAATTGTGTAAAAGAGTCTATCAATATATCTTTTATAGGTGTGTATCCTTTTGAATTTTTTCTTTGCATTACATCAAAAATCTTTTTTTCTGCAACATCCATAATATCTTCTACGTTTTCAGTTTCGTCATAGCCTAAGTTTATTATTTCATTTGCAGTTTTAACTAGATTTCTTAGCATAGATTTCTCTTCTACTATTTTTACATATCTTTCAACATTGGCAGTTGTTGGTACTTTATCTGGTAATTGTGCAATATATTCCAGTCCACCTACAGCCTCTAGTTTTCCCATTGAAGATAATTCAGATTTTAGTGTTATTATATCTATTGGCTCTGCTCTGTTATATATGTTTAATAAAGCAGTGTATATAATTTTGTTGTCTTCTCTGTAGAAGTCATCTTCTTTCAAAACTTCAATAGCAGCAATAACCGCATCTTGGTCTGTAAGCATACTTCCTAGCACAGCTTGCTCTGCCTCTATATCTTGTGGCGGTATTTTTCCCAAATCCATAAATACAACCTCCTAATTTTAGTCTTTGCTTATTACATCTACCTTTAGTTTTCCTAATACTCCTTCGTATAATTTTATATCAACTACAAACATTCCTAGATTTTTGATATTTTCTGATAGTAATATTTTCTTTTTATCTACTTCTATTTGATATTGTTTCTTTAATTCATCAGATATTTCTTTGCTAGTTACTCCACCAAATATTTTTCCATTTTCTCCGGCTTTTACCTTTACTTTTAACATTATTCCTTGCATTTTCTTTGCTATTTCTTCAGCTTGTTTTCTTTCTTGATCTTTTCTATATTTATCTGCATTTTCTCTTGATTTTAATTTGCTCATATTCTCTGTATTAGCTTCTACTGCTAATTTTTTAGGAAACAAATAATTTCTTGCATATCCATCACTTGCATTAATTACTTCATCTTTTTTTCCTACATTTTTAATATTTTCTAATAAAATAACTTTCATAGTTTTCTCTCCTTTACTTTTATATATTATAAATGGATGCTATGAATATTAGCATCCAACTTCTGTAAAATATTCATTTATCCTGATTATTAATTCTTGCTTTACTTCTTCTTGAGTCATACCTTCTATTTGTGCTCCGGCTACAGTTATATGTCCGCCACCGCCAAGCTTTTCTAGTATAACCTGAACATTTATATCTCCTATAGATCTACCACTTATACAAATTTTATCTCCCATTTTTCCTATTACGAAAGATGCTGTGATATTGCTTATAGTTAATAATTCATCTGCAGCTTTTGCGCAAGTTACATTTGCATCTGCATCTTCTTTTTCATAAATAGATATTGCTATATTATCATTTATTACTTCTGCATTTGCTACTATTTCAGATATTTTGTTGTATGTTTCTAAATCACTTTGGAACCATTTCTTTACTCTTATTATGTCAACTCCGCATTTTCTTAAATATGCAGCAGCTTCGAAAGTTCTAACACCTGTTTTAAAAGTAAAGTTTTTTGTATCCATCATTATTCCAGCATACAAAGCTTCAACTTCTATTGTATCTAATTTTATATCTTTTTCTGAATATTCTAATAGCTCTGTTACGAGCTCACATGCTGATGAAGCATAAACTTCGTGGAATGTTAAAATAGCATTTTCTATATAATCAGTTCCTCTTCTGTGGTGGTCCACAATTACTATTTTGTTTGTTTTATCTAGTAACTCAGGCACTTCCACATAATTCTTTTTATCTGTATCTGCAATTATTAGTAATGAGTCTTGATTTATTTTATCAAGAGCTTCGTTTTTATCTATTATAACTTTTTCATATTCTTTTACTTGGCTTAAATCTTTTATAAAATTATCTAAGCTAGTTCCATAAGTATTATTTACTATGTAAGCTTCTTTTCCTACTGTTTGAACTATTTTTCTTAATCCAATACTTGCCCCCATAGCATCTATATCGCTATTTGTATGCCCCATTATAATAACATTGCTTGCACCTTTTATTAATTCTTCTAAAGCTTGTGACACTGTTCTTGCCTTTACTTTAGTACGCTTTTCTAATTCTGGTGTTCTTCCTCCGAAGAATGTATATTTTCCATGTTGCTTAACAATTGCTTGGTCTCCACCTCTGCCTAAAACAATTTCTATTACTGCTTTTGCAGATTTATATTTTTCAAAGTTTGTTTCTCCATCTTCCGTAATAGCAATGCTTAAAGTTGTTTGCAATTTATCTTCAGTTTTAAGTTCTTTTATTTCATCCAATATATCAAATTTTTGGTTTATAATCTCTTCAACCCATTTTTCTTCAAAAATACATATAAATGTATCTCTTTCTGATTTTATAGAGATTCCCTCAAATTTATTTACCCAAGCATATATGCTTCTCTCTATATTAGACATTAATTGTGCTTTTTCTTCGCTAGTTGCTCTTTGCATTAATTCCTCATAGTTGTCAATCATTATTATGCCAACACTTATTCTGGAATCATTATATTTTTGTAGCAACTCTTCATAATTGCTCTCATCTAAGAAATAGATTGTTGCCATGTATTCTTTAGAGTTCTTTTTATCTCTTGAACCAGATTTTACATATTCACCTATTATTTTATATGTTTTATTTCCTATAAGCATCTTCTCGCATATTGATACTTCGGCTTGATTTTTTTGATTTTCTATTTTTATTCTTAATTCTTTAATTATATCATTTAGATGTGTTCCTATATCTATATTAGAAAATTCTTTTACAAATTTACTACTTTTCCAAATTATATTTCCGTTTGTTTCTAATATTATCAATGGAAATGGTGAATTTATTATTGTGCTTTGTGCAGCTTTATCTACATTTAATGTAAGTTCATTAATGTGCTCTGATATTTCCGTTTTTCTTTTTTGATTTGACCATAATGTATATAATATTACTATTATATAAAATATTATTGAAGGAATTATAGCTTTTTCCTCAATAAAACACAATACAATTAATAATATGGCTATTATTATTAAATATATTTTTATTCTTGAAACTAAGCTTTCTATTTTAAATTTACTATTCGGCATATTACCTCTCATTTTCTTAACCTTATGGTTATTTTTCTTTTATCATACAGAATATATTTTACTCTATTTCAGCTATTTTGTCAATTTCAAGCATGTTTGTAGCTATTCTTGCCTTCTGTTTATTACGTAAGTACTTCCTTGTATTGTTTTAGATAAGTGTTTTACTTGCGCACCCACTTCACCTATTTCTAATGTATTGTTGAATCTTCCAACGTCTACTTCAACAGCACCTATGGAAATTGATGTAATTGGAAATTCTTCTACTATTCCTTTTCTATTTGGTACCTCCAAATATCCCTTTTCTATATCTTCTTTATTGAAGTATTTAGATACACCTTTGTCAAATTCAGCAACTATTCCTTGGCATATTTCTTCATAGTTTCTATCTTCTACGATTGCGATAAAATCATCCCCACCTATATGACCAACAAAATTATTATCTTCTTCATTTTTATGAACATTATTTACTATTGTTCTGGCTGTGAACTTAATCATTTCATCACCAGCGCTAAAACCGTAAACATCATTGTAAGCTTTAAAGTTGTCCAAATCTATGTATAGCATTACAAAGTATTCTTTTTTTGCTAATCTTTTTTTCATTTCTGCTTGTATCTGCACATTTCCTGGCAAACTTGTTAATGGACTTACCTTCCTATTAATATATAGTAATTCTATAATATTTACTATTGTATAATACATCATTTCTATATCTATTGGAGTTTTTATTACATATGAGGCTGTAGCTTTTAGTATTTCCCATTTGTGCTCTTTTTCTTGATTAGAAGAAATTACAATGATTGGTGTAATAGCATTATCGTCATTATCTCTTATTTTTCCACATAATTCTACTACATCTTCTTGAATTCCATCTTCATTTATTATAATAAGAGCAGGAATATCTTTTAATGCTGAATCTAAATCCTGCATATTTCCTCTCTTAAATTTAAACATTTTGTCACGTGCAAATCTTTTTTGAAGTTCACATTTCAGTTCTTTTTCGTCATCTATAATGTATATTTCCCTCATTTTTTCCTCCTACTTAGATTTATTTTTACTTTAGATTTTAAGTCCTTAATTTTTTCTTTAATCTCTTTTATATCTAATTTTTGATTTAAAAATTTATTAGCTGTATCCCATTGCATGGTTGGAAAGGCATTTTTTAGTCTTGTTAACTGTTTATATAATGCCATCTGTAATTTATTATATTTTAATTCTAATTCTGTTATTTTAACTTTACTTTGGGTTTCTTCTTTTACCTTTTCTATTATCTTATCGCCTAATGATTTCAATTCTTGCATTTTCTTAGATATTGAACTTACTTTTATACTGCTTACTATAAGGTCTACTATCATTATAATTCCAACAGTAATATCTATATAAAGCAGATTTCTAGTTCCTATACCTGCTGTTAATTTTTCTACCATCGGTTCAATTGCTAAAATAAATATAACTCCTAAAATCCCCCAAAATATAGAATTTTTTAAGCATACTCTTCCTTGTATATTTATTCTTTGATCTGAATAATCCCAATATTTTGTATGAAATATTTTTTCCATACACACTCCAACCACATATTCCCAAAATGTTAATACCACAAAGCTTATAACAAATAATAAAGTTATATCTGATTTAAAGTTCTTCAATAATAATTGCATAAATATGGCACCAAAACCGTATATTGGGCAATACGGTCCGGTCATAAATCCACTATTTATTAATTTCTTTTCACAAAAAGATCTATATACTGATTCCAACATCCACCCAGATATTGAATATATTATAAAGTAGAAAATATATTGTAATACTATTGTATCTATTGACATTGCCCTTCTTCCTTTAATATGTATATATTCCTTCAAATTCGCTAACTTGTTCACTTAAGTTATATGCATGTACTTTAATTGTTGTTTCTCCCTTTGGTACTTTTTGTCTATACTCAAAGTTTTTCATATTTAATGAAGTGTTTGGATCTGTTTTATATTCATCCTCATTTATATAAAATACTACCATTCTTAATCCTTCATTATCTGAAGCTCTTATTATTAGATAAGATTGATCTGTTGGGTCTGATACAACTTCTATTTTTGGTTTTGTTGCACCTTTTACTTGTTGCTCTTTTGTTGCAAAGTTTTGTGCTTTATCTACTGCTTCTATTTTTAAAGTAACTTGTGTTTCTAACACATTATCTATATATGCTTCTATTTTTGTTGGATTATCTTCTGAAGCCTCTACTTTCACTTCTTCATTATCACCATATTTATAAATGATGTAATCTAAAGCTGTATCATCCGTAACTGTTATCTTTATTCTTGGGTCTTCATTTTGCACTGTAATTACTGGTTCTGTTGTATCTTTTTCTTCTTGAACATAATTTTTTACATATGTAGTAGTTCCATTATTAGAATCTATTACTGTCATGTTTAATTTGTTATTTCCAGGAATTATATTTATTGTTGTTTCTGCTTGATTTTTATTTCTTCCTTGTACTACGGTTTCAGTAGAATCGTTCCAAGAATATTTTATAGTTTTTATTCCTATATCATTCTTTACTATTACTTTTACAGAATTTCCATTTCGCTCTGCAGAAACTACGGGAATACTTTTATTTTTATTTTCTTGAATATTTTGTACCATTCCAAAAGCACTGCTACCAGATAGTGCTAGTCCAAATAACATTATAATTATTGCAAAAAATCTTACTACTGCTGTAATATCTGATGAATTTGATATTTTTGATTTATTTCTTGCATTTTTATTTACTGCTTCAGTCATTAAGATCTGGTTCATAATTATTCTACCTTCCATTTTTAATTATGTTTAGATTATAACATACACAATTTTTAAAGTAAATAAAAGAAGTTGCTTTTTTAACAACTTCTTTTATTTTTTATAATACAAATTTCTTTATTAATGTAATTCCGCCAGCTAGTATTACTAGAACAACTGCTGTTATTCCAATATATCTTTGTGCTTCACCTGTTTGTACAGATAAGATTACTGG
Source organism: uncultured Clostridia bacterium (assembly GCA_934122115.1). Classification (GTDB taxonomy): domain Bacteria; phylum Bacillota; class Clostridia; order TANB77; family CAG-508; genus UMGS1901. The sequence continues at coordinate 51,710 of CAKOVU010000002.1, read as the reverse complement.
TGCATCATCTATATCATCTTCTCCTGGTTTCTGGTTATCTGGAGTTGAATCTATATCTGGAGCTTCAAATTCGTTGTAATCTTTACTTATTTCTGCTACATTTACTTTCTTTCCTAAGTTGTCTCCACTATTTATCCATGTTAGCAATACTTCTACTTCTGTGCTTTCTCCTGGTTGTAATAATATATCTTTTGCTGCATCTGTTGTAATTATATTTTCTTCAATTTGTGTCCATTGTGGATTATCTTCTTGAACAAATTTTAGTCCTTCTGGTATATAATCTTTTATTTCTTTTACATATCCAGGTATTTGACCTTCGTTTGTTACTCTTATGCTATATCTGAATTTTACAGTTACTTTGTTTATTTTGCTCTTCTTTAAATCTACTTTTACTAGCTCTTCTGGGTCATCTTCTGCTTTATGTCCAGTTTCTGTTACTGTTTCTTGGCCATTTTCATCTATTACTATTGCTTGTGTTACCCATTTTCTTAATGCTAAGTCAAAATATTGTACTTTTATTTTTTCTATATCTTGATCATCTTCGCCTTCATTCCATTCATCTGGTATTGAATCTTTATCATTTATTTCGTTTCCATCTTCATCAGAATCGTCTGATATTTGAGCTTTATTAATTATTATTCTGTCCGATGTATTTGATTCAACAACTTTGAAAGCTACCTTTACATCTTTATGATCTGGTTCTGTCATAGTATTTGGATCAAATGCTTTTAATAGATTTTCTTTTGCTGTTTTTTCTTGATCCTTTGATAAGTAATCTGTTGCAATACTTACAGCTTTTGTTGCATCTGTTGTTTCATTGCCTTCACTATCTAATAATATCCATCTGTATTCTTTGTTTGTTTCATTATCTGGTAAGAATTCTAATCCTTCTGGAATATCATCTTTTATTAAACTTGCATATCCATTTACGTTTCCTTCATTATATACTCTAATTGTATATGTTACTATGCAGCCATTAGATACCATTACTGGCTCTTTTGTATGAGTATATGTGTACTTTCCGTTACTGTCTATGCTAAATACTGGATATCTATTCTTTATATCTGTATTATTTACTTTTGTAATGAATTTTCTTAATGCTAAGTCAAATTCTTTTATTATTACCTTTTCAAAATCATCATCATCTTCTTGTCCTGGTACATAATCTTTATTTATTTCATCGTCTTTGTAATCAGGTAAGTTTGATGGGATCTCTACGTTATTTTCTTCTGAGTCTCTATCCTTTACAGTGTTTCCGTTTTTATCTACGAAATCTGTAATATCTGCTATATTTGTTACCTTGCTTGGCATTGGGTTTGTTGCTACTACTTTGCACGCTATTTGAACATCTTTGTATTTTAATTCTTTGCCATCAAAAGCTTGTATTAAGTTATCTGTTCCATTGTCTTTTGATAAATATTTTGTTCTTACTATTTTTGAATTTTGAGCATCTACAGTCCATCCATATTTTTTATTTATTTCGTTATCTGGTAAGAATTCTAATTGTTCTGGTAAATGATCTGTTATTTCATTTGCATATCCATCAACTTCGCCTTCATTATATACACGAATTGTATATATAACTGTATCTCCAACACTTACTGCTACTGGTTCTTTTGAATGATTGTATGTAGCTGTTGTGCTTGTTCCTGCTGCTAATGCTGTTATATCTACTTTTGGAATTCTGCTTGTTATTGTTTTATCATTTACACCAGTAATAAATTTTCTTAATGCTAAGTCGAATTTCTTTAGAATTAATTTTTCGAAATCATCATCATCTTGTTGACCTGGTATATATTCTTCTCCTCTTGATATTTCTTGATCTCTATAATTTTCTAAATCCGTTCCTGTTGGTAGAGTTACATTGTTTTCTTGTGAATCTCTATCTGTTACAGTATTACCATCTCCATCTGTGAACTTAGTAATATCTGCTATGTTTGTTATTTTGTTTGCCATGTTTTCTGTAGCTACAACTCTGCATCTTACCTTTACATCTCTATAATCTAAATTTGTTCCATCAAAAGCAGCTAATTTATTTTCTCCTTTTGTTGTTTCATTATTTACTGATAAGAAGCTTGTTTTGATTGTTCTTAAATCTGTGCTACTTGATAATGCCCATCCATATTGTTGGTTTAGTTCATCATCTACTATAAATTCAAGTTGTTCTGGTAAGTGGTCTGTTATTTCTTCCACATATCCATCTATTTTTCCTTCATTATACACACGAATTGTATATGTTACTATATCGCCAATTTCAACCCTTACTGGATCTTTTGTGTGATTGTATGTAGCTGTTGTACTTGTTCCTGCTGCTAATGCTGTTACATCCACTGTTGGAATTCTATTTGTTATTTCTACTCCATTTACGGCTGTAATGAATTTTCTTAATGCTAAGTCGAATGGTTGAGGAACAACTATTGTTGCAGAAACTGTTGGTGTTTCTTTTGCATCTTCAACTATTACTACTGGTTGCTCTGTTGTAGGTGCATTTTTTACTGACCAGTAAGTTGCTGTTCTACGTGAATATGTGCTTACAATTGTCATTTCGATACCAGCTATTTTTGAACTTGTTGGCATCATTAAATAAAATTCTTGGCCTACTAATTCTTGTAATGTTTTATTTGTTGCTACTATTTTTCCAGAGCTATCTTTTACTCCTAATGTTGGTGTTATAGCTGTAGTAGTTCCATAGTTTTTATATGTTGCTGATATAGAATAATCTCTTTTTGTATTATTATCTACTATTTTATATGGACCTGCAACATAATTTTCTTCTTGTACTTGCATATTAGCATTAGATTTTTCTAAGCTAATAGGATTTGTTGCTGTATTTGTTGCTACGTAATTAGCATCTGCATTTGTTATATAATAGTTATATAATGCTTTTGCTGCATCTTGTCTTGCAACACCTTCTGTATCCCCACTATTTTTATAATCTGTTGTATATAAATCTTCAAATGCTTTATAAGTACTATTATCATCATTTACTATTGAATTTATTTTTAATTCTATATCATCATAATGATATGTTCCATCTGGGTTTGTGAAATACCAGATTGCTAATTGTTGAATTACATCCATATCATCATCTGTTAGTAATTCATAAAATTCATTAGGTATTTTTGCTTTTAAAAATTCTTCTCTTGCTGTAGTATTATCTTCACCAATCTTTGTGTACATATTATCTATTACCCACATTAATTTATTGTAATTTTCTCCTGTTGGTAATGGATTGCTATATGGTTCTGTTATTGAACTTACATCTCTTAAATCAAATTTTTGGTTATATTCACGTATATCTACGCTAGAATTTTCTGAACCAAATCCTGCACCAGCTTTTATACAGTATATTAATTTATCTGTATTTGCTACAGTATCGCTTGTGCTATTATATTGTGCTATTTTCCACACTTTTTTGTCATTCTGTTTATAACCATATCCAGATTTTCTTAAAGATACTATACCTAAATAAATTGGACCTGCAGATTCTGCTTTTACTATGTTTAAAGTGCTAAATGCAGTAATCATTAAAGTTCCAATTAGGGTACTTAAAATTATTTTTTTCAATTTTCTCATAATTATTAACCTCTTTAATTTTCTTATATTTCGCCACAGTTTGATTATACTACATTTTATTGTTTTTTTCAATCTTTTTTGTTGATTTTTAAAGCCAATTAATATAAAATGTTTTATATTAATTATCGAAACAAAGGAGAATATTTTTAGCTTATGAAACAAAAAAATAAAGTAATAAAAATAGAAAATAAATCTAAACGTTTAAAGTTTTTTGCAATAGCATTCGTTTTTCTTATTATTCTGCTAATTATTAGGATTTTCTGGCTGCAATTTGTTCAAGGTAGCAGTTTAAAAGAAATGGCATATAAGCAAATTACTTCTAGCACGATAATCAGTCCCAAAAGAGGTACAATTTACGATTCTACTCAAAAAACTTTAGCAATAAGCGTTCCTGTAGATACAATCAGCGTAAATCCATCTTTAATTTCTGTTAAAGATAACACCGATGAAACCAATAAATTAAAAGAGAAAGTTGCAAGAGGTTTAGCTGAAACTTTAGATTTAGACTATGATGAAGTAATGGTAAAACTTACAAGTGTAAAATCTGTTGAAATAATTGCCAAAAAAGTTGAAACTGATAAAGTTGAAAAGCTAAAGCAATGGATGACCGATAACAAATATAGTAAAGGAATTAATATAGATGAGGACACAAAAAGATACTATCCATATGAGAATTTATCATCTAATTTGCTTGGATTTTGTGGAAATGATAATAATGGTCTAGAAGGTATTGAATATTATTGGGATGATACATTAACAGGTACTCCTGGTAGAATAATTACATCCATAGATGCTAGCCAATCTTCTATTCCAGATGATAATGAAAAATATGTTGCACCAGAAAACGGTAGCAATATTACCCTATCTATAGATGCAAACATACAAACTATTGTAGAAAAATATTTAAAGCAAGCTGTAGATGAGAACAATTGTAAAAATGGTGGATGTATGATTTTAATGGATCCTAATACTGGTGATATATTAGCAATGGCTACATACCCTGATTACAATTTGAATACACCTTTTACTCCAAACGAAAAACTTTCTGCCACATGGGATTTTTTATCAAGTGAAGAGAAAACAAATAGTTTATATGAAATGTACAGAAATAAAGTAGTAGCTTCTACATACGAACCCGGCTCTGTATTTAAGATTATTACTGCTTCTGCTGGTTTAGAAGAAGGCATTGTACAAACTGATACTCCTGGTGATTTTTATTGTAATGGTTATGAGAATGTTTATGGTGTAAGAATAGGTTGTGCTAAACAAGCTGGCCATGGAAGCCAATCTTTAAGAAATGCTTTAGAGAATTCTTGTAACCCTGCTTTAATACAATTAGGCTCACGTATAGGTGCGACTACATTATACAAATATATTGGTGCATTTGGATTTTTCGAAAAAACAGGTATTGCAACCTCTGGTGAATCTGCAAGCAATTTCCACGATTTAAGCAATGTTGGTCCTGTAGAATTAGCAACAACTTGCTTTGGTCAAAGATTTGAGATAACACCTTTGCAAATGATTACTGCTGCTTGCGCTATAGCAAATGGTGGAACATTGCTTCAACCTAGAATAGTTACAAAAATTGAGAATGTAGATACAAAAGTAACTACTAATGTGGAAGTAAAAAAAGTTCGTCAAGTAATTTCTTCTGAAACTGCTGCTAAAATACGTAACATGATGCAATCAGTTGTTACAGATGGTGGTGGTCAATCAGGCGCAGTAGCAGGATATTCAATTGCTGGAAAAACAGGAACTTCAGAGCCAAATTCAAATCACGAAGAAGATGGCTATACTGCTTCATTCTTAGCAATCGCTCCTGTAGAGAATGCTCAAGTGGTAGCTCTTTTAACATTATATGGACCTCAAGGAAGTAGCCATTATGGTGGAACTATTGCTGCTCCAGTAGTATCTCAAGTTTTAAGTGAAGTATTACCTTACTTAAATGTTCCTTCAAATGATTCAGCTGCAACAAGATCTAATACTATTACAGTACCAGATTTAAAAGGCAAAACTGTAAGCACAGCAAAACAAATATTATCAGACTTAGGTTTAAGTGGTTTAACAAGTGCTTCTGATGACGAAATAATTACATCTCAAACGCCTAAAGCAGGAATATCACTTTCTGAAGGTGGAGTTGTAAGACTATATACAGAAAACAATGGAACAAGCATTTCTACTACAGTACCGGATTTGAAAGGTAAATCTCTTTACGCTGCTAAAACAGCTTTAAAAAATAAGAATTTAAATATTCAAACATCTGGAAGTGGAATAGTTGTTAGCCAAGATATTTCTGCCGGGACCTCTGTTGAAGAAGGTACGGTTGTAAAGATAACTCTCCAAGAAGTAACTAGTGATTTACATTAAAAAATATACCAGTGGATTAATTTCCATTGGTATATTTTTCTTTTTCTAATGTCGGATATATAAAACTAATTCCATTTTGTGATACTTTACCATTCGGAAAGTGGTTTGTATCTATTACATTCGAGCCAACTAAAAAATATTTATATTTTATATTATTTGTTAAATACCCATTTACCAAAATTGGATCATCCCAAGTCGTATCTACAGCATACCATTTTCCATCTATTTGTACATAATTCCACTCATGGCTTTCTGTAGTTCCATTTGAATTTGTTGCTTCGCCCACCACTAAAATGCAAGGTATATTTAATGCATCCATTATGTATTTAAAGCTTTCTGCATACCCTTCGCAAACCGCAGACTTATTTACTAGCGCACCATATATATTATATGAATTATGCCCCGATATTTCTGTTCCATATTCAATATTATCTACGATGCAATCATGAACTTGAAGTATTTTATTATATGTATCTCCTGTTAGTTGAGATATTATTCCATTTCTTATATTATTTAGTTTTGTTGAAGCATTTTTTACATCTTCTTCATTTTCAAATCCATCCTCTAAATAATTAGAATTTTCTTTTGCTCCCATTGTTAAATAATATTTTGTGCTATTTCCTGAAGTTACTGTTTTTATATTTAATTCTACTTTTGAAATATCTATATAAAATAATTCTACTCTATCCATTATTATTGCATCCCAGGCAGATTGAAAGCATTTATTTAATGCACTAAAATCATTTTCGTCTGATATTAAACTGCTCAAATCGCTGGGTAAATTTATAGTATATTTTCCAGTTTTAAGATTTTCAATATTTCTTTCTATTGAATCATATATTTTTTTAGAATTATTATCTAATTGATTATAATAGTACTTAATCGATTTATTAGCTACTGTTACTTCATTAGAATTATTATCAGTTATACTTGGTGTTATTGCCTCAATATTGTTATTTTCTTCTACTTTTTCCACATTTTCTTTTGCTATATTAGCTGTTTCTGTGTTTTCTCCAAACCCTATAGTTTCTGAAGTTCCATACATCTTCCAATACATGTAGCCTAAGCCTGCAATCAACACAAAAATTAAAATTAATATTATATTTATTAAAATATATGTACTTATCGCTTTTGCTTTTTCCTTCATACATTTTCTCCAATTAATATAGTTTTACAATTGCATGTAAAATTTTTTTATCTTTTGACTTTATTGATACTATATTTTCGTTTTTCTCTCTTGCATATAGGCAAACTATTTCATCTGCTAATTTTATTTGCTTTTTATACATTACTTCTATGTTATCGCACTCATCTGACCTATACACTTCTTCTGGTAATGCTTCATATGCAAAATCTAGATAATATAAATTGTGAACATGATTATTTATATCTATATCTCTTTTGATAACCTTATATTCTACTTCTTTTTCATATTCTTTTGGTTCTTCTAATTTATCTATGTTTTTATTTTCAAATACATGTTTATCTTCTGGATCGTAATCTTTTATTATATCGTCAGTTATTTTTTCTATTAAGCCGGTATATATGTTTATTAAAATCCACTTGCTACTTGCTATAATTAATAAATTGCCTTTTTCATCATATATTTCGTAATCTCTATATGTTGATATTTTATTAATATTTTGTGCCCATGTTTTTATTGTAAGTTCTTCATTATATATAGGTCTTCTTATTATTTTTACTTTCCATGCCAAAAGTACCCAGCTTAATCCTGTTTTTTCTACTTGATTTATTCCTAGTCCAATTTTTTCAGATTGCCTACCACCAGCATTTTCTAGTATTTTTAATACTGATTTATTAGTAATTTTATTAGACCTTCCAATATCACTAAGTTCCACTGTATATTTATATTCATAAATTGCCATATAACCACTCTTTCATTTTTAAATCCATTGATATTTTTATTAGTTCATACTATATCATAAAATTGTGAATTTTTAAACGGATATTTTTAATCTTATATTTTTATATAACATTTTTCCTTTATAAATTCTTTTATCTCTTTTTCTTCCTTACCTTCATAATAAGAAATTAATAACTGTTTAAATTTTTCATTTTCTTCAACTGGAATAGAAATAATTACTTTTTGTGTTGTTAATAGTTCGCTTAAACTCTTAAACACATTGTTATTACAATACTTTAAATCAATTTAGTTAATTTTTTATCATATTGGTTTCTAATTGTTCTTGGCATAGTATTTTGCAAGTCCTCCTATTATCTTACCAATTTCATATATCTTATTCATTGCTATATCAAATCTTTTTGTGTCTATCCATTTTTGTTTATTCATTATTCTTAAATATATTCTCTGACAGTTCATTTCTGCATCTATATTATTCATAAGCTTTAATTGTTCTAACATGTAATTAGACGTATTTTTATTTGCTTTGTAAATGTATAAAACACTGTTCAACATTTTATACATGCTTATCTTGTATTCTGTTCCAATGCTGAATTTTTCTGTTCTTGGAAGTTTTAATATAACATTTAACATATATTCTATATAATCCTCATTTTTCTTTTCGAAAAATTTACTAAGAGCTACTATATATTCATCATCTTTATATTTTGATATTCCTTTACATTTTAAACAATTAATATTCTTATCCTTTATCTTACATGCTTTTCCGGTTTTGTTTATAATTTCTTTTATTTCATTTGCCTGTTTATCATAATCATAAATAATGTAGCTATACTGCATTTGATTAAATTTTTCCACATACTTTTCTAATGAATTAACTGGTATTCCTACCTTACATATATTATTCTTAAAACATGTACATTTTAAATTTAACTTTTTATATAATAATACTGCATCTCTTCCTGTTGCAATATAAAAATGTCCTAATTTAATTAATACAACTTTGCTTGAATCTTTATCTTGTAAAATTTCTAACATTTGGCTAAAACTCATTTTTTCACCACTCCTAAAATTAATTTGTAGCAACTTTTTCCATATTTACTTTACATAACTGAATCTGCAAACACAGAAAAAGCGCCACTCTAGTGGCGCCACGCAAGTGGAAAATTTTAGATGTGTGGCCCATTTTACAAATGGGTACCACCTAAAATTTTCCACATAGCTTATTCCATTCGCTATGCGTTGGCATAGCCTTCTTTTTGTTTTCTCTCTGTCATAGAAGTTTTGAGTTCTTCTTTAGAACTCTTCGCCTCTATATCTCATGGTATCAAATATAAAGTAGGGCGAGAACCACCGCTGCTAGAGGTGAAGGTAGGATCGTAGCTGAAACGATCAGAAGCTGGATAGTTAGAGCCATCGCCGACATAGCTGCCTCCTCTGACAGCTCTGCTGCCGTTGGCGCCGTTCGCTTCTTGGGTAAATTCCCAACAGTTTCCAGCAAAATCATAGATATTATTTGCCTTCCAACTTTCACTAAAACCAGTATTCTTTTTACTTCCATGTCCTGTTGCATCATTATTACCATAATTTCCCCATTTACTTGAATTATTTATATTAAATTTAGAAGCAGCTAACCAATTACATGTCGCATCCCATTGCAATCCCCATATCATTCTTGTTTTTACTTTTGAACTCGAAGCAAGAGTAGTACAATTTTTATACAATGTATACCAATTTACATCTGTCTGAGTTGCTCCTGTCTTCTCTCCATTTGCTGTTAACTCATATCTTCCTATATAAAATCCTTTATACTTCTCTAAACTTGCTATCATTTCTTCATATTCACTTACCATTGTCTCTGCCATATTTGCTAAACTACTAAATCCTGCTGTTGCATAACCTGTATCATCAAAACCTGAATAGGTTAATATATCTGGCTCTCTATAATCTCTACTTCCAGGCAATCCTCTTGTTTTTCCACTTATTATAGCTGAATTTGTATATTTTGTAGTTTTTACTCCTGTACTTCCAGCAAGTTTTTGTCCTGCTGCTACAGTTGTATATAAACTACTTGGTGTTTCTACTGGCACCCACACCCATTCATTATTATTATCATCTTTTATTACTAACCCATTATCTACTGAGCTTTGTGTTGGAGCAGAACTTCCATCTCCCCATGTTGCACTTCCTGCATTTATTGGTGTATAGCCTTCTGGTATTATTGGATTGTTTATATTTGGTTCTTTACCGTCTATCGTTCCATTTTTTGTGGCTTTTGTACTTATAGGCACTTTTATTACTGCTTTATCTTCTCCAGAACCTGTGCCATTTCCAAATTGTTCTCCCAACCATGTTTCTACATTATTCAATCCTTGTTGTTCATTTTCTGCTTGCCTTCCATACTTATCTACTGTATCTTTACTTCTTGTTAATATTCCTTCATTGCCTATTATCAAATTTAGGCTAACCGCTGCTAATATTAATAGCACCACTATTGTAATCACTAATGCTATTAATGTAATACCTTTCTCATACATTTTATTTTTTTCTTTTTTCATATGTTTCCCCTCTCTTTTCCCTTCGTTTCTAGAATTTATTTTATTATTTTCCTTTTCTTTGAGTATACAACGCAAGAAAATAATAAAGCACTTTGTTGTTTTTAATCCATCTTCATTATAACAGTGTATTTTATTTATTTCAAGTATTATTTTCATTTTAGATATTTTAAAATTCAAAATTTATATCTTCCAAAATAACGCCCCTAGAAAAACATTCCATTCTATGATATAATTTATTATTGTAGAAAGGATTGAATCTTATGTTAGAACAATTAGAGCAATGTACAATTTGCCCACATAACTGTAAAGTTAATAGGCTATCTGGAGTTCCTGGTAGATGTAAAGCCACAGATAAAATTAAAATAGCTCTTGTATCATTGCATCAGTATGAAGAACCTTGTATTAGTGGTACAAACGGCTCGGGAACTGTATTTTTTTCAAATTGCAATTTAAATTGTATATATTGCCAGAATTATGAAATTAGTCAGCAAGGAAAAGGCTATTTTATTTCTATAGATGAATTAGCTAATATTTTTCTAGAACAACAAGCTAATAATGCCCACAATATAAATTTGGTTACCCCTACAATGTATGTTTATCAAATTATAGAAGCTATAAAAATAGCCAAAAGTAAAGGGCTTAGCATTCCAATAATTTATAATAGCAATGCTTATGAAAATGTTGATACTATAAAAACTTTAAAGGGTTATATTGATGTATACTTACCTGATTTAAAATATTTTTCTAACGATTTAAGTATTAAATATTCTAAAGTAGATAATTATTTTCAAACTGCAACCGCAGCCATAAAAGAAATGGTTAATCAAGTTGGCTGCCCTACTTTTGATGAAAATGGAATAATACAAAAAGGAGTAATAGTTAGACACTTAGTGCTTCCTGGTCATATTCAAAATAGTAGGCATATATTAAAATGGTTAAAAGAAAATTTAGATGGCAAAGTGTATGTAAGCATTATGGCACAATACTTTCCAACCTTTAAAGCTAAGGAAGATTCTATTATAAATAGAAAGCTTACACATAAAGAATATAAAGAAATAGAGAAATACTTGTTTACATTAAATCTCGAAAATGGTTATATGCAGGAACTTGGGGATCACGAAGAAGAATATGTTCCAGATTTTAACATTTGACAATTTTCGTCAATTATTGTACTATTTATATAGAAAAATAAAAGGAGTAAATTAGATGTTTGGAAAAAGAAGCGATGGTAGGAAATTAAAAGAGATTCCACCATTTTTTAGAGTCATCCCCAACGTTATGTTGGAAAGAAGTGATTCACAAGTATATTTTAAGCAAGACATACCTATAAAATCTCTTGATGAATATATTGATAAGAAAGCTGAAGAAGGTATAAAACTTTCTTATATGTACATAATTTATGCAGCAATAATTAGAATTATTGCAGAAAGGCCACAGTTAAATAGATTTGCAATGAATGGAAGCCTATATGCTAGAGATGGTATATATGTATCATTAGCAATAAAAAAGAATTTATCTGATGATGGTCAAGAAACCACTTTGAAACTACGTTTTACTGGCGAAGAAAATATTTTTGAAGTGAAAGAAAAACTAGATGCAGCGATTGATTTAAATAGAGACCATGAAACTATTAATAGCACAGATTCACTTGCATCAGCTTTAGGCCTAATCCCTAATGGATTAATTAGAAAAGCTGTCAAATTTTTAGCATTTCTTGACAGACATAATGCAATGCCTAAAAAAGTAATTGAAGCTAGCCCATTTCACACAAGTGTATTCTTAACCAACGTTGGTTCTTTAGGAATCGACAGTATTTATCATCATTTATACAATTTTGGTACAACTAGTATGTTTTTTGCAATGGGCAAAAAGAAAAAAACTTTTATTTATGAAGATGATGAAATCCATGAAGAAAGAGCTATTACTATTGCATTTGTTGGTTATGAAAGAATTTGTGATGGATATTATTATGCTAATTCATTTAAACAATTAAGCAAATACTTAAGAAAACCAGAATTACTAGAAAACAATGCAGAAGTAAAACGAGATGTAAAATAAAAGTTCCCAAGTACTAAGAATTAGTGCTTGGGATTATATTATATTCATATACAATAATTTTTTGTACAGTTGGAATTAATGTATTATAGAATACATTAATATTAAATTCTTCTTTATCCTTCAATTCTAACCTATACATATCCATATTTATTAACGTTTCTTGAGAAATATCCATTCCTAAAGGTAATGTTTGATTCTTATTTTCAAAGAATACTATGTTTGAGTAAAAAATCAAATGTGTTTTTTCTGGTACGTTTATTTTATATAAATATATTTCTTCATTTTTATTTGAATCTATTTTTTTCAAAGTTTCGATAGGATTTAAGTCGAACTTATCAAATCCTGTTGTTTCTAACTTTTCTGTGCTTGCTTTATATAAAGTTAAATCATATGGTGTTTCTATTTTATTTGTTTCTTTTTGTAGAATATTCTTCAACTCTACCAATTTTTCCATGAAAGTATCCAATTGAGTGTTCATATTAACATCTAATATCTTAAATTTATCCTTTTCAACTTCTCTATGTGTATTGTTTTTCAAAGTTTTTATTTTTGTTTTGTCTTCGCTTACATTTCCGAATATATCAAAATCTTTTTTCTCTATCTTCTCTATGTTCAAACTATATTCATTTTGAAGGTTATATAGTAAACTTTTTATTTTTTCTTCATCCTCTTTTATTATTCTATCTTTTGATACAATGTTTATTCCATCCAAAACAAAGTTAGCAGCAAATGTAGCATCTAATTCCTCATGTGATAATTTCTTACGTTGATTTGAATCTACATTATTTGACAAATTTTCTATATCGTCTTCATAGTTAAATGTTCTTTTTAAGTTTAGAGCATTTTTTTCTTCCTCATTGTTGCCTTCTTCTAGTACTTTCACTTCATCTTTATTAGCAAATTTCCAGAATTCAAATATGCTCTTTTTATGCTTTTCTATCTCGTCTATATATAAAGTTGCATTTTTTATTTTTCTTTCAAGATTTTCTACTTTATTATTCAATGCTTTAATATCCAACTTCACATTTTTATTTTCTCGTATGCTATCATGCAACTCTTTACATATATTAAGCAAATCTTCTACTGTATATTGCTTATCCAAATCCACCCTGTTATCATGAACCTCTTCTTTTATTTTATCATGTGATAAAATGTCCTTCATTCTATCTTTATTCATGTGGCTTACAATAACATCATCTTTTTTCTTGCTTTTGAAAAAGTATTTTACTTTTCCCAAGAACGTTTTCTTACACTCTAAAAAATTATATATTTGTCTTTCTTTTCTTAGATATTCTTCGGTTTGCTCTTCACTTTTTCTTTTTAAATCTTTTATATCTGCTTGTAAATTTTTAGTTTCTAGCTTTACATCAATATTTTGTTGAATTCTTTTTAAAGCTTCTTTTTTTATAAAATCAGGTAAAGATTCATAGCTTAAAGTATCATTTTCATAACAAAATGATATTCTTCCTTCATCATCTATTTGCGTTCTGAATTCATATTCATCAGGCATTTCATATGCTAATATAAAAAGTGCTTTTATTAATTTGTACTCTTTTATTGCCTCTTTTTTATCAGTATATTTTAAATTAAATTTGCTTGTTACTTTATCATAAACTGGTGTTTCACCTACTATTTGTAGTGATGTTTCGCCTTCAATATTTGTTACTTCGTATATTGAAGGCCAATTTTTTGTAAAGAACCACAAGTAATTCTCTAAATCTGCAATATCTGATTTTTTTAATATCTGCTCTGAATATTCTTCATTACACACTGGTATAAAGACACACTCTTTACTCTTTTTGTTTTTATTTTGTTGTATTTTTTTCTTTAGCAAATAGAATAATGGCGAATTATCCATTTCTTCTGCAGATGCTAGCATGAAATATTTTTTAGCATAATCTGAGTAATATACTTGCCATTTAAAATTCCCTTCAAATTTTACTTCATATGGCACTTGCTCTTTCATGGCTTCTTGCCATTTTTCTATTTCTTCTATATCCTCTATTCTAGTTTGATTTATCATCTTCAAAAATCTAGCATATTTTTCAATGTTTTCATCTGTTTTCGCTTCCATATACGTAAATAATGGGCTTGCCTCTTTATACCTTTTTTCTAAGCTATCCAATCTATTGCTAGGAGTAATTAATATTTCTATTTCTTCTATTGGCACATACCTATAAATTCTATATGTTGTTTCATCATAAATTTTAGGCACTTTATAATTAAGTGGCTCAAATTCCTTAAGAAAATCAGGTGCTTCCCCTAATTCAAATCCTATATAGTCCACTTTATTTTTTAACATATTTAAATTTTCAGTCGTTCCTTCTACTACTTTCTTTTGCATCATTTCCTCCTGCATATGCTTCTACTTCGCAAATGTTCTAATTTCTTCGTCTATTTTTAAAACAAATTCATTTACGTCTATTGCGCCTAAATCTCCTTGTTTTCTATCGCGAACTCCTACTTTGTTTTCGGCTTCTTCTTTATCGCCTACAACCAACATGTATGGCACCTTTTGAAGCTGTGCTTCACGAATCTTATAGCCTATTTTTTCTGCTCTATCATCTACTTCTACTCTTACATTTTTCTCTTCTAGCATTTCTTTTACTTTATTTGCATATTCCAAATGTTTATCAGAAATTGGAAGAATTTTTACTTGAAGTGGTGCAAGCCATGTTGGGAAAGCTCCCTTTGTTTCCTCTATTAAGAATGCCATAAACCTATCTAATGTTCCAAGTATTGCTCTATGAATAACAACTGGTCTATGCGCTTTTCCATCTTCACCTATAAATTCCAACTCAAATCTTTCTGGTAATAAGAAATCCAATTGGCAAGTAGAAACTGTTACATCATGGCCTATTGCTGATTTTAATTGTACATCTAATTTTGGTCCATAGAAAGCAGCCTCTCCTTCAGCTTCATAGAAATCTAAACCTAATTCTGTTAAAATTTCTCTTAGCTCGCTTTCAGCTTTTTCCCACATTTCATCATCATCGAAGTATTTGTGTTTATCATTTTTATCTCTTAAAGATAATCTAAATTTATAATCCTTAAATCCGAAATCTTTATACACATCAAGTATTAATTTTACAACTTTTGCAACTTCTTCTTTTATTTGATCAGGTCTTACGAAAAGGTGTGCATCATTTTGGCACATTTCACGGACTCTTTCTATTCCGCAAACAGAACCGCTATCTTCATATCTAAAATCATGAGCTAGCTCTCCAATTCTTATTGGTAAATCTTTGTATGAACGCATTTTGCTTTTGAATACTAGCATATGATGTGGGCAGTTCATTGGTCTTAAAACTAATTCTTCATTATCCATTTTCATTACTGGGAACATATCTTCTTTATAGTGATCCCAGTGACCAGATGTTTTATACAATTCCACATTTGCAAGTGATGGCGTATATACATGCTTATATCCCATTTTTATTTCTTTATCTTGAATATATCTTTCTAGCAATCTTCTTACTGTTGCTCCATTTGGTAAATACATTGGAAGCCCTGATCCAACTAGTTTATGTGTCATAAACAATTCTAAGTCTTTACCCAATTTTCTATGGTCTCTTTGTTTTGCTTCTTCTAGCATTTGCAAATGCTCATCAAGCAGGCTAGCTTTAGGGAATGATATTCCATATATTCTTTGAAGCATTTTATTTTTCTCGTCGCCTCTCCAATAAGCTCCTGAAGTAGCTAAAAGTTTTACACTTTTTACTTTTCCTGTGCTCATTAGATGTGGTCCTGCACATAAATCTACAAATTCTCCTTGTTTGTAAAAAGATAGTACTTCATCTTCTGGTAAATCTTCTATTAATTCTACTTTATAATCTTCTCCAGCATCTTTCATTAATTTAATTGCTTCATTTCTTGGAAGTTCAAATCTTTCTATTGGTAAGTCTTCTTTTATAATTTTTTTCATTTCTGCTTCTATTTTTTCAAAATCTGCATTCGAAAATTTGTAGTCTGTATCAAAATCATAATAAAATCCATTTTCTATTGCTGGTCCTATTGCAAGCTGTATTTTTGTATCTTTGTATAATCTTTTTATTGCTTGTGCCATTATATGTGAAGTTGTGTGCCAATAAGCTTTCTTTCCATCTTCATCATCAAAATTTAATATTTCCAATTTGCAATCTTTCTTCAACTTATATCTTAAATCTACTACCTTGCCATCTACTCTTCCAGCCAAAGAAACTCTTGCTAATCCTTCGCTAATTTCTTTAGCAACTTCTATAATGCTTGTTCCTTCGTTCACTTGTTTTTTGCTTCCATCTTTTAGTTCAATACTAATCATAATCGTTTCCTCCTTGATATATCGAATTATAAAACAAAACACACTCCCAAATGCTTTGCTTTAACATTTAGGAGTGCAAATATTTACACGGTTCCATCCTAATTTTTACTTAATTTAAACCTAAGCAAGCAAACTGCCAGTTATTCAACCGTGGGGTAGTTTTTCAAATACGTTTTCCACTGTTAGCTCTCAGCCTGTGGCTAACATTCTCTGTTGGCAACCTTTATTTTACTTTGTCCCATTGCTTATACATATACAATATGTATATAATATACCTTTTTAGAAATTATGTCAATAAAATTCGACAATTTAATAGCCTGGTTTTTCTAATAATCTAAACATATTTTTCTTATATGCTTCAACTCCCGGTTGATTGAATGGGTTTACTCCTAAAATAGTGCCAGACATTGCGCATGCAAGTTCAAAGAAGTAAATTAATTCTCCTAAATTTTTCGCATCTAACTTTTCCATAGATATTAATATATTTGGTACATCGCCATTTACGTGTGCTTCTATTGTGCCTTCCATAGCTTTTTTATTAACATAGTCCAATGTTTTATTTGCCAAGTAATTCAATCCATCTAAATTATCTTCATCCGCTTCTATTATTACATTATTGTCCGCCTTTTCTATTTTTATAACAGTTTCAAATAAATTTCTTCTGCCTTCTTGTATATATTGCCCCATTGAATGCAAATCCGTTGTAAA
The DNA here is from genome assembly GCA_934122115.1 of uncultured Clostridia bacterium. Classification (GTDB taxonomy): domain Bacteria; phylum Bacillota; class Clostridia; order TANB77; family CAG-508; genus UMGS1901. The sequence goes on along the minus strand of CAKOVU010000002.1, from coordinate 34,261 downwards.
ATCTACTCCAGAAGGATATATTCCTTCTCCATCCTTTCCTTCGCTTTCACCAAATAATTGCTTCCACCACTCTGTTATATAATGCATTCTAGGTTCATAATTTGCTAAAATTTCTATATCATTCCCTTTTTTATATAATATATTTCTTGCTACTGCATACTGATAGCATTCATTATATTTTAAAGCTGGATCATTGTATCTTTCTTGTGCTATTCTTGCGCCTTCCATTAACTTATCTATATTTATTCCTGCTACAGCTATAGGCAATAGCCCTACAGCTGTTAATACAGAGTATCTACCTCCTACATTGTTTGGAATAACAAAAGTTTCGTACTTTTCCCTTTTAGCTAATTTTTTAAGAGCACCTTTCTCCTTATCTGTTGTAACAAAAATTCTCTTTCGTGCTTCTGCCAATCCATATTTTTCTTCTAGCAATTTTCTAAGCATTCTAAAAGCAATTGCTGGCTCTGTTGTTGTGCCTGATTTCGATATAACATTTATAGAAAAATCTTTATCTTCTATGTATTCTATTAAATCGTGTATATAATTAGGGCTTAAATTATTTCCTGCATATACTATTTCTGTTTGCTTATTAGAAAACTGGTTTGTTAGTGCTTCTATTACCGCTCTTGCACCTAGGTATGAGCCACCTATTCCTATTACTACTAATACATTTGAATCTTTTTGAATTTTTTTTGCACATTTTTTTATTTTTTCAAATTCTTTTTTATCATATTTAGTTGGTAATTCAAGCCAACCTAAAAATTGTTCATCATCATCTTTTTTCTCATAAAAAGAATTATGTATCTCTTCTACTTTTTTTGCGTATCTAAGTATATCTCTATTGCCTATATTAGAATTTTCTAAGTCTAGTTTTAATCCTACCATATTAACGTCCTCCTTAGTATATTTTACTAATATCTTATATTAAAAGTTTATTTATTTCAATGCATATTTTAAATTTTTTTGAATATATATTATATATACTGTAATTTAACAAAGGAGATTAATCATGGTAAGAGTAACTGTATTTAATTGCAAGAGTTTTTTTAAATATATACGATTTGCTCTAATTGTTTTTATCTCCTTAGCTTGTTTACTTTTTCTATACAATTTTCGTGGTCTTGATTTAAAAATTATTGCCAATTCTAATTATTATGAATTGGCAAAACACTGTTTAAATGAAAATATCAGTAGCCTAAAAGTATCAAATGCATCTTCAAATAAATTTAATAATCAAAATATATTAGAATTTATTTTATATTCAGAATTACCAATTATAAATAAATCTTTTTTAATTGAATATGATGATACTGATAGTCCTGTTGAATCTCCTAATGATTTACAATCAATTATATATGCCAATGAAAATGCCAAAACCGAGGTTATAGAAAATAATGTTCCAAACAAATACACCGATGCTTTTAATGGAGTGGAGATAAAGAATGGCACAGATTATACTCTAACTGATGACATTTTAAATCCTTCTTCCTTAAATATAAATAAATCTGATATTTTAATTTTTCATACACATACTTGTGAAAGCTATACCCCTAGCGAAGCCTATCAATATGAAGAAACTGGTACTTTTAGGACTACCGATTTAGAACGTAATGTCGTGAAAGTCGGTTCAGAGCTTACTACATATTTACTCTCTTATGGATTTAATGCTTTTCATGATACTACTTATCACGATTATCCCGCTTATTCAGGTTCCTACGGTAGATCAATGGCAACTGTTGAAAATTTGTTAATTTCGCACCCAAATACAGATATAATAATTGATTTGCACCGTGATGCCATTGGTGATACATCATATGCTCCCTCTGTAAAAATAGATAATGACGTTGTAGCACAGCTTATGTTCGTAATTGGTACAGATGGCGGTGGTTTGGAACACCCTAATTGGCAAAACAATTTAAAATTTGCTATTACAGTTCAGCAAAAAGCTAATGAATTATATCCTGGATTATTCAGACCAATTCTTTTACGTAATAGCCGATATAACCAGCACCTTGGCAATGCTGCCTGTATAATAGAGGTTGGCGCCACAGGAAATACATTAGATCAATCTTTATTAAGTATGAAATATTTATCTTTAGTTTTAGATAAAGTATTAAAAAATTAGATGTACTTTACGCACATCTAATTTTTTATTATCCTGCTAATATCTGAAGCTTTTATTAAACTTTCTACTTCTTCCCCTGTTTGCATATTTTTTACTTTTATTTTTCCTGATTGGATTTCATCATCGCCAATTACTATTACATAAGGTATTTCCAATTTATTAGCATATTTCATTTTTGCTTTTAATTTTTTATTATTTAAATATACTTCTGTATTTATTCCTATATTTCTTAGTTCTGTAGCTAATTCCAAAGGAACTTCTAAATTTTCTGTCATTGGAATTATTATTATATCAGAAATAGATTTTTTATCTGCTTTTATTATATTTAGTTCATTTAATTTATAGAATAAACGTGTTAATCCTATAGATATTCCTACTCCTGGAAGTTTTTTATCTGTGTAGTTTTCTGCTAAATTTTCATATCTTCCCCCAGAGCAGATGCTTCCAAGTTCTCTATATTCGTTTAAAAATGTTTCATATACAGTTCCAGTGTAGTAATCTAAACCTCTAGCTATTGTTAAATCCACAGTAAAATTATTCTCTGGAATTTTGAATTGTCGTATATATTTCACTACCTGCTCAAGTTCTTCTATTCCATTTTTATAAACTTCGTTTTCTATTCCAAGAGTTTTTAATTTTTGCAATTTTTCGTCTGTAGTTCCATCTATTTTTATAAAATCTATTATTTGTTTTATACTTTCATCAGTCAATTGTAACTCTCTAAGTTCAGATTTAACTTTCTCTTCACCTATTTTTTCTATTTTATCAATGATTCTCATTATTTCAACAGAGTTTCCTTTTTGCCCAATGCTTTCATATAATCCATTCAATATTTTTCTGTTATTTATCTTTATTGTAAAATCATCGAATCCTAAACTTTTAAATGTAGAATAAATAACTGCTGGCAATTCTGCATCATTTATAACATCTAAAGTTTCGTCCCCTATAATATCTATATCACATTGATAAAATTCTCTATATCTTCCCTTTTGAGCTTTTTCGCCTCTATATACTTTTCCTATTTGGTATCTTCTAAAAGGAAAACTTATATTTCCATAATTTTTTGCTACATATTTTGCAAGTGGAACTGTTAAATCAAATCTTAAAGATAAATCCGTATCTCCTCTGTTAAATCTGTATATTTGTTTTTCAGTTTCACCACCAGCCTTTGCTAATAAAACTTCAGATAACTCTATTATTGGTGTGTCTATTGGCAAAAATCCAAATCTTTTATATGAATTTTCTATTTTTTCCATCATTTGATTAAATAGAATTTGCTCATTTGGCAATAGTTCCATAAAGCCTGGCAATGTTCTTGGTTCTACTTTTCCCATATTTTTCTCCTTTCTAAATTATATATCTGTTCGTGGTTTCAATTCTAGATAAATTGGTCTTTCTTCTTGTATTTCTGTAGATTTTCCGATGCCCTGGATACACTATAGTTTCGTCAGGTAATACTAATAATTTATTGGTAATTGATTTAATTATGCTTTCGAATGAACTTGTTGGCAAATCCGTTCTTCCCCAAGTGCCTCTAAATAAAGTATCTCCTGAAAATACCAATCCTTCTTTTTCACAATATAACGATGTACTTCCTTTTGTATGGCCTGGTGTGTGTATAACTTTAAATTCCAATTCACCTAAATGAATTAAATCTCCATCATCAACTCTGGAATCGGCTTCTAATTCTATCTCTCCCATATTTATGCACGAACTTAAATTTATTTTTTCATTATCTAATCCTTCTGCATCATCTCTATGGATTAATATCTTTCCACCTTTTTTCCTCTTAAGTTCACTAACGGCTCCAATGTGGTCCCCGTGGCAATGTGTTAGATAAATATATTTTAAATTTGATTGCAATATTTCTAGCATTTCTATTATCTTTTCAGCTTCTCCACCTGGATCTATAACCATTGTTTCTTTTGTATTTTCATCCATCACAACGTAACAATTTGTTGCTTCTCCTAAACTTGTTTCCACTTTTATACGTTTTAAAATCATTAGTTCGTTCCCTTCTTCATTTTATTTTCTATTTGTTCCTCTTTACATCATAAACACTATCTACTTTTCTTAAAGCTTTTATAGTATTATTTAATTGTGCTATGTTCTGCACTTCTATTGTTAATTCTGTTAAAACAATTCTTTCTTTTGAAACCTTTGAAGTTACTGCCATTAATGGTGTTTTTTGGCTTGCTATTACTGCAATTATATCTGCTAATAATCCATCTCTATCATTTGAAAATACTGCAATATCTACATTGTAAGCTGAAGGTTTATCATTATACCATGATACATCAATCATCCTATTTTCTTCTGATAATAATTCTTTTACGTTCTTGCAATCTTTTCTGTGTACAGATACACCTCTTCCTTTCGTTATGTATCCAACAATCTCATCTCCTGGAACAGGGTTACAGCATTTAGATAATTTTACCAAACAATTGTCAATTCCTTTTACAATTATTCCTGTATCAGGTGTTTTTCTTCTTACAGCTTTTTGCTTTGACAATTCTTCAATTTTTTCTTCTACATCATCTTCTTTATGCGTTTTTCTATATTCTTCTAGCATTTTAGATATAATTTTATTTGGAGTTATTGCACCAAAGCCTACACTTGCGTACATATCATCTATTCCATTAAATTTATATCTTTCTATAGCTGCATTAACATATTCTGATTTAGATAATTCTGAATAAGGTATTCCAATCTTCTTAATTTCTTTTTCTAGAATATCCTTACCCTTTTCGATATTTTCTGCTCTTTCATTCTTCTTAAACCATTGCTGTATTCTTGTTTTAGCAGTTGAACTTTTTATAAATTTAAGCCAATCTCTGCTTGGTCCTTTTGATTTTTCTGATGTTATAATTTCTACTATATCGCCATTTTTCAATGTTGTTACAATCGGCATCATTTTGCTATTTATCTTGCATCCTGTCATGTGGTTACCAATTTCTTCGTGAATGCTATATGCAAAATCTATTGGTGTTGCACCTCTTGGTAACACTTGTATTTTTCCTTTTGGGGTAAACACATAAACTTCATCCTCAAATAATTCTGTTTTTAATGTATTTAAGAACTCTTGAGGGTCTTGCATATCTTTTTGCCATTCTAAAGTTTCTCTTAACCAAGATAATTTATCTTGGTCAACTGTTACATTAGCCTTTTTCCCTCCTAGGAAACTAGCCTCTTTATAAGCCCAATGGGCCGCGATTCCATATTCTGCAATTCTATGCATATCCCAGGTACGAATTTGAACCTCGAAAGGTGTTCCTTTTGGTCCAATAAGTGTTGTGTGTAAAGATTGGTACATATTTGGTTTTGGTACAGATATATAGTCTTTAAACCTTCCTGGCATTGGATTATACAACTCATGCACAACTCCTAAAGCAGCATAACAGTCTTTTACAGAATTAACAATTATTCTTAATGCAAATAAATCATATATTTGGTCTAATGATTTATTATCTCTTTGCATTTTTCTGTAAATACTGTATAAGTGTTTTGCCCTTCCTGTTATTTCCGCTTCAATCTTTTGCTTTTTCAATTGAGCTCTTATTTCATCCATAATTAGCTCTATGAATTTTAGTCTTTCTTCTCTCTTTTTATCTATTCCTTCAACTAATTCTCTATATTCTTCTGGATATAAATATTTAAAAGATAAATCTTCTAGTTCCCATTTTAAAGAGTACACACCAAGCCTATTTGCAAGTGGCGCATATAAATCCATTGTTTCTCTTGCATTTGCTATTTGCCTATCTCTGGATAAATATTTTAGAGTTCTCATATTGTGAAGCCTATCTGATAGTTTTATAAGTATTACTCTTATATCTTTTCCCATAGCTAAGAACATTTTTCTATAGTTCTCTACTTGCTCTTCCTCTTTGCTGCTGTAATTCAATTGTCCAAGTTTTGTAACTCCATCTACCATTCCAGCTATTTCTTCTGAAAATTCTTTTGATAAGTCTTGAAGAGTAACATCTGTATCTTCTATTACATCATGCAATAAAGCAGCTGAAATAGTACTAGCGTCTAGTCCTAATGTTGCCAATATATATGCTACTTGTACTGGATGAATTATATATGGTTCTCCAGATTTTCTCAATTGATCTCCGTGATTTTGCTTAGCAAAATCATATGCACGTTTTATAAGTTTTATATCCACATGTCTATTATTCTTTTTGGCTACTGCCATAACATCTTCAATTGTATAATTTACAACTTCTGACATAAAATCACCTTCTCTATACCGTATGCCTTATATCTTTTAGATTCATTTGAATTGTTTCAATCCCATTATAACTATTTATTTCCAAATTTCCAACAACATCTACTTTAGTACCTATCTGATATTCCTGTGAAAGATTTCCCATATTGAATCCGATAACTTCTAATATTTTATTATTTTCATCTTTAAGCATCATCTTTAAATGTTTTCCATCAGATAATGCACGTATAGCCTCTATTTTTAGTTCGTTTATTTGGAATAATGGAATTGGATTCGCTTCCCCAAATGGCTCTAACAATTTTAATTCTTTTATATCTTTAAGAGATACATCTTTAAGGCTTACTTTTTCATTTATATTAATTACTGGTATTATTTCTTCTACCTTTTCGCTCTTAGCATATTCCTCAAATTCTTCTTTAAATTTGCTTACATTTTCTTTTTTCAATGTAATTCCTATAGCCATACTGTGACCACCAAATTGTTGTATATGCTTATCGCATTTTGATAAAGCTTCGTGTAAATCAAAACCTTTTATGCTTCTACCTGAACCTCTGGCAATTTCTCCTTCATAGCATAGTAATATGCTAGGTTTTGAATACATTTCTGTTATTTTAGATGCAACTATACCTATAACTCCATGATGCCATTGCTCTTGCCCTATAACAATACATGGTTCATTCATATTTACATTCTTGGCAGCCTCTTCAAAAATTCTTTTTTCTATTTTCTGTCTTTCAGCATTATATCTATTTAACTCATTCGTTATTTTTTCCGCTTCTTTTTTCGAATCCGTTAAAAATAATTCTACCGCCTCTTCTTCGTGCCCCATTCTTCCACAAGCATTTATTCTAGGGGCAACACCAAATGAAACTGCACTAGAATCTATTTGCTTTACTTTTATACTCTCTAGTAGTTCTTTTAGCCCTATATTTCTTGTTTGTTTTACAAGTTTTAATCCCAATTTTGAGATAACTCTGTTTTCGTCTTCTAATGGTACTATATCAGAAATAGTTCCTATACATACTATATCCAAATATTTCAAATATGTTTCAGCCGGCAATTCCAATTTTTTAGATATAGCTTGCATCGTCTTAAATGCTACTCCAACTCCAGCTAACCCTCTAAATGGATATTCATTATCTTTTCTTTTAGCATCTACCACGGCTATTGCATTTGGCAATATTTCTGTTGTCTCGTGATGGTCTGTAATAATAACATCTATTCCTAAACTATTTGCTAAATCTACTTCTTTATTTCCAGTAATTCCACAATCAACTGTTATTATTAAGCTATATTCCTGCTCTGCAATTTTTCTTATAGCATTTTCATTTAATCCATAGCCCTCTTCTAGTCTATTCGGAATATAAATATCTGTGTGCAATTCTCTTTCTTCTAAGTATCGCTTTAACACGGTGCTACTTGTAATTCCATCAACATCATAATCACCATAAATAATAGTTTTCTCTTTTTTATTTATTGCTTCTATTATTCTGTTTACTGCCTTTTCCATATCTGGCATTAAGAATGGATCATGAAAATCATTTCGCGTTGGATTTAAAAATATTTCTATATCTTTATTAGTAGTTAAATTTTTATTAGCTATTATCCTTGCCACTAATTTGCTTATTTTAAATTTCTCCGAAATTTCTTCTACTATTTTTTCATCTACATTGCATGCTTCCCATTGCTTGTTCAAAGTTTTTCTCCTTATTTCTATTTACTATAAAGATGCCATTTAATTTTATTATTCCATGGCATCTTACTTACAATATTTTATTCTTCTTCCATTGTTGCACGAGGTTTCATTAATGGATATAATACTACATCTCTTATGTTGTCACTATTTGTTAAGAATTGTAAGAATCTGTCGATTCCTAATCCCCAACCAGAAATAGGTGGCATTCCATATTCCATGGCTCTTATATACTCATTATCAATGCTCATTGCTTCTTCATCACCATTGGCTTTTAGTTTGCTTTGTTCTATTAATCTTCTTTCTTGCTCTCTAGCATCTACCAACTCTGAATATCCATTTATTATTTCTTGTCCATTCACTACTAATTGGAATCTATCTGTTAATGTTTGGTCTTCATCATTGCTTCTAGCTAGTGGCGATAAATCTATAGGATGTTCTGTTAAATATGTTGGATTAATTATCTTAGGTCTGCTTACCTTTTTGTATAAAGTATCTATTAAGTTTCCTCTTCCTAATTGTTCCAAATTATCTGCTTCTAATTTTATTCCTTGAGCTTTAATCTCTGCAAGTAAGCTTTCTGCTGTAGGATATTTATTTATATCTATACCACAATCTTTTAGAATTAAATCTCTAAAAGATACTACATCCCACTCTCCTCCAAAGTTTATCTCTTGGTCTCCTATTTTTATATTCAAATTGCCATTATATAATTTTTCTAATATATAAATAACCATTTCTCTTAAGAATTTCATATTATCTTTATAGCACCAGTAAGCACTATATCCTTCAACCATTGTGAAATCTTGTAAGTGGTTTGCATCCATTCCTTCGTTTCTAAAATCTCTTGCTATTTCATATACATTTGTGAATCCACCTATTATCAACTTTTTCAAAGTTAACTCTGGTGAGATTCTTAAATATACATCCATATCCAAAGCATTATGATGTGTGATAAATGGTTTTGCTGTAGCACCTGAAGCAGTATTTTGTAATACTGGTGTATCTACTTCTAAGAATCCATGATTATCTAAAAATTCTCTCATTAATCTAATAAATTTTGTTCTTAATATAAATCTTTTTTTAGTCTCGTCATTCATTATTAAATCAAGATGACGCTCCCTATATACAGCTTCTATATCTGTTAATCCATGAAATTTTTCTGGAAGTGGTCTTAAGGCTTTTCCTAAAAATGTATATTCATATACTTGTAAGCTCTTTTCTCCTGCTTGTGTTGTGAATATATCGCCTTTTACTCCAATAAAATCTCCTATATCTATTGTTTCATGTAAAAACTTGTATGTTTCTTCTCCTAAATCATCTCTTTTAATACATAATTGAAGATGACCTTCTAAATCTCTTAAGTCTATAAAGCTAATTTTTCCTAATTTTCTTTTAGACATTACTCTTCCTGCTATAGAAACATTTTTAGTTCCATCTTCTAAGTTTCTTGCTTCTATTATTGTATGTGTTAATTCATATCTTTCTGGATGTACATTTACCCCAGCATCTATTAATTTTTGTTCTTTCTCTTTGCGAACTTGCATTAATTCTTTTATATCCGCCATTTTAATTCCCTCTTTTATAAAAATTTTATGTAACTATTAAAGCACAAAAAGCCTTGAAAGTCAAGGCTTTGCATGTTATTTAGTTATCCATTTTACTAAATCTAAATTTGCCACATCTAGGATTTTATCGCTCTTTGGCATTACTCTAAATGTATATCCATAATTTCCACCAGATACTAATTCTATAGTTGCTTTATATTCATATTCTTTAGCCTCATCATTTGAATCAATCAATGCCATTGGAATTATTGAAATATCGTCTACTACTCCATTATCTCCTATTTGTCCATAGTAAACCTGTGCTTCTATGCTATCTACCGAGATATTTGGCAAGTATACTTTTGCTTTTACTTCTATCTTGTTTCCAGCATCTATTGTAATATTGTCTAAATTTCCTTTTTCTTGTTTTATTACAATATCATTCCAATTTCTATATAAATTATCTTTCCAATCATTGTATTCTGCTACAACTGATAAATCTGTATAATATTTATTGTATAAATTGCATAATGGCATATAGAATTTATTTGTATAATCTATTAGCATTCTTGCTGTGCTGTATTTTCCACCTGTTGTTATAATAGATCTTTTCATTATTTCCATCCATTTTTTAGAAATTCCATTTTTGTCTTTTTCATAGTATGTTGGAATAATTTTATTTTCTAAAGTTTGATATAAGCTCTCGCTATCTGCATTATCCTGTTCTTCATAAGAAGAGTATTCTGCATTGGTTCCTATAGTCCAACCATTCTTTTGGTCGTAGCCTTCTGCCCACCAGCCATCTAAAACGCTAAAGTTTATAACTCCATTTACAGAAGCCTTTTGGCCACTAGTACCAGACGCTTCCATTGGTCTTCTTGGATTGTTTAGCCATACATCAACACCACTTACTAGGTATTTAGAAATTGCCATATTGTAATTTTCTAATAAAAACACTCTTCCCTTGAATTGTGGTTTCATTGATATTTCATGTATGTATTTTATTAAATCCTTTCCACCTTGATCTGATGGATGTGCTTTACCTGCAAATATTATTTGTACAGGTCTATCTGTGTTGTTTAATATTTGTGTAATTCTTTCTAAATCTTTAAATATTAATGTTGCTCTTTTATATGTTGCAAATCTTCTAGAGAATCCTATTGTTAACGCATTTGGATTCAATTGGCTTGTAATGCTATTTATTTCATCATACCTATATCCACATCTTTTTAATCTATTAGTGATATTTTCTTTTACTAATTTTAATAACTTTGTTTTTCTTTCCATATGAGCAGCCCATAGTTCCTCATTTGGAATATCATTTATTTTCTTCCATGTTTCATCATTTTGTATGTCATCTTGCCAATATGGTTTTAAATATCTATTGTACAATTTCTTCATATTTGGAGCAAGCCATGTGCATGTGTGAATTCCATTTGTTACATAATCGATTGGTGATTCGTTTGCAGCTATATTAGGCCATACATCGCCAAACAATTCTCTTGAAACAGCTCCATGAAGCTTACTAACACCATTCTTTTTGCCTGAAAACTTTAATGCTAGTATTCCCATGTTAAATCCTTCTTTTGAAATATCAGCATTTGGCTTCATTCCCAATCTAAAAAATTCTTCCTTTGTAATTCCTAATCTATCCCAATATCCATTAAAATATTGCTCTACTAATCCAATTGGAAATATATCATTTCCAGCAGGAACTGGTGTATGTGTTGTAAATACAGTTTTCGATGATACTATTTCTTCTGCCATATCCAAAGATAATTGTTTTTCTTTTATAACATTCTTCATCAATTCTAATATTAAGAATGCTGAATGCCCTTCATTCATATGATATACAGTTGGGTTTAAACCTAGTACTTTTAGTAAGTTAGTTCCACCCATTCCTAAAACAATTTCTTGCTGTATTCTTGTTTCCTGGTTTCCTCCATATAATGTTGAAGTTATGCCTCTGTATTCTGGTATATTTGCATCTATATCAGAATCCAATAGATATAAATTAACTCTTCCAACTTCTATTTTCCATACTTTTAAGTATAGATTTTTCTTTGGCATTTTTACATATACCAATAAATCTTTTCCTTCTACATCTTTTACGGGTTGGATTGGTAGGTTATCTATATCTATATCCATATACTCTTCTTCTTGAATTCCGTATCCATTTATTTTTTGATGAAAAAATCCTTTTTTGTACAGTATCCCTATCGCTACCAAAGGTATTCCTAAGTCACTAGCGGTTTTTAAATGGTCTGCTGAAAGTATTCCCAAACCTCCTGAATATATTGGTAAAATTCTATCCAATCCATATTCAGCAGAATAATATGCAATTAAATCACTTTTATTATCTGGGTAGTTTTTTGTAAACCATGTGCTTTTGCTGTTTATATAATCTTCAAAATTTTTTACTACTTTATCATAATCTTTTAGGAAATTAGTGTTTACTGATATTTCCTCCAACTTCTCTTGAGAAACTAACTTTAAGAACTTTACTGGATTCTTATCAACTCTTTCCCATAAATCTCCATCTATTTGTTTGAATAATTTAAGAAAATCTGTATTCCATGCCCACCATAAGTTGTTTGCAATTTTAGATAATTTTTCTATTCTTTTTGGTAGTTGAGGAGTAACAGTTATTTTATTAAATACGTACATTTTTAATTCCTCCTTAGTTTTCTATCTGCATTTTTTCCTTTTAAAGTATAACAATAAAAATTATATATTTCAAGGAAAATATATAAAAAATTGTCACTTATGTGTCACTTTTTTTATAAAATTATATGCTATAATATAAATGTAAATATTAATAAATGGAGATTTAAATATGAAATTTTTTAGAAAACTGATTGTGCTTTTATTAATTGCAATTTTATTGGTTGGTGGAGTTTGCTATTTCAATGGAAAAAAATTGTATGATGAAAAAACTTCTGAAATAAGTTTATCCGATAAAGTAGCTGAAATAAAAAACAGTGACTCTTTCGTATCACTAAATTCACTACCTATTTATTACAAAAATGCAGTAATTGCAGTAGAAGATCACAGATTTTATAAACACGGAGCTATAGATCCTATTGCTATAGCAAGAGCTATTTATTCAAATATTAAAAGCTTAAAATTTCGCGAAGGTGGAAGTACTATAACCCAACAAACTGCTAAGAATTTGTATTTCATTTCTGAGGATGATGTTGTGAGTAGAAAAGTGGCTGAAATATTATTAGGAATGGATTTAGAAAAAAATTATTTAAAGGATGATATTCTAGAATTGTATATTAATACAATTTATTTTGGAGATGGATATTATGGAATAAAGCAAGCATGCAATGGTTATTTAAATAAAGAACCTCAAGATATGACTATTTCAGATGCTACTATGTTGGCAGGTATTCCAAATGCCCCAAGTATATACGCTCCTACACAAAATCCAGATTTAACAATAAGTAGACAGCAAAAAGTAATTTCTTCTATGGTAAAATATAATTATCTTACACAGGATGAAGCTGATGGAATAGTTTTATATAAAAAGAAATAAATGCTACATTTTGTAGCATTTTATTTCTGGTTTTAGATTACATTTCTTTATTATTTCTTCTTCTGATAGTTTTCCTTCTTTTCTGTAGTAGTCAGCTATTGCTGATTTTATTGCTTCCTCTGCTAAAACAGAGCAATGTAATTTTACTGGTGGCAATCCGCCTAATTCATTTACAACTTCTTTATTTGTTAATTTTAATGCATCCTCTACAGTTTTTCCTTTTATTAATTCTGTAGATACACTGCTTGTAGCTATTGCTGCACCGCAGCCAAATGTTTTAAATTTAACATCTGTTATTATTCCATTTTCTATTTTAAGATACATTTTCATTATATCCCCACATACTGGGTTACCTACTTCTCCAACTCCACTTGCATCAGGTATTTCTCCTACGTTTCTTGGATTTGAATAATGTTCTATTACTTTTTCATTATATGGTTCCATACATTCCTCCTTATTTATTATTTTTCAAAAAATCTTCATATAATGGTGACATATTTCTAAGTCTTGCTACTATTTCTTCTAGATTATCTAATAAATAATCTACTTCTTCCTTTGTATTATATTTTCCTATTGATATTCTTAATGAGCCATGAGCTATTTCATGTGGCAATCCTATTGCTAATAATACATGTGATGGATCTAATGAGCCCGAAGTACATGCACTACCACTTGAAGCAGATATTCCTTTTAAATCTAAGTTCAAAAGCATTCCTTCTCCTTCAATATATCTGAATGATATATTGCTATTTCCTGGAAGTCTTTTTTCCATGCTACCATTTATTTTTATATATGGTATTCTTCTTTCTACTTCTTTTACATAATAGTCTCTTAATTCTTTTATTTTACTTGTGTGTTCATCTAATTCGTTGTATGCTTTTTCAATAGCTTCTCCTAATCCAACTATTGCTGGTACATTTTCTGTTCCTGCTCTTTTATTTCTTTCTTGATGTCCGCCATTCATAAATTTTTGGAATTTTATTCCTTGTTTTACATATAAAACTCCTATTCCTTTAGGACCATAAAATTTATGTGCTGATAATGATAGCATATCTATATTCATAGCTTGTACATCAATTCTTACACTTCCTACTGCTTGTACAGCATCTGTGTGAAATATTATTCCATTTTCCTTTGCTATTTTTCCTATTTCTTCAACTGGCTCTATAGTTCCAATCTCGTTGTTCGCAAACATTATTGATATTAAAATAGTTTCTTTCTTTATTTCTTTTTTTAATTCATCTAATTTTACAAATCCTTCTGAATCAACATCTAGATATGTTACTTCAAATCCTTCTTTTTCTAGTTGTTTGCATGTTTCTAATACTGCAGGATGCTCTATTTTTGAAGTAATTATATGATTTCCTTTATTTTTATACGCATATGCAATTCCTCTTATTGCAGTGTTATCACTTTCACTTCCTCCTGAAGTAAAATATATTTCATTAGGTTTGCAATTAAGTACCTTCGCAACTTTCTCTCTTGCATCTTCTACTGCTTTTCTGCTCTCTCTTCCTATTTTATATATACTAGATGCATTGCCATATTCGGTGCAAAAATATGGCATCATTTTCTTAAATACATCTTCATCTAATTTTGTTGTTGCACTGTTATCAAAATAAATATTCTCCATATACTTTTATGATTTTAAAATCATATTCTCCTTTCTATTTTCATACTCTTATGGTAGGAATTATACAACTGTATTCCTACTTTGTCAATAGGAATTGATAAAAAAATATATAGAAGGCTATTTATGCGCCTCCTATTTTAATAAATCTGCTAATGTTTTGCTATCAACATAGTCTTCTATCGCTTCATCAAGACCTTTCCAAAACGAGAATGTTTTGCATTTTTCTTTCCTATCGCATCCCTGTTCTATACAGTCAATTGGCTTCAAACTTCCCTCAGCAGCTCTTAATATATCGCCAACTGTATATTCCTCTGGTTTCTTAGTTAATTTATAGCCTCCTGAATTTCCTCTACTGCTATTTACATAGCCAGCTTTATTTAGCAATGAAACTATTTTCTCTAAATACTTCATTGAAATTTGCTGTCTTTCAGAAATATCTTTTAACGATATATATTTTTCCGATTCATTTTGTGCTAAGTCTATCATTACTCTTAAAGCATATCTTCCTCTTGTTGATATTTTCATATTCTTTCCTTCTCTCAAAATCTATATTACTCTAGCCAAATGTACTCCAGAACAAGACGCCATCATTAACCCTCTTGTTAATCCGCCGCCATCTCCTATTGAGTACAATCCTTTTACACTAGTTTCAAAATTTTCATCTATCTTTACTTGGTTACTGTAAAATTTTATTTCTGGAGCATAAAGCAAATTATCTGGGTTTGCAAAGCCTTCTACCACTTTATCCATCCTTCTTATAAATTCTAGTATATCAGTCATAGTTCTGTATCCTATAGCAAATGTTATATCTCCTGCTATTGCTGACTTTAGCGTTCCTTTAACACTATTATTTTTTAGCTCCTCTTCCCAAGTTCTTTTTCCTCTGTATATATCTCCAAGCCTTTGAACAAGTACATTTCCATTACCTAGTTCGTTCAAATTCTTAGCCACATTTCTTCCGTACTCTATTGGTTTATCAAAAGGATAATTAAAATGATGTGATACTAGTATTGCTAAATTAGTATTTGTGCTCTTCTTTTCTTTATATGAGTGTCCATTTACTAAATTCAAGTCATTATCATATACTTCTGAAGATACAAATCCGCTTGGATTTTGGCAGAACGTTCTTACTTTATCTCCGAAGGGTCCTGGCCTACCTACAAATTTTCCTTCATACATGTATCTATTTATATTTTTCATTATTTCATCTGGCAATTCGTATCTAACGCCTATATCAACTACTCCTGATTCTGTTTTAATATCGTGCTTAGCACACATATCTACCAACCAGTTAGCACCTTTTCTTCCAACAGCAATAACAACTTTATCTGCATATATTTCTTGCTCTTGCTTATCTTTTAATCTGTGAATTTTAACTCCTTTTGCTTCATTATCTTTTGTAATTATATCTGTTACTTCTGTTTCAAACATCAGCTCTACATTATTTTTCTCCAAATAATCTTCTAGTTTTTTATAAAGTTCATGAGCTTTTTCTGTTCCTAAATGTCTAATTGGAATACTTATTAAATCTAAGCCTTCTTTCTTAGCCTTAGCTTTTATTTTTCCAACTTCTGTTTTATAATCTACACCTTCTAATTTTTTATCTGCACCAAATTCAAGATATATTTGATCTGTGTAATCTATTAATTTTTTAGTTTCTTCTACTCCCAAATATTCTTGTATATTGCCTCCCACATGGATTTCATTATCTTCTGGATCATATAAAGACAATTTTCCATCAGAAAATGCTCCCGCTCCAGAAAATCCACTAGTTATATTGCAAAAAGGTTTGCATTTTATGCATTTTCCTATTTCTTCAAGTGGACAATTTCTGTTTTCTACTCTTTTTCCCTGTTCTATTAATAAAACTTTTTTATATTTTTTTAGCTTAATTAGCTCATATGCTAAAAAAATTGAACTTGGTCCCATTCCAATAACTATTACATCATATTTGTTATAATCCATAGGCACTCTCCTTACTTTCAACTCATATACAGATTATCAAATTAGCAAGTAAAATTTGACAAATTAAAATTATCTGTGTATAATAAGTATAGAAAAAAGAAACCGTAGAAAATGCGGTTACCTAATTAGTTTAGATAACGACACACCGCTCTGCAAAGCAAATGTGTCGTTTTTTATATTTGTTTATTTACCCATTGTATGTAGATTATACATAGCAAGGCAACATTTATGGTTATTGAAATCATTAATCCTATAATTAGAGATGTCAAAATTTCTACCATCAGCCTCATCTCCCTGCTCTTGATAAAATATCAAGGTTCAGAGGTAACACACACATCTGCTAAATTTCTTCTTTCTATATTAAACACTATACAATATTTTTCATCTAAAAACAAGCGAACAAACTAATTTTTTTAAATTTTAGTTCATATTTTCACAACAAAATAAGCATAGCTTCTGCTATGCTTCTTCTGGTGGGCAGGGATGGATTCGAACCATCGTACTCAAATGAGAACAGATTTACAGTCTGCCGCCTTTAGCCACTCGGCCACCTGCCCGTATAATATTTAATATAAAAAAATGGTGCGCCCTCAAGGATTCGAACCTTGGACCCACCGGTTATGAGCCGGTTGCTCTGACCAACTGAGCTAAGGGCGCATTTCTTAATGCATTTATGAGTATATATTATTTTTCATCATATGTCAATACTTATCTTTAATTTTTTCAAAAAATTTTGCTAAATTTTATTATAAATATTCTAAGACCATAAGAAATGAGCAGAATTTTCATTCTGCTCAAAGCTACTCTATTATCAAAATTGGTCGAGAGCCTGCCATTTCAAAGGTATCACTCGTAATTCCTCTTTTTATATACAAACCTCCAATAATGCTAGACGCCGAATTTAATGAATTACTAATCTCGAAATACCCTCCACCTCTGACGTTACGGAAGTCAGTGCCACATGCCTCCTGACTCAATTCATAACAATTTCCTGCTAAATCATATATATTATTGGCCTTCCAATACTCACTAAAGCCAGTTACCTGCTTCTTGCCATACATTTTTGTTGTTCCATCCATTACAGCTGCATTTTCTGTACTATGACCATAATTTCCCCATGACGTGGAATTAGTTATACTTTTTTGTTCTCCTTTTTTAGATATAAAATCACATGCTAGATCCCACTGGATTCCCCATATCATTCTACTTTCTACTTTTTCACTTGCATTTAATGTTGTACATTGTTTATATAATTTGTACCAATTTGCATTGGTTAATGTTGCTTTACCCTTTTGGACACCCTCATTTGATAATTCATATCTTCCTATATAAAATCCTCCATATTTTTTTATGCTATTTATCATATTTGCATAATCTGCTGTAAATGCTTCTGCCAACGCCTCAGGGGTATCAAATCCTAATATTGTTTTATAATATGCTTCATCTTTATCGTAATCAGTTACTAAATCTGGCTCTCTGTAACCTTTTGTATTTGGTGTACTTCTTGATAAAGTTACTGTATCTCCTACTTTTCCTATTGTTATTGTATTTGAATAATATTTTGTATTTACTCCTACACTGCCTGCTAGAGGCACACCATTTTCTATATATTTATATATCATTATTGGTCCCACCGGCACCCATACCCACTCATTATTATCATCATCTTTTATTACTAGTCCATGGTCTACGGAATTTCTTGCTGGATTGGTTGTTCCATCTCCCCAAGATGCCTCTCCTGCATTTATCGGTGTATATCCTTCTGGTATAATTGGATTATAACTATGTGGACTTCTTCCGTCTATTGTTGAATTATATTTTGCTTTTTCATCAACATTTGTTCTTTTTTTTACTAAAATCGTCTCGTTTCCGATTGTTAATCTATCTGTCTGATCTATTTCAGCTTTCTCATCTTCATTTATTAAGTTTTTTCTTAATAATACCTCTGCTATATCTTCAGCTGTTGGTCCTAATTTATTTTCTAAATTATAACTTTGTATTGCTTCATTTATCAATTTTATTCTCGAAGTATTTTTTTCATCCTTTGTTTTGTTTATTAATCCTCCATCTCCTAAGGCTTGATTTATTGCAACTCCAGATAAAATTGTTAGAATTACAATTGTTACAGCTAATACAATTAAAGTGACGCCATTGTTCTTTTTCATACTGTCTTTTCCTTTCTACCAAACAATAATATCCACACTTTATACTTATTGTGTGGATATTGTGTTTAATTTTATTTTAATTGTTTCTATCTTCGTCTCCACTTGGTAATGCTGGTACATCTAAAACAACTCTTATTCTTGCTATATATTTTATTGCTCTTACTATTTTGCTTTGTTTTATTCTCTGCCATAATGAAGGTTTTACTTTTACTCTTGTTGATTCGTAATACTGCTTATCTTCTTGTGATTGCTCTGTTTCCATTATTTGATTTTCCACAGTTTTTTCTTCTATTAATTCTACATTATCTTGTGGTGCTGGAATTAATTTTAATGCATCAGCAACTTCTATTCCTATATAGCTTAATGCTTTTGATCTGTCCTCAATTCTTTCCATGTCTATTTCTATATGAAGATTTGATTCTAGATTTGCAATTCTAGCATTTACTATTTTTAAAGCATCCTGATAATTTTGAGATTTTGTAGATTTTGCTCTTCCTATTACACCTAATGTTTCAACTATATCTTCAGAGAAATCTGGTGACATTTCTTTTATTGTATCTTTCCAGCCTTCTTCTTTGCTTAATACTACATTCAAAACATCTTTCAACTCTGCTGCTAAAGATATATTTTTTTCTCTATGCCTTATTAAACTTTCTATTTGTTTAGTGTTTTCTTCAAATTCATTTGTAGCAAACTCCACTAAACCATATGCTGCATTATATACACTCTTTGGAAAGTTTTTCTTTTTTGGATATTCTATTAAATAAGTTTTTATAGATTCTACTAGGTCTTTAAAGAATGCATCATCTTCTAGTTGTATAATCTGCTTTTTGCTAGTAGGGTCTATCATTTTTTGTACTTTTGCTATGTTTGATAAAATCTTTTCTTCGGTTATTACCATTCTAACATTTACTATGCCCGACTTTGACACTGTAAAATCCTCCTCTTCATACGTATAATTATCATTATTATGTTGCTATTATATCCTATCCTCCGTAAAAGCTCAAGAGAATTCGACCATTTTTTTATTTCATTTTAATTACAAGTATTACAAAAGTGTTACGCCAATATTTGTAACACTTTTTCTTTTTAATATTAATTATTTTTCTTTATTTCTGCATATCTCTTTATTTTCATTGTTGTCGTTTTTTCAAATTCATCTTTTTTAATTTCTATTTTCTTTACGGCTTTATAAGATGTAAGCTTTTTATTTACTTCTTTTACCTTTTCCCAGATAATTTTTTGTATTTCTTCATCCGATAAATCTTTGCCATGCAATTCTTCTATTTTTTCATAATTAGGAATTATTTTTGCAGTTATTATTAATTCCTTATCTCTAGCATCCTCAGATTCTTTCTTTCCATATACCATGCACTCTGAAATTTCTGGTACATTTCCAAGTAGCATCTCTATTTCTTCTGGATAAATATTTTTTCCATTTTGAGTTACTATTACATTCTTGCTTCTACCTGTTATATATATGTATCCATCTTCATCTATTCTTCCAATGTCTCCTGAGTAGAAAAATCCATCTTTCATTACACTTGCAGTTGCTTCATCATCTTCATAGTACCCAAGCATTACAGTTGGACCTTTTATTAAAATTTCTCCTTCTCCATTTTCATTAGGATCTTCTATTTTTATAATAGTATCTTTTACGGCTTTACCTGTAGAAGCATATCTTGATGGTTCATATTCAGGAGTTAAGGCTGCTATAGGAGCTGTTTCTGTTAAACCATATCCTTGTAAGAATTTAATTCCTATATCTTCAACCCATTTTCCAATTTTTCCATCTATTGGTGCTGCAGCAGAAACAATTATTCTTAAATTTCCACCTAAATTATCTAAAATTTCTTTGAATACTTTTCTTTTTATATCTATGTTAACAGCTTTTAACACATTTGTAACTCCTATCATAGAGTTTACTATTCCTTCTTTTTTACTCTTTTTTATTGTTTCATTTATTTTTTTGTATAGAGTTTCGATTAATAATGGAACTGCTAACAATGCTGTAGGCTTAGATTCCTGTAGGTTTGGTACTATGTATCTTAACCCTTCACATACCGCTACAGAAGAACCTGTTGCAAATGGTAGTAAAAATCCTATTGTAGATTCATATGTATGATGCAATGGAAGTACGGAAAATAGCCTATCATCTGTATTTAATTTTACATACTCTGATACCGCATTTATATTTGCAGCTAAATTTCTATTACAAATCATTACACCTTTAGAATTTGATGTTGTTCCTGAAGTAAATATCAATACTTTAAATGCTTCTGGATCTATTTCAATATTTTTATAAGAATTATCTTCATTATCTAATAATTCTTTTCCTTCTTTTATTAGATAATTTATTCCCACATGTTTATCTACTACATATTCATCTGAGTCCATTTCTATAAAATATTTTACTGTTGGAATATTATTTTCTATCTTTTTTATAGCATCTTTCTTTTTAGCTGAATATATTACAGCTGTAGCCCTTGCCCTATTTATAACATTTTCTAATTCATTATCTGGCAATTCTTTATCTACTGGAACTGCAATTCCTGCACCACAAAGCATTGTCATATAAGATACATACCAATCATAAGTTGTTTCACTTACAATTATTACTTTTGAGTTTTCTGGAAGCATTTTTACTAATTTTGTACCTAATGCATTTACGTCTTCTCCAAACTCTTTGTAAGTAATTTCTTTGTATGGTTCCTTATGGTTTGGTTTTTGCAATATTAATGGTTTATCTGCATATTCCTTCATTGATCTATTAAATATTTCTTTTATTGTTTTATAGTTTGTTGCCTCATATGGTTTGTATTTTTTATTTTTCTTTTCTGTAGCTTCTTTTACTTTTTCATAATCCACATTCACATTATCTATTTCTGGTATTTCATCCATTGCTATTTTCTTAAATTTAAATTCTGGTATTTTAAAATCTCTTAAAATTCTCATATTCTTCTCCTATTTTTATTTCGTTTGCTTAAATATTATAAAACATTTACAATTTTATTTCAACTTTTTTCTATTATCAAATGTTTCTAATTCATTCAACGCCTTACCAGTTCCTAATGCAACGCATGATACAGCATCATCAGCTATCATAACATTAATTCCTGTTGCTTCTTGAATTAATTTGTCCAAACCATTTATTAAGCAACCTCCACCAGTCATATATATACCTTTTTCACTTATGTCTGCTGCAAGCTCTGGTGGTGTTTTTTCTAAAATTGAATGCACTGCCTCTATTATTTGGTTTGCGCAGTTTCCTAGTGCCTCAAGCATTTCACTTGAATATACTGTTATTGTTTTTGGAAGGCCTGTTGTTAAATCTCTTCCTCGTATTTGCATATCATTATCTTGAATTTTTGGATACACACAGCCTATATTTATTTTTAAATCTTCAGCTGTTCTTTCTCCTATGGCTATGTTATGCTTCCTTTTTATATATTTTACTATTGCTTCATCAAATTTATCCCCAGCCACCTTTATTGATGTGCTAATAACAGTACCCTTTAATGATATTATTGCTATATCTGTAGTTCCTCCTCCGATATCTACTACCATATTTCCACAAGGTTTTGAAATATCTAATCCTGCACCTATAGCAGCTGCTAGTGGTTCTTCTATTAAATACACTCTTCTAGCTCCTGCTTGACCTGCAGCATCAATAACCGCCTTCTTTTCTACTTCAGTAACTAAAGATGGAACACATATCATCATTCTTGGAGCAAAAATATATTTTCCGCATACCTTATTTATAAAATATTTTAACATTTTTTCTGTTACTGTATAATCTGAAATCACGCCATCTCTTAAAGGCCTAGTAGCAATTATATTTCCTGGGGTTCTTCCTAGCATTTTTCTAGCTTCTTTACCAACAGCTAATACTTCTCCAGTATTTTTATCTATTGCTACTACTGATGGCTCTCTTAAAACTACCCCTTTTCCCTTTACATATACAATTACAGTTGCTGTGCCTAAATCTATCCCTATATCCTGTCCAAAATCAAACATTTATATTTTCCTTTCATCTTTTCATTATTGCAAATTCGTTACAATTATATTACATTTCATACCAAATATCAAACATTTTGTATAAAAAAATAGAACATATATATTTATTTTGTATATTATATGCTCCATTTATTCTATCTAAACTTATATTTTTAGAAAGGCCACACAATAAGCCATATCAAGAATCCCCATATTGCTGTATTAACCATTTCTTGGCTTACTATTTCTCCACTGCCTTCTTCTACATTTTCCACTTCATTTATAATTATTTTTTTAATATTTTCAGCTTTAAATCTCACACTAAACTCTTTTTCTTCGTTAACCTTCAAGTTGCTTATGTCTATATATTTTGTTGTTATTTTTGTTCCCTGATCTGATATAAAATCTAATTTTATATATTTACTTTTTAAATCTTCAGAGTATGTATTCTTTACCTTTCCTCTTATTATTCCACTTTCTCTAGCAGCCTTAGCTTCCGAAATGCTTATTTCTAGATTATTTGTTTCGATTGCACATTTGATATTTGCATATGAAGATTTTACTAATTCATACGACATAAAATTAACAAATATATAAAAAGCAACAAAAAGAATAAGGTATTTCCCGAATGTTTTCATTCTGCTCATTTTCTTTCTCCCCTTATCAACTATTAAATATCTTATTCCTTAGTTTAAATTATATTTTTCTAAATACTCCTGCAACTTTTCCCAAAATTTTACAGTTAGGTACTATTATCGGATCCATTGTACTATTTTCTGGTTGTAATCTTATATAGTCTTTTTCTTTATAAAATGTTTTTACTGTTGCTTCATCCTCTATTAAGGCTACCACAATTTGGCCATTTTCTGCTGTATCTTGCCTTTTTACAAGTATATAATCCCCATTGAATATTCCTGCTTCTATCATGCTTTCTCCTCTTACTACAAGCATAAAGCAATCGCTATTTCCTATAAAATCTAGCGGTATAGGGAATGTATCTGTAATATTTTCTACAGCTAATATCGGTGCTCCTGCAGTAATTCTTCCTACCACTGGTACATCAACCATTTCTTTTCCGGAAAACATATTCTTAAATGCAACTCCATCCATTCCTGGTCTATATGGTTTGCCACCTTTTATTAATTGCAACGTTCTACCCATTTTATCTTTTCTAGATATGTAACCATTATCTTCTAATCTTTCTAAATATCCATGTACTGTGGCTGTTGATTTTAATCCTACAGCCTTACATATTTCCCTTACTGATGGTGGATATCCGTTTTCGTTTACACCCTTTTCTATGCATTTAAGTATGGCTTTTTCTCTTTTATTTAACTCTAAAGGATTCCTTCTTCTCCCCATAAAATCACTCCTAATAAAATATTTACCAATATCCTATCATAAAAATAACAGTTTGTCAAACAAAAGTTTGTAATTTATGAATTTATTTTAGTCTTCCCATTCTAATTCATAGTCATAGACTTTTACAGTATCTCCTTCTTTTACTCCAGCTTCTTTTAATTTTTGGTTTACGCCAAGAGCTTCTAAGTTTTTCTGGAAATAATATAAAGATTCATTATCCTCCATATTTACTTTTCTCATTAATTTTCTTATTTCTGGTCCGTCTACAACAAATATTCCATCTTCCTTTTTTATTGTATATGGTTCTTGCTCTTCTAGTTTGTATACTTTTCTTTGATGATTGACATCTATCAATTCTTCTTTTGGAAGTGTTTTTAATATTTTAGATACCTCTACCATCAATTCTTTTATTCCTTGTCCTGTAGCTGCTGATATCTTAAATATTTCCATATTATTTTCTTTGGCCAATTTTTCTAATCTTTTATAATTTTCCTCATCTTGCATTACATCAATTTTATTGGCTACTATCACTTGCTTTCTTTCAGATAATTTTTTACTATACTTTTCTAACTCTTTATTAATTGTATAAAAATCCTCAACAGGATCTCTTCCTTCTGAACCAGATACATCTATCACATGCAATAATAGTCTAGTTCTTTCAATATGCCTTAAAAACTGAATTCCTAATCCTGTTCCTTCACTTGCACCTTCTATAAGCCCAGGAATATCAGCAATTACAAAGCTATCTCCATATTCGCTTTTCACAACTCCTAAATTAGGCTCCAATGTTGTGAAATGATAATCTGCAATTTTAGGTGTTGCTGATGTTACTACTGATAAAATTGTAGATTTACCTACACTTGGGAAACCGATTAATCCTACATCAGCTAACAATTTTAGCTCTAATATAATTTCTTTTTCTTCACCTGGTTCGCCTTCTTGCGCAAATCTTGGGGCTTGCCTTGTTGAAGTAGCAAAATGCGAATTTCCTTTTCCACCTCTTCCACCATGTAGCACTAATTCTTTTTGCCCTTGTTCCGATAAATCTGCTAGAATTTCGCCAGTAGTTGCATCTTTTACAACTGTTCCAATTGGCACTTTAACATAAAGATCCTCCCCACTTTTTCCGTATTTGTGAGCACCTTCTCCATTTTTACCATCTGTTGCTTTAAATTTCTTTTTATATCTAAAATCTATAAGAGTATTACTATCCGGATTAACTTCGAAATATATATCTCCGCCTTTTCCACCATCTCCACCATCTGGTCCACCTGCTGCTATATATTTCTCTCTTCTAAAAGAAACGGCTCCATTTCCACCTTTTCCCGCTATAGCATATATTTTTGCGTAATCTGTAAACATTTTAGTCTCCTCATTCTTTTATTTATCTAGAACCTCTTTGCTGAGATTCCTTTTCTTGCTCTTCTCTAAACTCTTCTTTCAATTTTGCAACTGTTGATTTTATTGGTTCTGTTGCATTATTTAAATCTGTATCTATCATGTTACTTCTATTTATTCTTCCTATATATTCTAGTGCTTCATTTTTTTCATTGCTTGGAAGTGATAGTGCAGTTAATAAAGTTTTTAAATCTCCAATATCATTTGATTGCAATATTTCTTCAATTTTTCTATCTGATGCAAAGCACACTGCTCTTCCCATTGGTCTAGCAGTTTTCAATAACACCTCAGAATCATATTCATTTGGTGTTGTACTTATATATCCCGTATACAAATATATGTTATTTGCATCTTTTCCAACCTTATTAAGTTTTCTTAATTTAAGTATATCTCCACCAATCATATCTATTCCATTATAATCGCTGTATATTTTTCCATCAACAACATAATTTGGTCCAACTTGCTTTAAATATGGGTTGTCAATTCTAGCCATTTTTATTTCATCTTTTTGTGCTCGCTTAGCTTGCAGCCTTGCTACATACTTATCATGTTCTGATGCAACTCTTGACTCTAATGTTTGTTGTTCCATAATTTGTTTTTCTTGCTTTCTTCTTTTTTCTTCGTTCAATTTAGGAGCAACTTTCGTGTTAATATACTCTTCAATCACATCGCTTTTATTGTGCCAATTTATTTCTGCATATGGATTTTCTGATATTCTTCCCAAATACATGCAATCAGGATTACGATCTTTATTTTTTAGTTCTCGTAAATAATACGTACCTATTTTGCTTAATATAGCCTGGTCTATTGGCATACCTTGAGTAACTTCAAAAGCTATGTGAGTTTCTGAATTACGAGCTACCTCGCTATTTTCTTGTATCTCAAGCATCTTAGCTACTATCACATCAGTTTTTTCACCATTGGCATGCATAATCACATTATTATAGTCTAGTGATGTAATCATTATAGATTTATTATCTGGAAGCATAATTATATATGGCAATTTCAGCTCCTTATTTTGTGGAGCACCATATTGGCTCTCATAATAATTTTCCTCATTTAGTCTTTTGGTTTTTGAACCCGCAAAAAGTTCCTTTATTCTTGAAAATAATCCCATTTTTTCCTCCTATGCGAAATAATCTAATTTCATCGCTTTTTTTACTTTTTTCATTGTTTTCTCTGCTTCTTTTTTAGCCTTTGCGGTTCCATCCATCAATATTTTATCTACTATCTCTGGGTGTTCTTCATAATATTTTCTTTTTTCTCTAATTGGTCTTAATGTTTCTATTATATTATGAGCTAATTGCTTCTTGCAAGCAACACATCCTCTGCTGCCAGCCCTGCATTCAGCACACACGTTTTCATATTCTTCCTTGCATGAGAATAAATTATGATAATATGCCACCATGCATACATCCGGATTTCCTAAATCATCTTTCTTTATTCTTTTTGGATCTGTTACTGCACTCATAACTTTTCTTGTTATTTCTTCTTCACTGTCAGACAAATAGATTGCATTCCCTAATGATTTCCCCATCTTTTCATTGCCATCTAAGCCTTTAATTCTTTTGCCAGATGATAAAACAGCTTGTGGTTCTATTAAAACATCACCATAAATTGAATTAAATTTTCTTACTATCTCTCTGCATTGTTCTATCAAAGGTAATTGGTCTTCACCCACAGGTACAAGTTCTCCACTAAAGCAAGTAATATCTGCAGCTTGGCTTACTGGATATCCCAAAAAGCCATATGTAACGCTCTCTCCAAAAATATCTCTTTTTTGAGCAATTTCAGTTTTTACGGTTGGGTTTCTTTCTAGCCTAGCAATAGTTACTAGATTAGAATAAAACACAGTAAGTTCTGCTGTTTCTGGTATCATTGATTGAATATATATTGTTGTTTTTTCTGGATCTATTCCACAAGATAAATAATCCATTGCAACTTCTCTTACATTTTTTCTTACTTTTTCTGGATTATTAAAATTATCTGTTAATGCTTGAACATCCGCAATTAATATGTATGGATCATATAATCCAGATTCTTGCATTTCTACTCTCTTTTTTATAGATCCAAAATAGTGGCCTATATGTAGCCTTCCGGTAGGCCTATCGCCCGTTAAAATTCTTTTCTTCTCTGCCATTTTATTTCCTCCGTTTGCTATAAAATATTTTCAAACTTTTCTTCTAACTTTTCAAATTCTACTATGTATTTTTCTTTTATTTCATTATATATTTTTCTTGATTCTCTTTCATTATATAAATGAGACAATGCATTTCTAGACAACATTATATCTATCCATATTTCTCCATCTTCTATAATTCCTTGCTTATATGCTAATTGAATATTTTCTCTAGGACTCCCAATTTTATTTACAATCCCCATATATTCCATATAATCTTTTATAGTTTTCCATGCAAGCTCGAATGTAAATTCAAATCTATGTAATATTCCATCTATAACAATCTCGGAAGGTTCTTCTTCTAAAGCCTCTTTCAATCTTGCTAATGCGTTCTTATAATCCTCTTTTCTTTCATCAAATCTACTCATAAAAGTTCACTCCATCTCTTTCTATTGATTCTAGAAGTTCTTTTTTTGTTACATCCTTTGTAAAAACTAAATCCACCATATATGGTATGTCCAACATATCAAAATCATTCATTATTTGAAATTTTGTTTTTTCATCAACATCGTTTATAATTGCTATATCAATATCTGATCCATTCTTGTAATCTCCTCTGGCTCTTGAGCCAAAAACCTTGAATGTGCATTGAGCATATTTAGCTATTACTTTTTCTATTTTTTCAAAGCTTCTTTCTGTTAACCCAAATCTCATATTATTTACTCCTAAAATTTATGTATCTATTATATAGGATTTTATTATTTTTTACAATATAAACATGTGATTTTAGAAAAAACTTCCTACAACTCATAAGAGTGTAGGAAGTTTATTTTTATTTCTCTGCTACTTCTTTCTTTACGGTTTTTGTTGTTGCTTTTTTAGTTGTAGCTGTTTTTGTTGTTTTCTTTGCTGCTGCTTTTTTCTCTGTTTTCTCAGCTTTTGGAGCTTCTTTTTTTGCAGCTATTGCTTTTAATTCTTCGTCAGTATAAACACTAACTTGTTTTTTATCTTTTCCTAGTCTTTCAAATTTAACCATACCAGTTACTTTTGCATATAGTGTATCATCGCTTCCGATTCCAACATTTTTACCTGGATGGAATTTTGTTCCTCTTTGTCTTACTAGTATATTTCCAGCTGGTACTATTTGTCCATCTGCTCTTTTTAGTCCAAGACGTTTAGATTCACTGTCTCTGCCGTTCTTAACACTACCTTGACCTTTTTTATGAGCCATTACGATTCACTCCCTTCGGTAATAATATATTTTATATATCAATTAATTTCTGATTAATAATTAAGCCTTAGCTTCTTTTTTAGCTTCTGTCTTTGTTTCTTTAGCTTCAGCTTTCTTTTCTGCTTTCTCAGCAGCTTTTTTTATAGATGTTATTTCAACCTTTGTATATGGTTGTCTATGTCCTTGGGTTCTTCTGTAGTTTTTCTTAGCTTTGTATTTGTAAACTATTATTTTTTTACCTTTACCATTAGCTACTACTTTTCCCTCAACTTTAACACCTTTAACATAAGGAACTCCGACTTCTACTTTCTTATCGTCAGATACTAAAACTACTTTATCAAAAGTAACTTTTTTACCTTCTTCTACATCTAATTTTTCGAAGAATACTACATCTCCTTCTGCTACTTTGTATTGTTTTCCACAGCTTTCGATTATTGCGTACA
The DNA here is from genome assembly GCA_934122115.1 of uncultured Clostridia bacterium. Taxonomy (GTDB): domain Bacteria; phylum Bacillota; class Clostridia; order TANB77; family CAG-508; genus UMGS1901. Next base: position 4,812 of record CAKOVU010000002.1, on the reverse strand, counting down.
TTATTTGTACACCTCCCTTTACACGTATACTCGCTAAGCATAAAATTCAAGGCAGTTACTTATTAATTTTCTATAAAAATTAATATTAACATTTAGTTGCCCGACCCAGGCGGCTTACAGATGCTTATTTTACCATATATTTTTATATTTGTCAAATAAAAACTTCTCTGATTTTTACACAAGCGCAGATGAAATACATTAAGTTTCGCTTGCTCCATTTAAATATGCCTCATTATACTTTCGAATATCAATTTCAGTTGGCAATGATTCTACCAACGCTTTCAGTGTAATCACTTTATAACCCGCATTCTGCAAAATATTAGCGGACGTATTTATTGCGGTAGCTGGTATCGTTCGCCTCTTGGGTCCATTACAGCTAGCATTTAATGTTGTGTATTTCTTATATAAATTGTACCAATTTATATTGGTTAATGTTTCTTTTTCCCTTTGCATTCCTTCATTTGATAATTCATATCTACCTATATAGAAGTCACCATATTTCTTTATTATGATTCTGTTTTATCATAACTAGTTACTAAATCTGGTTCTCTATAATCTGTTGTATTGGGTGTACTTCTTGTTAAAATTCCTTCATTTTCTATTACCAGATTTAGACTTACTCCTGCTAAGATTAATAAAACTACTATCGTTATAATATTCTGTTATGACTATTTTTAATATTTAGCCAACATTTTGTAATTTATTATCTTCTTTTCCCATATTTAAAATATTGAATTTATAATATATAGTTATTTCTTTATTTTCTGATATTTCTATCTTATCAACTAAAGATACAAGCATTGTCCTCGTTATTTCTTTCATATTTACGAAATCTTTAACAAGTTTATCAATGTCTACTGATGAATCTTCTTTTTCTTCTAATTCCTTTAACTGCTTTATTCTTTCTTCTGCTTGTTTTCTGCTTTCTATTTGTTTTAAATACAGTCTTGAAAAATCTTCATCTTCAAATAGTCCGTTGTATTTATCTTCATATAACTTGTCTATTCTCTTATTTATATCTTTAATTTTCTTCTCTAAAATAAGAATTTCATTCTTCACATTAAACCTATCTTTGATTATCTTGTCTTTTGATGTATTTGCTAATCTTGTATATTTTTCTTCATTCAAAAACTCTTTACATCTCTTTTTGATTTGTTCAATTACAAAGTTTGTTACTTTTTCTAGATTATTACTATGTGGTGTGCATAAACCTAAATGAGTATTACAAGCATAAGTATTACATCTTAAATAGAATGTTGTTTTATTAGGATGTTTTTGTGGTACTAAACTTAATTTTTTGCCACATTCCTTACAGCATACTAGCCCTTTTAGTAACCAATCATAACTTTTTGCTCTTGTAGAAGTTCTACTTTTTATCATATCTTGTACTATATTAAAAGTTTCTTCATCTATTATCGGTGTGTGCATACCTTTTTTCATTATTCTATCTTCTTTTGGCATTATCATTGTTTTCTTGCTTTTATAGTTTATCTTTTTTGTATTTCCATTTGATACCCAACCTAGATAAGTTACATTTTGCAATATTCTTTTTACTGTGTTTCTGTTCCAACCTCTTTTTATTCCATCTTTTCTTGTATGTCCATTTCCAACTATTTCTGATGGTACTAAAGTTCTTTCATCTGTTAGAATTTTACCTATCTCAGTTGGTGTCTTTCCATTTCGTGCTAACATAAATATTCTTCTAACTATTGGAGCAATATCTGGGTCTATTACATAATGGTTATTATCTAATGGGTCTTTCTTATATCCGATAAGTAGGATATGTTGTCATTACTTTGCCTTCTCTTGCTCTCGTTTTCTTTCCATTCCTTACTTTTCTTGATGTATCTCTTAAAAACCATTCATTAAAAAATGCCTTAAATTGCACCATATCTTCTGATGTTTCGATTGCACCTGTGTCTATATCATCTGTTACTGCTATAAACCTTACACCTTTTTCAATGAAAAACTCATCTAAATAATACGATATTTTACTTGATAATCTGCCAAATCTAGATAAGTCTTTTACTATTACTAAATTGATTTTCTTATTTTCAATGTCCTTTATCATTCTATTAAAGTCTGGTCTGTTAAAAGTAGCTCCAGAAACTCCGTCATCTGTATAATCATAATATACTCGTATATTATTGTCTTTACAAAAGTTTCTTAAAAATAGTTTTTGTGTGCTTATACTGCCAGTTTCTCTTTCATCTTCGCTTGTTTCTAGTACCTCTCCATTACCGACTTCAATCTTTTCATTGGATAATCTTTCATATAATCCTGCTACATATTTTTCAGGATCTGCTATTGTTATCATTTAAACCTCTCTTTCTAATAACAATAAGTTTCCTCCTATCCAATTTATAACTGAATTATACAATTAATACAAAAATATTTCAACTAATATTTATAAGAAAATTGGACGTTAACGAAATCCAAGATTTCGACGTCCAAATGTGCAAAAAAGCTTTGCTTTTATTGCACAATCAAAGTAAAATAACCTTTTTACTTCAAAAATTTCTAACGAAATTTTCTACGTAATAAATTCAGGCTAGTTAATATGTAAAAAATACATACAAACTAGCCTTTCCTTATTTATTAATTTTCTCGATTAAATAATTTATAAATGTTTCTTGTAACTTTTCTTGTATTGTTTTTGCATTATCATCAAAAACCTCTTTTATTTTATATTCTTGTTTCATATAAATAGCTATTCCTTTCCTTCGAATAGCTATTTATGGTTATAAATTCAGTTATTATATACTTTATTAACCTATTGCTATTCTACATATTTCTTAAATTTTTTCATAAATAAAATCATTTCTTAATACCTCTTTCTAAAAATTAGAGCAAAAAAATACACCTTGATTTCTTCAAAGCATACATTAAACATATATTTTATTACTCTTTATCATATTTGGATTTACAACATTACTAACTCTTTTAGCGACATTAAATCCAATACTTATATTATCTTTTAATACTAAATCACTACTATATTTATCATATTCATAAATACTTCTATTCCATTTTGCATATTGTAAATCATTTTCTTTCTTTTTGGTAGATAAATATTCATTATCTCTATTTATCTGTATTAACATTTTTTGATATTCTTGTTTCTCTTCTTTTTCTTTTTGTCTTTTATTTTGTGCATATACTCTTTTTTTACTTTAATTTTTTCTTTAGTTTCTGATTTTCTAGATTTTTTCTCTCCAATATATCTAGAATCTTTTTGAATAATTTTAGTTATATATGACATTCCAACATTTAATTTCTTTGATATATCTACTGGTCTTAAATGTTTTATAAAAAATAACTCAATTATTTTATCTTTAATTTCTTTACTATTCAATTTTGTTTTTATCTTTAACACCTCCGTTCCTTTAAAAATTCTCTATTTCAACAAACTACAATTTCACACCTACTATATAAAAACTCAAAAATAAAAAAAATAAAAATTACTTTACTGTGTTGTTAATAGTTTGCCTAAAACCTTAAACTCATTACTATTACAATCTTTTCCTCTCATTTAGTGAATTTTTTGTCTATTACTTTTAGCAATTAGTTTTTAGAAAAAGTATTGTAATCACATTAATATTATAGTATAATAAATATAGAATTTCAATAACAATTTATTATTTTTTTGAATTGTTGATTGCTTTTAATAAAATTTATTTTAAAGAGGGAAAAATAGATGAGTATGGAATTACCAAAAGTAACTTTCTTTCAAGATTTCTACTTCTGGTTTGATGCTGAAACAAAAAAAGAATATTATGCTACACCATTATATTTTTATAAAGCTGATTATCATTTAGATACTGAAAATAAATTAAGAGATGTTTATTATAAAGAAAAGGAGAAAACAGATAATGGCTTAAAACACCCTGCTAGTATTTACTTCCCTTTTTATGAGAAATTTGGACTTTTATTATTAAGATTTTTAAATGCTGATTTATCAAATTATGAAGTAGCTTACAGAACTTTCATCTATGCTTATGGCTTTGAAATATTAAGAGATTTAGATGAAAATTATAAATTTGAATTACTTGATAATTATGGTAGTAATGAAAACTATTTAAAGGCAACAACTAAGATATTTGATGATTTACAGGAAAATCTAATAAACTTACAAGGAGAACTGATAAAAGCTGTTACATACATATATAATTTGAATAATGACAGTAATTTAGAAAAATATACATACTCTGAACGATTTGCTGTTTATTTAATAAAAAGAAAAGGCAAATTATATTCTTATTATAAAAATGACTTAATTATGAGAGATAGTTATTCAAGAAAATATGATGAATTTTTAAATAATAGTGAATATGATATACTAGAGTCATTACATTCAGAGAATGTGCTACTTTCAATGAGTGATACACATAAAAGTAACGATTTATCAAGTATTTGCTATGCAATACTTGAAGAACTTTCAAAAACACCTAACTATCCAATCAAAAAATGCCAAAACTGTGGAATGTACTTTATTCCAACCTCAAAAGTAGATGAGATTTATTGTGATTATCCAAAAGAAAAATCAAAATCTTGTAGAGATTTAGGTGCTTTCCAATCTTATACAGAAAGATTAAAACAAAATAAGGCTATGGGAGAATATAGGAGAACATATCAACAAAAATTTATGCAAGTCAAGAAAAATAAAGACAATAAGAAAATTGCTAAAGATTTTGAAAACTGGAAAAAACAAGCTAAAGAAAAAATTAATCAAATGAAAAAAGGTAAACTTACCGAAGATGAAGTTTATAATTGGATTTTCAAAAACAAATAAAAATTAGGACAATAAAAATT
>CAKOVU010000001.1:0-283362 GCA_934122115.1 uncultured Clostridia bacterium | reverse complement strand
CATTATAACTTCCATTGGCTGTTATTGAATCTGCAACTAATGTTGTTCCTGTTGGAACTTCGTCTGTTACTGTTACTATTCCATCACCATTTCCGTTATTTGTTAATTTTATTGTATATGTTAATGTATCTCCAACTTTTGCTGTTGATTTATCTACAGATTTTTCTCCTGTGATGTTTGCAACTTTTGTTTCAACTTCTTCTGTTGGTGTTTTTCCATCTATTATTGCTTTGTTTGTTACTGATTTTGTTGTATCATTATTAATTGTTACTTTAAATGAAACTTCTGCTGTCTTTCCAGCTTTTACTTCTACATCTGTCCATGTAATTGTTTTATTTTCTTCATTATAACTTCCATTGGCTGTTATTGAATCTGCAACTAATGTTGTTCCTGTTGGAACTTCGTCTGTTACTGTTACTGTTCCATCACCATTTCCACTATTTGTTAATTTTATTGTATATGTTAATGTATCTCCAACTTTTGCTGTTGATTTATCTACAGATTTTGCTCCTGTAATATTTGCAACTTTTGTTTCAACTTCTTCTGTTGGTTTATTATCATCAATTACAGCTGTGTTTCTTACTGATGTTTTTGTATCGTTGTTAATTGTTACTTTAAATGAAACTTCTACTGTATCTCCAGCTTTTACTTCTACATCAGTCCATGTGATTGTTCCATTAGATTCAACACCATTATTTGTTATTGACTTTTCAACTAATGTTGTTCCGGCTGGAATTTCATCTGTTACTGTTACTTTTCCATCACCATTTCCACTATTTGTTAATTTTATTGTATATGTTAATGTATCTCCAACTTTTGCTTCTGTCTTGTCAGCAAATTTTTCTCCTGTAATATTTGCGACTTTTGTTTCAACTTCTTCTGTTGGTGTGTTTCCAATCGTTGCAATATTTTTTACTGATTTTACAACTTCTCCTGCTGTTGTTTTTTCGTTTACAACAACGTCAAAGCTTACAGAAACCTCTTCTTTTGCAGGTACAACTACGTTATTCCATGTAATTGTTCCATTCTCTTTATCAAAGTTTCCGTTTTCTGTTATACTTCCATCTACAAAAGTTGTTCCTTCTGGAATGCTATCTTTTATTACTGTTGTTCCAGCAACTTCTGATGTATTTTTTGCAGTAATTGTGTATCTGATTGTTTCTCCAACTTTTGCATCTCTGTTTTCTAGAACTTCTTTATCTTCCACCATTGTAACAACTTGTGCTGTTTTGTTTGCTGTTATTACTGGAGTTTTTGTTTCTGGTGTTTCTTCTCCATTTACTTTTGCAGTATTTCTAATTAAATTTACAGAGTCTGCTGTAACTACTACTTTGAATGATACTGTTACAGTTTCTCCTGCTTTTATATCATTTTTCCATACAATTTTCCCATCATTATTAAGTTCTCCTCCTTCTGAAATAGAAGCAAGTTCTGTTCCTTCTGGTATTGAATCTATTGTACGGATTCCGTTTGCATCTTCGTTTCCTTTATTTGTTATTTTTATAACATAAGTGATTGTTTCACCTTTTTGTACTGCTGTATTTATTGGAAGTTCTTCTAAAGAATCTCCATCTAGGTATGCATATTTTTGTAATTCCAAGTTTGGTTTATGTATATTTAAATTTGCTGTTGCTATATATGCTGCAACACTTATTGGGCTCCATCCTATTTCTGTATTTTGCTCAACTAATACATTATCTCTTCCTGGTATTACTGTTGTTTGTGTGTAATCTTGGTTTGGAACGTTTGCTCCATTATTTCCTGTTGTTGTAGTTCCAGTTGTTGTTCCTGCTGTAGTTGTTCCATTATTTGTATTTTGATTTGTTGTATTTGAATTGTTAGCACCATTATTCGTTGTACCATTGTTTTGGTCACCATTCAAATTTGGCTCTACATTTTCACCATTATTTTGGTTATCATTTTCTTGTGGTGTATCGCCATTGTTACTATTTCCATTATTTAAATTTACTTGTTCGTTATCATCTGGCATAGCAGCTGCCGCATTATTATTACCTTTTATAAAAGCAACTGTACCAGTAACTGCAGCAATTAGTAGTACTGCTATTACGCACGTAATTATAATGGTTTTTCTACTCTTATAATTAATTCTCGCTTTCAATTTTTTTACCCCCATATTTTAAATTATAAAACTTGTCTTGCTTTAGTTACCAATCTATTCTTATGACCGTTTGTACATGTTATTAAAGTAATCTCTCTGGTTCCTGATTGTACACTTTCTACACATTCCACATCATCTGGTTCAATTGAATATATTTTAAATATTTCATATTCGATAGTTTCATTTCTTAGATTTGTTAGTCTAATTTTATCTCCTATTTGTAAATATTTTGTTTTACCAAACATTGTTCCATCTTTGTTATTATGTCCTGCTACTGTGTAGTTTCCAATCTCATTTGCTTGCGGTCCCCAAAATTTTGTTATAGATACTTTCATTGTTTCTTCGTTTGTGTGGTCAATTATAGGATACTTAATATTTATTTTAGGAATTTCTATTATTCCTTCTACTTTATATCCTTTAAATTCCAGCTCTGGTAAGCTTTCTAATTGCTCTGTTTCTTTGCTATTTAGTATCTCTTCTATTGTTGTAAGCGAGGCGGAAACCTCTTTTTCGTTTAAATAATTGCCACCATATCTTATAACAATCATTGCTATTACCACGATTAATGCTACAATTAATACGGCAATTATAAGATTATAGACCTTTTTCATAACTATTTATTCTCAGCTTTTTTATTAGATTTTACTCTTATAAATATTAATATTGCTAATGCAATTATTATAATTCCTAATACTGTAAATAAAATTGCTCCACTATCAAATGTCACTGGTAATTTAACAGTTTCTGTAATTACTTTGTCTTCTTCTTTTACACGTTTTTCTTCATAATCATATTTGCTTAATAATAATTTTGCATCTACAGTTGTTGTTTGTCCGTTTGCTTCTTTGATATATACGATATATTTGTCTCCAGTTCTTGCTGTTTCTGGTTGAAGTATTTCTGAATTTTCAACTTCTGTCCAGTCGCTTTCTGCAGGAGTTAATTTTTCGTATAATTCATAGAATCTTTTCTCTGCTGATAGCTTTTCGTAAGTATCTGTATTTTTATTCGTTGCCATTGTTTCAGCTAATTTGTACATTTCTGTTGCATCACTGTTTTCATCAGATACTTTGATTAAACTATAGTAATATTTTGAACCTTCGTTTTCTTTTACTACTATCTTTCCAGTTCTTACTGTAGTTGTTATTCCTTCTACTTCTGGATGAATTTCATAGATTTGTGTAGTATCTATTTGTATTCTGTTTGTTGCTTCATTTGCCTTTGTTGTATTTTCAACTAATTCTACTTTTTCATCATCTAGTGCCTCATTTAAATTAATTTTGCTTTTTGCTAATATTGTTTGGTCATTTAAATCTTTAATCCAAACATATGCAATTGAAGTGTTTTTTCCTCCAAAAATACTTGTAAATGAAGTTGCATCTATGTATGCTACATTTAATGCCTCTTCTGTAAGTTGATCTTTTACAGAATTTCTAAAATTCAACTCTGCTTCTTTAGCATTTTCATCTATGCTAATTGCAAATTGGAATTCTTGCTTACAAATATCTTTGTAGTAAATTAAAAATTCCTGTTCACCTTTTTTCAAAATTATATTTTCTTCATTTGTATTTGCCTTTGCTGGCATTCCCGTAACTAATAACAGCATTACAATAACCATTATGCATGCTATTAACTTAATTGTTGCACTTCTCATGTTTACCCCCTTTAAAAATAAACTTTATTATTTAATGTGCTCTTATTAACATGATATTCCAGATAATCCAGAATACTCCTTATTTGGAAAAATATGTTAATAATTGTAAAACAAAATACACTATTCTTATACCACATTTTTTCCCAATTTTCAATATATTTTTACATTATTGTAAATCTTTTATATGATTTTTTTCGACTTTTCTGTTATTTTTGTTGACTTTTAATCGCACTATGTTATAATTTACGTAAATTAAGTATTTTAACTAAGGAAGGATTCCAATTTATGGTAGATTTAAGAGAGAAAAACACGAATAATTTAGAATCTGAGCAACAAATAGAATTAAACGAAACAAATATAAATTTAGAAGAAACAAATGTAAACACCGATTCAACCAATATAGAAGTTTCTACTGAATCAGATATTAATGTAGAAAATAACATAGAAGATTCAAATAATGATATATCAAATTGTTTGGCTTTAACAGTAAAAAAAGATTACAATCTAGTAATCGCAAAGAATGTAGTTTTAAAGACTTTAAAAAGTACTTGGAAAATTGTTCTTTCAATTTTTACTCTTAACTTTTTAAAATTCTTTTTATAAAATATTAAAAGGTACAGCATGTTGCTGTACCTCATTTTATTTTGTTCTTATTATTTTAGTTTGTATGAAATTTTGGATTTTTCTCCATATATTATATATTGCATTTCTATATATTACTGCAAGACTATTACCAGTTCTTTCCCTGTTTATCTTAATATATTTGTTCAAGAATTTACTACTCATTTCTTTTTTGAATGCTAAAAAATTATCTTCTTCAATTGAAGTGTTAAGTTCTTTTCCTATTATCGTTTCATAGTCTTCTAACTTTTGAACTTGCTCATCAAGTTCTTTTATTGTTTCTACTCTTTTATACATGTTTTCAAAATATGTTTTGTAAATAAGCTCTTGAGTTTCCATATATATATCAGTTATTCTGTCTTCATTCTTATCAACAGTTTTATTGTTCTCATCTAAAATCAAGTCAAAGTTTTTTAATATTTTCTCTGTATTTTCTTCAAACGTATTATATAATTCATTTTCAAAATTATCATTGCTATTTATGCAACTATCTATAGCTTTGCTTTCTCCTATCAAAAACAATATTTGTATTGCCAAGCTAGTAATGTATTTGTAGTACTCTTCACTATTTGTAACTATTGTTACCCTATCATTGCTTACCCTATGTGCCTTCTTAAATTGAGCTTTAGCAGTTAGATACTGCACTATTGCCTCATTTAAACCTAGTCCAAAGATTTTAAATTCTAAAAATTGGCATAGTCCTGCTCTTTTATCTTCTTTGCTTACGTGATTAAAGTTTTGCAAATAATGTATTAATTCATGGATTATATAGTCGTCCATTTCTTTTATGTTTTTAGCATAATCCACATATATTGCATTATTTTTATAATAATAAAACACTCCATTAAATTTGCTATCCACCTGGGCTCGGTAAATATCGCAATTAAATAATCTCATATATATTTCATTGTAATTATCACCTAACTCGTGCATACTTTCCGACAATTGATTTGCCGCTGTTTTTGCTATATAGTTTTTTTCTTCTACTGTTATTTTTTCTCCTGGAGTGATACCTATTTTTTCAAGTTCTTTCAATATGTTCATACATTCTTCTCCAATATTGTATATTATAACACAATTTTATTATACAATATTTTTCTTTAATTTTAGTTACATTTTCATTACTTTTTTATTACAATTTAAATACAAAAAATCTTCATCTAGTATTTCTACTAAATGAAGATTTTCTTTATTTTGCGTAATCTACAACACGTGTTTCTCTTATAATATTTACTTTTATTTGTCCTGGATATTCCATTTCTTCTTCAACCTTTTTAGAAACATCTCTTGCTAAAATTGTCATTTGAGCATCAGATATTTTTTCTGGTTTTACGATTATTCTAACTTCACGTCCAGCCTGAATTGCATAAGATTTATCAACTCCATCAAATGATGTTGCTATTTCTTCAAGTTTTTCTAAACGCTTAATGTAATTTTCAAGTGTTTCACGTCTTGCTCCTGGTCTTGAAGCTGATATTGCATCTGCTGCTTGTACTAATACAGCTTCTATTGTTTGTGGCTCAACATCTCCATGATGTGCTTCTACTGCATTTATTACAAGTGGATTTTCTTTGTATTTTTTCAAAACTTCAACACCTATTTGTACGTGTGTTCCTTCCATATCGTGGTCTAGTGCTTTTCCTATATCGTGTAATAGTCCAGCACGTCTTGCTATTTTAGGATCTAATCCTAGCTCTTCTGCCATTATTCTTGCTAGATTTGATACTTCTATTGAGTGGTTTAAAACATTTTGTCCATAACTTGTTCTGTATTTTAATTTTCCAATTAAATTAACTAAGTCTGGATGTAAACCTATTACTCCTGTTTCTATACAAGCTCTTTCGCCTTCTTCTTTAATGGTTTGAGCTACTTCTTCTTTAGCTTTCTCAACCATTTCTTCAATTTTGGCTGGATGGATTCTTCCATCATCCATTAATTTTTCAAGAGCTATCCTTGCTACTTCTCTTCTTAATGCATCAAATCCAGAAATTACAACCGCTTCAGGTGTATCGTCTATTATCAAATCAACTCCTGTTAATGTTTCTAATGTACGAATGTTCCTTCCTTCTCTACCTATTATTCTACCTTTCATTTCGTCATTTGGTAGTGTAACAATAGATACTGTTGTTTCTGATGTATGGTCTGCAGCACATTTTTGAATTGCATATCCTATTATTTCTTTGGCGTTTTTAGTAGCCATTTCTTTTGCCTTCTCATCTGCTGATTTTATAAGATTTGCTTTTTCAATTGTTAATTGCTTGTCCATCTCTTTTAACAATTGCTCTTTAGCTGCTTCCTTAGATAATCCTGAAACCCTTTGTAGCTCTTCCATTTGCCTGTTTATTACATTTTCTAGCTCTCCTCTTCTATTTTCCAAATCTTTTTCTTTCTTTTCGAATTCTCTTTCTTTGTTATCCATTTGAGCTATTTTGCGTTCTAGGTTTTCCTCTTTTTGAATTAATCTTCTTTCCTGATTTTGAACCTCGCCTCTTCTTTCTCTAACCTCATTATCCAATTCTTTCCTAGCATTTATAATTTCTTCTTTTGCTTTTAAAATCTCTTCTTTTCTTTTACTTTCTGCTTCTTTTTGTGCTAGTTCTATTATCTTTTTAGCTTCGTTTTCTGCGCTGTCTATTTTAGACTCTGCTATTTTCTTTCTTATTGTAATACCAACAAAGGTAAAAATCACTGCTGAGACTAGAAAAATGGCGATACCGATTACATAATCCATAATCTTACACCTCTTTCTATTAAATTTTCAATGTGCGTATAAATATATATCTAATATTTTTAGATTATATTTTGTGCATTTTGTATGCACTTGGTTATTTTTATTTAATCTATTTTTATTAATACATATATTATATCCTATTATATTTTAGCCTTATTCTTACAAACTGTCAAGTACTTTAGAAAGAAACAAGCATAAAACGGTAACGTCATTTGAAGTATTACCATAACCAAACTATATGCATAGCCTCCATTAGTTAATTTGTATATTATCTCTATAGGCGTTCCTGGAAAATTATTTGATATAAACATCAAATTAACATTAAATATTTTATTTACAATTAATGCAACTATGCTCATCGCGCCTATTACAGCAGCAAAGTATTTTACGTCACTAATTTTTAAATCTATATAATTTGTTTTATTTATTAATATTCCTAAATACATCATAGTTCCATGAAATAAAAAGCTATATATACTTAAAATATGAAATGCTGGATACCTTGGTAATGATGTGGATGGATATATTATAAATACAATTCCTCCAATTATAGAGCCTGTTGCTAAGCACACATCTCCAGCTCTTTTTAACTTGCCTTTTCCGAATGAACTTAATAATCCAGCATATATTAATATGCTACAATAATATAGTGGAAGGTATGTATCAACTGCCTTCCATGAGTTTTGTTGTATACTATAAATTATTTTTATAGCCTCTAATATGAATATTACAATTGTTGCATTTCTTATTATTTTATAAACTTCTTCTTTACTCTTCCTTACTGAATACTTTAATGCAATTGCTATGCAAATTACAGTAATTGCGATTAATATAAAATGCCCTGTTGTAAATATTCCGCAAGGTTCGTATTTTCCCATTTTTGAAAACATTTTATTTTTACCCTCCAAATGTTGCATTATCTCCACATTTTCCTACATTTGTCGGAATTATACCTATTAAAAATCCAATAATAATAACAGTCAGAGTTATTCCCATACTTTTAAAAAACTCCCTTTAACTATATCAGTGATCTCTCAATTTATTGCTTTTTATTTTCTTTAGATAAAACAATTATATCTACTAAATTGCCACTTGAAAATTATACTTATATAATTATTGTAAAATTTTCAATTTTATAAAATTCTCCAAGAGCCTTTTTTGTCAGATCCTAATCTTTCAATTATATTGTGTTGCTTTAAATTTGATAATTTTCTTTTTATAGTTGTCTCTGATAAATATAATAATTTTGATAAATCTTTCCTTGTTATACTAGCATTATCTTTAATTATTTCTAATATTTTTCTTTCTATCTCATCTAAATTTACTGGGTCATTTACTGGGTCATTTACTGGGTCATTTGCTGGGCCATTTTTTCCTTTCATTTTATCCAATAATTCCATATAAACTTTTGAAGGAACACATTTTACCATAACCCCACTATTTTTAATTTCTACTTCTGGAAGTGGTGAACCATATTCTTCACATTCTTTTCTTATTTTTTCAAAGCCCCTTCCCCAAGATTCGATAAAACCAGCTTTAAAAAATGTTTGAGCAATTAATGGATTATATGGTTTTGAATAGTGTTTTTTAAATAAATCTTGTTTAGCAATTTCATCAGGAAATTTACCATCATTCCATACATACATTTTATCATCATAAATACTAATTTGAATTGGATTATTTTCTTCATACTGCTTATGATTGATACTATTCAATAAAATTTCTCTAAATCCGTTCAATAGGGAACATGTACTCATCTATTCTCTGTACTCCTTCGTAATGGATTAGCGCTTTTAAATATTTAAGATATATTAAGTCTATTGCTTTATCTACCTGTAAAATTAATGGACCTTGAATTTCATCTTGGTATCTTAAATCTGCATCATTATCTTCAAAAAATCCAATTTTTATATACGAACCTACAATCCATTGATTTGGATTTTTTCCAAACAGTAAAAGTCCTGCTTTGTTTATATATTTTCCATCATATAGTCCTAAATTTTTTAATAATATTTCATTATCTATTTCTACATCTTCAGGTTTTAATCTACCACTTTTAACTGATTTTTCTCGAAATGCTTTAAATGCTTCTTCACTTAAATCATCAAATGTAGCATTCTTTACAGGCAAATCTTCCCAACGTTTTCCGACTCTATCAAGCATAAATCTATCAAGTTCACTACCTGTAACTTCGTGATTATTGCTACCACTTCTTAAATAAAATTTCCCTTGATAGCTTATAGGCATTGGGTATTCATCTACTTTAATAATTAAATATAATAAATCGTTTTCTTCTTCTATTTTAACTTCTGGAATTATTCCCATTGTATCCTTTATTTTGTTGGGAATCTCTTTTACAAGTTTTATAGCATTATTTACACCGACAACTTTTCCTTTATCATCTTTTCCAATGTATATTGTACCTCCATTGGCATTTGCCATACCACAAATCCATTTTAAGTATTCATCTTTCCAAACTGACTTAAATTCTATATCTTGGTTTTCAACCATTTTTATACTCCTTTCTCATAATCTATCTAAACAAATCATTTTATCTTATTTTTCCCAGTTATTATAACATATATATAATAATTATTATGCATTTTTTGCAAATATATATAATATTTTTTATTCCAGATCCACTGTTTTTATGTAAAAAAAATCGTGATAAAATCACGATTTTCTTTGGTGGCTTGAAGTGGAATCGAACCACTGACACGAGGATTTTCAGTCCTCTGCTCTACCAACTGAGCTATCAAGCCTTTTTATATAAAAAAATGGCGACCTGGAACGGGCTCGAACCGTCGACCTCTAGCGTGACAGGCTAGCGTTCTAACCAACTGAACTACCAGGCCGTAAAAAATGGTGGTCGCTATAGGGCTCGAACCTATGACCCCCTGCTTGTAAGGCAGATGCTCTCCCAGCTGAGCTAAGCGACCGTATCCTTCCGACGAGATTAAGTATACTAGATTTCTTTATACTTGTCAATACTTATCTTAAAATTTTTTTATTTTTTTATAAAAAGTCCATTCAAAAAATAATAGCAATGCAAAATCAATATATAGATTTGTTTCTTCTTAATTCTTCTGACATTTCTAGTATAATATAAATTATTTAACAAAACAGCATCTTTTCCTGTCGCAATATAAAAAACACCTAATTTTACTAATACAATTTTTCCCTTATTTTTCTCTTGTAAAATTTCTAACATATTACTAAAACTCATTTTTGCACCACCTTTTTTATAATTATTACGCTTTTTCTATGTTATTTTTTGTTTACATAACCATGCCTGTAAACATAGAAAAAGCGCCACACTAGTGGCGCTACGATAATGGCAAAATTTAAGTCTTGCTCCTCTTTCTGAGTAGTATAACTTAAATTTTGCCATAATAGCGTATTTCATGCTATTAAAGGCTTTCGCCTTCTTTAGATTCTATTTTCTGTCAACCTATTCCATTCTTCTTTCCACTGGTTCCCACGCTCTAGATTCCAGTAGTAATTATTAAAGTGGGACGAGAACCGTAAGAAGACGTAGCTGTTGGTAGGATCGTTGTGGCTGTTGATATATGCTGGAAGGTAAGAGCCACTGTCGTAGTAGTAACCTCCACGTTCAGCACGTCTGCTGGTGACGCTCGCCCCTTGTGTCCATTCATAGCAATTTCCTGCTATATCATAAATATTATTTGCCTTCCAATATTCATTTGATCCTGTATCTTTCTTTTTACTTTTTTCATAATTTCCTGTATTGGCTGGAAACGTTGAATCAGAATAATTTCCCCAACTACGTGAATCTGTTATTTTCTTTTGGTCTCCCTTTTTTGATATAAAATCACATGTGGCATCCCACTGGCATTCCCATATCATTCTTGTTGCTATTCCTTCTTTATCACTTCCATCAGATTTTGCTCCTATTTTTTTACATGCATTATACAATTCATACCAGGTTTTTTTTGTTATTGTTGCTCCTGTTTTTTCTGTTGGATTATCTACTGTTCCAGATAGCTCATATCTTCCTATATAGAATCCTCCATATTTTTCTATGCTTTTTATCATTGTTTCATATTCTCTTACCATTTTTGTTGCCATATCTTTTGCATCTGTAAATCCTGCCTTTTTCGCATTAGCATCACTATCATAATTTGTACCTAGTAATGCAGGCTCACGACAACTATTACTACTACTTGGTAATCCTCTTGTTATTGTTGTCTTATCTTCTTCTCTTCCCATTTCTATTGATGATTTTGTATATTTTTTTGTTGTTACTGTACTTCCTGTTATTGTGACTCCTGAATCTACGCTTTCATAATATTTGCTAATTTCTTCTACTGGCACCCACACCCATTCATTATTATTATCATCTTTTATTACTAAGCCATTATCTATTGAACTTGGGGCGGGGCTACTGTTTCCATCTCCCCACGTGGCATTTCCTGCATTTATTGGTGTATAGCCTTTTGGTATTGTTGGATTATTTGTATTTCCTGCTTTTCCATTTATTGTTGCAACACCCGTTGCAGATTCTCCTACATTTACCTTCACAACAGTTCCTGTTCCAGTTCCAGAACCTTCACCTGTCATTTTATTCATATAATCTTCTACTGTATCTAAATCTTTCTGCTCATTCTTGCTTGCTTGTCCATATTTTTCTTTAGCCTCTTTTGCTCTTTTCATTATTCCGTCGTTACCTATAACTAAACTTAGACTTACTCCCGCTAATAACAATAGCACAACTATTGTTACAACAAGAGCCACTAATGTTATTCCTGATTTTGATTTTATTTTCTGTTTTTTAAACATCTTTATCCTCCTTTGTTTCTTTTGGGTCTTTTTGATTTTTTCGCAACATTTTAAGTTGTTTTTTACTATAATATTCTTAGTTTTTTGTATTTGTTTTCTATATTATAGTTTTTATTAGCTCTTGCTGTATTTGTACCTTTTTTCTTGCTATAATTTAGATTACAAATACTTCAATTTTATTTTACTATTACTTTTTTTCTTTTGCAATATCTTTTTTTATTTTTTATTTTATTTGTGCATAATTATCAATGATGTGAAACAAAATTTTCAAAAAAATAGTTATAAAATCTCTTATTGTCATTTCTACAACTTCTTTATTATATCTCTATTTCGATTTATACATCACAGCAATATGCTTTATTGATTTTTGACACATATATTTTGTTTTGTTGAATATTATTAAACAAATCTACTTTCTGGAGGTTTGTATGTATAAAATAAAATATATATTTAAATTTACTCTTGCAGTGACTTTAGCATTAATTTTCTTATGTATAGCTCCAACATATGCATTAGCAGCTGCAACTACATATGTATGGTCCAATCAGTCTTCAAAGCTAGAAACAGTTCAAACTAGTGCTCCTTTAAATACAAATAGTGATACAGTCACAACTAATTCTTTAAATCTTGAAAGTAAAAGTGCTTGTTTAATAGAGCAATCTACTGGCCTTGTAATATATGATCATAATATGCATGAGCAATTACGCCCTGCAAGTGTCACTAAAATTATGAGTTTATTATTAATAATGGAAGCTATTGATTCTGGAAGGATATCTTTAACAGATAAAGTTCCATGCACTGAAGATGCTGCTGCAATGGGTGGTTCACAAATTTGGTTAGACGTACGTGAAACATTAACTGTAGATGAAATGTTGAAAGCAATTTGCATCGTTTCTGCTAATGATTGCGTTGTGGCAATGGCAAATTACTTAGAAGGTAGCCAAGAAGCTTTTGTAACAAAAATGAATGAAAAAGCTAAAGAACTGGGAATGAATGACACCTGCTTCAAGAACTGCCATGGTATAGATGAAGATGGCCACTTAACTTCTGCTTACGATATTGCTATAATGTCTAGAGAACTTTTAATAAAACACCCTTCAATCACTAATTACACCACCATCTATATGGATTCTTTACGTGATGGAAAATCAAGCTTAGTAAACACAAACAAATTAGTTCGTAATTATAATGGCTGTACGGGATTAAAAACAGGTTCTACATCTCTTGCACTCTATAACCTTTCAGCTTCTGCAACTAGAGATGGCTTATCATTTATTGCAGTTGTTATGAGTGCTCAAACTCCAAAAATCAGATTTTCTGAAGCTCAAAAACTTCTTGATTATGGTTTTAATAATTATGAATTTAAACAATTTGGAAAAAAATCTGATGTAATAAAAAATGTTTCAATAGATAAAGGTGTTTCTTCAAATCTCGATGTTATATTGGAGAATGATTCCGGAGTTTTATTAAAAAAAGGAAATACTTCTGAAATTAGTCAAAATATCACTTTGGATGATACCTTCTCTGCCCCAATAATAAAAGGTCAAAAGCTAGGCGAAGTAACATATTCAATCAATGGAGAAATATTGGATAGTGTAAATTTAATTGCTTCCAAAAATGTGGCAAAACTAAGTTTTTCTGCTGTTCTTAGAATGATTTATGGAAATTGGTTTACTCTTTTTAGAAATAAAACATAAATTTAAATTATAAATATTTTTTATTTGTATATACTAATTTATAGATAACTTTTAAGAAAGGATTTTAGTATGAATAAAAAATATTTATTTTTTATAATAATATTAATTATTATAATTGGGATAGCAGGTTTTATACTTTATAATAATTATCAAAATAATAAAACACATGAAAACACAAACAATACTACAAAGCTTGCAATAGAATCTAATGAAACTAACAATGAAGTTCAAGATGCTCAAAAACAAAATATAATAGAAAAAAGTAATTCTGTTTCAAATGAAAATAGAACTGAAGAAGAAATATCTTCTTATTCTTCTCCCTTAAAATCCAAAGCATCTGGTAGGTTGAACAATATAAAAATTACTTGCTCTGCTTTAAATGGAACCATTGTGCATAAAGGTGATACTTTCTCTTTTTGTAATACTTTAGGTCCGTCAACTGCTGAGAAAGGATATGAAAAAGCTGATGTTATTATTAATGGAGAAACTGAACAAGCATTAGGTGGTGGAAATTGCCAAGTGAGTAGCACTTTATACAACGCAGTTTTAGCTGTGCCTGATTTAGAAGTAGTAGAAAGGCATGAACACGGCAAAAATGTAGGCTATGTGCCGGAAGGTAAAGATGCTACTGTTTCATATGGTTCTGTTGATTTTAAATTTAAAAATAACTCTAGTAATGATATAAAACTATATTTTTCATCAGATGACGAAAATGTAACAGCAAAAATAGTTCGTTTGTATTAATAAACGAACTATTTAATATTATTTTAGATGTATTTTATTGCTAATTTTGAAATAATATGGCTCTATATCTGGCAATATATCTTTTACCCATATTATATCGCCATTTACGTCTTCAAATTTTATATTTGGAAAAGTTTTTAACATCTTCTCATCTGTAAAAACATGTTCAGATAAATATTCTATTATACTATTATCTAAGAACTCTTGGCTAACAACTAATGAGCTTTCACTCTTTAGATTTAAATCATATTGATTGATTAATCTGGTATAAAATATTTTTAAACCTAGTGCGGTAAATAATAAATCAAATATTAAAAATGTGGTACCTCCAACAGCAATGAAATTAAATAATTTCTTTGGCATATCATCTATAATCTTTTCTATGAATGGATTTATTAGTCTAAATAATACTAATGCTAATATTCCCCAAAATAGTGAAAATAACAGGCATATTCTACCATTTATATTAAGTGGTAGATTTGAATAATCCCACCATTTTATTTGAAATATAATCTCACCAACCCAGCTTATTACATATTCTACTACAGAGCCTTCTACCATTCCTGCTATTGCTAATCCCCAATTGCTCTTTTTAAATTTTTCTAATCCTGGGATCATCACTGCTGCACCTAAACCATATATACAACAGAATGGACCATATAGGCAACTTTGCCTGCTTTCTACTACTCCTTTTGTAAGCATTCCAAATATAGTTTCTACTATAAAACCTAAAAAACTATATATTACAAAATATGCTAAAACCCTTTTAAATGTAATCTTTATATCTCTTTCTTCGTATTTTCTTATTTCTTTTATTTTATCTATTGTTTTTTCCATTTTTTCCTCTTTCATTTTTTATTAATTATATGTTAATTCCAATTTATCTGTCAATCGTATTCTTTACTATTTATATAATTTATTATATAATGTTTTAAATAAGGAGACTAATTTTATGCTAAACAAAAATTTAAACAGATTAGAATTTAACAAAATACTAGATGAGCTTAATAGTCATTGCAATACATATATAGGAAAATCTAAGGTTTTTGAGCTAGAACCTTTTAAAAATAAAGATGATGTTGAAAGGGCTCTATCTGAAACTTCTTTAGCCCTTCAGCTTATTTATAGAAAAGGAAATCCACCTATAGAAGAATTTAATAATATTGATATTTATATAAAAAATTTGCATAGCAATAACTTTTTATCTGCAAAAGCACTATTAGATGTTGCTACTGTATTAAAAATGTCTAGAAATCTAAAAGATTATTTTTTTGAGGATGAAACTTTTGATTTATCTTCTTTTAGTATGTTATCAGATTATTTTTCTGGCTTATATGCAAATTCAAACGTGGAAAATAAAATTTTTGATTCTATTATAGACGAAAATAATATTGCAGATAATGCTTCTAAGGTTTTGTCTACGTTAAGAAGAAATAGGAAAAAATTAGAGCAAGATGTAAAAGATAAATTATCTAATTTTATTCATTCTTCCGCTTATTCTAAATACATTATGGATTCAATAATAACAATTAGAAACGATAGATTTGTAATACCTGTAAAGGAAGAAGCAAAAGATAAGATTAATGGATCTATTTTAGATATATCTGCAAGTGGCTCTACTGTATATATTGAGCCCTCTGCCATTTATGAATTGAACAATAAAATTAATAATATTAAAACAGAGGAAAATATTGAAATTGAAAAAATATTAAGAAACTTATCTATTTTGCTTTTTCCTTTAGCAGATAATTTGTCGAATGATGTTGAAATAATTGGTTCTTTAGATTTTATTTTTGCTAAAGCAAAATATTCTAAGAAAATTAACGGTGTACATCCGATAATAAACGATACCAAATATATAAATTTAATTAGTGCAAGGCATCCTCTTATTGATCCAGAAAAGGTAGTTCCTATTGATATTCATATTGGCGATGATTATACATCTTTACTTATTACAGGTCCAAATACCGGCGGAAAAACAGCTACTTTGAAGACCACTGGCTTACTTAGTATTATGGCTTTATGTGGTATGCATATTCCAGCTAAAGAAGGTAGTAGCATATATGTGTTTGATAATGTATTTGCAGATATTGGTGATGAACAGAGTATACAAGAATCTTTGAGTACCTTTTCTTCACATATGATTACAATAATTGACATTTTGCATCAAGCAACATCTAATAGTTTAATTCTTTTAGATGAGCTTGGCTCTGGTACAGACCCTGTTGAAGGTGCTAGCCTTGCTATAAGTATATTAGAAGATTTTCATAATAAAGGTGCTTTAACTTTAGCTACTACTCACTACCCAGAGCTAAAAAATTATGCTTTAGTTACAGAAGGTTTTGAAAATGCAAGCTCTGATTTCGATGTAGAACATTTAAAGCCAACGTACAAATTATTAATTGGTGTTCCTGGAAAAAGCAATGCTTTCGCTATCAGCAAAAATTTAGGATTGCCTGAATATATTTTATCTAATGCAGGAAAATATTTAAACCAAGAACATGTTGATATTGAATCATTATTGAAGAAAGTTTATGATGATAAATTAGAAATTGAAAAAGAAAAAGAAATAATTAAAAAGAACTCTAATCAAATAGAACTTTTAAGGAAATCGCTTGAACGTGATAATTCTAAATTAAATGCTGAGGCAGAAAGTATTGTAGCTAATGCCAAAATTAAAGCTAGAGAAATTTTGCTAAATGCTAAAGATGAGGCCAATGAAATCATTAAAGAACTTAATGATGACGAAATAGACTTAAAGAAAGCAAATAAATTAAGATTGAATTTAAATGACTGTCTAAATAGTATTACATCTTCCCCTTCTACTAATAAGACTTTTTCTTTCTCAAAGGAAAATATTAGTATTGGGCAAACTGTTTTTATAAAAAAATTAAACCAAAATGCTACAGTTTTAACTTTGCCTAATAAATCTAATCAATTGCAGGTGCAATTTGGTGTTATGACAATGAATGTAAAACTGGAAGATTTAGCATTACCAATAAATACAGTAAATGTACAAAAAACTACACATTCAAGTACTAGCTTTAAAAATAGCTTCAAAGCAAAGAATATATCACCTGAAATAAATGTAATCGGAATGACTGTTGATGAGGCTATTCCTATTATCGACAAATATTTAGATGATGCTTCTATGAGTGGTTTAGCTAGCATAAGAATAGTACACGGAAAAGGAACGGGTAAACTTCGTAGTGGTATTCATCAGTTCTTAAAGACTAATAAACATGCCAAATCTTTTAGACTAGGTACATTCGGTGAAGGGGAAATGGGAGTTACCGTTGTAGAATTAAAATAGCAAAATCAGGAGTTCTAAAATGAATTCCTGATTTTTATATTACTTAAAATATTGATTCTGTGTATATGCATCATATCTGCATCTTGCTAAAGCCTTTAAATATGCATCTTTTAGCACTGGTATATTTACCTTTCCATTTATTATATCGTCTATATCATAATCCTCCTGAGAATTTACTATACAATCATAGCACGACGTATATGCCTGTGGGAAATAGTATGCTGTATCATTTGCATTACTTCCTGTTAATTGTGATCCAGCATTTGCATCTTCGCCTGTAAGCGAAACTGCTTTTCTTTCAAAATCGCTATTTGCATATGCTCCAACTATTGTTGCAGTTCCGCTCCTTAATTTAGCAATTAAAGTTGCACATCCTGATTTGTGGTATTCACCTTCACTATCTATTATATAAATTGAATTTCTTCCTATAGTTTCTTTATTAGCATTATTTGCAACTACACAATAGTTATTATAAAGCTTGCCTCCTATAGGTAATCCTTGTAAGAAAGCTATCATACAAACATTATTCTCTATTTTATCCCATTCGTTTTCATTTAATATTGGCATTGTAAATTGGTAACCCGATTTAGAGTAACTGTTATAATTTGCTATTGAAGAAGCTAAATTGGTTTCTATAGTTCTTCTAATTACATTCATTCTATGTTCATTAAATAATGATGTGCTTACTAATGGATCATTATCTGTACTAACATCAAATACGTTTCCACTTAAATTTGATGCAAAACTTATTGAATTTCCATTGGCATCTACAGCATCAGATATTTTTATACTGCTCAATTTGTTCATAACCCAGTATGAGAATGTTGCAGCCTCAGTATAATACATTGATGCACTATTGCTTCCTCCATTATTAAAACGACTTTCAACCTCTCTTATATCATCACTTGATTTTAAATAATCTTTCCTATAGCCACTACTATAATAGAAATATCTATCTCCATCTTTGTACACTTTTTGATTATTGTATACAATATATTGATACCTAACAGGTACAGGCTTTCCATCTGAATCTGTATTTTCTGGGTTTCCTGCGTCATTAAATGTAATCAAATTTTCATATAAAGCTTCATATTGATGCACATTATAAGCTCTAGTTATCAAATATCCTGATTTTGTAACGAATTCACCATCTACAGTTCCTATTATAGATATTGAATTATCTAAAGTATAGTTTACCACAAAATCATATCTATCACCGTTTCCAACCTTATATCTACAAGAGTAAGCTATCATAGGCTTTAAGCCATATGTATATTCATTTTTATTTGTATCATAATATTTTGTATAAATATAAAAGCCATCGTGCAATGTGTATACTAAAGCAGGTGTATATGTTTGCAATTCATATGAACTATACCCGATTGTTCCCATTGCAGTTGCTAAAGTTCTATAAAAAGTACTAACCGAGGCTTCTATATCTCTTGCCTTTGAGGCGCCCAAAGTAGAATAGTTGTTATTTGCTGTATTTATTTTAAATGCCTTTAGTGAGTCATATGTTGCATTAATTAGCTTAGTACTATACTGTGTTTGCAATTGTATTGTGGTAATTTGATTACCTAAATAAGCAGCTAATACCAACGATATTGGCAATATTATAATTACAAAAATCACTGCTAAATGTTGTAGTTTCATTTGTTAATTACCTTTCTAAATATAATTTAGTTTAAAACAAACCCGACTTATTTTATTTAATTAAGTCGGGCTTTGCTTTTATAATCTTTATTTTGTTCCATTAACAGTTACCATTCCCGCATGTTGTGCAGCAACTTGATATGTATCATTTCCAGCTATTTTGTAGAAAAAGTTTTTCAAAGATTGAGATATTGTTGTATTAGTATTTTTTACAGAAACTGAGAAAATATCTCCTTCCTTTAGCTTTAATGTAGAATTAGATTTTAATCTATCTTCTATTTGAGTTGTATATAAATTGTAATATACATTCTCTCCTATTTTTGTTATTTCAGCTTGTGTTGTTTTTATTCCTGGATTCTCATCCAATATTTGTGCTGTCATTTCTACATCATATGTATTTCCTGTAGATGATATTTCTTGTACATATTTATCGTAATCATCCAATGTTAATTTTCCTGTACTTCTTACATTATCTACAAATTCTGTTGTAGCTGTTTCTACTAATAATTGTGAAATATCATCAGTTCTATCAGACATTGACATTAGTGGGAACACAAACATCAATATAGCTGCTAAAAAAATCGCAATTATTGTCATTAAACTATCTCCCATAATCTATTTCCTTTCTAAACTTTTAATCTTGTCCTTCTTCTGTTAATTAATTAATACATATGTTATTGTTATTTTAGAAACTGTATTATTTCCAGATTTTCTTACCTGGCTTCTTCCTATTAGCTCTAAGTATTTATTATTTCTTTTAGTTAATGGATTGTTTGCATATTCGTTATTTTGACCTTTGCCCTCTATAATATTCTTTAGATTTTCTTTGATAGCATCACTACTTATTGTCCAGCTTTCTCCTCTTTCTTGCTCTTCTTTTAAATCAAATACACTAATGTTTTTGTCTTGATTTAATGTAGTATTTACATAGTCTTCTGGCCAAGTGCTTCTAACTGTTTTTGTTGTATATATGGTTAGCGGACTAATTTCGTTATACGGCACTAACAATTTTCCATTTGCCGTATCTACTTGATTTGCGCTAGCCTGCTTAAAAACTATTGAGTAATTTTCTATTGAATATTTATATAAAGTTGGAATAACTGTTTCCAACCCTACTATTCTATTTTCTTGCCCTTCTGCATTATATTCATAGGTTGCAGTTGGGTCAGCAGATTGTAATACAAAATCTGCTGTTTGCCTAGCCGCTGAAAAGGACATGATTGATACTGAAAGTGCTAATACTAGCACAAGCATTGCAAATGCCATTTTTAAAGCTTCAACTGCATTTTCCATAATTCTTTCCTATTTCACTTTATTATTAACTTAACTAGTCTGTAACTGTTATTTCTGTTATGTATCCTGATGTTGAATCATAAGTCGTTCCTTCAACTGTGTAAACTTTACCAGCTTGAATTGCAGCTTTATCAGTGTTTAATTGTGCAGCAGTACTAGCTGAACTTGTACCATGTTTAATTGTTATAGTTAAAGATGTATCGCTTTGGTTTGTTATATTGTGGTTTCTTACTGCATCATAAAGTGCTCTTACATTTGAACCTGTAACTTTTGAACCAAAATATTTTTCAAATTGATCATTATAAGTTCTAGCTTGTTGCTCTTTTAATTGGTTGCTATCAAATACACCACTTGCGGTTGTATAAAGATACATACCTAAACCTATAATTAAAATTGATACTAAAATAGCTCCTGCTATGATTAGTGCTTTACTTGCGTTTTCCATAAAAATGTTCCTCCTTAGATTTTATTTTATATTTTAAAAATATTAATAACTTATTTTTTTACTTGCTCAAAGTGCATTGATTTAACACCTTTCGCATTTGGGTAATATTCTATTTCTGTGCATTTAAATGTTTCTGCACCGAAATTTTTAATAAATCTATCTACTCCTTGCTTTTCAATTGCTTCGATTGAAATGTTTTTATCTAATTCTAAAAACTTTATTGTAACCGAAATTGCAATTTCTTTTCCATTATCTATATATTTCCCATTTTCATCTTTTTGAATATTGTTTTTTGAATTTGTATCTAATATTTTATTTATAAGTGACCCCACATCACTTCCAAGTACTTCTACATTATAATAACTTTGATAATTTTTATTATTTTTTTCAGCTGCTTTTAATCTTTCATTATAGCTATATATATTAACACCAATTACTGCAACTATAACTATTACTAGAGTACAAATTAATATCCCAATTTTTTTCATAATTCCTCTTTATTATAGCATTTTATATTTTTTTATGCAATCTTTTTTATAAAAATCTGTTTGTTAAATTTTTTCAAAAATAATCTTATTTACCATACCAGTTTCTTCATTTATTTGAACATCACTACACTTAAAATTTATTACTGTTACATTGTCTGGTTCTAGCGAATATTGCTTTATAAAATCAATAAATTCGCTTTCTTTTGTTTCAAAACTGTTACTGTTAAATCCCGGTGTTTTTCTTAGCACCACATAAACATATTTTCTTGGGTCATCTTCGTTTTGTTTGTTGCTTTTTATTGCAAAATTCGCAACACTTACTATATCTTGTGCCCTTATATCAGTTTTTCCTTCATATTTTGTAAAGTTACTATTAAATTCTGAAATTTGACTTTCTGTTATAATATTTGTTATTTCTTGGCTTGTTCCACCAAATATGCTAAACAAATATACACCTAATGACAAAACCATAATAGCTATAAGTACTGATGCAGCCATAATTAAAGCTTTGCTCGCATTTTCCAATTTAGCTACCTCCTATTCTAATTTTCAGAAAAAGTCATTTTTACTATTCTTGAATTTTTATATTTTACATCTGTGCATCTAAAAGTTCCTCTAGCAATATTAGTTTGCTCAGTTATTAAGTCTTGGTAATTTATTATACTATTATAATCTGCAGTTTTTAAAGTTGATTTCAAGGTAGTTTTAGATATTTTTACCCATTCATTATATGTTTTTGTTGTTTGACCAGAAGCGTCTGTTATCTTTTTAGTTGAAAGTTTATTTATTTCATTTGCAAGCTTTGTATAACCAGATGCTAAATCACTTTGAGAATATGTTTGCTTATTGCCATAATATTGTATAAATATATTAGATTTTTGCTTAAAAGTGGCACTTAATTCTATCTTTTCATAACCTTTTTCAACTTCTCTAGTGTTATAATCTTGCATCTGGTTTGCTAAAGATAATAATTCACTTCCATAAACGTCATTTCTGTTATATACTTCATAATCTTTATTAAAATCTGCTGCTTGCTCTTCCGCTTGAGTATTATGTTCTGTTTGCTTTACTTCTGATATTCTGTTGTAAAAAAATACTATTGTTCCTATTATTATTAATGAAATTAATACTCCGCCAGCTATTTCCAGTGCTTTTGTTGCGTTTTCCATATATATTTTCCTCCAGAATTTTTATCAGTACTACATTGATGAAGACATTCCAGCAAATGATGAATTCATACTTGTTAATCCTATTAATACTAAAGGTATTATTAAGTAACCTACAAATAAGCAAACCATTGGGGCAAAACCTATTACTTTTCCAATCATTCCTTTTTTGCTGATTAATCTTTCGTTTGATTCTTTACGTTTAGCTTGATAGTACTCTCTTTCAGAATCCAATTCATCAAAAGCATCTGCAATTGGTATTTTCTCTACTGCTGCTTGAAGACTTTCTACTATTCTAATAAAGTCTTTATAATTTACATCATCTTTTAATTGCTCAAGAGCTTCCCATGAACCGCTTTCATAATTGTTTATACATTTAGCAAGTGGTTCTTTGAATATATTTGAATATCTTTCTAGCCATTCAAGAATCATTTCTACATTAACTCTTTCAATTCTCATAAGCATTAAAATGATTGTTTGGAATTGCATTACTTCGTCTTCCATTTCCATCTTTCTCATTCTTGCTTGGAAATATAATAGCCATATTGGTAAGTTATAACCCACTAAAGCAAATACCATTGCAAGTAGCATTTCAAACCAACTTAGATACTCACTATTGATTTTTCTTAATTTTTCTAATACTCTTTTTGCTGCCACTTCAATTTCATCATCTGTGCTTGTGGCATAGTCTTCAGACCTAGACATAGCTTTTTCTATATCTTCTAAAGTTGTAGCAGTTTTTCCTCTAAATTTATTTAAAAACTTGTTATCACTTTCTGTTAATTGCTGAGCACTTTTTAAGTTTTTATCAGACATTTCTCCAACTATATTATAAGTTGAAGTTGGTTGTGTGTATATATAATCTATTTCAATTCTATGTAACTGAGTAAATACAATTAAAGAGCCAGCAAATGCTACAATGGTTAACAATATTCTTGATACATATATCCATTGTATCTTATCTTTTGTTGCAGAATCTTTTATTAAATTTGTTAATCTTCTTCTTTCTTTTGTTCCATCTTTTGGTATAAAGCAATCTACCAATTGCTTTATTATTGGCAATTTATATAATTTCTCTTGCCATGGGTTTGTTGGCCTTGTATCAATTGTTGTTGAGCCATTATCTTTCAATTTTCTTGTTAACGTATAGCACAAGAATGTAAGTATTACTATTAATATTTGCACTATCATTCCTTGTTTTCCCAAATAGAATGATGATGTAAATGAAAATTGTGATACTGCCCAATTTTTTATTGGCTCTAATGCTAGTAATGGAAGTATAGATATTACAGACAAACTTTGGAACACATAATCCAATTTATCTCTTTTTAATATTTCCAATTGCATTTCTTGGCTTATATTATTTAAATTCTTCAAATATAAAGAAGTTTTATCTACTTTTCTATCGCCAAATTCCTTTGTTAAATATGATATTCCAGCAAATTCTTTTAAATAGCTGTTTGGTGCAACATCATAATATTTTTCAAGTTCACTCTCAGGGTCATTTGATATTAATATCTCATATATCTTTTCTGCCTGCCTTGCCATCTCAACGTTTTCATCATCCTGAGCTACTTGATAAATTGCTTCTTCAACCATGTTGTATTCGTGGTAAGCATGTCTTATTTCTGCAAAGAAATCTATCTGCTGTTGAAGCAATCTGTTATCCATTTTATCAACCATACCATCTACTAAAGTATCTATTATAAATAGTTCAAATATTAATAATATAGATAGTAATAAAGCATTACTTTTCGCTATTAAAATTATGAATAATGTAAGTGGAATAATTATTAATAAAGCTTTTGTTAATATTTGCGAAGTTTGCTTTCTTGTTAAATATTCATCATCTACGTTAATAATTTCCAATCTTCTTCTTATTTTAAATAGATATCTTTTTAAGAAGGGGGTTTTTATGTATTTTGTATATAATTTCTGATATAGTATTTCTAGTGAAAAAGTTTTCTCTTGAGTACCTGCACGAAGCTTTTGCATCTGCATTACATCTGATTGCTGTAGTTTTTTTCTTAATACCATATACGCTACTACTATAAATCCTAATAATACTCCTACTGCTATAAGCATGTATAATATTATTTTACTCGATGGCATAATTGCACCTCCTTCTATTCTATAACATCATCAGATGCTCTACGAGCTTTTATTCCCCATTTTTCATATACAAACTTTTTAAATTCTTCTGCATCTGTATCATCCATGTTGTTTAGCATTTCTGTAATGTTTGTTTCTGTTATTGGATTTGTTAGCACATATGTTCCATCATGATATTCTAGTATATTTCTGTATTGATACAATTCTCTATTAGTACTCTTAGAAAAATACATTGTTGCATTATCCATAAATTTTTCTATTTTTCCTTCTAAAGTTTTTTGTTTTCTATAATCATATGTGTATTCATTTTTCTCTTGTACTGGTATACATTCTGTTATTCTTTCTATGTATCTTCTTCCTCTAAAGTCTTTTACTAAGTGAACATCAAAATTTAATACTGAAACAACTTGCTCTTCAGCTGTTCTTTCATCATTGAACACTCCAGCTCTAAGCATTGAGTTACGAAGTGCTGTTACTAAATCTGGGAAAGTTTTAGCATGGTGAGTAAATAATGTAAATTTAGATGCAACCTGTGCTGATTGAATCATCCAAGATGCTACTGGGTCTGTTGCAACCTCTCCGATTATATTAACAGTACCATCTGTTTTCTTCTGAACGTCCAAACATTGTTGTCCAGATATTGTTTCTGTTTCACGCATTGATAAAATATTTCTTGTTGGATATATTTTTCTTAAGTGAAGCTCGAATGCTGTTTCTGTGATACGAAGGTTCATTGTATCATATATGTTTTCTATCATAGCCATAAGCATTGTTGTTTTACCACAACCCTGCTCACCTGTAAGTGATATAATTCTTGCACCTTTTACAAGGTATTTTAATAAATCTATTGTTTCGTCTTTTCCAGGGAATCTAACTATTTGCTCTAGTGTAGCTCTCTTAACATCGAATTTTCTTACAAAGAATGCCCATGTTTCAGACATACTTGGTCTTACAACAACAACACGAGAACCATCTTTCATTTCGTTTATCTTATAACCATTTGTATCTGATAACTGACCTGGATTATTGAATTTGTAAATATTCTGGCAAACCCTTTTTAATTCAGCTTCAGAGCCAAATGATAAGAATGCCAAACGAATTGATTTACCTTGGAACATTATCCAAATGCTATCACAAGCACGTGGAACTTTGTGTTCTGATATTTGTCCTAAATAATCGCTATCTGTTTGAGCAACCTGGCTTAAAAAGCTCTCTGGCAATCCAGATACACCACCAGAAATACCATCTATGTTCATATCTCTTATTTCATCGATGCTGCTGTATCCTTTGTATTGTTGATAAATTCTCTGCACTACTACGTTCAATTTATCTGGAAATGATAATACAAAATTTTCTTTTTCATATATTTCAGATATTTCTTCTGAAGTTATTACATATGAAGGTTTTGATTCTCCTTCTACATATTTTAGCTCTGCTAGATCATATTTTTTTATCATTTCTGTTAAAGCTTCATATCCAAACTCCATTTTGTACATGTATATGATAATATCAAATTTATCTTGTGGAGTTAATAATGAAGGAATATCAAATGGAATTGCTTTTGATACAGTTATCTCATCAACACCATATTCATTATATAAAAGGTCATATATAAGCTCTTTTATATATTTTTTATCGTTAACATCTCCATATGTACATCCTTTTAAAGCTTTTTTCAACTCATACTTTTTATTTTTTCTTCTTTTTAATTCCTCTTCAGAAAGGCCTATATCATATAAGTTTATCTTTGTTATTTCATCCAATCTCTTTTTGATATATTCCGTCATTCTTTCTAAAGTATAAGTTTTATCGTCTACTTTAATAGTATCCTCTTTTTCTTCATTTCTTCTTTTCTTAATAAATCTATATATTAAAGAAAAAGCTAATCCTACTACAATAACCATTAAAACAATATTTGTAATATTCATGTCTAGCTCCTTTCCTTTGTTATCTCTTTAATTCTACTTCACGTATTTTTTCTAATATTATTTCACAATCTCTTTTTAGCTCTGATAAGAAAAACATATTAGAATCGTTTTTATCTACTACTGTTAAGCCTCTAAATTTTAAAAAGTAATCTGGTACTTTTCCTTCCATTGTTGTTTCAAAGAATATTGTATTATAAGGCACAGATAAGATTAATTTTCTTTCTCGCAATTCTCTTGATATATTTTTTACATTATACTTAGAGCTTGCATCATATTTGCCTATCAATTTTAATATATTGTCTCCTTGAAACATT
This sequence comes from uncultured Clostridia bacterium, assembly GCA_934122115.1. Taxonomy (GTDB): domain Bacteria; phylum Bacillota; class Clostridia; order TANB77; family CAG-508; genus UMGS1901. Next base: position 256,284 of record CAKOVU010000001.1, on the reverse strand, counting down.
TCATTCTTTTTGGTTAATTCATTTAATTTGTTTATTCCTTGTTGCCCTTGTTTAGCAGTTATTATTATAACATCTGACTTAGTTAATATTGCTCTTTGAATTTCTGTTGGAAGCCTCTTATCAATATCTACAAAAACCATATTATAATCATTTGCTGCTGTTTCAATAATGCTAGGATATGTTTTTGCAATTTCTATATATTCTTTTGGATTTTCGGTTCTAGGTGATACTAGCACGTCCAATCTATTGGTAAATACTACTTTTGCATAGTTCGGTATTAGCCCTTTTCTTAACCTATTGCTTTCTACTACTCTGCCTAATCCTTCTATACCAGATTCCATATTAACAAAGTTTTCGCTTTGTGTTCCTAATATTCTTTGTAATCCTGTTGCTCTATTTGCCGGCCAAAAACTTTCATCCATGGTTCTATCTTTAAAGCCAGTAGAAATTGTTAATATTTTATAATTATGTTCAAAAGCCATCATGGTAGATATAGCCATGGTAGCAATTGTTTGTCCAGTTTCTTTTTCGCTGTTTCCCCAAAAAGATATTACTGCCATATCGTTCTCCTTTTATAATTGCTTTATTACTTTTTTTATGTTTTGCTTTTCTTCACTGCCTGCAATTTCCTCTGCAATATATGCTAAAGCCTCTTTATATAAATTGCTTAATCCTTTTAATCTTATTTTTGCTATCCTTTGATTTTCTAGCATTACATCTTCATCTTCTAAATCTACTGGGAAATAAATTTTTTCGTCTTCCCAGTTTATTTTTTTACCTAAGGATAAGTAATTTAAATACTCATCATCTTCTTTTCTAACATTATTAGCATAATACACTTTCTTTAAATCTATTGGATTTTTTATTCCATCCAATATTTCTAATCCTCTTTTTAGTGAATATAAATCAAATGATGTAACAAAATAGTTTTTCTTTGCTTCATCCATTTTAAATTCTTCTATTTCTGTTGAATCATCTATATTCATTAATAGATAATCATAATCACTTGATTCAAAATTAGTTATCCCCAAGTAATTATTGATTTCAGTAAAAGATTTAATTCCTATTGCAAAATCTATTTCTTCATGTTGTGTTATATAAGAAGTAGTAGGATCTATAGTAGGTATTATATACTTCATTTTTTGTGTAACTGTAGAATCTATAACCATTACTTTTTTGCCTAATTCTGTAAGAATTTTTGCTACACACATTATAAGATTTTCTTTATCATACGCCCCTATAAATCCTATTTTTTCCATTTTATTTATCCTTCCTTTATATTAGTTTCCAGCTAAAGCATCTAAATAAGATTTTCTTTGTTCTTGTGCTGATGTTACTTCTGATGATACTCCATTACTAATGTTGCCTTGTGCTTCTTCTTGATATTGTGAAAGTTCTCCGTTTATATTATTAGTTCTTATTGATGAAGTGCTATTATATCTTGTAAATAAAGCATTTTTTGCTTCTTGTAATATATTTGGGTTTTGATTCATTAAATTTTGTACATTAGCACTTGGTACATATGTTGGTGTTGCTGCATCTTGCATTCCTGGCTCTGTATATGTTGTTGTATAAAGTATTGCTCCATTCATTGTGTATGCTTCAACTATTGCATTACTCATTGCTAATGTTTCTGCTTCTGATAATTTTACCCATATTGTATTTGATGATTCTTCTCCACCTATTACAGGAATTTTTACAGATTTTTTAGAAACTACTATGTAGTCTAATCCTGAAGGCATTCTTAATCTAATATCTATGTAATCATTTGTTGCAAGTTGTGTTGATAATTTTATCATATTATATTCTTGCATTCTTAAATCAGCAGTTGTTTCCTCACTAGATTCAGTGATCATTCCTGCTGTAATTGTTGTTCCTTTTTTCAAATCTATTTTTGCAACAGTGTATTCAGTTAAGCTTCCTGGTGTTATAGCATTAGAAGGTACTGCTGCATTATCAACTGTTATAGTTGTTAAATTTGCACTATCTACCTTATCTCCAGATTTTACATCTTGTGATAATACATATACTTGCTTTTGGTTTGCAAGCCTTTCATTTTCTGCTTTTTGCATATTCATTATTTTTAAAAATAATAGTCCAACAATCACTCCCATTACAAGCATAGTTAATAAAACTCCTAATAAGAATGAATTTTTTGCCTTTCTTTGCATTGGGTTTGTAGTAGCCATCTTTTCCTCCTCTTTGTAGTTTTTTACAAACTACAACATAATATTACTTATTTTATTTTACAACAATTATAATTTAAAGACAATATTTTTAATGCTTAAATATGTTATTTAACATTTTTGAAACAGAATTGAAATATTATTGTAATTTTTAATTTAATTGATATCTTTTAAGGAGTACTTTCATATCGAAAGTACTCCTTTTGAGTGCATCTTAACTTTGCAATCTTTTTAAAATCTATAGTTTCTCCTTCTTTGATAATATCTGTTATTGCAATTGCATCCACAGCCAGAATTATTGTCATCATCATCGTCATTTAATTCTATGTTGTTTGCGCTTAATGTATTTGTGTTTATGTTTTCAGCATTTATGTTTTTGAAAAATCCATTTCTGCCTATAAAATTGCATATAAATCTGGTTATCGCCGCTGCTAAGTATGCTAAGATTGTGTAAACAATTGCAAAAATTAAAAATGAAGCGTCAAATGCTGCAAATGTTACAATTAAATATATTGCAAATGCAGTTGCAGCAACTAAAATTGGACATCTTATTATCTTTTGAAAAACTACTGCTAATATTATTGTTGCTATTGGTAATGCAAAATAAAGTAATAAATCCATAATTCTTCTCCTTATACGTTTCTTTATATATATTATGTTTTATTTTAGCAATAGTTACATAAAAAAGATGGCTATCTGCCACCATTTTATTTTTCATAATTTACTTTTACTAGATATAATCCATGTGCTGGTAATGTTTTTCCAGCTCTGGTTCTATCTTTTGAATTTATTATATCTTCTATTTCGCTAGGTTCTATTTTTCCTAACCCCACGTCCAATAATGTACCAGATATGATTCTTACCATATTATACAAAAAGCCATTTCCTGTTAGTTCAATTAAAATTCTTTCTCCATCAGTTCTCACTTCTGCTTTATATATTGTTCTTACACTATTTTTGCCACTAGTTCCACTAGATTTAAATGCTTTAAAATCGTGTTCGCCCTCAAAAAATTTTGCCGCCTCTTTCATATTTTCCACATTAAGCTTTATTGGAAAATGATATTCTAAGTTCCTATATATTGCTGAGCCGTACTCTGTATTATTTATTACATATCTATATGTTTTTCTTTTTGCATTATATCTACTGTGAAATCTTTCATCAACTTCTTCTGCTTTTTTTACAACAATGCTATTCTTTAGCTGAGAATTTATTGCTATCGCCATTTTCTCTATAGATATATTACTATTTGTCTTGAAATTTGCAATTTGCCCAAAAGCATGTACACCAGCATCAGTTCTCCCTGAGCCAATTAAATCCACTTCTTCTTTTGTTATATTATAAATTGCTCTTTCTATTTCACCTTGTATGTTGAGCTTATTAGGTTGCTTTTGCCAACCATTAAAATCTTTGCCATCATACTCAATCGTTAACTTTATGTTCCTCATTTTCCCTCTTTATTACTTTCTTTTCTTCAAGCCTATTTGTTACTATATTTTTAATTAAAATTTGCTTTAATGCTTCTTCTTTTACATCTGCTATCAGTGTTCCATCTTTTGCAATTGAAACTTTTCCAGATTCTTCAGATACTACTATTACTATTGCATCTGATTCTTTAGAAATTCCTACAGCTGCTCTGTGCCTTGTCCCCAAATCTTTTGAAATATCTCTATTATTAGCTAGTGGTAATATACACGCAGCTGCTAAAATTTTATTATTAGCAATAACAACAGCTCCATCATGCAAAGGTGTATTTGGAACAAATATATTAACTAATAATTGTGGAGATATTTCTGAATTTAATTCTATGCCAGTAGATACTACATCATCTATTTTTATATCTCTTTCTATAACTATAAGTGCTCCTGTTTTTGTTTTAGCTAACTCCTCTACTGCTATCACAATTTTATATATATCCTCTTTCGTTCTAGTTGCAATATCTTTATCCATTCCAAAAAAGTTAGCAAATTTATTTGTACCTATTTGTTCTAATGCTCTTCTTATTTCAGGTTGGAATATTACAATTAAAGCTACCACTCCTGAAGGTAATATTGCCATTAATACGGAGTGTACAATTGTTAAATGCAATATGTCACTTAGCCATGTTGCTAATATTACTATGACTATTCCCTTTATTAATTGCATTACTTTTGAGTTCTTAGCTAGTTTTATTAATTTTACTAATACTAGAACTACTATTGTTAAATCTAATACTAAGGATACTAATTTTATTGGGTATTGGTATAATTGATTCAAATATTCCAATATTTTTTCTCCATAAATTGACATACTTGTCAAAAAGTTATTTATCATATTTTACCTCTTATTTTATTATAAATTAGTGTAATAAATAATATATTAATGTTGCTGCGACTGCTATTATCATTAATACTGCTAGTATCGCAGCCATTATTTTCACCATTATTTCTCCTATATTATGATGTTTTTTTGCCATTTTCTTTGTTCTCCCTTATTTTTTATTCTTGGATATTATACAATCAAAATCGCTAAAAATCAATACTGTAGCTATTTTGTATTAAACTTCTTATTATATTCAGTAATTGCTATTACATACATTGCATGAGCCCATCCTAGTCCTATAACCCATTTAGGTTCCAATGTTGAATTATCTACTTGCTCTGCAATGAACCCTAAATGATTAACACTTTGTGTAACGAAATCAATGCATTCTCTTGCTTTATTTTTGCTGCCTATTTTTATATAATACAAAGCCATCCATAGTGTTGCAATTGGCCATGGATTATGCCCTTGCATGTAGCTATCATCCTCAAAGCGAATATATCCACCAGTATAAGTCCTTAATGTCATATTTATTCTTTCTATAGTATTTTTTATTTTTTTCTCTTCTGGTTGGAATACCGCAAAAGGCTCTATTGCTCCAATAATGCTTATATCCATTCTTGAATCTTCACAATTTCTTTTTAGTGTTTTTGTGTTTTCATCATACATGTTCTTAGCTATGTATTTCTTTATTTTTTCCTTTTCTTCCCCCATCTTCTTTAATAATTTTGATATTTGCTCTAGCTTTAATCTATTGTTTTCATATTTTTGCTTTACAATATCATACATTTTTTCCATTGCCTCAAAAGATGCATATACTGCTGCTAAAGAGTAAAGGTGAACACCTTCATTCATTTCCCATAAATCATAGCTTACATGCTTGTACAATTTATCTGTTTGTCTTCCTTCTTCTTTTGCCCAGTCCTCTATTTCTTTTTTTACTATATCTTCTTCCTCGTTCTCTTCAAACACAACGGATAAATATTTTAGCAATGCTTTTGTTGCATTTTCGCACATTTTCAAATTAGCTGTTAAAAACTTTTCGTCTTGCTTTATTTTATAATGCTCATATACGCCATATACCACACTAGCTGTTTCATCTATTTGATAGCCCCAGCATGGAGCAAGCCTTCCATCTGTGTAAAACCTTTGCTCCCACATACCATCTGTTCTTTGAGTGTTTTTACAGAAGACCTTATAAAATTTTTCTGTTTCCTCATTCATTTTTAATTCATCCATTGCTCTAGTAACAAACACTGCATCACGTGGCCAGCAATATGAATATCTTCCACTATTTTCTCTATTTTCATCCACTTCCATTGCGGCTGCAATTCCGCCTGTTTCACTATTTGTTAACAATGGAAATAATAAAATAGTACGTGTATATATTTTTTCAAATTCTTTTAACTCTAAATTAGTATGGGCTCTAACATATTTATTCCAATATCTCTTTGCATTATTATATTCTTTTTCTGCGTCTATTTTTTTAGCCTTTTCTATTTCATTATCTAAATCTACTGAACTTTTTATTTTGTCATTAATTAAAATATAAATTACAAATTCTTTTTCTTCTCCGGATTTTATTTCTCCAATATTGTAGCTTATTGCTGACTCTTCCGACATTCCAATGTAATCTTTATCTTCTAAAATTCCTGAATTGATATGTTCTTGAACATTATTTATTCTGTGTCCATTTATCTTAGTGTTTGATAATGTAATTAATGTGTTATCATGTGAATATTGCATTAAGCCATTATCAAGCACTTTTCCTGATACCATATTGTTTTCATCCGTAAGTAATTTTGAATCTATTAATAAGCTTATATTTAAATCTAGCTTATTATTGTTTTTTACCATGTATTTACGAATCAATACATTTTCTTTAATTGAAACAAAATCTGTTTGTTTTATTTGCAAATTAAAATATGTATTTTCTATTTCAGTATTAAGAATATTTGTGTTTTCTGTATAGTATTGATTATATCTATTGTTTATATCTTCATGTAAATATATTATTCCTGAATCGTTTATTTTTACGCCCACTCTATAAAAATCTATAAATTGCTTAAAATCCACGCTTGGATAATATAACCTTAGCAATTCACCTTTTTTACTAAATGTTGCTCTTATATTTTTATTACCTATTATCGCATCATTGTAATATTTTTGATTCATTTGTTTTCCCCTTTTCTACTTATTCTCTATAATCTCTACTATCTTATTTTCAAGTTCTTTTATTCTGCTATTCAATTTATTTATTTCCTCATCATTTTCTTCTTTACTTAAGAAATCATCCTTTACAATATTCTTCATATCTTCAATTTCTTCTTGTAAAGTTTCTAATCTATCTAAGACTTGAAGTCTTAAATATTGTTTATCTATCTTCTCTTCATATTTCTTTTCCATTGTCAAATTATCGTCTAGTGTATATTTTTCTCCATATCCCGGTATTGTTACCGGAATTTTTGTGCTATCCACTATTTTATTTTTCAATACTAATTGTCCATTAGGCTCGCCATGTACCAAGAATATGTGCTTTGGCTTTTTTATAAAAGAATAAATAAAGTTTAATAACCATTGTTGGTCTGCATGACCTGAATATCCTTCTATATACTCTATTCGTGCATTCACACTAAATTCTTCTCCGAATATTTTAACTCTTTTTGCGCCATCTACTATAGTTCTGCCAAGTGTTCCTGGTGCTTGGTATCCTACAAATAATATAGTGCTCTTTGGATTCCATATATTATGTTTCAAATGATGTTTTATTCTTCCTACTTCACACATACCACTGGCAGATATTATTATTGATGGTATATCAGACTCATTTAATGCTTTTGATTCATCTGCCGTTCTTGTAAATTTTAAGCCTGGAAATTCCAATGGATTATCTCCGCTTTTTATTATTGCTTGTGTCTCATCATCAAATAAATCAGCATTTTCTTTAAAAACTTCTGTTGCCGAAATTGCTAGTGGGCTATCAACATAAACTGGTACTTTCATCAATTCTTCATATTCTTTTGCAAATTTAGGGTCTTTCATCAACTCGTCTTTTATCATATTTAATTCATATAAAATTTCTTGTGTTCTTCCTACTGCAAATGATGGAATTACTACAGTTCCTCCATTCTCTAGCGTTTCTGATACTATATTTAAAAACTCCTGTGCTTTATTTTCGGTTCCTACATGTAGCCTATCCCCATATGTTGATTCCATTACTAAATAATCTGTATCATCTATCATTGTAGGAGAGCTTAATAATGGAATATCATTATTTCCTAAATCTCCTGTAAATACTACTTTTGTTTCTTTGCCATCTTCCTTTACCCACACTTCAACAACTGCAGAGCCTAGCATATGGCCTGCATCATTAAACCTTATATGTATATTTTCGTCTATCTCTATTATCTCGTCATATTTAATTGGCTTAAATACTTCCAAGCATTTTGTTGCATCTTCTGCTGTGTATAATGGTGGTATCTGTTTTTGCCCTTTTCTTGCTCTTTTCTTATTTTTCCATTGGTTTTCCATTTCTTGTATATGTCCACTGTCTGGCAGCATTATTGCACACAAATCACAAGTTGCTTTTGTAGCATATATTGGATTTCTATACCCCTCATTATATAATTTTGGTATCCTTCCAGAATGGTCTATATGAGCATGTGTTAATATCATAAAATCCACATCTTTTACATCAAATAAAAATGGAGCTTCATTTTCTAACTCAGCTTTGCCTTGAAACATACCACAATCTACTAAGAATTTTTTTCCCGCTCCTTCCACTAAAAAGTTTGAACCTGTTACGGTTTTCGTTGCGCCTAAAAAGGTTATATTCATTGGTTTCCTCCTACTTTAAAATAATAGCTATTTTTTTATTTTGCTTAATATTTAATTGATGCAAATTATTTACTTTTTCCCTATGAATCTCTTCTGCATCTTTACTATCATACAAAATTATTGATATATCCGCTATTTTATCTTCTTCCTTGTTTTTCACTATTTTTATATTCACTTTTTCTAAGTCTATAATTTTGCATTCAAAAACATATTTAAACGTATTATAGCATAAGCTAATGCTATCTGATATATTCTCTAATACTTTCTTATCAATGCCTTTATCTACAAGCGCATTAATAACTTCTTTTATGCTTTCTTTTAATTCTGGTACATCTTTAATTGCTTGTATTTCATTTATTGGTAATAGGCAATAATATCTTAATTTATATATCAATTCTAATATTTCTTGGTTTGTTTCAGCTTCTTCTACAATTTTAAGAAAAGACTTTAAAAATTCTTTTTGTATTTTTATTATTTCTCTTTCAAATGCATCTTTTTCAGTTGCATTAAGTATATTTTTTATTTCTTCATATTTCTTGCCAACTAATTCTTTTTCTTGTACATAATTTAGTGGTTCCATTAATTTATTGTATTTTTGAATTTCTTTTAAGCATTCTTCTCTTTCTTCTTCAAGCATGTTGGCAAGATGGCTGATGCTAAATATTTTATCTTTGTTTGCTAATTTTGAGTTTCTTTCATCATATTCTTTCTTCATTCTCTCTTTATCATTTAGCATTTCATCTATTTCTTTTATTTTTCTATTAAGCTCTTTTTTATTTTTTGTAACATCCTCCAAGAATGCTTTATTATCGCTCATTATATCTAACTGTTTTTTTCTTTGTTTTTCTATTGCTTTTAAAGATTTTTCTACATTTTCATCTTGTTTTGCCAATACGGCTAATACAATATTTTTTATTTTTGTAAAAAGCTGTTCATTATCGCATTCTAAGCAAAATACTTTTTCTATTATTTCATTATATTCCATAAATTCTGATTTTATAGGTGAATGCTGTAATATCGCTATATTTTGATACAATAAATTATAATTTATATTTTCCATGTCTTTTATATTAGCATTCCATGACCACCCATTAAAATCTCTTATTATTTCAGATACATCCATTGCAGCGCCTGTGAGAACAAATTTCATGATAGCTTCATTTTGCAATTCATCATTTTTTATAAAGTATGCATTCTTATTGGCATATAAAATATATTTTATATCCATTTCACATATAGCATATAGCAAATCTTTTTCATTTGCATATACTAATATTGTTCCCAACATTTCATCCACAATGCTGTTTACTCCCTTACTTTCTAGTTCTTTGCTTTTTTCTGTTCTTGGAGTAACAGTTTTTATATCTTCACATTTTTTGTCTATTATATCTATAATTTTTTCTATAAATTCTTCTTTTGTAAATCCCTTCCCTTTTACTTTCTGATAATCAGCAAAAGATATTTCTATTTTGTAAAGCATATTTAGTAAAAGATTTTTTGTTTCACTATCATAATTCTTGCTTTCTAATATTTTTTCTAGTTTATCATTATATGTACTAACTTTTGAGAATAGTCCCATAAAATTTTCTCCTTTGGTTTAACTGTTTAACTCTTGCCAACGTTCTTTGCTCATTAAAACTTCACGTGGCTTACTTCCTTGGTAACCAGAAATTACTCCTCTTTCCTCCATTTGGTCTATTATTCTACCTGCTCTTGCATATCCTACCTTAAATTTTCTTTGTATAAAAGATGTTGAAGCTTGGCCTGTTTCTATTACTACCTCTATTGCCTCCGCTAAAAGTGGATCAGTTTCATCATCATCTAAACTTCCTTCTTCAATTTCTTTATCCGTGCTGTTAGCCTTTTCTATACTTTCTATTATGTCCTCATTATATGAAGCTTCTCCATTTGCCTTAACAAAGTTTACAATTTTTTCTACTTCTTTATCAGATATAAACGAACCTTGTATTCTAGTTGGCTTTGGTGCTCCTGTTGGGAAGAATAGCATATCTCCTTTACCCAATAATTTTTCAGCGCCAACTTGGTCTAATATAGTTCTTGAATCTACTTGTGATGAAACCGCAAAAGCTATTCTTGATGGTATATTTGCTTTTATTAATCCCGTAATAACGTCTACAGAAGGTCTTTGTGTTGCAATTACTAAGTGCATTCCTGCAGCTCTGGCCTTTTGTGCCAATCTGCAAATTGCATCTTCTACATCACCTTTAGCCACCATCATTAAATCTGCAAGCTCGTCTATTATTATAACTATATGTGGAAGCTTGCCTAATTCGCCTTTTTGCTCCACTGCTTCGTTATATCCTTTTAGATCACGCACTCCTTTTGATGCAAACATTGTGTACCTATTTTCCATTTCTTGAACAGCCCATGCCAATGCTCCTGCTGCTTTTTTAGGATCTGTTACTACTGGTATTAATAAATGTGGTATTCCATTATATACTGATAACTCTACTATCTTAGGGTCTACCATTACTAATTTTACTTCACTTGGTTTTGCTTTATAAATAATGCTAGATATTAAAGTATTTATACAAACGCTCTTTCCTGAACCTGTTGCACCTGCTATCATTACGTGAGGCATTTTAGCTATATCTGCAACAACTGCTTCACCTGATACATCTTTTCCTAGAGCAAATGCTAATTTTGATTTACTATTTGTGAATGCATCTGTTTCTAGTATCTCTCTAATATGTACCATTTCACTCTCTTCGTTTGGCACTTCTATTCCAACAGCTTGCTTTCCTGGTATTGGTGCTTCTATTCTTATTGTTTTTGCTGCTAAGTTTAATGCTATATCATCTGCTAGGTTGGCTATTTTACTTACTCTTACACCTTCTGCTGGTTTTAATTCATATCTAGTTATAGCTGGGCCTACAGAAACATTTTCTACTTTTGCTGAAACTCCAAAGCTATATAATGTTTTTTGTAACTTAGAGGCTGTATCTGCCAATGCTTTCTTGCTTCCTTTTATTCCTTTTTTATCGCCTTCGCTAAGTAACGTTATAGGTGGAAATTCATAATTTTCATCTTCTACTGTAACAGTATGCTCTAATTGTAATACTTCTTTTGTTCTTTCTTCTTTTTGTAGTTGTTCTTCCTTAAATAATGGATTCTCTATAAATTCTGGTGATTGTTTTTCTTGTTTTTCTTCTTTCTTTGCTCCTTTTCCGAATTTTAAGAAACCACCTTCTCTACTTTTTTCTTCCTTGTCATTCAAATTTATTTTTAATTGTTCTATATCTAATGCAGCTTGCTCTTTTTCTTCTTTCTCTCTTTGTCTCTTTTCTTTTTGTGTTTCTTTCTTTTCTTCTTTTTCTGTTGTTTCTATTTGTTCCTTATTTTTTTTATTCTTTGCTTTATTCGCCCTTCTTTGTGATGATTCATCTATTATTGCTGATATATTATTAACTAAGTCTATTCCAAATATTGAAACAGCTAGTCCTATTATTATTCCTATTGATACTATTATTGTTGCTGTATTGCCCAATAAATTTATTAATGGAATTGCAATAATCATTCCAATTGCTCCACCACCAATATTTTTAGTTCCTAAGTCATATGAAGCTTTTACTATATTTTGAAATTCTTCGCCCTCAAATGCTATATTTCCCTTTGAAATTTGGTATACGTTCATTATTACCGCAATTGCCAATAGCATTATTGAAAATTGTATTATTTTTGCTCCCCAATTATTTTCTCCTTGGTATGCAATATATATTGCCATAGCAAAAACTCCAATCGGCAATATGTATTTTACATATCCCATTATTCCTCCTAAAAATGGACTTAAAAATTCCCCTATAGTTCCTGAATTTGTATAAATCAATACTCCTAAAACAATACTTGACATTATTAATCCTGCAACTAGTAGATTTAGGTTCGTTTCTTTCTTCTTTTTTCTTCCTCTTTTTGCCACTTTTATTTCCTCCCTTGTTGTGTTTATAATTCGTTATAATTTTATATCAAATAGAAAAAAAAGTATAGGGTTTTTACGATTTTTTCTTCAAAAAAACGTGGCAAAATATTTTACCACGTTTCGTTATTGTATTATATGGTTCTTTTTGTTCTTGGCATATTGTTTTATTAGGCCTCCTAGAATTTTGCCAATTTCATATAACATTTCCATAGATACTCTAATTTTCTTTTCATCCATCCATTTATTCTTTTGCATTATTCTTAGCATTACTCTCTGAGTTCCAAGTTCAGCATCTATTAAGTTTAAATAATATAATCTCTTAGATATTTCAACTTTATTTATATATAAAATATTTTCAAGTGACTTGTACATAACTATTTTGAACTCATTTCCAATATTAAATTTTTCTGTTCTTGGCATTTTTATTATAACTTCTATCATATACTGCATATATTTTTCATATTTTGGTATCAAGATTAATTCTGAATTTTTATTTGTCATCTTTTTCTCCAGTTGATTCTTTTAATTCTTGTAATCTTTTTAATTCTTCAAATACATTTACATTATAATAAACTTTTTTGTAATTCGGGCATTCTTCACAATTTATTGTTATTCTACTCTTATCTACAAACCTTCCTTTACTTCTATATGCTTCTGCATATTTCTTACCATTTTCAATCATTTCATCTTTTGAATAGTTATATATTACAAAGCTGTCCCCTATTCTTTCTAATTTCTTTATATAGTCGTATATTGAATTTACTGGTATTCCAACTTTACATACTCCCTGTTTTATGCATATTCTCTTTAGGCCTAATATATTTGATAGTATAACTGCATTAGCACATATAGCCACAAAAAAAGCCCCACATCTTATCCAAATTAAATATCCTTTATTCTCTTCTAAATTTTCTAAATTGTTCTCAATACTAAAAAAATTATTTTTATTTGACATCTTCCTACCTCCTTATTTTTATGTGAACCGTCCTTTATTTTTGCAAAAAATTAAGGACTAGCCCGGTAGGACTAGTCCGGTAGGAACGACTTGTACCTTAGCTACGCTAAGTTCAACTCGTTTCCTACCTACTCTCTTATATTTATGTTAATTCTCAAATTTGAGATTCCTTTTCCCATATCTATACTATGGGTTATGATTCCTGCTGAATTTAAATTCAGAGAAAACAGGGCTCAGGTCTACAAGAATAAAGTAAGCCTGAACCCAGCGATATCGCGGGCATCGCCTGAACCGCCATCACGGTTACCTGCTGGATAAACAGCGAAGTCGTTGAGGCAAACGCCACCACGACCCGTGTACGGAAAGTACGTGCTAGAACAAGACTCTGTAGTCAACTCCCATACATTTCCTCCCATATCGTATATGTTATTTACGGCTGTGGTTTGTCCTGTTGGAATTAATGTACTTGTTCCATTTTTTTTGGTTTGTTTATTTTTTTCTGTATCTGCTATTCCTGTATAAGTAAATGTTGGAGAATTTTTATAATTTCCTTCTTCTGAACTACTTCCATAATCACTATTCGTTTTTTGTATGAATGCAATTGCAGTATCCCATGCATAGCTACTTACTAGTTTTGATTTTACACTTGTATATTTTTGTTTTGTACTAAATCCTTCTGCTAGGCTTTTAGCCTGTGTTCTTGTTACATAATTATATGGGGCTTGTCCTGCTTTTACTGTTATTGTATTACTTGTTGATGCTCCGCTTGCTCTTAATTTTTTAGAGTCTGTACTTTCTTGGTCTCCTGCTTCGTATCTTCCAATATAGAATCCCTTATTGGTTTCTACGCTTGTTTTTTCATCTGCAGGCAATGCTTCTTTAAAATAATAACTGTCTGAGCTACTTGCTTTTATTATTTGCTCTGAATTTGTTGTTGAGTCTATTGTTCCCGTTGCAACGTTCGTTGAATAAGCTGTTCTTTTATAATCCGCTATATTTTCTACTGGTATCCATACAAATTGATTTCCTTGTAAGTCTGTTCCTACTGTTGTTTGTCCTTTATATTTTTCATTGTCTGCTGCTGCATCTGAAATTACTAGACCACTTGCTTTTGTTCCTCCTACATATACAAATCCTGCTGGAATCGGTACTCCATCTGATGCTGGGTCATAGTCAGAACCTCCTGCTGAACCTCCTCCTGTTGTCTCTCCAACTGTCATTTTATTCATATAATCTTCTACTGTATCTAAATCTTTCTGCTCATTCTTGCTTGCTTGTCCAAATCTTTCTTTAGCCACTTTTGCTCTTTTCATTATTCCGTCGTTACCTATAACTAAACTTAGACTTACTCCCGCAAGTATTAGCAAAACAACTATCGTTACAACCAAAGCAATAAGCGTGATTCCTTTTTCTTGTTTATTTTTTATTTCTTTTTTCATCTTCCTTCTCTCCTCCTTTGTATTTCTGTTTTATTGAAATAAAATCTTATTTAATTTTTATTCAATGTTTTATTTAGCACATTTATCATTTTTATAAAATCATTTAATTTATTTTATTGTGCCTAGTTTTATTGTTTTTTATTCAACCTTTTTCTTTTCATGTATGTATATCTACTCTGTATATATACTTATATTCTTATTGCTTTTGTTGTACTTATTTTCTATATACTTTATAGATATAAATACACCACATCCATTCTACCATTACATTTTTTTGTTTTCAACTGTTTTTTCAATTTATTTTTACTTTTTAAAAACTTCTTGAAGAGCCACCGCCGAAAGAGCTTCCTCCTCCGTAGAATCCTCCTCCATGTCCAGAAGATATACTTGCAATTAACATAAATACGCTCAAAATGCAAATGGTAAGTCATATTCCACCAACCATCATAGCAAGTATAAGGCTTCCTACAGAAGAAATTCCTGCTAAAACCGCTATCACTCTTCTAGCTTTTTTATTGCATAGCGCAATTATAATCATTATTGTAATAAGCATAAATGAAAACGCAATGCTACTAAAACTCGTGTCATTGATAAGTTAAAAACGACAAAAGTATTTTTTCGTTTTTTGCTTGAAGTATAAGGACTTTAGTAATATAATTTTCGATATATAGCTCCATTAAGTATATATCTTAAGGAAATAATAAAACATATCGCTATACTATAACCAATAAAATAGTAAGCAATATGTTTTATTTATTTCAAGTATTATTTTCCTTTTTAAAATATTTTCTACTAAAAAGTACAAAACTCTATATTTATTTTATATACAAATTAGGATCTACATTTACTCCATCTTTTAAAATTTCAAAATGTAAATGTGTTTCATCTGCTATTTCAAACGTAGCAGTGTTTCCTACAGTTGCTATTGTTTGCCCCTTAGTTACTTTTTCACCAACCGAAATAAATTCTGTTGATAATAAATTTGCATACATACTAGTAAATCCATTCGAATGCTCTATTACTACAGTTAAACCATAACGTGGATCATTCTTTATAGACTTCACAGTGCCATCTGCAGCTGCTTTTACTATACTTGTTTTCTCTGCAGCGTAATCTATTCCTAAATGAACTGTCCATTCATCTAAAGTATTAGAATATAATAAATTATCAGAAGCATAATTCTTTACCGCATCACCATCTACTGGTTTAGCAAATGTTGGATTTACTGTCTCTTGCTCAACATTACTACTCTCTGAATTATCTTTTTCTTCCTTTTTAGTTTCACTTTTTACCGCTTCTTCAGTTTTACTAGTATTAACTGCTCTTTTTTCTACCTCTGTATTTTCTGTATTGGTAGTAGCACTATTAGTTGCTTCATTTACACTCTTTCCTATACTAGAGCTTACTTGCGACGATTCTGTATTCTCTATTGTATTTAGCATTTTATTCTGAGTTCCCGCTATTTTTTCTACATTTCTTAGCTCTGCATGTTTGTTTAATTTATTTCCATACAAAGTATATGTTACCACAAATACAACAGCAGCAAGTATTATTATTCCTAATGTTATATATAAATTGTAATTCATTCCATTACCTGAATTTTTTCTTGGTCTTCTTTCCATAAGTTAAACCAACCTCCTTGAAATACTTAATATTTTATCTATAAAAAGTATTTCCCATTTTTAGAAATTTATACAATTTTATATATCATTTATTTCGACACCACTATAAAAATGCTTTATTATTTCTTCATACATTTTTCCTTCTTTTGCTAAAGTATTGGCACCTGTCTGGCTCATTCCAACACCATGTCCATACCCTTTCACAGAGAAATTTATATTATCTTGATTAAGAGCTACTTCAAAATTTGCAGACCTTAAACCTAATATTGTTCTTACTTCTACCCCTGATAAATTTAGATTGCCTATTTTAATTGTTTTTACTCTGTTCCCTTGAGTATATTCCAGTACTTTTATGCATTCCGGTTCATCATAATTTATCTGAAAATCAGCATGGTTTTGCTTCATTTTGTTTTCAAACTCCTGCTTTGTAAAACTTGCTTCTGATGCATATTGGTTATATTCGCTTTCTCCTGCAGTTTCAACACTTTGTAAATATGGCAAATCCGCACCACCCCAAACTGTCGAAACATTTTCTGTTTTTCCTCCGCTATTTGAATGGAAAAACGCATCTATTACTTCTCCATTATAAGTTATTACCTTTCCTTTTGTTTCATAAACAGCCTGTTCAATTTTATTCCAATATTCCTGCCTTAAGTTCTCTTCCCATTTTGCTAGCCTATCATCTTTAGAAATCCATGCTTGGCAGCATTTAGAATCATCACATATATCAGAACCATCATGCTTTGCATTATTTTTTATTTTGTACACTGTATATGTTCTTGCTACAACTGCCTGTGCCTTTAAAGCTTCTTGCTCGTACGATGCAGGCATTTCTGCAGATACCACCCCTAATAAATATTCATCCATTGGTAATTCCTCAATTTGTCCAGTTGCTGCATGTAGTAACTTAATCGTTCCATAGCTTTTATACACATATTCCGCCTCTTCTTGTTTTTCTTCATTTGCCACCACTTCTTTAACTTTATCAAATTTTTTAGTTAATAATATTGGCACTAAAAAAATCATTAAAATCAATAATATTACATACATAAATAATCTTCTCATTTTTTCTCTTTCTACTTTATTACAAAGTCTGCATTTTTCTATTTTCTTCTAAAGTTTTTCTCATTGCTAAAAGCACCTTTTTTTCTATCCTAGATATTTGAACTTGGCTTATTCCTAGCATTTTTGATACTTGCGTTTGTGTATTATCTTTAAAATATCTTAGTGTTATTATCTCTCTTTCTCTTCCGTTCAACGTTTGCATTAATTGCTGTATACATATTTTATTGGTTATATCCACTTCTTCATTTTTATTTGATTGTATGGTATCTTCTACAAAAACTTCATCTCCTTCACTACCATATATTGGCTCATTTATAGAAGTTACCACATTGCTTGCCGTTGCATCTATTGCTAATGCTATTTCTTCTTTTGTAACATGTAAAATTTTTGCAAGCTCCTCTATTGTAATTTCTTTTCCGCTTCTTTAGATATTCCTTTCGCACCATGTTTATTTTTATGCTTAAATCCTTTACACTCCTGCTAACCTTAATCTTGCCATCATCTCTAACATATTTTTTTACTTCTCCTAAAATATACGGAACACAATATGTAGATAATTGAACATTGTATGATGCATTGAATTGCTTTATTGCTTTTATTAATCCTAAAGTACCAATTTGGTTTAAATCTTCCGTCTCAAATCCTCTGCCTTGAAACCTTTTTGTAATGCTATAAACTAGCCCCATATTTTTACTTACGAGGCTAGCCATTTTATTTTCATCACCATTTTGAGCGGCTATTATGTCTTCATATTTACTTTCAAACATGATTATCTTATCCTTCTTCATTTGATATTGATTTTAATATATTGATAATCTCTTCCTTCGCCTCTTTATCTTCTTCATTCTCCTTTTCATTTACTTCTTTATTTATTTTCTTTTTCATTACTACTTTTGTTCCTAGCCCTACTATTGATTTCACGCTAATTTCGTCCATAAAGCTTTCCATAATAGTAAAGCCCATACCAGACCTCTCCAAATTAGCTTTAGATGTATATAGTGGTCTTCGTGCTAATTCCACATCCTCTATTCCTTTTCCAGTGTCCGATACTTCTATTTCAATCCAATTATCTTTCAATTTGCATTCAACCTTCACTATTCCTGTTGTATTCTCATATCCGTGTATTATGCAATTTGTTACTGCTTCCGAAACAGCTGTTTTTATATCCGAAAGCTCTTCAATTGTTGGATCCAATTGTGAAGCAAATGCTGCAACCGTTATACGTGCAAATGCTTCGTTTGATGATTTACTTACAAATTCCAATTTCATCTCATTATCATATATTCCTACCATCTTTTCCTCCTAGCTTATATTTTCTTCTAAATTATCAGTAACTGGAATTATTTTTAAAATTCCACTCATTTCAAACAGTTTCTTTACTTGCCTGTTTATATTAATTATTTCTATGGTTCCTCCCAGCATTCTAACCACTTTATACCTTCCAAGTAGCATTCCTATTCCTGCACTGTCCATAAAAGTAACGTTACTAAAATTAAATATAACTTTTCTAGGCAAAAATCTAGTAATTTCATTATCTATTTTCCTCCTCATTTTTTCTGTAGTATGCTCATCAATCTCTTCCGTAATCTTTAGTGTAAGTACTTTGTCCTTTGGCAAATATGTACACTCCACATTTTATCCCCCCTCCATTTGTTCACTATAAATAGTATACTCTCAGTTCCATATTTTTCCAATAGCGAAACTTGATATCTTTAATCGATTTATGGGAAGTTTCCGACATTTTTCGTCCTTATGGGCACAAAAAAAAGAATAAGATTTTCTTCTTATTCTTTCTAAAACTTTATTTATTTTTTATTAATTCTATTGCTTTATTTAGTTGTGTATCATTATCTTCATTTTCTGTATCTTCTTCAACTTCCTCATCTGGCACTAATCCAACTTTGTGTATTTTATTGTGGCTTGGTGTGTAATATTCTTCTGTTGTTATTTTTAGTCCACTTCCATCAGTTAGCTTATATACCGTTTGTATTACTCCTTTGCCATATGTGGTCTTTCCAACTAATTTTGCACTATAATTATCTCTTAATGCTCCTGCTAATATTTCTGAAGCGCTTGCAGTAGTTTCATTAGTCAATATCACCACAGGTATATTTGATATTACTTGCTCTTTTTTAGCTTTCGTTATAGTTTCTTCTCCATTTTTATCTTTCATTATTAAAACTGGCTTATTTTTTTCAGTAAATAAATCTGCTATATCTGTAGCTTCATCTACAACTCCACCACCATTGCTTCTTAAATCTATTATTAATCCTTTTAAGCCTGATTTATTTAGTTCATTATATTTTTCTTCAAATTTATCTGCAACTCCATCTTCGAATGCATCAATTTGGATATATCCTACATTATCTTCAAGCATTTTTGAAGTAACATGTTCCACTGTTATAGTTTTTCTTGTAACTGTTAATTCTTTTTCTTCTCCATCTCTTAAAACTGTTACTTTTACTGTTGTGTTCTCTTGACCTTTTAATACTGATGTAGCTTTTGAAAGCTCTTCCCCTTTATATTCTACTCCATCAATTTTTTCTATAATATCGCCAGGTTCCATTCCTGCTTCTAACGCTGGAGATCCATTCATTATTCCTACAACTAAAATAGTATTATCAGCTGTATTGTTTGCCACATAAACTCCTATCCCCACATATTTTCCACTGGTATCTTCCATTAGTTCATCCATTTCTTCTTTTGTTAAATATTCAGTATATGGATCCCCAACAGCATCAACATAACCTTTCAATGCACCTTCTATTAAAGCATTTTCATCTATTTCTCCTACATATTTTTCTTCTAATATGTTTTTAAATTCTTTTAATGTACCTGTTAGTCCTCTTTCACTTGTAATTTGCACATTAGCAGTATTTGATAGCATATTGCGATTTTCAAATTTATTGTATAAAGTCATTGTGGTTACTATAAAAGTAATTAATGCAGTTAAAGCTACTAACATTATAATTTTATAAATATTTTGTTTTTTGTTATCATTCATTTTATTTTATCCTTTCATGTATTTAGTTATTTTTATTATATTTAACAAAATTAAAATCATTCACTATTTGCAATTTCATTATTTGTATTTTCTCCATCTATGTTTGTTATTTCACCATTTAAATATGGAATTGGATCTACCACTTCTCCATTTTTTCTTATCTCAAAATGCACATGTGGGCCTGTTGAATTTCCGGTTGAGCCAACTTTCATTATTATATCACCTTGCTTTACAACTTGCCCAACTGTAGCAACAGTTTCCGAACCATGGCCATATAGCGAAACTATTCCGCTTCCGTGGTTTATTATTATGCAATTTCCATATCCGCCAATCCAACCAGCATATGTAACTACACCATCTGCTGCTGCAACCACTGGCGCTCCATTCACGTTGCTTCCTGATATATCTATTCCAGCATGGTTTTTATACACTCCCTGTATTGGATGCAACCTATTTCCATATCCAGATGTTATGTATGTGCCTTCCATTGCAATGGGCCATACCATCACTCCACCTGTAAATTTTATAGACATGGTACCTGTCCAATTTATTGAAGCTAAAATTTTTCTTTCTAAGTCCGCCTGCTCTTCCTTATATTGCGCTATTTGCTCTTGCAAAGTCTTTTCTTCATCTGTTAATTTTAGCATATAATTTTCTTTTAAAATCTTTGTATTGTTTAATAATATGTTTGTGCTATTTATTTTATTTTTAGCAACTCTTAATTCTTTCTCTTGTTCTTCCTGTTTTTGTTTTGCTTCTTCTAATTTAGTTTTTTTGTAATCTAATTCTTCTAATAAATTATTATCATATTCTATTATTTCACTAATAATAAAATAATTTGATAAAAATTCTACTATGCTTTTTGATGTTAACAAAAAGTCTAAGTAAGTTGTTTCTCCTGCTTCATATAATGCTACTGTTCTTCTTTTTAATATTTTTTCTTTTCTATCATATTCTTCTTGTATTTCTTGTATTTGTGCACTGTCAGTTTTTATTTGATTTTCTAATGTTGTAATTTGATTTTCTAAATCTGAGTATTGTGCTTCGTAATCTGTAATAGAGTCATTTAGTTCCTCTACTTTTTTTAATGTTTCTCCCATCTCACCTTGCACATATTCCAGCTTTGTGTTTGATTCATCTATTTTTGTGTTCAATTCTCTTTGTTGTTCTTCTAGTGTTTTGTTCTCTGCAATGCTATTTGTTTCTTGATTTTCATCAACAGAAAAAACATTTATTGAGAAAGATACTATTATCAAACACATCAATATACATGATAATATCTTTTTTCTCATAAATGTTCTCCCTTCATATGTATTAGTCTAACATTGTATATCCGCCAGGTAAATAATCCAATGGGTTTAACCAGTTATTTCCGAAGAAATCAGCTCTTGATGATGCTTTTCTTATTTCAAAATGTAAATGTGCTCCTGTGCTTCCTCCAGAATTTCCTGAAGTTGCTATAACTTGTCCTTGTGAAACATATTGTCCATTTGATATGTGGCTAGAATTTAAATGTCCATATAATGTTACATATCCACCGCCATGAATTATCATTATGTATATACCATATCCCCCTGGATTTGTATCATTATAAGCATACCCTGAAGCTGCAGCATATACATTTTCATATCTTGCACCTATATCTATACCTTTATGCCATCTTCCCCATCTATATTTCATTCTTGATGTTACTTGCTTATTATTGCAAGGCCATATAAAACTTCCATCAAAATTTATTCCATCAGTTTTCTTCTGGTTTTCTTGCCAAATTCTTTCCAATTCTTCATTTACTTTTACCATTGCAGCATTATATTCTTCTAATTCTGATTGCTTTTTCTTTTCTTCTTCTGATAACTTATTTACCTCTGATTTTTTGCTATCTTGTAAGCTTATTAATGTTGCATTTTTTATTTCTTGCTCTTTTTTTAGGTCTTCTACTTTGCTTTTATTTGATTCTATTTCTTCTTTATCTTTCTCTAATTGTTCTTTTTGAGCTTCCAATTCATTTATTAATTTTGTATCTGTTTCAACTATTGTTTGAATTACAGAATAACCAGATATAAAATCTAATAGATTATCAGAATTAAGCAATACATCTAAAAATGTAGTATCACCAGCTTCATATAGAGCAACCATTCTTTGCTTCAAAAGCTCGTCCTTAGCTTTTATCTCTTCTTCTTCTTTGGTTATTTCCGCTTCTTTCTCTGCTATTTGCGAATTTAATTCTGAAAGTTGAGCTTTTAATTTTGATATATCGTTTTGTACTTGGCTTACTTGATCATTTATTTTATCTAATTCACTTTGAGCTTCTTCCTTATTATCAGATATATTATTTAAATCCTGCTTTGTTTGATTTATTTTATCTTGTAAATTGCTTTTATCTTGCTCAGTTGCAGCAAATACTTTTAATGTAATTGAACTAATTATGCTCAAAACTACAAGTATTGACAGTAGTTTGATTAATAATTTTGTTTTCATACGTTTTTTCTCCTTTTAAACTTTTAAATATTTTCTCATTGAAATGCTACTTCCTAATGCACCTATTCCAGTTCCCATTATTACATACACTATGGCTAGCAGATTTATCATTTGATTAAATGCTAATAAGTTTACTCCCATTCTTTGGATTACCGTTGAATTTTGCATTGAGTTTGATAATAATGTGTACACTATTGCTAGTAATCCTACAGATATTAGCGCTGCCATCATTCCTATTAATATACCTTCTATTATGAAAGGCCATCTTATAAATCCATCTGTTGCTCCAACATATTTCATTATAGATATTTCTTTTCTTCTTGCATGTACTGTTAGCTTAATTGTATTTGCTATTATAAATACTGATATTAATATTAATAGAATTAATATTGTTGCAGAAACTATTCTAACGCCATTTGCTATTGATACTAATGCATTAATTGTTTCATCTTTACTTTCTATGCTGTAAATATTATCGAATTTTGAAATTTCATCTTGTATTGATGAGCTAAGCTTTAAATCTGTTAATGTTACTACATATGATGCTCTGAATGGATTTTCTTCATCCCAGCCTATTAATATTTTTTGTTTATCTTTTAATTTTTGCTTTACACTATCTAAAGCTTCTGCTTTTGATACAAAGGTAACCGTGTTTACTCCATCTAGTGCTTTTATTTGTTCTCCTAATTTTTCCATATCTGCATCTGTTGCATCTTCTTTTATAAACACTTGCATTCCTTGTTTTTCTTCCAATGTATTTACCATATTATTTATGTTTTCTACAATTAGAAAGAATACCCCAAAAATCAGCATAGTTGCACACATTATTGCTAGTGATGCACCTGATGATTTTTTATTATTAAATACATTTCTAAAACCTTCTCCTAATAAATACCATAAAACATTATGCTTCACTATCATACCCACCTTTTTTATCACTTATTATATTTCCTTTTTCTATACGGATAACTCTTTTATTCATTCTGTCTACAATGTCCTTAGCATGTGTTGCTACTACTAATGTTGTGCCCCTTAAATTTATTTCATTTAGCAATTTCATTATATCCCATGCTGTTTCTGGATCCAAGTTACCTGTAGGCTCATCTGCAATTAGCATTGATGGATTATTTACTAAGGCTCTTGCTAAAGCTACTCTTTGCTGTTCCCCTCCTGACAATTCATTTGGGTATACTTTTGCTTTATCTGTAAGCCCTACCATTGATAATACCATTGGTACTTGCCTTCTTATATGCTTTGGTGTAGCATTTACTATATACATTGCAAAAGCTACATTTTCGTACACTGTTTTATCTGGTAAAAGCCTAAAGTCTTGAAACACAACTCCCATACTCCTACGTAAATATGGAACTCTTTTTGGTTTTAAAAATGTAGTATCTTTTCCATTTATTATAATATTGCCTGATGTAGGCTCTTCTTCTTTTAATATTAATTTTATTAATGTAGATTTTCCTGAACCAGAGCTTCCTACTAAAAAGGCAAAATCTCCTTTTTCTATCTTAAAACTAGCATTATGCACAGCTTCTGTTCCAGTATCATATTTTTTAGAAACATTTCTAAATTCTATCATTACGAGTTTCTTTCCTTTCAATTTTTCTATAATAGTTCTTCTATATCATAACAATAAACACAATTAATTGCAATACTATTTTTCTAAAAAAAATAGTATTTTAGAGCATTAAACTACCTAAAATACTACTTTTCTTTATTTTTCTCCTTTTCTTAAAATTCACAAAAAATTCACAATTAAAACTAAAATTTTTCAACTATTGCTTGTGCATCTATCCCATAGAATCTCATTAATTCTTCGGCTTTTCCTGATTCTCCAAATTTGTCATTAATTCCCATTTTTTCCACTTTTGTTGGATAATTTTCTGATAACACATCACATACTGAACTTCCTAATCCTCCAATTGTGCTATGGTCCTCTATTGTTATTATTCTTTTCGTTTCTTTCGCACATTTTATAATAAGTTCTTTATCTATTGGTTTTATTGTATGCATATCTACTACTCTTACATCTATGCCTTTTCCTTTTAATATTTCTTGTGCTTTTATGGCTTCTGCCACTGTTACTCCTGTAGCAATTATTGTTGCATCTGTTCCATTACCAATTTGAACACCCTTGCCTATTTCAAATTGATTGTCTTCTTCATAAATTACTGGTGTAGCCAATCTTGATAATCTTACATACACCGGGCCATCTATTTTAGAAATTTCTTTTATTATCCATTTGGTTTGTGTATCATCTGATGGGCAAATAACAGTCATATTAGGAATAGCTTTCATCATTCCTATATCTTCTAGCATTTGGTGCGTAGCCCCATCTTCTCCTACTGTTATTCCTGCATGCGTTGCACAAATTTTTACATTTGAATTTGTATGGGCTATTGTGTTTCTTACTTGGTCATATGCTCTTCCTGCTGCAAATACTGCAAATGTACTTACATATGGTATTTTTCCAAATGTTGCCATCCCTGTTGCAGTTCCCATTAAATCTTGTTCGGCAATTCCCACATCAAAAAATCTATCTGGAAACTTTTTAGCAAATACTGATGTTTTTGTTGCTCCTGATAAATCTGCATCTAGTACCACCACATTTTCATTTTCGCTTCCTAGTTCTGCTAATGCTTCGCCATAGCTTGCTCTAGTTGCTATTTTTCTATTTATATCCATAAAACTCACCTCTTACTTTCCAAGCTCTTTCATTGCTTTATTATATTCTTCCTCATTAGGTGCTTTACCATGCCATTCGGCTTTACCTTCCATAAAAGATACACCTTTTCCTTTTATTGTTTTTGCAATAATTATACTTGGAACATCTTTAGTTTGTTTTGCTGTTTCAAAAGCATTTATCAATTCTTCTATATTGTGTCCATCGCATAGTATTGTATTAAATCCAAAAGATTTCCACTTGCTTTCTATGCAATCTAGCCCTTTCACTTCTTCTATTGTTCCATCTATTTGAAGTCCATTATAATCTAGAATCACACACAAATTATCCAGTTTATACTTATTTGAAGTCATCGCTGCTTCCCATATTTGGCCTTCTTCTATCTCTCCATCACCTAATATGCAATATACCCTGCAACCTAGATTGTCCATTTTAGAAGCGATTGCCATCCCATTAGCTACTGATAATCCCTGCCCCAATGAACCTGTGGACATATCTATTCCAGGTACTTTTTCCATATCTGGATGTCCTTGTAATCTGCTTCCTAATTTTCTAAAAGTTTTTAATTCTTCTTTATCTAAGAAACCTCTTTCTGCTAATGCTGCATATAAGGCTGCAGACGCATGCCCTTTTGATAGCACCAATCTATCTCTTAAATTTGATTTTGGTTCTTGTGGATTTATATTCATTTGATTAAAATATAGCACTGTTAATATATCTGCTATTGATAGCGCTCCTCCTGGGTGCCCTGATTGTGCAGAATATACTTCTTCTATTATTCCTTTTCTAATATTATTTGATAGCATTTCCAATTCTTTAATGTCTGTAATTTTCAAAAAACTCCTCCTCCTTTGTTGAGTTTGTAAATCTATCAAAATTCTATCATATAATTTTTAATTAGTCCAGTATTATCAAAGTTGGTCTTGTGCCGTATTCTATTATGATGGTCTTCATTTGGATAATGTCTTATTCTTGAAGTACATGATGAAGCACCTTCTGTTTTATAGTCTCTTCCCATTAGGCTTCTACATTCATTATTACTTCCCGCTTCTTGAGTCCATTCCACATAATTCCCCGCAAAATCATATATATTATTTGCTTTCCAATATTCACTAAATCCAGTTGTTTGCCCCTCTCCATATTTTTTAGTTGTTCCGTCCATTACTGCAGCATTATCTATACTATCTAAAAAATTGCCCCAACTGCGTGAATCTGTTATACTTTTCTTTTCTCCTTTCTTAGATATAAAATCACATGTTAAATCCCACTGAACCCCCCATATCATTCTTGTCTCAACTTTTTCACTTGCATTTAATGTTGCACATTCCTTATATAAATTATACCAATTCGTATTAAACAAAACTGTTTTTCTCTTTTGCACGCCTTCATTCGATAATTCATATCTTCCTATGTAAAATCCACCATATTTTGCTATGCTTTTGAGCATATTTTCATATTCTTTTGTAAATGCTTCTGCCATATCTTTTGGGCTTTTAAAATCCAATATATTTTTATAATATTCTTCTTCTAAATCATATTTTGTTACCAAGTCTGGTTCTCTGTATTCTGACTCATTTGGCTTTACTCTATCAATCTTAACTGTGTCTCCTTCTTTACCTATAGTTGTAGTATTAGAATAAAATTTGGTTGTAATTTCTGTTTCACCTGCTAGTTTTTCTCCGTTTTCTTTATCAGAAACAACATACATTTTCTTTATTGTTTCTTCATCTACAGGTACCCACACCCATTCATTACCATCATCATCTTTTATTACTAGACCATTATCCACCGAATTTTGAGCTGGGCTGCTTATACCATCTCCCCAAATTGCATTTCCAGCATCTATAGGTATATAACCTTTGGGTATTACAGGATTATTATTGCTTGCTTTTTCGCCATTTATGGTTCCATTGATTTTTGCCTTTTCATTCACATTTACTTTTATTAGCTTCTCAGTGCTCTCATCAATCCATAAATTTATATCATTTAATTCTGTCTGCTCATTTTCATTCTGCTTACTATACTTATTAGCAGTGTACTCACTCTTTCTTAATATTCCATTTTCTCCAAAAATCAAATTCAAGCTCACTCCCGCTAAAATTAGTATAACAACTATTGTAATTACCAAAGCAACTAATGTAATACCTTTTCTATTTTTCATTTTTATCCTTCTTTCTCTTGTTTTTTCTTGGCAAATTCCGCCTTTTATCTTTAACGAACTGCTTCCTTAAGTTATATACTTAACGAAGTAATTTTTCTTCAATAAAAGTTGTGTATATCTTGTATCTGTAGTATTGCAAGGTTTGTTAAATTTTAAATATTTTATTTTTTTCGTTTCAAAAAAACTTATAACATTTTTATTAAAACTATTGAAATATTAATACTTTATTGTTATAATTTTTGTATTGAATTTATCTTTAAGTATATAACTTAAGGATAAATAAAGAAAAATAAACAGAGCCTTTTTGGTCTTGTACCATGTTTTTTATTTATAATATAAAAACTCTCTACTTCTTTTCAAAAGTAGAGAGTTTTTTCGATTCAATTACCCGTCTATGTAAATTCAATTATGGATAAAGAATAAAATTTATAGAATGCTGCAAAAGAAATTGGTGGAGATGAGGGGAGTCGAACCCCTGTCCAATATTCTTTCCACATATATTTCTCCGAGTGCAGTTTGTTATTATTATTCCTCTAAATTTGTATTAACAAACAAATGCAAATCTAAAGTAGCTATTTAATACCCACTATTTCCATAGCAAAAATAGTTTTGTTTCCTACTAATTTGACGCCTTTTCTAAAGCCGTAGGCCTCTAAAGAGAAGACGGGCCACCTATCTTAGGCAGCGTAAGCTAATTCTGTATTATCAGCGTTTATTTTTATTCTGCTTTTTTATAGTGGCCGAAGCAGCCATCCACTACTCGCTTTATATGCTTCTGGGATATTGTCGAAAACCAAATACATCCCCATATACTCTTCTATTATACTACTTTAATTTCATAAGTGCAATATTTTTTATTTTTGTATTGCATATTCAAAAAAAGTATGCTATTATATAAAAGTCATTAGATAGGGGTATAGTGTCAATGGTAGCACATCGGTCTCCAAAACCGCCTGTGTGGGTTCGAATCCTACTACCCCTGCCACTACAAACTCGAATAGAACTATTTCGGGTTTTAATTTTTATATGGAGTATTTATATGGACAAGTTAAAAGAATTATTTAAAAAATTTTGTAATAAAGAAGTGATATTATATTTAATATTTGGTGTTTTAGCTACTGCGGTAAATTTAGGTGTTAAATATGCATTGCTTTTCACAGTATTAGATGCTTCTAACGGTACGCAATTGCAAATAGCAATTATAATTTCATGGATTGTAGCATGTTTATTTGCATATGTAACAAATCGTACAGTTGTATTTAAAAGTGAATCTAAAAAAGTATTCAAAGAATTTATTTCATTCGTTGGAGCAAGATTATTTACTTTAGTTTTAGAAATGCTAATAATGTTTGTATTTGTAACAGTTCTAAAATTAAACAGCAGATTATGGGTAATTTTCTGGACACTATTTGCTCAAGCAGTTGTTATTGTTGGAAATTATATTTTTAGTAAATTGTTCGTATTCACTAAGAAAAACAAATAATCAAACTATTCAAACTACTAGTTAATAAAGGAGATTTTATGACTAGTAGTTTTTTTAAGTTCTTTTTGATAATTATAATCTTTTTTTCAGTGCTAATTTCTTGTTTTATTCCTATTGTTGCTTCCACTTCATCAGGATACAATGGTGAATTTATCTGGCCTCTTACGAACTATACTTATATAAGTTCGTATTTTGGTAATAGGTCTTCCCCCACTTCTGGTGCTTCATCATATCATAGTGGAATTGATATTCCTGCACCTGAAGGAACTCCTATCTTGGCAGTATGTTCTGGAACAGTAACTTTTGCAAGTTGGGGTGCTGGCGGCGGATACACTATTGTTGTAAAAAATGATAGTTTAGATATTGCTGTATCATATTGCCATGTATCTTCCGAATTTATTGTTTCTAGAAACGATATAGTAAATGGTGGTGATATAATTTCCTATGTAGGTCCCAAAAATGTTTATGGTATAATAAATAATCCTTATAAAGATTCTTATGGTAATCCTACTAATGGAGCAACAACTGGTTGCCACTTGCATCTTACAATAAAAAAAGACGGCATCGCCGTCAATCCTTTGGAATATTTTAATTTTTAATATTTACATATCATCTTCGTTATCATCTATATTATCAATATCTTCGTCATTATCTTCATCTTCTTCATGCTCATGTACTATTCCACAAGATGAACAATGACCACCATGGCAAGCACTACATGAATTTTCTTCTTCTCCGTCCCAATCTAGCTCAATTATATTATGGCATTCTGGGCATTCGATTTCTTCTTTTAATTCAGATTCTATATCTGCTACAAATTCATGATTACAGTATGGACAAACTATTTCAAAATCATAATTGTCATCTTCATATATATCGCTCTTTATCAAGTTTACTGACTCTTGCAATTTTGATAACACATTAATGATTTTTTCTTGTTTCTCTTCTAATTTTTCTATTCTCTCATCATCCATTCTAGTAATTCTATCTACC
The DNA here is from genome assembly GCA_934122115.1 of uncultured Clostridia bacterium. GTDB lineage: Bacteria > Bacillota > Clostridia > TANB77 > CAG-508 > UMGS1901. The sequence goes on along the minus strand of CAKOVU010000001.1, from coordinate 226,131 downwards.
AAATCCATATATAAAGATGACAGTTTTTCTACTTTCTCTACAACATATTTTTTCTCATCTTCATTAGAAATATGTTCTTCTATATCTAATAATATTTGATTATATTTATCATTTAAGCCTGACATATAAAAATCCTTTCTAAATTAAACTCTTTCCATGTATTCACCAGTTCTAGTATCTATTTTTATTACATCACCGATATTTACAAACATTGGAACTGATATTTCATATCCATTCTCTAATGTTGCTGGTTTTCCAGATGTTGTAGTTGTGTTTCCTGCAAATCCTGGTTCTGTATATGTAACTTCTAGCTCTACGAACATTGGAGGTTCAACTGCAAATACTTTTCCCTTATATGATAACATTTTTACATTCATGTTTTCTTTTATGAACTTTAATGCATCCCCAATTTGCTCTTTATTAAGTGGCATTTGCTCGTAAGTTTCGTTATCCATAAAGTAATATAAATTCTCATCGTTATATAGGTATTGCATATCCTTCTTCTCTATTTCTGCTTCTGGATATTTTTCTGATGGGTTGAATGTTTTTTCTATTACAGCTCCTGTTATTACATTCTTTAATTTTGTTCTAACAAATGCTGAACCCTTTCCTGGTTTAACATGTTGAAATTCTACTACTCTAAAAACGTTTCCGTCCATTTCAAATGTTGTTCCATTTCTAAAATCTCCTGCCATATATACTCCTGCCATTATTATTACCCCTTTCAAAATTTTTATTATTTATTTTATTAATAATTTTCATAAATTATGTACGACTATACTATAATACTACATTTCAAGCCAAAAATCAAGTCTTTTAGCTCTTTTTGTCAACTATTACATAATCTTTCTCTGATTTTGTTAGTGCTTCACTCATTGCTTTATAAGCAACTAAAGTGTCTTCTATTCTTACTCCAAACTTTCCTGGCACATATATTCCTGGTTCATCTGTTATCACCATATTTGGTTTAACCATAAAATCTACTTTAGAACTAATAAATGGTAATTCATGTATTTCCATACCAACACCGTGCCCTAATGCATGTATGCAATCATATCCATGCAATTTGAAGTCATTTTCTACCATTCTGCTAACTATTTTTAAATTAACTCCTTCTCTTATCTCATTTATTACTTGTTTCTGATTCTTTAATACTAGCTCATAAACAGGTTTTATTTCTTCTGGAACATATTGTGCAAATATTGTTCTTGTCATATCTGAACAATAACCTTTATATATGCAACCCATGTCTATTGTAATCGGATCCCCTGATTCTATCGCTTTATCTGTTGGAACTGCATGAGGTTTTGAAGAATTTGCCCCAGATGCTACTATTGTTTCAAACGAAACACCTTCTGCTCCATTACTTATAAAAAAGTTTTCTATTTCCTTTGCTATTTGCTTTTCTGTGATTCCTACTTTGATATAGCTTTTCAAATATTCAAAGCAATTATCTGTTATTTCACATGCTTTTCTTATTAGCTCTATTTCCTCAGAATCCTTAATCATTCTCTGCTTTTCTATTATACCCTCAGTTTCATTTAGGCTATTAATCTTATATTTATGCATGAATTCTTTATATCTAGCATACGTTACATACTCCTCTTCAAATCCAACGTTTTCACAAAATAAGAAAAAATTCTCGTAATCGTCTTTAGTAAGATTTTTCATATCATACACAATTATCTCATCATCTAGAGTTAGTGTTTTATTAACACTTTCTATATATCTTCCATCTGTTATATAAATATTTTCTTTTGGAGTAATCAGCAGAGTTCCCTCAGCTTCTATCCCTACCAAATATTTTACATTTATTGGGTTTGATATTATTATACCTTGAAGATTTTGCATTTTTATTTTGTCTCTTAGCCAACGTAAATTACTATTCATAAAGATTACACCCTCTTTTCATTTTATGCTCCTGTATATGTTCCTAATGTGAATATTTTTAATGATGCTAATAATAAAATATTAAATGGTACAAACATTGCTATTATAGCTGCTATTACTATGAATGGTCCAAATGGAATATAATCCTGTGTTGATTTTTTCTTGCTTACAATCAATAAAACTCCAATTATTGCTCCCATCAAGAATGCAAAAAGTGAAATAATAATTATTGTTTGCCATCCAAAAAATAATCCTAAAGCTCCCATAAGCTTTACATCTCCGAAACCCATCGCTTCTTTACCTGCAATAAGACCTCCTATAAAAGTTATAAGCAAAAATATTCCAGCTCCAACAATCATTCCTAAAAGCATATTTATTGCAACATTTATATTTACTATTCCTTCCAAAAACGTGTATGCTAATCCAACTTCAAAAATTGTTAGATTTAACCTATTAGGAATTATCTGTTCTTTATAATCTATTATCAAAGCACTCATTAGCATTGGTGCTAATATGTAATATGCCAATGCCTTTAGCGAAAATGCACTTGTATACATTATCCCTACATATATAATAGCCATTGCACACATGTAGCTGTATTTAGGCTTAAATTGTTTCATATATACCGAAAAAAATTCTTTACTAAAAACTTTTTTGTGCTCTAACAATCTAATATTACACCAATCTACAAACTGCCCTACTAATAATCCTAAAATTCCTATTCCTAAAAAATATAAAATATTTATATCATTTATGTACATTCGTATCCCTCTTATCTTTCATCTTGTCTTTATAGTATTTTTTTAATATTTTTTTTTCTATAACTCTATTTATCTTTGTAACAAATATATCTTTATTCTTTATCGGAGTAACTAATATTGAATACATTTTGCACCTATTTGCACCCAATACATCTGTCATTATTTGGTCACCCACAACTGCAATTTTCGTATTATCTTGTATTTTTAAAATTTCCTTTGCCTTATAAAAGCCTCTTTTTAATGGTTTCGTTGCAAAAAACACATATGGAATACCAAATTTTTTTGATAACTTCTCCGCTTTCTGCTTTTTATTAGTATTTGATAATATGCAAAATTTTATGTTCTTCCTTTTCAAATTTTCTACCCAATTTTCTAACCCTTCTAGTAGATTATTATCATAATCAATTAATGTATTATCTATATCCAATAATAATGCTTCAATTCCGTTCTCCTGTAAGAAATTGTACTCTATATCTAATACATTATTTATATGCTTTTTAGGATAAAAAATTTCAAAAAAGCTCATCACATATCCTCCTAGTTATCTGCTATTTTATATTATCAATATGCTATTAATTTGTCAAGGATTTTTATTGTCAAAAAAGAGGACCTTAAGGAATTCCTTAAGGTTCTAGTTCATTAATATTCCAAACTATTTTTATCTAATAGAAAATCATATATACTCATTATTATTATTCCATTTTCATAGCGAGACTTTTTAACATTATCTCCTACAATTATTATTTTTTTAAAGAAATCGTTTACATTTAATAATGATTTTTGTTCTTGTTCAACTTTTTCAGCCGTTTTCATCTCTAATGCAGATTGGATATAAATCTTGTTATTTCCCTTATTGGCTACAAAATCAATTTCAAGCTGCTTTTTGCTATCGCCCTCTCTTATTTCAACAGAACCAACATCAACATTATATCCACGTTTTCGCAATTCTAAATATATTACGTTTTCCATCGTATGAGATATTTCCTCACTTTGTCTAAAATCTAGAAACGAATTTCTAATTCCCATATCTGTAAAATAATACTTTTGTGGAGTTTCTATAAATTTTTTCCCTCTTACATCAAAACGTCTCGCTTTTTCTATCATAAATGCATCTTGTAAGTATCCCAAATAATTGTATATTGTTTTATCAGTCATGCTTGAGCTTGTATCTCTTTCTTTAAACACATTTGATAATTTTAATGGATTTGTTAAACACCCTATATCTGATGCAATTATTTGTACAAGCATTTCAAATTTTTCTTTGTTTTGCACATTATTTTTTTCAATAATGTCATTGATATAAACGTTTTCTTTCTGCGTTTTTAGATAATTTATTTTTGCATTATCTGTTTTAGCTAATAAAGTTAATGGCAATCCTCCATAAGTATAATATTCATTTAAAGCCTTTTCTTCGCTTCCATCAAATACTGAAAAGAATTCATCAAAAGATAGAGGATAAACCCTTATTTCATCACCTCTGCCTCTGAATTCTGTAACAATATCTGATGATAAAAACTTTGAATTACTTCCAGTTACATAGATCTCTACATTGGTTATATGCATAAATCCAATTAAGACTGACTCAAACTCTTTAACCTCTTGAATTTCATCTAGTAACAAATAATATTTTTTGTCATCAACAATTAAGCTTCTTACATATTGGTCAAGTTCATCTGGATTTAAATATTTGCTATTTGCTCTTTCATCTAAACTTAATTTTATAATGTGATTAGCTTCTATTCCTTGCTCCAAAAGGTAATTTTTAAATATTGGATCAAGCAAATAAGACTTTCCACATCTTCTTATCCCTGTAACTATTTTAATGAGTCCATTATCCATCCTATCTATTAATTCATTTAAATAAAAATTTCTTTCTATTTCCATATCTTAACCTTCATTACGAATTTTTTCCGTTTATGGAACTTTTTCGTAATAATTATATCAAATTTTCATAATTTATTCAATATTTCATTACGAATTTTTTCCGTTTACGTACTTTTTTCGTAATATTTCTATTTTATTATTAAAATCGGTCGAGAACCCAAATCACTACCATTACTATAACTTGCCCAACTATAGCTACGAATAGATGCTGGTTCACTTAAACCATCTTGACCATAAACACCACCTCTATGGGTACGGTTTATAATACGTATAGCCTCTTGACTCCATTCCCAACAGTTTCCTGCAAAGTCATATATATTGTTTGCCTTCCAGTATTCACTATATCCTGTTACTTGCTTACTTCCATATTTTTTGGCTGTTCCTTCCATTACAGCTGCATTTCCTGTACTGTTATTATAATTTCCCCAAGTAGTAGAATTTGTTATGCTCTTTTTTTCACCCTTTTTAGATATAAAATCACATGTTAAATCCCATTGAATTCCCCATATCATCCTACTTTCTACTTTTTCACTTGCTTTTAATTCTGTACATTTTTTGTATAATTCATACCAATTTTTATTGGTTAATGTTGCTTTTCCTTTTTGCACCCCTTCATTTGATAATTCATATCTTCCGATATAAAACCCACCATATGTTTCTATACTAGTTATCATATCAGCATAATCACTAATAAATGCTTCTGCCATCGCCTCTGATGTATCAAATCCTAATATTGTTTTATAGTAGATTTCATTTTTGTCATAATCCGTACTGTTATCTCCAACTATAAAATCCGGTTCTCTATAATCGGTTGTATTTGGTAGGCTTCTCGTTAGGGTTACTGTATCACCCGCTCTTCCTATTGTTGTAGAATTTGTATATAATTTAGTCGTTACTCCTGTAATTCCAGTAATATTTTCTCCGTTTGATTTTGTATACATTTTAGACAATATGCTTTTTTCTACTGGAACCCACACCCATTCATTTCCTTTACTATCTTTTATTACTAGACCGTTATCTACTGAACTTTGTGTTGGTGCAGAACTTCCATCTCCCCATGTGGCATTCCCTGTATTTATTGGTATGTATCCCCTTGGTATTATTGGATTATTGGTGTTTGGTGTACCTCCATTTATTGTTCCGTTTCCTATTGCTTCTGTATTTAAGCTTACTTTCATTATTTCCCATGTATTCATTTTTAATGTTACTCCATCAGAAAATGTTGGCTTGTTTATCGTTTCTCCTTCTTTTCCATTTGCTGTGTAATTCGATATGCTAAACTCTATTTTTGTATCTGGTGTTTTTATTTCTCCTATCTTATATGTTGCTGTTCCAATTCTTTTATCTTCACTCCATTCTATATTTGCGTTTGTTCCATTTATAATTACTGTTGGATCTATTTCATAATTTGTAAATAGCTTTAGTGTTACTGTGTCTCCTTCCGTTGCCCAATACTTGTTTATGCTATTATCACTTTCAAACGTAACTATTGAAATTATTGGTAAATCTACTTGATTATAATAATCTGTTGTCTCATTATTGTCCAGTATCGTGTAATATGTTTTTCCTTGATATTCTATTCCTTCTTGGCAATACACTGTTAAACTCTGTTTATCCACTATATATGTATTTCTCTTATTCTGAATATTTACACTCTCTAGCAAACTTACATCTATTTCATAATATTCTCCACTGTCATTTGGATTTTTATTATCCTCTGGCGGTGTAAATTCTACTTGTGTAACTGCATCTTCTAGTGGTAACTCTCCTTTTTCCATATAATATGTTTGAACCGCCTCTGTTAATTCTATTATATCGCTCTTTACTGCATTATATCTTTTTAATTCCATCGTTTTACCTAAACCCAATTGTGTTGTAACACTTGCCAATATTAGCAATACCGTAATTGTTATTGTTAATTCTAATAAAGTGACCCCTTTTTCATCTCTTGCTTCTTTCATTTTTTTGCTCCTTTGCTTGTTTTCCTTGCTACTTCTATGTTCCCTCTAATTCTAATTTTTCGTTAAGTAATAAACTTAAGGAAGTAACTAAAAACCTTGAATACATTGGAACTAAATGATTTCAAGAAGTTTATATTTTTATTTTTTTAAATTTTTTATCATTTTGCAACTTTATTTATTCTTTTACTTTTATTGAAATACCACTGTTTTATTGCTATAATTTTTATATAAACACTTTCGTTAAGTTTATTACTTAACGAAAAAAATAAAACATATTGTTCAGTTTCGCCGGCAATATGCTTTACTTTTTATTCAATTATTTTTTCCAGGTTATTGCTCTCATTCCTTTTGGTGCTCCCCATGGTGCACCACCTATCGAGTCTTCTTTATTATTTATAACTATGTTTGATAAATTAATGCACCTTTCAAATGTATTTTTTCCAATACTTGTAACTGTGCTTGGAATTTCTATTCTTTGCAAATTTGTGCACTGTGAAAAAGCTGTATCTTCTATTGTTTTCACTCCTTCATTTATTATAACTTCACTCATCAAATTTTGAACGTCAAAAGCATAATATCCGTATTGTTTCTACGCCTTCTGATACAGTAAATGTTCCTTCTATTTTGCTTAAAGCACATACTAATCTCTTTTTATCTTTTGAATACAATATATTATTTTCCACTATATAATATGGATTCTCACTGTTTATTTCAATTGTCCCTGCATAATTGCCATATTTAAATACAGGACTAATTTCTGATACTTTTTTTCCTATCACTATTTTTTTACAATTATTTAGCGATGAAAAAGCCGTATATTCAATAGCTTTTAAGCTTTCCGGTAAAATAATATTTTCTGCTTTTTCAGCTTGATTAAAAGAGGATACATTTAATCTTAATATTCCTTCTTGAATATTTATATCCTTTTCTTTTGAATAGCACATTATTACTTCTTTACCTACTTTCGTATATAATATGCCATTTTCTGCCACATATTGGGTATTTTTTGAGTCTACTATTACATCACTTACAGTATTCGGAAAATAGTTTGCCTCACATATACTTTCCAATGTAGATGGTATTTTTATTTGTTTTATATTTTTATACGCAGCAACATCCATACCAAAATTGGTTACCCCCTCTGGAATATCTAACGTGCTTGTTCCTGCTAGTAATTCATCAGTCATAAATACAACCTGCTTACCATCTGACGTTTTTAATATTCCATCAGAAAATGTATAACTCTTATTCTCTTTTAATATAATTTTGTTTAGTTTTGTGCAATATCTAAAAGCAGATGCATTAATACTTGTTACTGTGCTTGGAATTGTTATATTAGTTAAATTTGAACAATATGAAAAGCATTCATTGCTTATTAATTTATTTCCATTTTCCAGTACCACATTATCTAAGATGCTACATGCGGAAAACGCATAACTCCCTATATCTTGTATATTTCCTGGTATCGTTACTGTTTCTAATTTACTGCATTGATAGAAAGCTAAATTTCCAATTCTTTTTAATGATTCTGGCAAGTTCACATTTTTTATATTGCTACATCCATTAAATGCTTGATTGCCTATATTCTCTACTCCTTCTTCTAGTATTACTGTTTCAAGTGTTGTATTAAATGAAAAAGCACTAGTAGCTATAGTTTTTACTGTCCCTGGTATTATTATTGTTTTTAGTCCTTCTATTCCAGAAAATGCTCCTTCTCCTATTTCTGTTACACTATCCGGAATCCTTAATGTTCCATTCTCATCCATTAATAATAAATTACCATCTGATGATTGTAATACTCCATTTCTTATATCATATGGATTTGGTTCTACTCCCACTGTTTGAGCCACCTTTATTATATTTTTATCTTGTGTATTTATTATTAGCTTTCCTTTTATTACTTCTAGGCTGTCTAAATACTCATCTTTTACATCATTGATTATGTCTTTTATTGTTTTTTCGTCTTCTGATGTTTTGGTATTATAATATAAATTATTCTTTCCTGCTGTTAGGCTTGATTCATAAAACTCTGGATTTTCTACTTTCTTTTCTGCTATGAACATTGCTAGTTGCTCTTTATATGAACTTAGGTCATTACTTATCTTGGCTTGTTGTGCTCTCGTTATTATTCCATTATTGCCTATTAATAAGTTCAGGCTTACTCCTGCCAGTATTAATAAAACTACTATTGTTACTACTAATGCAACTAATGTAATTCCTTTTTTATTTTCTTCGACTTCAATATTCAAGTTTTTCATTATATTAATTTCCTTTCCTTATTTTCTTTGGTATTACTATGTTTTTATTATCTTTTCCAACTTCCTTAAGTTATATACTTAACGAAAAGATTTTTTTGAAATATTTTTGCTATAATATTTGAAGATACTAGCTTGCAGCGTTTTTACTCATTTTTCAAACTGATTCAAATTAATTCAAAAAAATTGCAATTATTTTTTCTGAATTTTGCTTGAAATATCAAGCTTTTATTGATATAATTTTCGTATCGAAATATTTCTTTAAGTATATAACTTAAGGAAATAACCAAACATATTGCTTACTATTTTATCGATTATAGTATAACAATATGTTTTATTTATTTCAAGTATTATATCCATTTTTATTTTCTATTTATTTCGTCTTTGACAAAATAGCTATTTTTTGCTATTATATATTTAGTTGATAAAAGATTGGATAGGAGATTTTACTATGAGTGATAAATCTAATAAAATAAAAATCGTATCAGGAGATGGCAAGGATTTAGACATTTCAAAAGTATATGAACATTTAAATGTTGATGAACCTAATTCAGAGGTTAATGATAGCAATAAAATAATTATTCCACCATCTAAAAAACAATAATATAAAAAATAGAATCTATAATATTTTCTAATATCATAGATTCTATTTTCATCTTAAAGGATATTTTTATATGTTTATCTATTTATCTTATTATATAGCCTCTTCATTTTCTTCTTTTTTTACTTCTTCTTTTTCTTCGTCATTTTTATTAACTACTTCTAAGCTTGCAACAGAAACTTCGTAAGCTGTTTTCATTTGACTAGTTCCATCTTCATATTTTTTCTCATAATTTCTTGATTGAACTCTACCTATTAATTTTATTTCTGTTCCAACTTCCATGTTCTCGCAAAATCTTGCTGTTCTACCCCATGCAATACATGGTATATAATCAGATTTGCTGTATGCTCTATTTACTGCTAACAATATATCTGCAATTTCTCTTCCAAATGGAGTTTGTCTGTATACTGGTTTTTTGCATATATAACCAATTAATGTAACTTCATTTGAAACAAAATCTTTCTTTGCTTCAACTTCTGATTCTTGATCTTCTAAGAATTTAATATCTTTTGCAAATACTGTTAATACTAATTTGTTCTTTCCATCTACATAGCTATTGTAAGATCTAAATTGACCTTCAACTATTATTTTGCTATTAATCTCTATGTTGTCATTTGGGATTAATCTTTCTGATATTGTAACTGGTATAATATCATCATTTCCACTTAAACGTGGTACGCTTAAATCAAAAACGTAAAATTTCTCTCCATAAATTTCGTGACTAAATCTTTTATCACTAGTAACTTTTCCCACCAATACTATGTGGTTATTCTCTAAATAAGTTGTATCCAATTAATTTTCCTCCTCTTACTTTTTTTCAAAAGTTTTGTATTTTTTTAACCTACAGTTATTATTATACTACCATTTTTTGGTTTTGTCTACATAAAATGTTAAATTTTATTTATTTTTTTGAAAAAGTGCCTATTTAAAGCGCATTACCTAGCATATAATACTGTTAAAGCTATAACAATCATGATATTATACACACTTATTTGGCAATTTACATTTGCTTTAATCTCTTGCATTTCTATTGTTTTTCCATATATGCTACTTATATTTCTCTGTAAGGATATCATTGACTTTTCCTCTTCTACACTCGAAATAGTTATATCACTTTTTGAATTATACCCATATGTTATTATTTTTTGATTACCATTTATATAGTCCTTTATATTTTCTATAAAGTCCGAATTTACAATTAAGTACTTTGAATTATCAATTATTCTTTTAAGAAGAATTTCATTTTCTATTTTGGCATTAATTATAACAGTTTCTAATTTTATATTTTTAATGTTCTCAAGATTTTTTTCTTTTATAAACATTACTTCATTATTATCGGCTATTCCTTTATCTATAACCCTTTTTAGCTCCTCCTCACTTTTAGGATTTGTTATAATTTCAATTAACGCCATGTTCCTCTCCTTTTATATTCGAAACTTTTTTTACGGTATATCCTTTTTCATTTATGCTTTTGATTATTTTTCCCATGTTATTTTGTATATATTCATTATTTGTTAAAATTATGCTAATTTCTGGTAAATCTTTTTCCAATTGCGTAGAAATTTCATTCCCGCTTCCTTTTATTCTTTTTATTTCTTCTGGATATTTGTTGGCAAGTTCATCTGTAACCAAAAATGTTGCTGTAGATTTAGCTTTTGATAGCTCATTAATAATATTATTAATATTTTCCATATTTTTTATACAATTTATTATTAAAACTACTTCTTTTTCTGTATTTTTTGAAATAGAGCTTGCTGTTTGTAAGGTTTTATCCCCTATATTATTTTGCATCGCTATTGATATTGCAAATAGCACAGCCACCGTAGTTACTGAAACTAAATATGATTTAATTTTTTCCTTATTAACAACAAAAAACATATACATTCCTCCTTTATTATATAAATAACTTATATAATAAACTGCTACTAATCAATGTATATGTTTTTTAATATATTTTATTACTACAATTTCATTTGACTTTTTATATATTCAATTTCTTCTTCTGAATCTAATCTTACAAATATAGGTTCACCTTTTTCTATTACTTTAGCATCTTTTACTGTTTTTCCATATTCTTTTATAGTATCATACTCTTTGTATTCTTCTTTATTTATTCCCAATTGATTTAAAATCTTTTCAGAAGTTTCACTCATGGCTGGCTTTATAAGTATTGCTACTATTCTTAAATTCTCTACTAAATGATTCATTACTGAAGATAATTTTTCTGTTTCTTCATTCTTAGCTAAAGCCCATGGCATTGTTTCATCAATGTACTTATTAGTTCTTGATATTATTCCCCATATTGAATCTATTGCATTTGAAAAATGTAAGTTTTCCATATTTTCTTCATATTCGGAAATTTTACTTGCGACTGTTTCTTCTAAGTCTTTATCCACTTCATTTATTACGCCTGTGTAATTTGGAACTTTACCTTCAAAATATTTATTTATCATTCCAATTGTTCTATTTAAAAGATTTCCTAAATCATTGCATAAATCGAAATTATATTTATTTACAAAATCTTCTGGTGTAAATATTGCATCTTGACCATATGGAAATTCCTTTAATAGGAAATATCTTGTTGCATCTAATCCATACCTTTCTACTAGCATTTCTGGATACACAATGTTTCCTTTTGATTTAGACATTTTTCCATCTTTCATCATTAAGAATCCATGTGAATAGATTTTCTTTGGAACAAGTAATCCTAAAGCCATTAAGAAAATAGGCCAATATATTCCATGAAATCTTATTATATCTTTTCCTACTAATTGTAAATCTGCTGGCCAATATTTATTAAACAATTTTTCATCATCAGACATGTATCCTAATGCTGTTATATAGTTTGTTAAAGCATCCAACCATACATATATTACATGCTTTGGATCACTTGGAACTTTTATGCCCCAATCAAAAGAAGTTCTTGTTACACATAAATCTTCTAATCCCGGTTTTATAAAATTATTAAATAATTCATTTTTTCTAGACTCAGGCTCTATAAAATTTGGATTTTCTTTGTAAAATTCTTCTAATCTCTTTTGGTATTTCTTCATATTGAAGAAATAAGCTTCTTCCTTCATCTTCTTTACTTCTCTTCCACAATCAGGGCACTTGCCATCAACTAATTGTGTTTCTGTAAAATAAGTTTCACAAGGCATACAATACCAGCCCTCGTATTCACCTTTGTATATATCACCTTGTTCCATGAATTTAGTAAATATTTTTTCAACGATTTTTGTATGCCTCTCTTCTGTTGTTCTTATAAAATCGTCATATTCTATATCCATCAATTTCCATAGTTTTTTAGCTTGCTCTGCCATTTCATCCACATGTTCTTGTGGTGTTAAGCCTCTTTTTATTGCTACTTGTTCTATTTTTTGGCCATGCTCATCTACCCCAGTTAGTAGCCTTGCATCATAACCTCTTTGCTCTTTATATTTTTTTATTGTATCTGCAAGCACAGTTGTGTATGCTGTGCCTAAATGGAATCTTCCACTTGGATAATATATTGGTGTTGTTATATAAAATGTCTTTTTATCTGTATTCATAATCTCGCTTCCTTTTTATTATTTGCAATATATTTTATCAACTTATTTGGCATATTTCAATACAAATATTAAAATAAACAAAAAACCCACTTTCTCAGTGGGCTAAATTTACTATTTTATTTTTTTTCTGTTTCTTTTTTTCCTGGTAATTCTATTTCGCTAGTTTCTATATTAGCTTTTCCTAATAACATAATTAATCCTATAAAGATTAAAGCTATTCCAAAAACTATAAGCATTGCTGCTGCTCCTAAATTTTCTCCTGAGAAACTATTTTGTAAACCTGTGAATAGTAAACCTGTTCCTATTATTGCTATCAATATCCAAAACACCCATACTATTGTTTTAGTTTGTTCCTTCTTTGCCATTTTCTATTCCTCCTTCGTTTTTTTTACATTATATTTAATATCTTTTAAAAAGTCAATATGTAAATTTATATTTCTCTACATTTTAGTACTAATCTTTGAGTTCCATAGTTAGTACATGTAATTAATGTTAGTTCTCTTCTTCCCCCAGTAAGCTGGCTTGTGCACGAAACATCTTCTGGCTCTACAACATATTTATCATATACTTCATATATTACATCTTTTCCACCTATTGCCTGTAATGTTGCTGTATCACCGATTTCCATTTTCGATAAATTTCCAAACATTTTACCATTTTTATAATTATGCCCTACTATGCAATAGTTTCCTATTTCGTTTGGTCCTGGTCCCCAATATTTATTCAAAGAAATTTTTAATAGCTCCTCTGATGTTTGGGATAAAACTGGATACTCTAACCCTAGTGAACTAATTTTTAATATAGCTTCTGATTTATACTCTTCATTATTTGTTGTATCCACATATTCGTCATCTGTTTCAACAATTGGCACACTTTCTATTTCATTGGCAACTGTTGCATCTAGTGAAACTATTAATACATCATTTACCACTGTTCTTACTGTAGTATCTTCCGTATTTGTTTTAGAACTTATATGTGTTAATATTTGTTTTGAAACTTCCTCACTTTTATTTTTATCATACTCTGCGTATATGTAATATGAAAATAATAAACAAATAGCAAATATTGATAAGAAAAATCTTATTTTATATATACGTTTTTTTCTTCTTAATTCTGGTGTTATGTATAATTTTTTCGTCACTAATATTTGATTCATCTCTTACCTCCATTCTTATTATATCATCTTTTTTTAATATTGAGAATATTTATTTATACAATCTATTAACAATTTGTATTGTTCTAAATTTAATGTTTCTCCTCTTACTCCATAATCAAATTCTAATTCATCAAAAATTTTCATTGCAATTTCTTTATTTTTTACTACGCCACTATTTACCAAAACATTTATCAAAGTTTTTCTTCTTTGGGTAAAGTTTAACTTTATTAATTTAAATAGTTCCTTTTCATTACTTATTTCTACTTTTGGCTGTTTTCTTAGTTTTAATTTTATTACTTCTGAATCTACCTTTGGAGCTGGTATAAAGCAATCTCTCCCCACATTTAATACTGGCTCTGCTTCCGAATAATAGTCTACCGCATATGTTATTGCTCCTGATAGCTTAGTACCTGGCTTTGCTGCTAACCTATCTGCTACTTCTTTTTGTACCATTACTACTATCTCGTCTATATTTAGCCTTTCCTCCAATAATTTCATAATAATTGGAGTACTTATGTAATATGGTAAATTAGCTACAATCTTTACCTTTCCATCTTCCTGTTTCTCGTTTTCTATTATAGCATTCAGATCAATTTTCAATATATCTTCATTAATTATTTGTAAGTTATTATACATTCTAAATCTATCTGAAATTACCTCTACCATTTTATTATCTATTTCTACTGCTATTACTTTATTTGCATTTTCTAAAAGTTTACTTGTTAAGGTTCCTAATCCTGGTCCTATTTCTATCACCAAGTCTTTCTTGCTTATATTGGCAGATTCAATAATTCCATCTATTACATCATCATCTATCAAAAAATTTTGCCCAAAACTTTTATTAGCTTGCAATTTGTAATGTTTTAATAATAATACAGTTTCTTCACGTGAATTCATATTTATTTCCTATCCTTAAATTAATGTTGCACCTATTATTCCTGCTTCGTTTCCTGCCTGTGCCGCTAATATTATAGGTGGATTTTCTTTGTTAAACAAGTACTCTCCATTATAAATTCTATTTCTTAAATTGTCAAATATTAAACTTTCATAATGTGATAAGCTACCGCCAATACTTATTGCCTCTGGCTCTAGAATATTTATTATATTAGCAATTCCAATAGCTAAGTTATCCGTATATTCATCTATAAGATTTTTTAATTCCATATTTTCACTGTTCTCATTTATTAAATTTATTAAATCTTTAGCATTTATGTATTCTTTTACATTTAAGCTTTTTTTAATGTTTTCTTTAAATTTCTTTTTAGAACAATAAACTTCAAAACAGCCTTTATTGCCACATTTGCATTTTTCTCCATTTTTTCTTATAACCATATGGCCAAATTCAAAGCCAGAGTTTCTTTTTGGCTTAATAAATTTATTATCATAAAATGCCGCTCCGCCAATTCCTGTGCCTATACATAAAAATACACAATCACTATAATCTTTCAAACTTCCAAATTTTTTTTCTGCTAATGCTGCACATTTTCCATCGTTCTCTAATTCTATTTTTATATTTTCAGTATTTAAAGCTTCCTTTAAATTACTTCTTAAATCATATTTGTCTATTCCTAAATTTATAAGATTTTTTAAACAGCCTTCTTTAGGATTTCCAGGTGTTGCAATTCCTATCATTTCAATATTATTCAAATCAATATTTGCGGATTTTAAAATTTGGTTAATACCTTCTTTTAAACATATTAATATATAATTTTCTGCAGTTTCATTTTTTCTTTCACTCATATAATATGTTCTTTTCTCTAGTATTTCATGTTTTTCATTTACTAAGCCAATGGCTATGTGACTTCCACCTAAATCTATACCTATTTTCATATCTTGCTCCTTGAACAATATTAGATGCTAGAAAAAATCTAACATCTAATCTATTTTTATATTTTATAATCCTGCTGCTGAGAATATAAAGTTACCCATATATGCTTGTATACATGGTACCAATACAACTATTACAACAAATATTAATAGCACACCTACTATTGAGTATACCAATTGTGGTAATACTGCCATTATATTATCCATTGTATTTTTTATATCTATATCCATATAATCCAATAATTTTGACATCATTTCAGATAAGTCTGTTTTCATACCTACTTTCAACATTTCTGTTGTCATTGATGAACCCAACCCAGCTTTTTCAAATGGCTCTATCCAAGAATTACCTACTAATATATTATTTATAGATGTTTCAATCATAGCTCTCATAACATAGTTATTTATAACGTTTTTGCTTACGTCCAGCGCCTCTTGAATTCTCATTCCATTATTCAAGTTTAATAGCATTGCTTTCATAAACCTTGAAAAGTCTACAGAATAAAATAGCTTTCCAAATATTGGCATAGTATATTTGAAGTAATCAAAATTATACTTTCCTTTTGGTGTGTTTATATAAAATATAACTGCTGCTGCAATCGCTACAATTATTCCAACCGGTATATACCAGTGAATTACAACCTGTTGTAAAAAGTTTGAAAATGCTAATGTTATTTTTGGTAATTCATCAGTAGAACCAACATCTGCATAAACTTTTTGTATAGTAGGAACTGTATATAAGCTTCCTACAAATAATAATACGATTAAAGCTATTAATTGTAATACGTTTGGTATTATTATTCCTTTTAATTTCTTTGTTGTATCTGTGTTTGTATCTAGGTATTTTACTGCCTGTTGTAATGATTGAGTAAGTGATCCAGATAATTCTCCAACTTTTATCATATTTATATATATATATGGAAACACATTTGAATAGTATTCCATAGTAGTATACATGTACTCACCAGCTTCTACACCAGCTAGTATATCTTCTAAGATACTTCTAAATGTAAAGTTTTCAGTATTTTCTATTATTGTGCTTAAGGCATGTATATTGTTGAAATCGGCTTTTTTTAGCAAATAGAAATTTTGTGTGAATATCATTATATCTCTAGTAGTTATTTTTTGCTGTGTTGATAAAGCCATGCTCAACTTTTCATATGTTGTTCTCTTTTTTGCTCTACCTTGATTAATAGTAGCCGAGTTTGCATTTTTTAATATTTCATCAATATCTGTTACATTCTTTTTCTTTGCCACTTTATTTCTATTTATACCGTAACCAACTTGCACAATATCTATTGGTAATAAATTACCACTTTTTAGCTTTTTTATTAAGTTCTGTTTACTACTACTTTCAACTCTGTTCCTTACGATTATTCCTTCTCTAGTAATCGCTCTATAAACATATTGAGGCATATTTTCCTCCTTCTTATATCATTTTATTTCCTTTTTTTATTTTTAATTGCATTATTGTTCTATTTAATGTTTCAATATTTTTTTCTTCTATTTGAGCTTTTGCTTGTTCAAGTGTTATCTTATCATCAACGAATAATTGTGCTATAGAATTTATTAATCCTATACTTCCATTGGCTGATGAACTTTGTATTGCGTCTTCTATTTCGGATACACTTAATTTTTCTTTTCTTATAATTCCTGCTACTACGTTATCTACTACCATAACTTCTGGTAATAATACTAGTTTTCCATCTTTCTGCCTTAATAATCTTTGTGAGGTTACTAGTTTTAATAATGAAGCAATTAAGTATTTTACACTTTGTTGATCTTGTATATCATAGAAGTTTATCATTCTATCTACAGTTTCTGCACATGATTTTGTATGCAATGTTCCTATTACTAAGTGTCCAGATTCTGCTGTTTCTATTGCTGCATCCATTGTTTCTCTATCTCTAATCTCTCCTATTACTAAAATATCGCAGTCCTCTCTTAAACAGTTTTTTACACCATCTTTGTAAGTTAATGTATCTTGTCCAAATCCAACTTCCTTTTGTACTACTATTGATTTTTTAGATTTATGCTTGAACTCAACTGGGCTTTCCAAAGTTAATATTTTTTTATTTTGATTTTCATTTATGTCGTTAATTAATGCATTTAATGTTGTAGTTTTTCCTGAGTTTGTTTTTCCTGTAACAAGAACCAATCCTTGTGGTTGATACATCATTCTTCTTACAATATCTGGTACACCTAATTGTTCGAATGTTGGCAATGTATTTTTTATTATTCTTAGTGTGAAAACTGGAATATCATCTTCTAATGATATATTTATTCTTAGTCTTAGTCCTTCAAATTCAAAAGATGAATCTAATTTTCTTGTTTCTTTAAAAACTTTATCTTTATCTACATTTCCTCTTATAAAGTAATCATATATATCTGCCATATCTTCTGGTGTTAATACATCACAGCCCTCATAGGGAACTAATTCTCTTGCAACTCTAAATGTAGGTTTTATTCCACTTATTAAGTGTATATCTGAAGCATCTCTTTCTATTGCTGACCTTAATACTTGATTTATATCTAACATATTTTCCCCCTCGTCTAGAATTATCAAATTAATATAATCCTAATTTTGAATTTAATTCTTCTAAAGTTGTATATCCATCCAATACTTTATTGAATCCATCTATTACTAAAGGCCTATACCCTTCTTCTATAGCTTTTGCTCTAATCTCTAATGTTGATCTATCTTGAACTATTAAATCTTTTATTGTATCATTTATATTTAACACCTCAAATATACCTATTCTGCCATAGAATCCAGTTTCATTGCAATGCTTGCAACCTACAATATCGTATGTGTATTTTCCTTCAAAATTATATTCTATTCCATATTTTTTTGCAACATTATTAATTATTTCTTTTTCTTGCTGCGTAAATTCTCTTTTTTGTGCACAATTTGGGCATACTTTTCTTACCAGCCTCTGTGACATGGATGTCGCCAAAGTACTTGAAATATCATAATCAGATACTCCCATTTTTCTTAATCTTGTAATTACTTCAATGCTATCTATTGTATGGATTGTTGAAAGCACATAGTGACCAGTTTGCCCTGCTTGCATAGCAATTTCTGCAGTTTCTCTATCACGAATCTCACCAACTAGTATAATATCAGGGTCTTGTCTTAATACAGTTCTTAAAGAATCTGAAAATGATGTTTTTGAATCTATTTCTATTTGGTTTAATCCTGGAATTCTTATTTCTACGGGATCTTCTATTGTTGTAACGTTTATATCTGGCTTATTTAAGAAATCTATTATACTATAAAGTGTAGTTGTTTTACCTTCTCCAGTTGGAGCAGCAACTAATGTTATACTGTTTCTCTTATCAAAACTTTTTTTAACTAATTCTTCATCTCTTGGGAAACCTAATTCAAATATTTGTTGTACATCCACATTTTTCTTTAATAATCTTAAAACAAATTTTTCTCCCCACACATTTTTTTGTGAAGATACACGGATATTATAAGCTGGATACATCAATATTCTACCATCTTGTGCCTCTTGTTTTTCCTGATGCATATTTGAAATAGCCTTTAATCTACCTATTAGTTGAGTTTGTTTTTCTTTATCTATATCTGCCATTGTAGTTAAATGACCATCTATTCTGTATCTTACTCTTACTTCGTTTTCCATTGGCTCTATATGAATATCGCTGGCTCTTTTTTCCATAGCCGTTTTTATAATAGAGTCTAATAATCCTGAAATATCGGCACTTGTATCTATATTATCAGATGCAGTACCTTCTAATGAGTTTAATATAGATTCTATATTACTATCAAAAGTAATATATTTGTCCATAATCAACCCTTTATTCAAAAGTAGTAATCTTACATTCTCTACTTTTCTTTTATTTGTTAAATCTGAAAAACATACTTTAATTTTACCTGATTCAACGGCAAAAGGTATTACTCTATTTTGTTTAGCTACATCTAAAGACATATAGTCTAATAAATCTACCTGTACATCAGCTAGCCCTAGATTTATGGCTTTTTCATTTAAAATTTCTCCCATTGCATTTATTAATACTGTTGGGTCGCAAAGTCCTAATTCTTTAATTATATCTCCAATTTTTTTATTTGGATGTGTTTTTTGGTAATCAAGAGCTTTGTTTATATCAGCTTCAGTTACCACACCTTTTTTTACAAGTTCTATTCCTATAGGTTGCATTCTTCAGTTACCTCCATTCTAATATTACTTTACCAATACTTCAATGTATAATCTATCTTTTTGCTAAATGTATTTTTGCCATTACTTCCTATTGCTATATCTATAGTTATTATTTCTTTTTCTGTATTATTTATTACAACTGTTTTAGATGTAGCAGTAAAATTAGTTACACTACTGGCAATTTTTACCTTTCCTCTATACAATCCTCCATCATCATCTTTATAAAAGTAAGTTGAACCATTGTCAAAAGTAATTGTTATATTATTATCATTTGTTTCTATTTTTGCATTTTTACTATTTTTTACATCTTCTACAAAAAAACTATTAAACTTATCGAAAGAAGTGGCATATTTAGATGAATCTCTTACCACTTTTATATTGTTTGAAAAAAAGTTATTAAGCGTGGCTAATAGCCCTAAAATTAATGATATTGCAATTATATAAATTGATAATGCAAGTAAGGTTATACCTTTATCTGATTTAAACTTTTTCACACCTATTCTCCTACTTCTTTAACTTTCAATTTGCTTAATGTCAAATTTTTTTCTTTGTTATTTACTGTATAAGTTATTTTCAAATTGACTACTTTTAATAATTCATTTGTATCAGTTTTGCTAAACTCTACATTATAAGAATCGTCTATTGACAGTTCATTATTATTTATTAAATTAGTTACAAAGTCATCTGTTATATCTTCAAATGCTTTTTCATCCACTTTTTCTAAAATTATAGTTGCATATGCACTAGCATTAGCACTTTTTAATATTTCTAAATTAGTAAGATATAAATTATACATAATCGTAGCAATTAATCCCGCAAACACAATTATAATTGTTACGGCTACTGCTAAATCTATTCCTGTTACACCTTTATTATCTTTTAAAAATTTCTTTTGCATATTAACCTCTATAAAAAATTTGCATATTAGTTATTATTAACATTATTATATTGCTAACACATAGATAAAATCCTATTGGAACTTTATACTCTTCAGTATCATTTACCCTAATTTTCTTCTGCTTTACTTTAGCTATTGAAGTAAATATTAATTGAATAGCTATTGCTAGTATGGTGCATGTAATTGTTAAAATAGTACATGCTTCATATGTAAAAGTAAGCATTAGGAATGCTAAAATTATTATTTGTAGTGTATAATTATTTTTTGCTTTTTTAGAAAAATAGAAATTATTTATTAATGTTAAAATTACAACCACAAATAAGTATATAACATATCTATATATATCTTGTTTTTCTAATACATATAGATATATGATATACGCTGCTTCAACTATTATTGTGTATAGTAATACTCCATTTCTTATTTGCATTTTTTCTTTATCTATTCCAGCTATAATAAACAAGCCAGCTATGTACAATAAACCACAAATACAATATATTATTTTTGATATTTCCATATTATATATGTTAAAATTTATAGATGCTGCAAATAGTGTGAATACTACTCCTGATAATACTTCTAATAATAAATACCTTATTCTTATTTTTTTATGGCAATATCTGCATTTTCCTCCTAGGAAGATATAGCTAAATATTGGAATCATGTCTAAAAAGCTTAATTTATGATTGCAGTTAGGGCAATATGATCTTGTATGTGTTATATCTTTGCCTAATGGTATTCTATATACTGCTAACGTAAAAAAGCTTCCAAATACTGTGCCTATTAAAAAAATATATAAATATATAATTGCTTCCATATTTCTCCTAATTTTAAAAGAGGGTTACCAAATATTATACCATATTAGGTAACCCGTAAATATTATTTAAGATTGTTCATGTATGTTTCTACATTTTGTAATCCAGCTTTTTCTTCAGCTGCTGCATTTGTGTAGTTTGTAGCTGCTGCTTTGCTTCTTGTTAAAATACCTTGATTACCTATTACTAAGCTTAAGCTTACACCTGCAAGTATTAATAATACAACTATAGTAACAACTAAAGCTACTAATGTAATACCCTTTTCTTTCTTAAACATATAAAATTCCTCCTTCTTGTGTGTTTTGTTATATATATTTATTATAAAATATAACCGAAATTAATTATTTTAGATCTGTATCTTTAAAATAGTTTTGTGTTGAATTCGTGTTGTCATTATTAGATACATTTCCTGTTGTATTTGAATTATCAGAGTTTCCATTTTCAGTATTTGTGTTATTTTCTGAATTGCTTGTGCCACTTCCTAAATCCTTAAATGGATTTGACTTTCCTGGAACATAGCTCTTTGTTTGCTTATACAAAGTTAGGTCTGAATCTGTAATTTCAAATACTATATTTTGTTTTGGATATTCTACTATTTCTTCATTAACTTCATTTTTTATTGTTTCTGAAGTTTGGTATGCTTCTACATTGCTTGGTATTACTTTATTAACTGGAATGTAATTATAAAATATTACCGCTAATACTAAGCATATTGCTAAACACAATAAAAGTATAATTGTAATTTCTTTTAAAACTGCTTTCATTATATTTGCTCCTTCCTAATTAATATCCATTACTGATTATTTCCTGTTGTGTTTGTATTTACACTTTGCTGATTATCTGTTGTTGTATTTGTATTTATATCACTGGTGGTTGTTCCGCTTGTGTTGCTTGTGCTACTACTTGTTGTTGGTTGCTCCGTTGTTTGCTCTGGCTTTATTCCTATATCTTTTACTGTAAATTCACCAACTAAGCTTTCATCACTGTTTCCTAATGATAATTTAAAACCTTCTATTTTAAAATTTAATTTTGAATCATTTTCCAATGCATATACAAAGTTTCTAATTCCTATATAGCTTCCAGTTACTGTAAATGATAAGTTATTTTTATCTCCAACTCCTGATGTAGTTGCTACAATTTTTATATTTACACCTTTTGAAGTAGCATGATTTCCAATTCTGCTCCAAAGGTATTCTCTTGCATACGATGATTCTTGATTTGCTTCTTTTATTTCTTCTTCAGTACTTACACTTGCTATATTCAAATAGCTTGATTTAGCTGCTGCTAATTGTTTTGTTGCTGTTTGTAAAGAATCTAATGTGCTTCTATAAGTTACATTATTCAAATTATTAGCATCATCTATCATTTTGGTTAAGTCGTCATTTCTTTGTACTATGCTTGATATACTTAATATTTCAAGCTTTCCTATCTTAATTCCATTAACCATTACTAGTGCTATTAGAATTATAATTAGAAGTGCAAATACCGTCATTAATAAGTTTTTCATGGCAACTCTCCTTCGATTACTATTTTAATAACACCACTACCACTATCATTATAAGCATCCGAAGATACTATCGTATCTGGTACAAGTATTCCTTCTGATCTTATTTTTGCTTTAAAATATCCTAGTTGCTCATATTTTCTTGATTGAACGTGTATTACTATTTTTCTTCCTGTTGTATTTTCTATTGATGTGATTTGAACTTCTTGTGGTATTACTCCTACTATTTCACTTAATAATACTGGTATTGTATTTTTATAAGATAACTTTTCTGATAATGAATCAGTCGCATTTTCTAAGTTTTTCTTCATCGTAGTGTATTCACTAGTTTTACTATTTATATTGTTTACATCATTTTTTATAAGTGCTATTTGTGCATTTGTAAAATCAGTTAATTGCTTTATATCATCTTCTTTATTAGATATTTGTGAATTAATAAATATTGCAAATCCAGAATAAACTACCAAAGTTGCAACTCCTGTTGCAAATAACCTTCTAACCCATTTAGTAACCTGAGTATTTGAAATGCTTATGTTATTTAATTTTGATATTATTCCATCTTTCTTTTCTTTATTTGGATCTTTGCTAGAAATTGTTAACCATTCAGGAAGTGCCTTTTGCTTGCTGAAGTTAATATTCTTAATTCCATAAGATAACCCCTGTAATGCTAAAGCTATAGCTGAGTTTACTTCTATATAATCTTTTATATTTATTCTTGGTGTATCTTCTATAAAGAATGGCTTCAATATTTCACATTTTGTATTATTCAATAATTCTTCAAAATATAAGTCAATATTATTTATTGCTGTACCTAATCCCGTTAAATATACTTTGTTTATTTTTATTAAAGAATCAGTTATTATTTGTTTTATCTGTGATGCTATTTGATACAATGTAGGAACTATATCACTTAAATATTCATTTTCTGAATCTTGTAATTCTTTCCCTTGCATCGTATAAATTGTGGTATTTTTACAAATATCATATGCTTTTTTATATGAGTTTTCTTTTTGTTCTATAGCATCTAATATTTTCCCCATACCATCATCTATTTTGTTTATGCTATAAACCTTTTGACCTGTAACTGTAGTAACTGTAGTTGTACTTTCTATATTTACTATTAATATATTTTCCTTATCTGTTAGTGGAGCTATATTGGCTATACTTATTGATAAAGGGCTTACTGTTGTTACTTTTTTTCCTTCAAAATCATTAAATATTTTATTTAATTTAATCTTGTCCACAGATGTATGAATAACCCTAATTTTTTCTTTGTCTTCTACATCATTAACTAGTGCATATCTTGACTCTAGTGCGTTAGGATTATACCCTTTTTCATAACAAAATGATTCAAATTCTGTTTTAATTGCCTTGTCCAAATCTTTTTGATTCAATAAATCAGACATATAGAAATAGTTGTACATTTCATCACTTAAGTTTACACTTATTGGTACTTTAAAGCTAAATGTTTCTTCTACTATCTTATTTATTGTTGATATAAGATCCGAATATACTTCTACGCCAAAAGCTTCTACCTTAGTAGAAGTTTTGTCTCTAGAGACTTTTGCATATTTAATTATGTTTTTGTCTATATACAATCCTAAACAACTTGGCATTATTCTTTCCCCTCAATATTATTATGTTTTACAAAAATATATAATAAATACAATATTTTTTTGTCAATTTTTGCTACTTTTTATATACATAACTTTTATAATATAATTTTATCTTTTTTTTTGCAAAAGTCAATAACTTAAAAGGAATAGTAATTTAATTGTAATATTGTAATATTTTTGTAATAGAATAAATAAAACTGACTAGAAAAATCTAATCAGTTTTGTTTATTCTACTTTATAATACTTATAATTATAATCAATAAGCCAAAAATTATTCTGTAAATCGCAAATCCTTTGAAACTGCCTTTTTGCAAGAATTTTAATAAAAATTTTATAACTAATAATCCTACAATAAAGCTTGTTAATACTCCTACTACAAATGGCAAATTAAAAACAAAATCTTTAAATTTAAATATTGTTGCTGCCAAAACAATTGGTGCTGATAACATAAAAGAATATCTTGCTGCCGATTCTCTTTCTATCTTCATCATCCTTGCTGTTGTAATAGTTATTCCAGAACGTGAAACGCCTGGTATAAAAGCAAGTGCTTGTGATACACCAATTAAAAAAGTTTGCTTTAATGTCATTTGTTCATATTTTACTTTGCTTGGAGCTTTTTTATCTACCACGTATAATATAATACCCATTATAATTAGTGCTAAAGCAATTATTATTGGTCTATTTAAAGTTCCAGATAAAAAGTGATCTAATAAAAATCCTATTACTCCACCCGGTATAGTTGCTAATACTATATACCAAAACATCCTTCCTTGGACTGTTTTTTCTTTTTTCACAACATAATTAAAGCCACCTTTGATTAGCCCTAACCAATCCTTAAAGAAATATAAGCCTATCGCAAGTAGCGTACCAAAGTGTAATGCTACATCAAAAGATTCTGGAATATTCCAGTTAAAAATCCATGGTATTATTGTTAAATGTGCAGAACTAGAAATTGGTAAAAGTTCTGTTAATCCTTGTATTACTCCCAAAAGGGCCGCTTGAAAAATATTCATTATTATTTCCTCCATCTCAATTATATATCTTTTTCTTTTTGTTCTTCATTTATTTCTCTTGTTTTCATCACGTTTTCAATCATTTGAAGATCATTATTATTAAGTTTGCCCACTAATTTACATGTACTATATAAATGTTTTTCCACATCTATTTCTCTTTTTGTTTTATTTGCTTTCTTAGCATTTTCTATATCTGGTTTTTTTATTTTATCTTTAATAGTTACAAAAATATTATCATTTTGAACTTTCTCATAAACTTCTGTATCTTCTTCCACAGCTATATTTATGTAATTTATCGCTTTATCTAGCTCTCCTTTTATAATAGATATTCTAGCCAAATAAAAATATGCTCCCGCTTCTACTTCTTCATCATTTATGCATTCTTCTAAGAAGTTCTTTGCTTCATCTAAATCGCCATATATTAAAGCTAACTGGCCTAGTGTATATTTTGCTTTATTCAAATCACTATTAATCTGAGCTGCCTTTTCATAATTCTCTTTTGCTTTTTGAAAATCATTTAGCATTGTATAAGCCATTCCCAAATCATAATATAGTTCATAATCTGCTGGTCTATATCTTAATGCTGCATTATATATTTGAATTGCTTCTTTATATGATTCTTCATTGTATAATATATCAGCAAATTCCATACTTGCTTCATAGCAATCTGGTTGCTTTCTTAAAATATTAGCAAATATTTCTTTTGCTTCATCTTGCCTGTTATTTTTGCCATATAATTTTCCTAATTTTATATAAATATCTTGTTCATAGTTTTCTAAACTTATAATCTTTTCATATTCTTCTATGGCTAATTCTTCTTTTTTTAAATCTTCATATATTCCAGCTAAAAGCTTATGTAATGTTACACTCTCTGGATTTTTTTCAATGCTCGTTTCAAGATATTTTTGTATTGTTTCTTTTTTATTAAGCACTTTTAATAAAGGCATCGAACATACTATCAACATTTCAGAAAAACTTATATTCTTCTTGTACTCTATAAATAAGACTACGATAGGAATTATTATTGATAGCACATAAATTAGCAATTTAAACGCTATATTTAATTTTATTCCTGTTACCAGCTCAAAAAAACTGAGGGCAATGCCTATAAATTGAGCTATTAATAAGTATACATAGTTTGTATCGTTTTTCTTTACCAGTTTAAAAAACATTAATATAAATAGAGTAAATGCAATTACGTTAAAAAATATTTTTTCAACCATTTATCCACCTCTTATTTATTTAAAAACTTTTCTTTATAATTTTCCATACATTTTTCTATTATTTGCTCTGCTTCTTCTCTTCCCATTATTTTATCTACTGTTGTTTGCTTTCCTTCTAATTGCTTATACACCTCAAAGAAATGTTTAATTTCTGCAGATACTTGTGCTGGTATTTCCGATATATCTTTATATGTATTTAAAAATGGATCATGCTTTGCTATTGCTATGATTTTTTCATCTTCTTCGTTATTATCTATCATTCTTAATGCTCCTATTGGATAGCATTCTACTAAAGTTAATGGATATATTGCTTCTTGGCAAAGTATTAATACATCTAGTGGGTCATTATCTCCTGCATACGTTCTTGGAATAAACCCATAGTTTGCTGGGTAATGTGTTGCTGTATAAAGTATTCTATCCAATTTTAATAATCCAGTTTTCTTATCTAATTCATATTTATTATTACACCCCTTAGGAATTTCCACAACTCCCACAAAGTCATCTTTTTTTACTCTATCTTCTTCTATGTCATGCCATATATTCATACTAATTACCTCTTTTCTAATTTATATGTAATTATCATAATGCATTTATTTTAAAAAGTCTAGTCTTATATTTTAAAAAATTGCTATTTTGTATTTACTTTTCATAATTGTTATTATAAAATACTTGCTAGTTTTATTAAAAGGAGTTTAAGCATGTTTAAAAAATATTTATTAGTATTCTTAGTGTCTATGGTACCTTTAATCGAGCTAAGAGGTGCTGTGCCAATAGGTTTAAGCACATGGATGGGAGACCCACTTCCTATTTTACCTCTTTACATTGTTTGTATTTTAGGAAATATGTTACCTGTACCAATAATATTTTTCTTTGCAAGAAAAGTTTTGGTATGGGGCGCTGATAAAAAATTTATCGGAAAATTCTTTAAATTCTGTTTAGAAAAAGGTGAAAAAGGTGGAAAGAAATTACAGGAAAAAGCTGGACGTGGTTTATATTGGGCTTTATTCTTGTTTGTAGGAATCCCACTTCCTGGAACTGGAGCTTGGACAGGCACTTTAGCTGCAAGTTTATTGGATATGGATTTTAAGAAAAGTGTAATAGCTATTATTGCTGGTGTTGTTTTAGCTGGCATAATAATGGGATTAGCTGCATCCGGAGTATTCGGTGCTGCTGGCGCTCTTCTAGCAAAATAAAAAACTCGGTTGTTAAACTTAATTAACAACCGAATTTTTTATACTTTTTCTTCTATTAATTTAAAATCAATTTTTCTAGTTTGTTTGTCTGCCGAAATAACTTTTATTTTTACTTCATTACCTATTTCAAAAACTCTTTTTGTTCTCTCTCCGACTAAAGTTTTCCTTTGGTCATCATATGCAAAATATTCGTTTCCCATGTTTTCAAATCTTATTAATCCTTCTACAGTATTTTCCAATTCCACAAACATTCCAAATGGAGTTATACTAGATACCATTCCAGTATATTCTTCTCCAATCTTATCTTGCATATATTCTGCTTTCTTTATATCTTCCGCATCTCTTTCCACCTTTTGTGCTATCTTCTCTCTTTCAGATGAGCTATCTGCATATTTTGCCGATTGCACATCGTACTTCTCTTTTACACTTTCCTTCACGTTATAATTAGATGCTATATAATCCGATATAACTCTGTGTATAAATAAATCAGGATATCTTCTTATTGGTGATGTAAAATGACAATAGCATTTACTAGCTATTCCAAAATGACCTTTGTTTTCTTTTTCATATCTTGCTACTTTTAATGTTCTTAATACTAAATTAGATACAACTCTTTCTTCTGGTTTTCCATTTACTTCTTCCAGCACTTGTGCAAATGCTTTAGGATGTATGCTATCTTTATCATCTTTCTTTATGCCCTTAATTTTATAACCTAAATTAAATAGAAATTTATTTAACTCATCTATTTTTTCTATATCTGGTACTTCATGCACTCTATAAATAAAAGGAGCTTGTAGCCAATAAAATTTCTCTGCAACTGTTTCATTTGCAGTTAGCATAAATTGCTCTATTATCTCATTTGCTTCTGTGTAATCGTATTTTTTTATATCTACAGCAATACCATTTTCATCCAAAATTATTTTGCTTTCAGGTATATCTAAATTTAAGCTACCATTTCGTTCTCTTCTTGCTTTTAATATGTCTTTTAACTCTCTCATTCTTATAAAATGTTCAATATATGGACTATATTTTTTTGCAATTTCTTCGTCTTTTTTAGTTGCTTCCTCTCCCGATTTTTTGCAATCTACATATCTTAATATTGAAGAAACATCATTATAATTCATTCTTCTTGTTACTTTTATTATGCTCTTCTTTACATCAGAACTTATTACATTTCCTTTTTGGTCTATAACCATAATAGCACTAAGCGCATATCTATCTTTTCCTTCATTTAAGCTACATATTCCATTTGATAATTCTTTTGGAAGCATTGGTATTACTCTATCCATCAAATATATACTAGTGCCTCTTGTGATGGCTTCTTTATCAAGCTTTGATCCTTCTTTTACATAGTTACTTACATCTGCTATGTGTACATTTAAATTGTAAGTACCATCGCTATTCTTTTGAACGCTTACAGCGTCATCCAAATCTTTTGCATCTTCACCATCTATTGTAAAGATTTCGTCATTTCTAAAATCTGTTCTATTTTGCTCAACACTTTTTATTTCTTGCGGTATCGACTTTGCCTCTTTTATTACAGGTTCTGGAAACTCATATGGTAAAGAATATTCTTTAACTAATGATAATATATCCACACCAGCGGCATCATATTTTCCAAGTATTTCTACTATTTTTCCCTCTGCTTTATTATTGCCGTCTGGATATTTTGTTATTTTTACTACTACTTTCTGATTATTTTTTGCTCCTCCAAAATTCTTCTTTGATATATATACATCATTGCTAGCTTTCTTATCATCTGGAATTACGAAGCCAAAATTTTTGCTTTTTTTAAAAATACCAACCAAGCTATCTTTTTCATGCTTTATTATATATACAACTTTTCCCTCTTTTTTAGGACTCGTAGAATCTTTACCGTGCTTTATATCATCATATACTTTTATTAAAACAGTATCACCATTTAACGCATTTAACGTTTGCTTTGGCGATATATATATTTCCTCTTCTTCTCCTTCTACACTTACAAATCCAAAACCTTTTTCATTTCTTCTAAATATTCCTGAAATATAATCTGGATTATCTAATAAATTTTTTTCTTTTCTTTTTTTGCTCATATCATTCCTCTATTTTATTTTTTCTTATTTTTCAAATTCTATACAAAAGACGACAGAAAAATCTGCCGCCATAAAATCATAAATAATTTATTTATACTAGAACATATATATTATTCCTAAAATTATAGTATATACTAAAAATACTACTCCTAATATTATTGTCCATTTTTTTATTTTTCCTTCACGAGTTCTAGATTTATTTTTCTCGTAGAAATTATTTGTAGATGATCCAGTTATTGTTCCAGAAGCTCCTTTGCTATCTTTATTTTGCATCATTACAAGGATTATTAATCCTAAACAAATTACTATGTATATGGCAATCATTATATATTTAACTACTTGCATTTTTTCTCTCCTTTTGCTTTTTCTTATTAGCTTACTTATTGTAACATATAAAAAAACAAATTGCAATACTTTTTTATCCATGTTTTTCCTATTTTCTATTGGATTTTTAGCAATTTTATGGTATAATTATATTGTTATTATAGGAGGTTTTTATGGTAGCATGGCAAATTTGGTTAATCGTTGCAGGTTTTTCTTTTATATTAGAAATTGCTACGGTTGGCTTTTTAGTATTTTGGTTTGGAGTTGCAGCTTTAATAGTATGTATATTAAGCTTATTCATACCTAGTTTAGTTGCTCAATTTGCTATTTTTATTATTTTATCTGCTTTGCTTATTTGTTTAACTAGGCGTTTTGCAGAAAAAATAACAAAAAAAGACATAATTGTTACAAACTCTAACAGTATTATTGGTAAAAAAGCTATAGTAAAAAAAGATATTTCTAGTACTTCAAATGGTCAAATTAAAGTAAATGGAGATATCTGGACTGCTGTTTTATCAGAAGATTTTACCGATTCTATTCCTGAAGGTAGTACTGTGGAAATAGAAAAAATCGACGGAGTAAAAGCCGTTGTAAAACCACTAAAATAAGTTTTAATTTAAGGAGGAAAAAACATGACATTTTTAATTATTCTATTACTTATAATAGCAATAATAGCATTCAAATCTATTAAAGTTGTTAGACAATCAGAAGTCTACATTATTGAAAGACTTGGTAAATTTCACAAAGTTGCAGACGCAGGTCTTACAATTATAATTCCTTTTGTTGACCATGTAAGAAGTGTTGTTAGCTTAAAACAACAAACTATGGATGTTCCACCACAAGGAGTTATCACACAAGATAACGTTACTATTACTATCGATACTGTTGTATTCTACAAAGTAACTGATCCAGCAAAAGCTGTATACGAAATTCAATCTTTGAAAAAAGGTATTGAATATTTAGCAATTACAACAATTCGTGATATAGTTGGTAAAATGGACTTAGATGATACATTCAGTTCAAGAGATATAATTAATGAACAATTAAGAACAATACTTGACGAAGCAACTGACCAATGGGGTTGCAAAATCGATAGAGTTGAGATAAAAGATATTACTCCACCAGCAGATATTAGAGATGCTATGGAAAAGCAAATGAATGCAGAAAGAAATAAAAGAGCTTTAATCCTTCAAGCTGAAGGTGAAAGGCAATCTGCAATCACTCTTGCTCAAGGTAGAAAAGAAGCTGCCATATTAGAAGCTGAAGCTGATAAAGAAGCTAAAATAAGAAGAGCTGCCGGTGATGCAGAAGCTATTAAGAAAGTTGCTGAAGCAAAAGCTGATGAAATTCAAATGGTTTATGATGCAATGATGAAAGCAAAACCAGATGATACTTTAGTTCAATTAAAATCTTTAGAAGCTTTAAAAGAAATTGCAAATGGAGATGCAAACAAAGTATTTATTCCATTTGATGCTACAAATAGCTTAGCAAGCTTAGGCGCTGTAAAAGAAATTCTTACAGATAATAAAAAATAATATTACATAAATTTACCCGAGTTCATTTAGAACCCGGGATTTTTTTTATTGACAATTTTCGTCTTTAATATAATATTTTGTTCCAACCATTTCATCTGGTAAATATTGCTGTTCTACGTAATGTCCAGGATAATCATGTGGATACTTATATCCTACTCCATAGCCTTCAGATTTCATTCCTTCTATTGGTGCGTTTCTTATATGCATAGGTATCTCGCCAGTATCTTTTGTAGATACATCCTCCAAGGCTTTATTTATTGCTAAATAACTTGCATTAGATTTTTTAGATGTTGCTACATATACAGCCGCTTCTGATAAAATAATTCTTGCCTCTGGCATTCCAACCATGTGTACTGCTTGCATAGCATTTGTTGCAATAACTAATGCATTTGGGTTCGCCATTCCCACATCTTCTGCAGCTGAAATAACTATTCTTCTAGCCAAAAACATAGGATCTTCTCCTCCATTTAAAGCTCTTGCTAAATAGAACACTGCTGCATCGGCATCGCTTCCTCTCATAGATTTTATAAAAGCACTAATATTATCATAATGGCTATCACCTTTTTTATCAAAAATAGCTTTTCTGTTTTGAACACTTTCCTTTGCTATCTGGTCTGTAATAGTTATATAGCCATCCTCTCCAATTTTAGTTGTTAATACCGCTACTTCTAATCCATTTAAAGCCGTTCTAACATCTCCGTTTGCTGTTTCAGCTATTTTATGAAGTGTTTCATCCTCTATCTTTATTTTATATTGGCCTAATCCTTCTTCTCTTACCAGTGAGCTTTTTAAAACCTTAAATATATCATCTTCATTTAAAGGTTCTAGTTTAAACACCATTGACCTTGATATTAAAGCTTTATTTACTTCAAAATATGGGTTTTCTGTTGTCGCTCCTATTAAAATAACAGTTCCTTTTTCCACAAATGGTAGTAACGCATCTTGTTGCAATTTATTAAATCTGTGAATCTCATCTATAAATAAAATACACTTTCCAGATGGATTTAGAAGTGGATTTCCAGCTTCTTCTATAGCTTTTTTTATATCTGCCACTCCAGCCGTTACAGCATTTAATTTAGTGAATTGGTACTTTGTTGTATTACTTATTACCCTTGCAAGCGATGTTTTTCCACATCCTGGAGGTCCCCATAATATTATGCTAGATAGCCTATCTGCTTTTATTGTTCTATATAAAATTTTATCTTTCCCCAGTATGTGTTCTTGCCCAACATATTCTTCTAAAGTTTTTGGTCTCATTCTATATGCTAGTGGTTCATTAAGATTCATTTTTTCCACCTTCTTTTATTTTGCTAAATATTGTAATGCTTCTCTTATTTTATCTTCTAAATTATCCGACTTAATTTTTGATAATATTTTATTAATCTCGTATCTTCTATACCCTAATACTTGAAGTGCTTGGATAAGCTCTTCTTGATCTTCCTCAGAATTTGCTTCTTCTTCTAATTTTGTATTATCATTTGATAAGATTGCTTCTTCTGTTTTTATTTTGTCTTTCAATTCTAATATTATTCTTTGTGCAGTTTTAGGACCAATACCTTGTAATTTTTTTAATGAGTTTACATCATTGGTAATTACTGCTAAAGCAAATCTAGAAGGAGTTATATTTGATAATATTGTAATTGCCGACTTTGCTCCTATTCCTCCTACAGAAATCAGCAATTCGAACATATGTAATTCTTCATTTGTTTTAAACCCAAACAAGCTTACATCGTCTTCTCTTACCTTTAAATAGGTATATACTTTAACTTCTCTATCTTCTTCTAATTCATCAATGGACTTTTTAGACATGAATATTTTATATCCAATTCCATTTACTTCCATTACTACATATTCTTCTGATTTAAATTGTATATTTCCTTTTAAATATGCAAACATTGCGGCTCCTCTTATAAATATTTTCTATTGTTCTTTATATTTAAAAATTCTTCTAGTAGCTCTTTTTCTGTATATGACTTCTTCTCTTTTGTAGCAGTATTTTCTATTTCATATACACCTTCTTCAGATTTATTTCCTAATACTAGCATATATGGTGTTCCAAGCATTGTACAATCTTTAATTTTTGCTCCTAGCATTCCCTGTTTTCTATCATCTAATATAACTGGAATATTGTGTTCCATTAATATATTATATAATTTTTCTGCTTCTTCCATCTTCTCATCTTTTGCAACTATTTGTAGCAAATATGGTGCTACATTAACTGGCAACGATATTCCTGTTGCTTCATCTTTTTCATTTTTTAATACATAGCTTTCATATATTGTTGCAACAACTCTGCTTATTCCAATTCCATAGCAGCCCATGTACAATAATTGCTCTTTACCATCTTTATCTATGTATGTAGCATTCATTGATTTTGAATATTTTGTTCCTAATTGGAATATATGCCCTAATTCTATAGATTTCTTTGATTCTACATCCTTTGTATCTTCTATTCCATATTTTTCTTTTAAATATTCGTCTGCATCTTCTCTTTCTAAAATTTCTGTATTAAACGCTATTCCTGTCTTTTTATCAAATAATATCGTATCTTCGCCTATTGGTGATAATAGCATAAATTCTTCTGATTGGTTTCCTCCCATAGCCCCGCTATCTGCTGCAACTGGTAAAGCTTTTAATCCTAAAATTTCAAATATTTCCATATAAGCTTTTCTTATTTTCTGATATGTTATTGCTGAATTCTCTTCATCTAAATCAAAACTATATGCATCCATCATTGGGAATGATTTTCCTCTTAACAAATAGCCTCTTGTACGTATCTCATTTCTGTATTTTTCGCCAATTTGATATAATGTTACTGGTAAGTTTTTGTATGATGATATTCTTCCTCTTACAAAATCCGTAACTGCTTCTTCTGCAGTAGGTGCCATTACAAATTCACCTTTGTCTGATTCAACAGAAAGCATTACACCTTCTTCTATATATTTAGAATATCTTCCTGATTCTTCCCATAAGCTTTTTGGCTGCATTGTAGGCAATAATATTTCTATACAACCATATTTATTTAATACACCTCTTACTACTGCCTCAACATTTTGCCTTAATTTTAATGGTACATTATTATATGCATATATACCTGTTCCATATTGTACTAATTGGTTTGTTTGCATTAATATATCTTGTGCTGGATATGCTTTATCCAAATTATTTACTCTTATAGTTCCTAACCCTGTTTGTGATAATCTCATTTTTCTTCTCCTTTAACTATATCATCAATTACGATTTGCTCGTTTTCATCTACTTTATATCTCGGTAAGTCCGGTAGTTCCTCTAAGCTTTCTAAATCAAATAGCTTTAAGAAGTTTAATGTTGTTGAATACATTGTTGGTCTACCTGGCGCATCTAGCTTTCCAACACTCTCTATCAAATTGTACTCTAATAATTTATATATTGTACCATCTGAATTAACCCCTCTAATACTTTCTATTTCAGCCCTTGTAATTTTAGGGTTATATGCTATAATCGCCAATGTTTCAAGCGCTGCCTGTGATAAATTTGGCTTACTTCTTTTATCAAATACTTGATATAGATATTTGTATAATTCTTTCTTTGTAGCCAACTGGTAACCATCTTCTACTTTTATTATTTCTATTCCTCTATCTTCTTCTAAGTAGCCTTCTTGCAACTTATCTATTATAACTATTATTTCTTCTTCTGATACTTCCAGTGCAGCCATTAATTCAACTACTTTTACTTCTCTACCTGCTGCAAATAAAATTGCTTCCACTGCAGCCATACCATTTTTTATATCCATTTTGTTCATTCCTTTGTTATAATGTGTGTTAAAATACATTAACATTATACACGTGTATCAGTAGTTATGTCAAGGAAAAGCGGGCTCTAATTTCTAATTATCTCCAACCCATTCTATTGCTCTTAATCCAAAATCACTCCCAAAGGGGCTTCCTATAATTGCATTTTCTTTGCGGTGAATTATTATACGGCTTATAGTTGCTGTACTAGAGAAAGCCTTGCTTGAAATGCTTTTTATTGTGCTTGGAATTTCTATATTTTTTAAGCTTGAACAAGCAGCTAAACAGTTATCACTTAGGTTTTCTATTTTATTAAAATTTATTTCCACCATTTTATATTGTCCATAAAATGCATTATTGCCTATTGTTTTTACGTTATCTGCCACATTAAATTTTCCTTCTATAAGGTAAAACACTGTAATTAATCTATCCATATTTTTATTATATAAAATATTATCTTGTACTATATAATTAGGGTTATTTTTGTCTATTGTTACTTTTATACCATATCTCCATAATGCAACATATGGATTTATATCACTTGCTTTTTCTCCAATAGACACTTCTTGAAGTTTTGTATTATCCGAAAATACTTGATTAGCTATATTTTTAGTTTCATTATTAAGCGTTATTTTGATTGCATTTGTTGCTCCTCTAAATGCGTATTCTTTTATATTTTCTGCTGGCTCCTGTAAACTTATTTCACTTGCTTTTGAATAACAATATATTAATATTTCTGGGCTTGTTTTTGTATATATACAATTTTCTACTATTTTTAGATTTTCATTGTTTTCTGAGATTTCTACATCATTTATATTAGCTGGTAAATACCTTGCGTTTAGATTCTTTGTGCTTGCTGGAATTATTAATTTGGTAATGTTTTCAAAGTTTACTATGCTACATGTAAAATCTTCCACGCCATTAGGTATTTCAAATGTGCTATTTTTGGCATAAAACTTGCTCGATACAAATAATACACTTGATTCATCACTAGACATTAATATTCCATTATTATATATATAATTTTTATTTTCTTTATCTACATTTATATTTTCTAGTTCTGTGCATGCGTTAAATGCATTAGTATTTATATACTCAATATTTTTTGTAATACTAATTTCTCTTATTTTGCATCCATAAAAAGCCTCTCTTTCTATTCTTTTTACTTTATCCCCTCTTAATTTTATACTCTTTAATCCTGAGCCTGAAAATATCATTTCTCCTAAATTTTCAACTTTACTTGGTATCTCTGCATTTTCTAAATTTTTACATAATGTAAATATATATGCGCCCATATTTGTTATACTTTCAGGTAAAATTATTTCTCTTAAATTTTTGCAACTGCTAAAAGCAGAGTCTTCTATTTTTTCTACTCCTTCTTCTATTATTACTTTTTCTAATGTCTCATTATTACTAAATGCTCCTTCTCCTATTATTTTCACAGTTCCTGGTATTATTATTGTTTTTAATCCTTCTACATTAGCAAAAGCTCCTTCTCCTATTTTCGTTACACTGTCTGGTAATGTTAATGTTCCATTTTCATCTACTAATAATAAGTTTCCATTGTTTGACATCAATTCCCCATCTTTTATTACATATGGGTTTGGTTCTACACCTACCGCTTGGGCTACTTTTATTATATTTTTATCCTGTGTATTTATTATTAACTTTCCTTTTATTACTTCTAAGCTGTCTAAATATTCTTCTTTTACATCACTAATGATATCTTTAATTGTTTTTTCTTCTTCTGATGTTTTCGTATTATAATATAAATTATTTTTCCCAGCTGTTAGACTTGATTCATAAAACTCTGGATTTTCTGCTTTCTTATCTGCTATAAACATTGCTAATTGTTCTGTATATGAACTTAAATCATTACTTATCTTAGCTTGTTTCGCTCTTGTAAAAACACCATTATTTCCTATTAATAAGTTTAAACTTACTCCTGCCAATATTAATAGAACCACAATTGTAACTACTAAAGCAACTAATGTAATTCCTTTTTTATTTTTAAATTTTCTAATAATTCTCATTATTCACTTCTCCTTGGTATTGCTGAACTTTTACTTTCTTTATCTACTTCGTTAAGTATGAAACTTAACGAATGCAATTTCAATGAAATTATAGCAATAAAAAGCTGACATTTCAAGCAGTTTTTAATAAAAATATAAAGAAAATTTTTAATTACGTTTTTGTTATTTTAAGAAATTGTTAGAATTCATGTAACCCACTAATTTCAACAGATACATTAAATAGAAAAAGAAAATTTACTTCGTTAAGTTTCATACTTAACGAAAAATAAAACATATTGTTGGTATTTTCACCTTCAATATGTTTTTATTTTTCTGTAATATAATACAATCAAATTTTGCACACCATATAATTTTCCTAATTATTTAGTCCATTTTACTGCTCTTGCCCCTATTGGGCATCCCCATGGGCTTCCAGAAATGCTATCTTTGCTTTTATTAATAATTATAGATTCTAGTTCGCTGCAACCTTGGAATGCATTATTTTCTATAGTTGTAACAGATTCGGGTACTGTTATCGTTTTCAATGAAGTATATCCAAATGCTCCTGTCCTAATGGTCTTAACACTACTAGGTATCGTTATATTTTCAAGACCTGTATGATAATAAAAGCAACTCGTTGCTAATTCTTCAACTGTATTTGGAATTGTAAATTCATTGATTCCTTTTGCTGCTGCATATAATATTTTGCCATCTTTGCTTAATATCATCGTATCATTTACACTTTTAATATATGGATTTTTATCAGATACAATAAACTGTTTAGTATCTGTAAAAGCTTTCGCATCAAATGGCTTTACACTCTCTGGTATCTCTATTTTGGTTACTCCATATACCTCGCTTACACCCCAACCCTTAATTTCTTCCAGCGTATTAGGTAGAATTATTTCTTTAGCAATTCTTGATTTAGTTGCCTTACTAGTTATTATTTTTACACCATCTGGAATTGTTATTGTATCTCCCTTTTCAAGATACAAAATCAACGTTGTTCCATCTTTACTTAATAAATTCTCATTTTCCACTTTGTAATTTTCATTATCTTCATTTACTTCTATTTTTTCTAAATTATTCATATTAGCAAACGTGTTTCCTGATATATTAATTATACTATTAGGTAATTTTATACTTTTTGCATTTGAACCCATGAATGTGTCTGTTGGTATAGTAGTTGCACCTTCTGGTATTATTATATTCTCTAAGTTTAACAATGCAAAATAAACATTGGTGCCATCTTTAGATAATAATAATCCATTTTCAAATTTTAGATTTTCATTATCGGTATCTACAATTATATTTTGTAAACTTGTTGTTCCAGCAAATACTGCACCACCAATATATTTTGTCTTCGCTGGCATTTTTACTTCTATAAGATTTTTGCACCCATTAAAAGCATATGCTCCTATAGTATCTACATTTAGTGGAATTGAGATTTGCTTTATATTAGTACAATTTGACATTAATTCATATGCAATACTGGTAATACTATTTGATAATTTAACATTTTCTAAATTTTTACAGTTTTCTAATGCTCCACCATTTATTTGCACAACACTATCTGGAAATTCTATTGATTTTAGGCTAGTACATCCGCTTAAAGGCATAAGCCCCTACTTTCTTTACTCCATATTCTATCGTTACTTCTTCTAAAGTTGTATTATTTGAAAACGCATTTGCTCCTATTTCTTCTACTGTTCCTGGTATTACTATTTTCTTTATATTATTTACACTTGAAAATGCTCCATCTCCTATTTTCTTTATTGATGGTGGGATTACTACTGTTTCTCCATTATTTATTAATTCTAAATTCTTATCACTTGATAATAGTACTCCATCTACCACATCCCATGAATTTACTTTTATTCCTAGTCCTTCTGCTGCTTTTTGCTCTATACTATTTGTGGTATTTAAGCAAATTTCTCCATTTACTATCTCTATCTTTTCTATATATTTATTATTTACTGTTCCTAATACTGTTTCTATTCCACTATTATCTTCTACTGACTTTGTATTATAATATAATTTGTTTTTGTAAGCTGTTAATGTATTTGCATTAAATTCTGGTGTTTCTACTTGCTTTTCTCCGATAAACAAATTCATATTTTCTTTATATGCTGCTAACTCTTGACTTACTTTTGATATTTGTGTTCTTGTTATTATTCCATTATTGCCTATCAATAAATTTAAACTTACTCCTGCTAGTATTAATAAAACTACTACCGTTACTATTAAAGCAACCAATGTAATTCCTTTTTTATTTTCTCTTAATTTAATATTCAATTTTTTCATTATATTAAATTCCTTTCTTTGGTATTACTGCTTTTTTATTATCTTTCCCAACTTCCTTAAGTTATATACTTAACGAAGTAGATTTTATAAAATAAATTTGTTAAAACATTTGATATAACTGCCTTATAGAATTTTGACTATTTTTAGAACTGATTCAAATTAAGTAAAAAAAATTGCACTTTATTTTTCCAAATTTTGCTTGAAATATAAGGATTTTATTGATATAATTTTCGTACTAAAAATATTCGTTAAGTATATAACTTAACGAAATAGCAAAACGCATTGTTATTTTTCAAGTCGCTTATATTATAACAATGTGTTTTATTTATTGCAAGTATTTTTATTCTAATTTTTCTTTTCAAATTTACTCTCCCCACACATTCATACATATTGAATTATCACCTTTTTCCTGTTATAATACTTCGTAACAATATTAATGGAGGTCACACTATGGCATTCGATGGAATCGTCTGTTCAGCAGTAGTTGCTGAATTAAACACTTTGATTTTAGAAGGAAAAATAAATAAAATTTTTGAACCGAATAAAAATGAGATTATAGTAGGAATCTATTCAAAAGGTAAAAATTTAACTTTAAATATAAATATTGATCCAGTAAATTACAGAATTAATTTAACAACGCACTCTAAACCTAATCCAAAGAACGTTTATAATTTTTGTATGGTTCTTAGAAAACATTTAACAGGCGGAACTATAAAAAAGGTTTATATGAATGAATTAGACAGAATCATATATATTGATATTGATTGCTATAATGAGTTAAATGACCATATTACAAAAACTTTGATAATAGAACTTATGGGAAAACATAGCAATATTATTCTAGTAAATTCTGATAATATTATAATTGATAGCTTGAGGCATCTTAATAAATTAGATAATTCTATTAGAGATATTTTACCTGGGTATAATTATATTGAAATAGAAAACACAAAGCTTGATTTGCAAAACTCTACTTTTTATTCTTTTTACAAAAATATAAAAGCAAATAATGTATCAAAAATTTCTTCGGCTATATCAAATTGTTTCACAGGTTTTAGTAAATCTGGTGTTAGCTATACATTAAATTCTTTAAATATAAAAGATGATGTCAATGTAGCTGTATCTGATTATAAAAAATTATATACATATTTTTCGGAGCTGCTAAAGCAAAGTATTGCTGATATTTCATGTACAGAAATTAATCTGTCCAATAAAAAAGATTTTTATATAACAAATGCTTCTTCAAAAGATATTCTAATAAATTTTTTTATTGATGATTTTTATTTTGATAAAGAAGTAAAAGAGAAATTTGAATCTAGCAAATCAAACACTTTGCGTTCTCTTTTAGAAAAAATAAGAAAACTTTCAGATAAGCTTAAAAATATTGATAGCAAATTAAAAGAATGTTCT
Source organism: uncultured Clostridia bacterium (assembly GCA_934122115.1). Classification (GTDB taxonomy): domain Bacteria; phylum Bacillota; class Clostridia; order TANB77; family CAG-508; genus UMGS1901. Next base: position 184,375 of record CAKOVU010000001.1, on the reverse strand, counting down.
AAAATGGAAACATACAAATTGTATGGAGAATTAATAACTAGCAATTTATATAGAATCCCTAATTACAATCAAGAAACTATAACTTTAGAAAATTACTATGATAATAATAGTCCAATAACTATTCCGTTGGATTCTACTATCTCACCATCTGCTAATGCAAAAAAATTCTTTAAAAAATATAGAAAATTGCAAAATACTGTATCTATTGTTGAGAAGCAAAAAGAAGCAATAAAGTTAGAACTTGATTATTTAGACAGTATTGTTTATGAAATTAATAACTGTACAAATTTAGACGAGCTAGATGCTGTTATAGGTGAAATATCTGAAGATTATGGTATTTCTAATGCAAAGCAGGATGATGCTAATAAAAAATCTAAGAAAACAGTTGCCAATATGCCAACTGAATATAAAATTGATGGTTACACTATTCTTGTTGGAAAAAATAATAAACAAAACGATAATCTAACTTGTAAAATAGCCAAAAAAAATGATCTTTGGTTTCACACCAAAGATATTCATGGTAGTCATGTTGTTTTGAGGCTTGATAAAAATAAAAAAGCTACAGATTCTATAATATATAATTGTGCAACAATTGCAGCATATTATAGTAAAGCAAAATTATCGCAAAATGTTCCTGTAGATTACACTTTTATAAAATATGTTAGAAAACCTAACGGCGCCAAACCAGGAATGGTTATTTATACAGATAATAAAACTTTATATGTAAATCCTAAGAGTCCGTCTTAGGATTTACTATATTTTGTATATCTTCATCTTGCCTTAGCTCTGGCACTATAAAATCAAAAGCACGTTTATCTTGCTTTATGGCTTCTATTGCTATATTCTTGTTATTTCTTAGTCGTTTGCTTGCATATTTTAAGATTAATCCTTTATTCTTTACTGCAGCCATAACCACTTCATCATCATCTCTTATTTCTTTACTTGCATAGTAAAGAATCTGACCATCTTTTTGCGCTGCTTTTAATATTAACTCTTTGTCTTTTCTTAATCTTTCGCTTGCATAGCATATTACCCAGCCCTTTGTCTCTACTGCTTTCATTAAAATATCTCTATCATCTTTTAATCTATCAGAGGCAAATTCTAGTGCTCCACCATCTTTTGCAACAGCTTGCATAACAATATCTTTGTCATCCCTTATTGCTTCAGATGCGCCTTCTATTAATAGGCTATCTTCTTTTATTGCATTCAAAATATAGTCTTTATCTTCTGCGTGTTCTCTTACTTGCTCTAATGTATACATACCTTACACTCCAACTTTGTATTCTATTTCTTCCATGTGAGGATATATTTCTCTTAACCTTTTCTTTGTTATTATTGTTAGTCTAGGTTGAGGATTCTTTGGATTATCTGTTAATAATTGCTGTGTATAGCAATTCTCTGATGTTTTAAATAATTGATATCTATTGCGCACGTAAGTAAAATAAATTTGATATCCATTATTTAATTCCTCTTCCATTCTTCTAAAACTATATTTTCCTTCCATATGATTTCCTTTCATTATTTTATCATTTCTTCAAAGTCCTGTTCTGAAATAATTTGTACTCCAAGGTCTTGTGCCTTTGTTAGCTTAGAACCAGCTTCTTCTCCTGCTAACACATAGCTTGTCTTCTTTGATACCGAACCAGATACTTTACCACCAAATTTTTCTATTATCTCACTTGCCTGATCCCTTGTATACTTATCTAAGCTTCCTGTTAATACAAATGTTTTTCCTTCAAATCTATTATCATAATTCTCATCATCTTCATTTTTTATTGCCTCAGTATTAACTCCCGCTTCCTTTAGCTTATTTATTAAATCTATAGTTTGATTTTGTCTAAAAAATTCATATACACTTTTAGCCGTAATTTCGCCAACATCATTTATATTGCTCAATTCCTCTAAACTTGCATTTGCAATTTCATCTATGCTTTTATATTTTTTAGTTAATCCTTTAGCAGATTTTGCACCTATATGTCTAATTCCTAAAGCTGTTATTAATTTATATAAATCATTATTTTTGCTAGCATTTATTGCATCAATTAAATTTTGTGCAAACTTTTTACCATTTTTCTTTAAAGATGCTATTTCATCTATTGTAAGTGTATAGATATCCGCAATATTTTTTATAAGACTTTTATCTACCAATTGCTCTATAATTTTTATTCCTAAACCATCTATATCCATTCCTTCTTTAGAAACAAAATGAGCTATGTTTCTTAGTAGTTTTGCACTGCACTCTACGCCTATACAACGGCTTACTGCTTCTCCTTCTTCTCTTACCACAGGTGCTCCACACACAGGGCAAGTTGTAGGCATTGAAAAATCTTTTTCTTCTCCTGTTCTTTTATCTTTTAATACATCTACAATTTCTGGTATAACATCGCCTTGTTTTTGAATTACAACAGTGTCTCCAATTTTCAATCCTTTTTCTTTTATAAAATCTTCATTATGAAGCGTTGTTTTAGATATTGTAGACCCTGCAACTTTTACTGGCTCTAGTATTGCAGTTGGCGTAATTGCTCCAGTTCTTCCCACTTGGCAAACTATATCTAATAACTTTGTTTCTTTCCTTTCTGGTGGATATTTATATGCAATTGCCCATTTAGGAACTTTATATGTTGTTCCTAATATTTCTCTTAAGTGTAAATTATCAACCTTTATAACTGCTCCATCAATACCAAATGATAATTTTTCTCTATCTTCACCTATTTTCTTTATTGCTTCTATTGCCTCATCTATTGTATTGCACAGTTTTCTAACTGGTACAACATTAAATCCTAATTCTTTTAATTTATTTAGTTCTGTAAAGTGAGAATTTTCTGAATCAAATGTTGCTTCATCATATTTTTGCACATTAAAAACGAATATATCTAATGGTCTTGTTGCAGTTACTTTAGAATCTAATTGACGAAGTGAGCCTGCTGCCGCATTTCTAGCATTTGCAAATAGTGGCTGCTCTAATATTTCTCTTTCTTCGTTCATTTTTTCAAATTCTTTAGTGCCAATAAAAACCTCTCCACGAACTGTTATATTTATTTTATCTTTTAATTCTTTTGGAATGCTTTTTATTGTTTTTAAATTATCTGTAACATCTTCTCCTATTAGTCCATTTCCTCTTGTTGCACCTTGAACAAAAACTCCATTTTCATACTTTAATGCTGTTGAGAGCCCATCTATTTTTGTTTCAACAACATATTTTAGTTCTTCATTATTTTCATTTGCTACTTTTCTAACTCTGTCATCAAATTCTCTTAGTTCATCAAATGAAAATATATCTTGAAGGCTCTGAAGTGGTACTTCATGTACCACTTGTTTAAATCCTTCTTTAACGTGCCCACCTACTTTTTGTGTTAATGACTCTTTAGTAATAAGCTCTGGAAATTGTTTTTCCAAAGCTTTTAGTCTATTCATCATCATATCATATTCATAATCGGTAATCGCTGGATTATCCATGTCATAATATAATTTAGCATAATATTCTAGTTTTTCTCTAAGTTCTTTAATCTCAATCTTAGCTTGCTCTAAATCCATTATTATATAAGCCTCTCTTATAATTTCTCTCCACAGTTATTGCAGAATTTATTAGTTGGTTCATTTAGCATTTTACATTTACCACATATTTTTTTACTTGTTTTTGCTTTTCCACATTCACTGCAGAACTTTCCATCTGCTGGGTTCACATGTCCGCATTCGCAAGTCCATCCTCCTGCTGTTTCATCAGTTGAAGAATCTTTATCTTCTTTTTTGCTTAAATCCATTCTACTTGCATCATTATTTTGGTTCCATACACCATTAGCAGCTCCAGTTGCCATTCCGCCTGTTGCCATGTTCATCATACCAATTCCCATAAAACCATTTGCTGCTCCATTAGCATTCTTTGCTGCATCTTCCACAGCATTTGAATATGCACCAACCATTCTTCCTTGTTGCATATATGAGTTAGAGCTTAATTCATAATCATCAATCTTCTTTGCTGATTCATCTGTTAATGTTACAGATTCTACAGCGAAGCAAACAATCTCGATTCCTCTTTCTCTTATTTTTGCATCAAATACCTTTTCATCCATCATTTCTCTTATTTCGTCTGTTTGGCTTGGCATTTCTAATACTGGTACCTTATATTTTTCTGTTCCTAGTTCATTGGCAACATTTTGGAATACTGCCATTACTTCTGTTCTTAATTGCTCAACAAGTTCATCTTTTCTATATACATCTGCTGTGCCTGCTAAAGTATTCATAAATAAGGCAGGATCTACTATTTTAAATGTGTATTTTCCAAAACATTTTATTTCCACTCTTAGTGGAGTTATAGTATTTGTCATTTGGTTTGGAATTGGATGTGACCAATCTTGGAATGGTATTGGTGCTGGTGTTCCAAATTTATTATCTATTATTTCCTTTAAATTAAAGAAAAATACAGCTTGTTGTTTAGCACTTGCTCCATTATAAGTAAAACGTTGCCACATCTCTTTAAATACATCTCCAAATTGACCTGCGAAGAAAGATGGTGTAGAAGATTCATCAAAGGTATATACTCCTTCTTCTGCTGTAGCATCTATTACTCTTCCGTTATCATATATAATTGCACATTGTCCTGGTGCGACTATAATTGTACTTTTATTAGAAATTACTCCATTGGGTGTAGTTTTTTTAACCATAAGAACATCATTTGGCATGTTCTCGCATCTTATTGCTTCTTTCCATTGATCATGCATTGTACTTCCAACAGCACCTACTGCAGCTTTAATTAATCCCATAATATTACCTCCTAAAAATTATCCTATTTTTTCTAAGTTTGCTAACGCCCAGCTATGTTCTCCTGTTGTTATAACGCTTCCACAATACTCGCATTTTCCAGAAGATGTTATTTGTGTTGGTGCTCCACAGTTTGGACAGTTAGTTGTGTTTATTTGATTAGAACCTGGTTTTGTTTTTACTCCAGTTTTTCTAATAAATTCTAATTTATATGTGCTGTGTCTATCTGTTACTTTATCGCCTTTTAGCACTTTACCAGTTTCTTCATCTATTATATAATCAACCATTCTAGATTTCAGAATTACTGTTAATACGTCTTTATCTCCAGTTTGTCTAAAGTCAGATAATGTAGCAGATTTTACGCAAATTCTTTCCATTTTATTTATTTGTTTTCTATCTATATAATCTTGCAATTGTTTGTGATGTTGCTCAAATAGTTCGTTTGTTTCAAATACTCTAATAGTACTCCAATCTCTTGCAGTCCAAGCTTCTTGTAGTTTTACAAATAAATCCCTGCTCCAAGATAAAAATTCTTCTTTGTTAAATAATTCATCTACTGCTTTTACTTCTTTTTCTACTGCTTCTTCAGATTTATATGCATAATTCTGAGTTTGGAATTGTTGTTTAGGCATTTGCCAATTATTCTTTTGTTTTGATTTTACATACATACTAATTGCAACTATAATAATAAATATTATTATTCCTGGTAGCGGTGAGCCTCCTCCAATATACGTATAATTAGAACCTGAATCATAGTCATCATCATAGTCCCATGATGATGAATCCCAATCGCTGCTTCCCCATGATGAACTTCCACTATCGTAATCCTCAAAACTTCCAACATCTGCTATGCTAATACGACTACTTGCTACAAATGTTAATACAATTACTAAAATAATAATTCTTGCTATTTCTTTTAGTTTCCTCATTTGATATATCCCCCTTTTATAAAATTTAATCTCTTAATAAATCTTTTCCATTCTTTATATATTCATATCCTGAAAAGATTGTTGCAATAACAGATACTGTCATCAATACACTTGCTAATATGTTTATTATATAGTCCCCTGTATTCATATACACAAGAGCACTATTTTCAAATGTTGCTTGTTCTGACTTTGCTCTTAATATAAACGCGAAATATGGATGAGTTGTTAAAAACATTAATATTATTGCTATCATCTGTGTAACTGTTTTTAGTTTGCCCCATATATTTGCAGCTATTACATTTCCATTTTTTTCAACTGCAATTAGCCTATATCCAGATACTATAAACTCTCTAAACAAAACTATAATTGGAATCCATGCTGGAAGTAGCCCTCTTTCAACAAATATAATCATTGCAGCTAACACAAGTATTTTATCTGCTATAGGATCTAAAAATTTTCCTAATGTAGTTACTTGATTGCGCGAACGTGCTATGTAGCCATCTAATTTATCTGTTATTGCGGCTATTATAAAAATAATATCCATAATAATCATATTCATTGGAACTCCAAAACATGTTCCTGGTATATCAATTAAAGATATAATTACTATTACTGGTACTAATAAAATTCTAAATATTGTTAATTTGTTTGGTAAATTCATTTTTATTCTCCTTGTTTTTGGTTTGTTTTATTATATAAAAAAACTTTGTAAAAATAAAGGTTTTTTACAAAGTTTTTGTTTTTTATTTTTATCTATTATTTTGCACTATTTCGACAATATCTGCAATATATTTACTAATTACAGGAATATTTAGTTTTATTATTCTTTGTACCGTATATATAATAAGCGCTGTAATAATATAAAATCCTATTCCGGCACCAATTCCTTTGGCTATTCCTGAGGTAAAGCTTCTTAATATTCTCTTTTTTGAATTGCCTAATAATTCAAACAAATCTATCATTTCCGCTTCATTCATTTTCTTCTCTATTTCTTGCATTTTTTCTAATTCTTTCTCTTGTATTTTTTGTTTTCTATTTTTCATAAACATATAACAAAACCACCCTATGTAACTTTTATATTAGGGTGGTTATTTTTTTATTTTATATACATTTATTGATTTATTTCATTTGTTATTTCTGTATTTGTATTCTCCTCTGTCTTTTTATCTTTTTCATTTTTTACTTGTTCCATTCTTGATATTAATTCTTGAAGCTTTTTAGTATCTCTTCCTATTTGTTCCCAATCGCTACTTTGTGTTGATGATTTTAGATTGTTATTTGCTTTTATTATTGCTTGTATTAAATCATTTATATTGTCAGTATTTTCTACTTCAATATTTACTGCTCCTGTAGATGCTAATTTTTTTAATGCTTCTGCATAGGTGTCTCCAATTGCTACTTTATTACCTGATGCTATTATTACTTTCTTTAGCACTGGTAATGAATTTGTTTCATTTACATATTGTTGATATATTGTTTCAACATATAAAAGTGTATTATCTATAGGAACTATTATAATATCTTTAGTCAATTTAGTGCCACTTACATTTAATGAATCAAGTTCTGCAGATATTGTTTCATCTTGCTCTATTTGTGTATCTAATTGCATTGGGCCTAAGATGTTACTATCTGTTTTGTAATTGTATAGTTTTAATGTATTTGTACCATTTTCATCAACTGAGCCTACTAAGTATGCTGTTATATTTTGTTTATCATATGGAGTATAAGGTAATACTAGTCCCAATCTTGCAGATGAGCTATCTTTAGTTTTTACCATTGTATAATAAGGTTCTATATCTGTTCCTTTTTTGCTAGATATGCTTGTTGTATTATGTTTGGCTACTTCCCATACATCATTACTTCTGTATAGTACATCTGGCTGAACATTATGATATCTTTGCATTACTAAGGATTGAATCTTATACAAATATTTTGGATAAACAAAATGATTACTTATATCTTCAGGTATTTTACTTTCTTCAAATAAATCCGGATATATTTTTTTATATGCTGCTGTTATTGGATCTGTCTCGTCTGTTATATAAAACTTCACTTCTCCACTATAAGCATTTATTAATACTTTTACTGAATTTTTTATGTAATTTATCTCGTCCTTTGTTATACCATTATCTTGTAATATTGTTCTTTGTGAATATGGATAATTATTGCTTGTAGTATATGCATCTAAAACCCATATAATCTCGCCATTTCCATCTATTACTGTATATGGTTCATCGTCATATGTTAAATATGGCATTATTGTTTTTGCTCTTTGAATTATATTCCTATTTGTTAAAATCTTACTATCGCTTTTTACATTTCCTGAGAATACTAATTTAGCATCTTTTTCTTTTATTGCTAAAACAATTCTATCTAGCAAATTAGCTTCTAAGCCTGCTGTTCCTTCATATACATTTTCTGTATTGTTTGAAGCATCCAATATTGGGTAATCAAATTCTTTTTTGCTATTGCTATTTGTTACTACAGTGCTATTAGTTTGTAATCCAAAGTATATTCGTGGTTCAGATATTGTTATTGCTTCATTTTCACTATCAAATGATTTTTGTATGTGATTTAAATTTCCTGTTGCTGTTGTAGTTGTTGCAGATGTTACAATTACGCCAAATCCATGAGTATATTCGTATGTTTTGTTATTGTATGTGCTACTTCCATTTGCTATTTCTCTTGGAGATAAAAATACCAATTGTTGTTTATCACCTATTTTGTATACACCTAATCTCGTATTTGTGTATTGATAATATCCCTTACTTGTAAGTGATCCATTTAAATCTTTTAATACTAGCTCGCTATTTGTGATTGGAATATTATTTATAGTATCTGAATTAGCTAATATCTGGCTCTCTGTTATTGTTCCACCATCATCTAATTCTACTTGTTCTACATCTATGTTATAAGCTTTTTTAGTATATTTAATATTCTCTGCTATATATTTTTTCTCTTTATCTAATTCATTAGAATTCACAAATATTAAATTATATCCTAGCATTATTAATGTAACTGCTACTAGATATATTGGTACTATTAATATACTTTTTACTACTTTTTTGGTATTACCTTTTTTGAATTGTTTAATTGCTCTAAACGCTGAAAATACAATTACCACAGACAACAATCCATATGCTGCTAATTTTATATTTATTTCAGTTGTTCCTGCTCCAAATAGAGCATAATTTTCTGATTCGCTATCATTTAATGTTATGAATTTCTGAACTCCAACATTTTGTGTTTCTACTAATACAAGTACTGCAAATATTATTACTAATATTTTTAAATTATTTAATGCTTGATTTAATACTATACTTTTTTTAAAAGATTCTCTGCTTACTCCATCAAAGCAAACATTAAATACAATTAAATAATATAATGCCGCATACACTGTTGAGGCTATTCCAGCTACAAGTGCATACATTACTACTAGTTCGATAAATGGCCAGATAAATACGAAATATCCAATATCATATCCAAATACTGGTTCATATATTACAAACTGAGTGCTATTAAAACATAGCAATGCTTTTTCTAAAATAAATCCAGATGTAAATATTGCTGCCAAGATTGCTACTATAAAAGATATAGATTTTTGTGGTAATTTTGGCATTTCTTTTTTCTCATCTGCAAAGAACGATTTCAAACCTTCTTTTACTCTTGATGTTGTTATATACATTACTCCAAATACTATTAAAAAATTAAACGCAAATGTTATAACTATATTTTTAAAATTTTGCCAAAATATTGGAATATAATTTTCTCCAATTTCTTTTATTTCTAAGTATTCTCCTCTTTGTATTATATATATTATTACCAAAGCTATTGCTAATACTATCAATACTAAGTTTCTTCTTATTTTATTTTTTGTTTTTTTAGTATCATTTTTTTCTTCTGGTTTTGCTTCAATATTTTTTACTTCTTTTTCTTCCACTTTTCTTCCTCCTTCCTTTAGATTAAGGCTTTTACAAAATCTTTACTATTAAAGATTTCCATATCATCTATTTGTTCGCCAACACCTATAAATTTTACTGGCACTTTATTCTCATTTACAATTCCTATAACAGCTCCGCCTTTTGCTGTGCCATCTAGTTTTGTTAAGATTAATCCTGTTATATCAACTGTTTCTTTAAATGCTTGTACTTGTGATATTGCATTTTGACCTGTTGTTGCATCTAATACCATTAATACTTCTTCTGAAGCTTCTGGCAATTCCTTGTCTATTACTCTTTTTATTTTTACCAATTCGTCCATTAAATATTTCTTATTATGCAATCTTCCTGCTGTATCGCAAATTAATACATCTGCATCTTTTTGCTTCGTTATTTGTATCGCTTCATACACTACTGATGCAGGGTCAACACCTTCTTGTCTTTTTACAATATCGCATCCTGCACGGTTTGCCCAAATCTCTAGTTGTTCTACTGCTGCTGCTCTAAATGTATCAGCTGCTGCCACAACAACCTTTTTTCCATCTTTTTTTAATCTATTTGCTATCTTGCCAATTGAAGTGGTTTTACCTACTCCATTTACTCCAACAACTAGTATTACAGAAGGATGAGTTTTTAAGTTTAATTCTTTATCTGTTGCATCAAATATCTCTTGAATTTCTTCTCTTAATGCTTCTTTTACTTCTTCTGCTTCCTTTAAATTTTCTTTTTTTATTTTATTTCTTAAATTTTCTATAATTTTTGTAGAAGTTTCTACTCCCACATCTGACATTATCAAGGCTTCTTCTAATTCTTCTAATAGCTCTTCATCAGCTTTTCTAAACGTGCTAAATATATTATTCATTTTTTCATCAAATGAATTTTTTGTTTTACTTAGGCCTTGTTTTAATTTATCAAAAAATCCCATAAAAAATCCTTTCGCTTTGTTTATATTATTTTTCGTATTTTAATACTAGTATATTATACCTTAAAGGCAAAAGAATTTCAACGGATTTTTTGTAATTGATAAAATATAAAATACAGAAAGAAAAGAGCACCGAATTTACGGTGCTCTTTCCCCACTTGAATTTAATTTTTTCGATTGTTTTTCTCAATTCCCATCTACACTTGCTATTACATTTTCTAATACAATAGCAGGTATTTGTTCCAAGCACATCCTCTCAGCACTTTTCTTTACTATTCTTCCATCTAGTATTACGTTGTTTGATGATATTACTATCGGCTTGGGAACATGTCCATATTTTTTTATGAACTCCATGTTCTTTTTATATTTTTCGCCAAGTGTGAATTTCCAATAAGTTGGAAACACAATATCTGAACAGCTTACCATTTTTATCCATTCATCTGGTAATTCAAATCCTTTCCGATACAATATTTTCCCCTTACGCTTACCGCATTTCTGCTTATATTTTTCCTGTGTTTTTCGAGTCTTTATCCTTCTAAATTTTTCGAATTCTTTAAGATTCAGACTTCCTTTTTGCAAATTGCATTTATGACATGCAGGACGCAAATTTTCAGGGACGCTAACTCCTCCATATCTTCTTGGATATACATGATCTATTGTCATTTTAGTTCCTACAAATTTCCGATGACAATAAAAACATTCATCATCACCGTATTTCCAAAAAGTCAAATCGTACATTAACCGCTCAAAGTTCAGAGTTTTCGCTATATAGAGGATACCATCCCGTACTTGTACTTTATAATCTCTTGTGTCTCCCGTAAAATGTTCTGGAAAAACTAAAAACATTAATAATCGCTCCTTATAATAATAATTTTAAGTGCTTTTTTATACAAAATTTGGTAAAAGCATATCATTTTATGTTAATTTTGTCAATGACTATAAAATAGCTTATATAAGCATAAAAAAGAGTACCGAATTCACGGTACTCCCTCACTTGAATTACTTGCGTTTCTTCACATGACGTGAATGAACTCTCTCAACGAAGCAATTGTCCATTCCCTGCTCCAAAAGCAGCCTTTTTACTTCTCCAGAGCTAGTAATTAATCGGACATGATTTCCATTTGCCCATAACTGGCAGCAAATGGAAACTATCCCTCTACTGCGATTCCGTGGAACCCATTTAGGCTCCACAAACAGCTCCTCCTCCTGCCTCGTTATCGGCATCAACAGAAGCTTATTTGTTGACTGAATCACTGTAAGTGCCTCAGCCGCCGTTTGATCACGAGTTGCTATTTTTTCCAACTCGCGCAGGCAGAAAAGCGGCATGCATGTCTCCAATTCTTGATTTAGAATCAGAGCCACACCATTTGCCAGAATGGCGCCTGTTTCAATGACGACAATTTCCAATTCCTCTTTTTTCTCTGATTTTAACAATACCGGACTTTGCCTTTTGGCATTTTCCCTTGCCATTTCCAAGAGAGCCTTATATGAACTCTCTCTTTTGTAATGAGCCTTACAAAGACTTTGTAAATATGCTTTGCTGTAACTCATTAGTTCGGTAACTTCATTCCAAGTATACCCATCCCGAATATACTTGATGGTTTTCAAGGTAATTGTCTCAGCATTCATGCCGTATTTACCCGTCTTTTTCATTATTCTGCATTCCTTTCTGTCTGCACCAAAATAAAAATTTTTGGTGCGCTTCAAGTGTTTCATTGCGTACTCTTTTATTATATCATATTATTGGCAGAAAATCAAATTTATGTAAACTTTTAATATACTTCTGATAAAAAATAATAAAAACTTACAAACAATCAAGTCTGTAAGTTGCCTTTAAATGGAGCGATTGTGACAATAAAATTATAAAAATAAATTCAAAATATTTGACAAAATCAAATTATCTGCGTATAATAAATATAGGAAATGAAAGCCACAAATGTTGGCTGCCACATATAGTTGTAACAACACATCTGCCGACCAAAGCAAAGATGTGTTGTTTTATTTATTCCTTATTTGCCCCAATTATGTATATAACTGTTAATAAGGCTACGTTTACAGTAAGGGAAAATCCCAATGCATATATTAAAAATAATATAAATCCCATAAACACCACCTCACTTTCCCATAGTAAATACTATGAAGTAAAGTGGCAACACACTTGCTTATCTCATTTCCTATACTAATTACTATATTATATATTTTATAAAAAAACAAGCAAACATTAAAAAATTTTTAAGCAATATAAAAAACTTGGAGCCACTAGCGAGAATCGAACTCACGACCTACAGGTTACGAATCTGTTGCTCTACCAACTGAGCTATAGTGGCATGACTATATTCTAGCACATATATTTTTAAAAAGCTATACCAAATTCACAAAAAATGGAAGATTTTCTCTCCCATTTTTTAATATTTACGGTTCTCTTATTTAGCTAGTAGCTTATTAATGTATTATCTTCTTCCGCCTCCGCAGCATCCATTATTTGTAAATAGTAATAAGAATATTATTATAAAAAATAGTATTCCATTATCTCCACAGCAATTTCCTCCAAATAATCCACTTAAAGGTCCGCCGCCACAGCAGTTTCTTGCATCATCATTGCATCCGCATCCTCTATTATCGTCTTGCATGTTTCTCCCTCCTTTTTTATTATATATTGTATAGTATGATTTTTCACTAAAGTGTGTTACAATATATATGAACTAATCTTTATGATGTTTGAAAGGAATAAAATATGGAACAAAAATATATACCAGAACTTTTGGTTCCTGCTGGTGATTTTAATTGTTTACGTGCAGGAGTTCAAAATGGTGCAAATGCAATTTATTTTGGAGCCAGCTCTTTTAGTGCTAGAGCTAATGCAAAAAATTTTAATATAGATGAATTAAAAGAAGCTATAGAATACTGCAAACTTCGAAATGTTAAAACCAATTTAACTATTAACACTTTACTAACAGACAGTGAGTTTGATGAAGCTGTTTCACTTGCAAAAACTGCTTATGAGTTTGGAATTGATGCTATTATTGTTCAGGATTTAGGGTTTGCTAAATATCTAATTAAACACTTCCCAGATTTAGCTATACATGCTAGTACTCAAATGACAGTTCACAATCTAGAAGGTGTTTTAGAATTAGAAAAGCTTGGCTTTAAAAGAGTAGTTTTATCTCGTGAATTGCCAATAAATGAAATAGAATATATACGAAACAATTGTAATATTGAATTAGAGGTTTTTATACATGGAGCCCTTTGCATTTCATATTCTGGGCAATGCCTGTTTTCTAGTTTAGTTGGTGGGCGTTCTGGCAACCGTGGAAAATGTGCTCAGCCTTGTAGATTACCATATGAATTGCTAGAGGCTAAAAATAATAAAGAAACATCCATAGATAAAGGATTTTTGTTAAGTCCTAGGGATTTATGCTCATTAGACTTCTTGCCAGAACTTATAAAATGTGGTGTCTCTTCTTTTAAGATTGAAGGTAGAATGAAGACTCCTGAATATGTAGCCACTGTTACACGAATTTATAGAAAATATATTGATAAAATCGTTAATGATGAAGAATATACTGTTTCTTTAGAAGATAAAAAAGAATTATTGCAAGTTTTTAATAGAGGAGGATTTTCATCAGGTCACCTTTCTACAGAACCTAACACAAATTTAGTATTCCCTAACAAACCTAATAATATGGGAATTTATTTAGGAAATATTTCAAATTACAATCCTTCCAGAGGATATATTACCCTAGAAACAAATGAAATAATTTCTATTGGGGATACTATTTCAATTGATGGAGAAACTGGAAAATATACTGTCTCAGAATTAATGCTTAAAGGTGAAAATATAAAATCGGCTCCTATAAAATCTACTGTAAAACTTGGTAGAATGAAAGGAAATATCAAAGTTGGAAGTAAAGTTTATAAACTTTCTGATAAATTAATGGTAAGTCAAGCAAGTGCTACTTATACACCAAATGCTAATTTAAAGAAAATACCTTTAGACTTTAAAATATCTATAAAAAAAGGAAAGCCAATTGTAGTATCAATTTCTACTGGATACAACCCACCTTTTTACAATAATCTTGCAGTAGAATTTGTTTCAGATATTGTACCTGAAGCATCAAAAAGCTCTCCTATTACAGCAGAAAAGGTTATCTCTCAATTTTCAAAATTAGGTAACACACCTTATTCAGTAAAAAATATAGACTTAGAATTAGATGATAATTTATTTGTAAATGTAAGCTTATTAAACGATGTTAGAAGAAAATCTATCGAATTGCTAGTTAATAAAATTACTAAAAAGTCAACAGTTGAATTTACAAATACGCATTTAGAACATGGTTCTCGCCCATCTGTGTCATTGCCAAATAGAACAATTAGTGTACTACTAGAACAACTTAATTTAGACTATGATTATAACAATTTAGAAGGCTGTGATAATGTGTATATTCCATTAAAATACTTTATTAATTCAAAATATAGCAGCATATTACAGGCTCTATCTAATAAGTTTCATGTTTTTGTATACATGCCAACTATCATGAAAGCTAATTACAAAAACTTGTTATTGCATAATTTAACTGCATTAGTCGAAAAATATAATATATCTGGATTTGTAATATCTAACATTTCTGAAGTAGTATTTTTAAAGAGTTTTATTACGGATAATAAATACCGCTTCATCGCAAATTATACAATGAATATTTTTAATAGATACACTATTGATGAATTAGGCAATATTGGGATTAATGTTATAACTCCTTCTATAGAATCTAATTTGGATATTCTAAATAATATTTGCTTCGAAAGCCCTTTACCTGTTGAATTAATATCTTATGAAAGATCAATTTTAATGAACTCATCTTATTGTTTGCTTGGAAAAACCAATAAATGCTATCCAGAATGTAAGATGAAGTGTAAATCTAATAATACATATTACTTAAAAGACAGATTAGGCTTAAAATTTAGGATAATCCCGGACCAGGTTCAAACTGTTACCTCTATTTACAATAGTAAAATAATGTCTATTGATACTACAAAACTTAACGTAGATTCTGTTAGAATTGATATTTTAGATGAAAACATTGAGCAAATAAATACAATTCTATCTACTGTAAAAACAGGCAGAAAATTAACTGGTAACGAATACACCAATGGAAATCTAAATAGAGAAATTTAAAAAGCAAAAAAGTATAAATTGATTTTTAGGCAATTTATACTTTTTATTTTTAATAATTATGCATCGCTGTTAATTTTATTACTAAATCCATGTTATCATCTTTTGCTACTTTATTTTTTCGTATCATTCCACATTTTTTACATTTAAATATTATCACATAACCCTTTTTACTATCTACCTCTGCTCCAACGGGTTCTAATAACCCCTTACATTCTTCTTCTCTATCTCCCGGATTTTTATCTACATGTTTGGAATGTAAGCAATATGGACAATGATTTCTGCACGAATATCCTAATTTTGGTACAGTTTTTCCACAATTTTCACATACAAACTCTTCATCTATTTTAGTAAATAATCTTGCCATTTTCTTTCCTTTCGCTTTTACTCTCCGAATATGCTTCCGCCAACAAATTCTCTTAATAATGAATTCTTTGGTATATCATCTGTAGGTATTTCTTTAAAATATCTTAAGAATGTAATTAATCTTTTTGCCTCTGCATACTCTGGGCAATTATTTTCTATTTTCTCCAATTCTGGTAATGCATATTTCTTAAGTACAGAAATTTCGTATATTAGCGAAGAATTGAACATCGCATCACAATTCTCTTGGAATGGGAATATGTTTTTGTCTTCTCCTCTATTTACACTATACCAAGTGTTTAATGTATGAAGCGCACTATAGCCTCTAAAATTATTATCTCTTACTATTCTTCTGATCAAACGTGTATCTGTTGTTGATATTCTATTGCAATAATCTATGTTCAAAACAGTTAAATCACTTATATATATTTTATATTTCTGACTAGCAGGAATAGCACTAGTCAACCTATCATTTAAGCAATGTATTCCCTCTATTACTAAAATTTCATCATTTGCAAGTTTTAATGTTTCTCCATTATATTTCTTTGTACCTTCTTTAAAATCAAATGTTGGCACTTCTATTTCACCACCATCTAATAGTGTTTTTATGTGCTTATTAAATAGTTCTAAATCCAAAGCTTCTAAACATTCAAAATCATAGTTTCCATTTTCGTCTTTAGGATTATTCTCTCTTTCTACAAAATAGTTGTCAACAGATATTGTAACAGGTTTTAGTCCATTTAATCTTAATTCTATTCCTAACCTTTTTGCAAAAGTTGTTTTTCCAGATGATGATGGGCCTGCTATTAACACCATTTTTACATTTTCTCTTTTGGCAATATCATCTGCTATATTGGCTATTTTCTTTTCATGTAGTGCCTCAGATAATAGTATTAAATCTATAGCTTTTCCTTCTTCTATTGCTTTATTTAATTTGTATAATGTATTTATATTTAATACTTTATGAATGTCATCATACTCTTTCAATGTAGCTGCTAATTTTTTATTATCTTGGTATTTTTCTAATTTATTAGGTTCTTTTGTTGAAGGATATCTAACCAAAAAGCCATCGGCATATTTTACTATATCAAAAATTTTTGTATACCCTGTTGAAATTGGCATTACTCCAAAGAAATAATTATAGTATTCTTCACAATAATATAAAGAAACTTCTTCTTTTTGCTTATTATCTACTTGTGCAATTCCTCTCAAAGTTTTTTCGTTATTATAGAATTCAATTGCTTCTTCCCTGCTCATTCTCTTTTTTACTATTTCTATATCTTTACTTATAATTTCTGTCATTTTATTTTTAATATTTTCTAGCATTTCATTTGTTACAGCTATGTTATCTATTTTGCAAAACATTGCATTTGATAATTGATAATTTACACTAAGTTGTGCTGCTGGGTATAATTCGTTTAATGCTTTAGCCATTACGTATAGTATTCCTCTTACATATACTCTTTTTCCATCTTTTGTTAATGTATCTAGTAATTCTACTCTTTCATCACCTTGTATATCATAGTTTAAAGATTTTACTTCATAATTAACTGTGCATGCAATTACGTTTTTACCTGCTTTCTTTTCTTCTTCTATTTTTTCTTTGTATTTTTCTATTACTTTCATCTTTGTCGTCCTTTCATTTTGTTAAGTGCTTTTAATTATACATTACTTTATATATTTTTTCAATCACAAATATATAACAGGAATTACCCTGCTTTAGATAAATCCCTGTTATATTCATTTACTTTTTCTAAAATTGCTTTTTTTATATTTGATATAAGCTTTTCTCTGGTAATATTTTCATCTTCACATTCTCTAATCTGCTGTGTCGCTATTGCTCTTATTACGCTTGTTGTTCTGCTTTCTATCATCATTTTATTTTTATTATATTTTTTGCGTTTAAATATTCTTACAAATATATTCCTGCTATTTTCATAATAATATCTTTCTAATTCCTCATCACAAATATCACCAATTCTATCACCTATTTTACAAAATTTTCTGCCTTTAGCAATTCTTTCAAATTCACGTGCATCTTGTGGTGATTGTATTTGAAAAATTTCATTTATATTTATTATTTTTTCCTTCGTTTGTTTCATATCTCCTCCAAAGTTTACAAGAAAATTACTATACAATTATAATAACACTTGTAAATATTTATTGCAAGTATTTAACCATTTTTAGTAAAAAATTAGCCCAATACCATGAGGCATTAGACTAATCTTAGTGGAAAATTTATTTTTCTTTGTAGTCGTGTTTATATTTCACCACTACTTCAGCGGTTCTATTCTCTTGCTGCACTTCTATATACAGCTTTTTGCCTTGTATATATGCTATAATTGCAGAAGCTATACTTACTAATATCATAAGATATCCAGCCCATTCTATACTTTCAAGCATATTTGTAAGCTCACCAGCATCAACTATCGTGCAAATACAGAATACTGCAATAGCTGCTGTTCCCAGAAAAGCTAAAAGCTTATGGCGCCTTGAAAATACCCATATCCAATACAGGTATACAAGCGCTAAAGCCGCTCCAGTCTGGAAGATTTGTACATTTATTTGGATTTTTTGATAATTTATTCCATAATAAACGTATTCAATTATAGCTCCCAAAACAAACACTGTAAAGAACGTACTCACTATCCTCTTTTCCATCGTTTTACTCCTCCTAAAATTTTTTGTTGTTATTTCTTTTATGTCGACTCCCTGAAGGAGATTATATAATTAAGCTTTGCTATTTTAGCACATTTCTATAAAAAAAGCTAGTGCTATTATCATAATATTGTAATTAACATAAAAGCATGATATAATACTTCTGTTCTAACTTAAAAAACTTTATAAGGAGGATGTCGTATGTCTAAAAAAACGACTGCAAAAGTTGAACATCGGGACTATATACCTTGGGGGTGGATTGCAATTCCATTCTGTGATGTAGAGTTTTACGGATTTCGGGCAAAAGAGATGGAAGAGAAATGGAGTGATATTCAACGGAAACGATATGAGAAATATCATTCCATTGTTGAGCAAAACGAAAAAGAAATCAAAGATTTAAAAGACTCAGCAAGTTCCATTAGGAAACAAGCAGAAAATTCTAAACCTTTTTATCGTTTTTGGTACACCAAAAAAGAAAAAGAATTACTTGCAAAAGCAGAAAATCTTTATCTTCAAGCATATCGTTTGGAAAAATCAAATGAAAAACTTGAAGATAAAGAGGAATTTGGTGTTCATAAATGTCATAAGAAGATCAAAAAGCTGTTAGAACAAAATGGGTTTGTTCTAACCCATATTAATTCAAAGGGAAAAGAGTGTGTTACAGAGACTGAAATCTGGACGCTCGAAGAAGATTAATACGATACTTTTTTATAAAGTATTAGGCGCTTATTGAATTATAAGCGCCTTTTTCTTTTGCTATTAAAATAAATCATTATATGGTGTTGATTCATATCCCTGCTCTTTTAAGCTTTTTACCATTTTATCCAATTTTCTTCTAAATATAGACTGAAACCACTTTGTTTCTCCAAACCACTTTACTATTGTAGGGCTTATTGCATAATACAATTTAATGAACAATCTTCCATTCCAAGTTTTATATAATTTGTAATCTCTATATCTTCTTAAAGTCCATACTTCTGGGCAGTCATAAGAACCATAAACGCATGTTGCAACATAGCAACCACCTTTTCCTTCTCTCTCTATCGCTGGTACAGTATATGTAGGATCTAAACTTCTTAATTCAGCTGTATATTTATCATAATTTGCTAGCATTGGAGCCCTTAATTCATTTTTGTACCATATCCAACTATATATAGCTCCATATTCACCATATCCACTTTTATATTTTCTTCTTGCACATATTTCAACATAATATATAACCAAATTTTTTAATATTGTTATATATAATTCTTTGTCTCTTGGTTCTACTTTAGCATATTCTTTAATTAAGCTAATGCAATATTCTTCACATGAAATACATTGCTGTAATTGTTCCCAGTAGTTTGGAGCTGCTGTATCTAATTGCCAAAACTCTGAATAATGTTGTTGAGCTAGCTTGCAAAAAGCTACTGCAACCTTATTTATTTCATCAGCCATTTGATAACATACTTCTTCCTTATTCTCAATTTCTACATTATTTATATCAATAATATTAAACGCATTCTTGCATGCCTTTATTGCTTCGTCAACTCTAAAATTAGCCAATGTTGATTGCCATGCAGCACAAAGTCCCTTTTTATAAACATACTTCCAATTATCACTATCTATTTCTAGTAATTTGTTGTAATAATCATAGGCTTGATCATATAGCTGATCTGCAAATGCTCTTTCAGCTAATTTTTCATAATTTCTTTGCTTATCAGAAGTATCAACTTTTACATCTACAACTCCTTCTATCATCATTTTTTTAGCTTCTTCTACCGTATATTTTGTATGACAGTATTGACATTCATATTCTCCATTAATTTTCTTGAATTCGTTTGAACCACACAATTCACATTTTATTGCTTTCATATAACATCATCCCTTCATCTTTATCCGACTTTTTTTCTTAGATTATCACAAAATAAAAAATTATTCAACAAATTTCACTATTTGTGATAGTTTATGTGCATATTCTTACTTCAATTTCTCTAATTTCAAACCTTATTGCAATCCTATAGCCAAAATAAAAAACATTTTTTCTTAAATAAATAATGAATTTTATTGAAATAGATGTTATAATAGTTCTAGATTTTTTATTTGAACTTTAGAAAGCGCGGTGTAAGCAAATGAAAATATATGTATATTTAGATGAAAGTGGTTCAATACATAAAAATAGTAAGACAAGATATTTTGCCGTTGGTGGCTATTATTCATTTGAACAAGACAAACTAAAAATTAAAGCAAAATACAAGAAAGAAAATCTAAAATTAAAAACAGAAAAACAATTAGCATTTGACACAGAAATTAAATCTTATAATATGGATGAAAAAGAAAAAATTAAAATATTTAATAAAATCCAAGATATTGATACTTTTCAAGGATGCGTAAAAGTATTTGATAAACAAGCTATGAGAAAAGATATAGTAGATTCAAATATATTTTTTAATTATGCAGTAAAAGTATTGATAACAGATTGTATTCTACCAGCATTAGATTTGCAAAATAATGACCCAATAGAATTTATAATAAGTATAGATAATAGAAATATAAGAGTTGGAGAATTAGATAATTTAGAAACATATCTAAAAACAGAATTTTGTTTATTTAACGATGATTTCACAATAACATATTATGACTCAAAGACAAATTATGGGATACAACTAGCAGATTTAATAGTTAATACTTTTTATAATAAATACAAAGATATAACAATCGTTGAAAATTTGTTAAAAGAACTAAAACCTAAAAATTTTAGAGTTAGTTTATTTCCTAAAAATGTGTATAATAAAAATAAAAAAGCATAAAATAATTAGTGAAATATTTGACATACATTTTTTAGTGTGTTACAATATTTATAATAAGACCTAGGTTCGGTAGCTAAATGCTAAACGTATGTTAAGTACGTTGCCGCCTAGGCATTTTTTTATTTATAATAAACAGGATGTGAAAAAATTAAAACCTCAAGCATATCTTACGAACTACTTGAGGTTCTAGTGGTGCAGATGGCCGGAATCGAACCGGCACGGTTTATTCAACCGCAGGATTTTAAGTCCTGTGCGTCTACCAATTCCGCCACATCTGCATTTAGATTGTAATACATTAAATGTACTATATTGGTTGACAAGTGTTATTGTACAACATTAAAGGCTGGTTTGTCAATAGTATTAATAAAAAAATTTCAAAAGGCTTGCAATTTTTTATTAATTTATAAATATAAAATTAACCAGCCATTCTCATGTGGCTGGTTCGAAAATAAAAGGGGATGTTTTTGTTTTTTAGTTAGTACGGTATAACTATTTACTAACTATGCTTATATATTAACAATACTTTTTGTCCTTTTTGTGAACTGAATGTAAATACTTGTGGTTTTTTATATTCTCTATTTTTGCTCTTCTAGTTGTATTGTTAAATCTTTTTCTTTTCCATTTCTATTTACTGTAATTGTCATAGTATCTCCAATTTGATGCTTATTCTTTATCTCATTTAGCTCATTCATTGTTGTAATGTTTTGTCCATCTGCTTTTACAATTACGTCGCCTGCTTTAATTCCGGCTTTTTCTCCAGCTGAAAAATCATCAACAGATACTACATAAATACCTTTTACTAAGTTATTGGCTTTTGCTAAATTCTCATCTAAATCTCTACCAGATATACCTATATATGGTCTACGTACTTTATTGTACTGTATCAAGTCTTGGTATATTGGTTTTGCAGAATTTATTGGTATAGAAAATCCCATACCTTCAACTCCAGTTGCAGATACTTTTAAAGTATTTACACCAACTACCTGACCTTGGCTATTTACCAATGCTCCTCCACTGTTACCTGAGTTTATTGCTGCATCTGTTTGTATTAAATTATAAGTTTTTCCATCACTATCTGAAATTGTTCTATTAACTGCACTTACTATTCCTGATGTTATACTGCTTTGCATTCCTAATGGATTTCCAACAGCCATAACAACTTCACCAACTTGAACTGAATCAGAATCGCCAAGTTCTGCAGCTGTTAAGCCATCTTTTTCAATTTTAATAACTGCTAAATCTGTTTGTTCATCTGTTCCTACTACTTTTGCTTCATATGCAGTTTCATCATTATATAAATATACAGAAACTTTGCTTGCCTCTCCTATAGCATAATAAGAAGATGATGAGCTTGAATTTATAACGTGATTATTTGTTAATATATATCCATCTTCGCCTATTATAATTCCTGAGCCAGATGCTGTTGCAGTCGTTGATTGATTCATAAAAATTGAACTTACTGGATATTCTACTGTAATACCTACTATTGATGGTAATACTTTTTGTGCTACAGCAATACCTGTTTCAGAATAATTAACTAATGATACTGCTTGTGTATTTATTGTACTGTTTGAAGTTGCAGCAGTAGAAGTTGATGTTATTCCATTTTTTGTATTTCCTAATATGCTATCTTTTATTTCTGGAATGCCAAAACATGTTCCTAACACAACTCCTGCTCCTAAAACTCCACACAAGAATGGGACTCCTATAGTTCTTGTAAAACTAAAATTTGATTTTTCTTTCTTTTGATTTTCTTTATAATCATTATATTTCACTGCTTTAAATTCCTTGCCAGAATTATCTATAACTACATCTGGCTCTTTTGCTTTTTCTTCTTTATTTTCCATTATTATTTACTTCCTTTCGAATTGTTATATTATATATATTATCTTAAACTAATTGTATAATACAATATATTTGTGAAATCTTTGTGAATATTATGTTACAATATTATAAAAAAGCAAGATTGATGTATCTTGCTTTTTACTAATTATATAAATATTTTTGTGGATTTACTTGACTACCATTGACACGTATTTCAAAGTGTAAGTGATTTCCTGTAGAGTTACCTGTAGACCCTACCGCTGCTATTTTATCTCCTGCTTCTACGGTTTCACCTTCTTTAGCATATAATTTGCTACAATGACCATAATAAGTTTGAACTCCGTTTTCGTGATCTATTATTATTAAGTAACCATAGCCTCCCATCCATCCTGAATAAGATACTGTACCTACTGCAGCTGCTTTTATAGCAGTTCCTGCTGGTGCTGCTATATCTAATCCAGCATGAGTATGGTCTCTTATGCTCTCTACCGCTCCGTATCTGGATGTTATATTTCCTGATACTGGTTTTACTGCTAAATATACTCCGTTACAAGTTGCAGCAGCAATTCTTTCTTGTTCGTCTTTTATTACTCTCAAATCATTATTTATAGCATCATGAGCCTCTGCAAGCTCTAATACACTTATATCCTCTATACTTTCTGTATAATTTTCTATAACTGCTATGTTAAACTCTGTAGAATCAGCATATTCTTCTTTCATTTCTTCTACTATTTTTTCTGCTTCTTCCCATGTGTTTACATAGGCTTTCTTATCATCATTTAATGTAATCGCGTAAACTTTATATATTGTTTTTACATCTGCCTGTAATATCTGTTTTACTTCATTCTCGTTTGTTTCTGATATATCTGCTAATTTTAATTTATATTCTGGTTCATTTATCAACTCAGAAAATATCGCATATGGACTATCAGATATTAAAAGCTCTGTATTAATAATATTTTCCATATTTTTTTTGCTTTTTACATAACCTATTTTCTCACCATTTAAATAAACTTCATAAACAGGTTTGTATTTTATCATAATAATAGCAACTAATATAAACAATGCTATCATTATCCATCTCACAAATTTCCACATTTCTTTGGTGCAGTATTTTATTCTATTGCTTAAAATATAATTCACTCTCCTTTTTACTGCGACGCTTTTAATTATACCATATATTCTATGCAATTTCAAATAAAATATTCTGTTTTATCCCATTTAGAACATTTTTCTACAATTATTGCAACTATTGGAGTGTTATTTTGATGGTAATAGCTTCCATAATCTCCTTTTTTCTCCTTTTTACTTGTTTTTACTATATTCAACGGTTTCATTTATTATCTCTATATGCCTCAAACTATTCAATTTTTTCTGTATTTCAACAATAAATATTGGTGAAATTGATATTACAATTGTATATAACCATTGAGTTGTATTTAACTGTACCAATTTAAATACTTGTGCTATTGGCTCTATAATTACAACTCCTATTTGTAATATTGCTCCCGAAATAAATGCTCCAACTAAAAATTTATTTTCAAATATATTTAATTTAAATATACTTTCTTCACTCTTAATATTAAACGCATGTATTAATTCTAACAATCCCAATGCCAAAAAAGCCATCGTTCTTCCTACATCTACTCCATATTTCTTTGTTCCGATACTGAAAGCCAACAACGTAAGCATTCCCAGCATTGTACCCTCTGTTATAATCTTTCCCCATAAGCCATCTGCAAATATACTTTTCTTAGGATTTCTTGGTAATCTGTTCATTATATCAGGTTCAGCTCTTTCCAAGCCAAGTGCAATTGCTGGGAATGAATCTGTAACAAGATTTATCCATAACAATTGAATTGCTAGCAATGGTGATTTTATTCCTAATAAAAGTCCTACAAAAATTGCCACTATCTCTCCAATATTAGTTGCTATTAAAAAATGAATTGCCTTTTTTATATTATCAAATATATTTCTTCCTTGTTTTACCGCTTCCACTATCGTAACAAAATTATCATCAACTAAAATCATGTCTGCAGCATTTTTAGCAACATCAGTTCCTCCTTTTCCCATTGCAATTCCTATATCAGCATTTTTAAGTGCAGGAGCGTCATTTACGCCATCACCAGTCATTGCAACAACTGCTCCTGTGCTTCTAAAAGCCTTAACAATTTGAACTTTATTTTCTGGCGAAACCCTTGCAAATACAGAGTATCGCATTATGTTCTGATTTAGCTCTTCCTGGCTCATTTTATCTAAGCTTATTCCATCTATTGCTAAATCACCTTTTCTAAATATTCCTATTTCCTTTGCAATAGCCTTTGCCGTTTGAATATGATCTCCTGTAATCATTACAGTTTTTATCCCAGCTTTTCTGCACGTTTTTACAGCTTCTTTTACTCCTTCTCTAGGTGGATCTATCATCCCTATTAATCCTACAAAAATCAAATCATTTTCTATTGATTTACTATCTATAAAATTTGGTAACTGTTCTACATCTTTATATGCTACTGCAATTACTCTTAATGCAGAATTTGCCATGTCATTATTCTGTTTTTCTATCAGTTCTTTCTTGCTATAAATTGGTACATTTTGTCCATTTTGATAATATTGGCTACATCTTTTTAATAATACATCCGGTGCTCCTTTTGTAATTATTCTGTATCCATGGTTTATTCTGTGAATTGTTGTCATCATTTTTCTTGTAGAATCAAAAGGAATGTCTTTTACCCTTTTCATATTCGTATACAAGCTTAACTTACTTAAGTTATTTTTCACGCCTGCATTTACAATAGCTACTTCTGTAGGTTCTCCCATTATTGTTCTTGATCCATTTATATTTTGCTCTTGAGTATCTGTGCACATCATCCCCAATTCTAATATCTTTAGTTTATCTTCCTGGTTTGCCTCTCCAAAAGCATTCCTTATGCTTGTAACTGTCATTTTGTTTTGAGTTAAAGTTCCAGTTTTATCGGAACAAATAACACTACTGCTTCCTAATGTTTCTACTGCCGGTAATTTTCTAATAATGCTATTTTTCTTTGCCATTTTAGTAACTCCTATTGAAAGCATTATTGTTACAATCGCTGGCAAACCTTCTGGAATAGCAGCAACTGCAAGCCCTACAGATGTCATAAACATTTCACCTATTGGTATTTTTTTAAATATTCCTATTACAAAGATAATAGCACAAATAATTAAGCAGCCTGTACCAAGCATTTTTCCAACTTCCGATAATTTTTTCTGAATAGGTGTTTCTGGTGCTTCATCTTCTATTATCATATTAGCAATTTTTCCCACCGTAGTATCCATACCAGTTTGGGTTACAATCGCTTCACCATGCCCATTTACTGCAATTGTAGTAGCAAAAGCCATATTAACCTGGTCTGCAAGTGGTGTATTTTGCATTAATCTATTATTAGCCTGTTTTAAAACCGGAACTGTTTCTCCTGTTAGACTGGATTCTTCAATCTTCAAATCATTTGCTTCTATTAATCTACAATCAGCAGGAACATAGTTTCCCGCTTCAATTATTATAATATCTCCTGGCACAATTTTTGCTACTTCTATTTCTTTTATCTTACCATCTCTTTTTACTTTAGCAATTGGTGCAGCCATCTTTCTTAATGCTTCCAAAGATTTCTCTGCTTTTTCTTCCTGAATTAATCCCATAACAGCATTAAATATTACAATTGCTATGATTATAATTGAATCTATATAATCTCCGCTTCCATCTAAATATGCCATAACGGCTGATATGATAGAAGCTACTATTAAAATAATTATCATAAAATCGTTGAATTGTTTTAAAAATCTTATAAAAATATTTTCCTTTTTCTTCTCTTTTAAAACATTTTCTCCGTATTTTTCTAATCTTTCATTAGCTTCTACTTCAGATAATCCCGTTATGGCATTAGTTTTTAATTTTTTTATAGTTTCTTGAACATCCATCGTATACCACATATAACACACACTCCTTTGTTTTTATATATAGTATTCTTCTTGTCCAATAAATAGAACTATTTTAATCTCATTGAAAGCAATTTACTTATTCCTTTTTCTTCCATCGTTACACCATATACAGTATCAGCTATTTCCATAGTTCCCTTTCTGTGTGTAATTACTAAGAATTGTGTATCGTTGCTAAATTTTTTTAAATATAGTGCAAATCTATTTACATTTACATCATCTAAAGCTGCCTCTATTTCATCTAGTATACAGAATGGAGCTGGATTTATTTTCAATATTGCAAATAGTATAGCTATTGCTGTTAAAGCCTTTTCTCCTCCTGATAGTAGCATCATATTTTGCAGCTTTTTTCCTGGTGGTTGAACCCTTATATCAATTCCACATTCTAGTATATTATTTTCATCATCTAAAATTAATTCTGCTTTTCCTCCACCAAATAACTCAACAAATACATCATTAAAGTTTTTATTAATCTTCTTAAACTGTTCAGCAAATTGATTTTTCATTGTACTTGTCATATCAGATATAACTGTTCTTAATTTGCTCATTGATTCTTCTAAGTCATATCTCTGCTCATTCATAAAATCGTATCTTTCTTGCATTTTCTTATATTCTTCTATTGATTCTATATTTATACTGCCCAAGTCTCTAATTTTTGCTCTTAATTCATTAGTTATTTTTTGTGCTAGCTGTACATTTTCCGGCTTTTTATATTCTCCTGCATTATTTGGAGTTATTTCATATTCTGTCCACAATTTATTTATTAATTCTTCTATGTCTTGCTCTTGTTTTGTTTTCTTATTTTCTAGCTTAATTATTTGTTCTTTTAATCCGTTTAAAACATCAAATTGGTCTGTTATTTGCTTTTCTATCTTTCCCTGTTTATTATTTATGCTATCTCTTTGCTGTTTCAAACTTTCTATCTTTGATGAACTATTTTCTACATCTGCTTTTGTTTTTTCAATATCTAAGTTGCATTTTTCTATAAACTCTTCCAGATTCTTAGATTCTATTTTTGATTTTTCTATATCTGTTTTCTTATTTTTTATATTGTTTTTAGCATTTTCTATATCTTGATTTATTCTCTCTAGCATTTCGTCAATAGAACTATTGCTTTCATCAAATGAAGATACAGAGATTTTTAAATCTGTTATATCTAGGTTTAAATTATCTATATACTCTTGGTCATCTTTATTTAATTCTGCAAAATTTGTAATTTCTGCATTCAACTCTAAAATTTCTTTTTCTATATTCTTTAAAACTTGTTCTGTTCCCGCTTTTCCAGCTATAATCTCTTCTTTCTGCTTTGTAATACTTTCCGTTTCTTTCTTTGCTTTTGCTAGATTTTGCTCTAGTTTTAGCACACTTGCATCAATCATTTCTACTTTTTGTTTCTCTGTAGCATATTTTATTTCTATTTCTTGTAAATCTTTTTCAAGTGCTGCTGCATTTTCTATTGTATCAGTTATGCTTGTAGAAAATTCTTCTTTTTCTTTAGAAATTGTGTTTATCTGCCTTTGCAATGTGTTCAGATTTTCTGTTATTTCCTCTATTTCTCTTCCTCTACCTAAAATATTAACCGTCTTCTGTGCTACTGAACCACCAGACATTGCTCCTGATGGATTTATTATATCGCCTTGTATTGTTACTATTTTAAATGAATAATTGTTTAGCTTAGCCAATGCAATTGCTGAATCCATATTTTCTACAATCACTGTTCTGCCTAACAAATTCAAAACTATATCATTATACTTTTTATCACATTTTACTAGGTCTGAAGCTATTCCTATAACTCCATTAATTCCATGATTGTTTATTTTTTCTAATTTTCTACCGTGTATTGCAGAAATTGGTAAAAAGCTAGCTCTTCCTAAATTATTCTTTCTTAAATACTCTATTAATCTTTTAGCATCATTTTCTTCTTGTGTTACTATGTTTTGCATTGTAGTGCCTAAGCACATCTCTATTGCAGTTTCATAGTCTTTATTAGTAGAAATAAGGTTGGCCAAAGCTCCATATACACCCTTATTTAAGTTTGAGTCATTTTCACATGCTAACAATAAAGATTTTACGCTCTTCATGTATCCATCTTTTTCTTTTTCTGTTTCTTGCAAAAACTTCAATTTAGAATTTTTTATTCTATATTCATCTGAAAGCCTATTTATTTTATCATCAAATTCTTTTATTTTGGCAATTGCTTCTTCTTTTTTTGTTTTTGTTTCATTAAGTTTGCTTATTGCCTTATTTCTTACATTATCTATATCTAAAAATCCTTTTGATATTTCTTGTTTTTCTAATCTTGCTGCATCTAACTCAGAAATAATTAATTGAGTATCTTGCTTTAAAGTTTTTTGCCTTTTTTCTAGGTTTTCAAAATTAATATCATATGAGTTTATATCATTTTGTCTTTCATATTTTAAATTTATATCTTCTTCTACTTTTTTCTTTTTTTCTTCTATTTCAAGCTCTTTTGCCGATAATTTCTTTGTTAATTCTGCTAACTCTGCTTCTTTTTGCTTTAACTCATTTTCAAATTTTTCCTTGTTTACAGATAAATTATCCTTTTTCTCTTTTCTATTTTTCTTCTCTTCTTCTAATTCACCTATTCTTGCTTCAAGTTCAGTTACTTCATTTTCATATCTTTCTACATTAATATTATTATTAGAAATTTTTTCCTTTGAAATATTTATATCTGAATTTATTTGCTCTATTTTTGTTTTGCTTTCAAAACCAATATTTTGTGTATTTTCTATCTCTGCTATTATCTCGTCTAATTTTTGTTTTAATTCGGCTTTATTTTCTTGTAATTTATCTAAGTTGTATTCTTCGTCTTCCTTCTGATTATCAAGTATTTCCATATCTTTAACAAGTTGTTCTAATTTTTCTTTATATGAATTTATGTTATACACAAATAGTCCAACTTCTACACTTTTTAGCTCTTCTCTTAAGTTTAAAAATTGTTTTGCCTTTTCTGATTGTAACTTTAGTGGCTCTATCTGTCCTTCTATTTCTGATAGAATATCATTTATTCTTAATAAATTTAGTTTGGTTTGTTCCAACTTTTTCTCTGATTCTTGTTTTCTTGTTCTATACTTTACTATCCCTGCAGCTTCTTCAAAAATGTGCCTTCTATCTTCTGATTTGTTGCTCAATATTTCATCTATCTTGCCTTGCCCTATTATAGAATAACCATCCTTGCCTATTCCTGTATCCATAAACAATTCCAAAATATCTTTTAATCTGCAAGGAACTTTATTTATAAAATATCCCGTTTCGCCACTTCTATATATTTTTCTTGTAACAACAACTTCATTGTATTCTATTGGTAAACTTTGGTCGCTATTATCAATTACAATGGATGCTTCTGCAAACCCCAAAGACTTTCTGTTCTCTGTTCCAGCAAATATAATATCTTCTGATTTTGCTCCTCTTAAAGATTTCATACTTTGCTCACCCAGAACCCATCTTATGCTATCTGAGATATTACTCTTACCAGATCCATTTGGTCCAATAACTCCTGTAATTCCCGGTTTAAATTCTAATATTGTTTTATCTGCAAATGATTTAAAACCTTGTAATTCTAATCTTTTTAAATACATGTTTTTCTCCCTTTTTATTGCTTATTACTACATAAAAAAATCACATAGCATTTACTATGTGATTTTATCATAAAAATTTGCATTTGTGTACAAATTTTGAGTTTTTATTTATCTTTCTTCTCTATCAACATTGTCTCTTACATTTTCTACAGCAGCTCTTCCTTGTGTTTGTACAGGTTGTTGTCTGTTTTCTATTGTTGGAACTGCTATTCTAGCTCTAAAGTTTTCTTCTTCGCTTCTATTCTCTGCTGATGGTAAAGCTTCTGGTGTTTCAGCTTCATTAAGCATTTTATTTGAAACTGCATCTCTTTTCTTTTGTAGCCACATTTGTAACTTAGTGAATTTTGAGCATTTTACTTTTGCATAATACTTAGCGTTTAAAGCTTCAGCTTTAAGTGCTTTATAGTTTTCTCTGTCTGCAAAGTATTCCTTAATTCTATCCCTTAATTTGCCATCATTTCTAAGTTCATATGTTATATCAACTGTAGAATCTCTTCTGCTAGCTTGATTTTCTATCATCTCTGCATAATCATTTAGCTGATAATCCAATTCATTTCTGATTGACTTTTTTTCTTGTTCACTTTTGTTTTTATCTTCCACTCTTCTTTGTTGTTGTAATAGTATAGCAGCTACCACATCAATATCACCATGTTCTTTTAGCCATTCAATTTTTCCTTTAAATTCTGTTCTTTCTATGGCTTCTCTCTTTTTAGCTACTTCTTCTCTTGAGAATTCCACTCCATTTACTACTATATTTTTACGATTTCTTTCTATGTGTAAGCAATATTTATTAGCTTCTACAGCAGGAGTTGAATTACTACTTATATCTTCCCATTTTGTTTCTGGTTTTTTCATATTATTTTCTATGCTTTCATTTACTTCATCAACTATATCTGGTTCACTTTCTCCATTCTCTTTATGTTCAGATTGAGCTTTTTGCTCTTTCTTCTCTGCATTTTCTGCACTATTATCCATTGTTGGTGATTTAGTTTCTTCCTTACCACCTTCGATATTTTGCTCTATGCTTTGATTTATCTCATCCCATAATTTTTCTTTTCTCTCTTCTTCTGCCTTAGCTGGATCTTTTCTTTCTTCCCTTGCATACATTTCTTTATATTCACTTGGAGTTAGTGTAATTGATAATAGTTCATTTTTAAAGTTTTGATATTCATCTATTTTAGAATTTAACTCTCTATTGTTGTTCCTTATTGTTTCTTGTTCTTTGTATATTTCTTGCCATTTAAACTTATCTTCGTGACTTGCACCCTCTGCATAGAACTCTCTCAATTCTAGGTCTTTCTTTGCTAATTCTAATTCACCTTTAGCAACTTCTTTTTTCATTTCTTCTATTTCCATTGTAATTGTTTTAAAATTTGCATCTGTTCTAAAATATTTTTTATTATCTTTTTCTTCTTTTATTTGGTTTTCTACTTTTTTATTTTCTGCTACTAAATTTGCTTTTTCTGCCTTTATAATTTTTTCTATTTCTTTATTCTCTTTTGCCAAATTTGCTTTTTCTAATTCAATCTGCTTATTTACTTCATCTTGAAGGGCCGCTCTATCAATTTCAAACTCTGCATCGCTAAATGTAATTTGCAATTGTGACTCTAATTTTTTTATTCTTTCCGCACTCTTTTTATTATTTATTTCCAATTGTCCTTCTAATTCGTTTACTTTAGCTGCATTTTCTTCTTTGTTTGAATCAATTTTTCCTTCATATTCTGATATTTTATTGCCAAAATTTTTATACTCTTCAATTAATTTTTCTGTTTTTTGAAACTCTTCAACTCTTTTCATAAAACGTCTCCTTTACATAACAATACTATTTTAATTATACACTATAATGCCTTTTTCGTCAACTTTGAGCAAAATGTAACAAAAAAGATATAATTGTAATATTTTTGCAATTTATTACAAATTATACCTTTTAACTTTATATATTTTCTAAAGCCCTATCCGCCAATTTTGTATATCTTAATTTTTTATCTCTTATTTTTTCACCATCTAATTCTGGTAATATTCCAAAATTTGCATTCATTGGCTGAAATTTTTCGTTCTCTGTAGATATATACTTTGCAAGAGCTCCTATCACAGTTTCTTTTGAAAATTGCTTTTTGCTTTTTCCTAATATCATATTGGCAGCATTTATTCCGGCTACTAATCCAGAAGAAATTGATTCCACATATCCTTCTACTCCAGTAATTTGCCCTGCAAAAAATATATTGTTATTGCTTTTTAAGTTGTAAGTATTATCTAATAGTTTTGTAGAATTTATAAATGTATTTCTATGCATTACTCCATACTTCATAAATTCAGCATTTTCTAAGCCCGGAATCATGCTAAACACTCTTTTTTGTTCTCCAAATTTCAAATTAGTCTGAAAACCTACCATATTGTATAATGTGCCCTCTTCATTATCTTGCCTTAGTTGGACCACTGCATATGGTCTATAACCTGTGCGTGGATCTGTAAAGCCCATTGGTTTTAGAGGTCCATATCTTAATGTATCCATACCTCTTTTTGCCATTACTTCTACTGGCATACAGCCTTCAAATATTTCACTTTTTTCAAATTGATGCAACTCTACAACTTCTGCAGATACAAGTTCATTCCAAAATTTCTCATATTCTTCTTTATTTAGTAGAAGATTTATATAGCTTTTATCTATTTCTTTACACTGCTTTATTTTTTCCTTCCACTCTTCAATATTTTCTTCTTTAGGTCTTTCTTGCTCATATCTATTGCCCCAAAATGCTATAGTAAAATCTATACTTTCCTTAGATATTATTGGAGCTGCAGCATCATAAAAATGTAAATCTTCTTGCCCTGTAAGTTCTAATATTTCCTTTGATAAATTATCAGATGTTAGTGGTCCTGTTGCAATTACTACTATATTATTTTTTATTAATTCCTTTAAAGTAAGACCATTTTCACCTATTTCTTGCCTTATTACTTCTATGTTGCTATTGTTTTCTATTTCTGTTGTTACCTTTTGTGCAAATTTTTCTCTATCCACTGCTAGAGCTTGCCCTGCTGGCACTGATGTTTCATCTGCAATTTTTATTAATAGCGAATCCAAAATGCGTAATTCTTCTTTTAATACACCACAAGCATTTGTATGTAAATTAGATTTGAATGAATTGCTGCATACAATTTCTGCTAAATCAGCATTTGCATGCGCTGGAGAAAATTTATATGGTTTCATTTCATACAATTTTACTTTTATTCCTCTTTTTGCAATCTGGTATGCTGCCTCACATCCAGCTAGTCCACCACCAATTACTATTATTTCTTTTTCCATAAAAATTCCTCTTCCATTACATTTTACAATATTCTAGTCCACTAGTTAATTCCATTAGGCTTTCTATATCTATATTTTCATAATAGTTATCCAAGCTTAAATTATCACTTACCTTTTTTAGTGACAACAATTTTATTCCATGGATACAGCATATTAAATATATAGAATGTAATTCCATATCAAAAAGTACATCCTCTGATATAGTTGTACCTGTTACAAATTTTTCAGCTGTATAGCATGGTAATTTACTTATTTTGTCATCTTCAACTTTTACTATTAATTCTTTATTATCAATTCCATCCATGGTATATTTTTCTTCACCAGGAATTTCCCATTCATAATTATATATTTCGCTTACATTTACCCATGTTCCTATTTCTGAATTTGTAGAACCTGCATAACCTAAATTTATGATAATATCAGGCTTTTCATAATTTTCCATATATATTGCTAAATTCATTGCAACACGTTGTTTTCCTATTCCAGTTATTAATAAACGTGTTGAACCTTTTTCATATATTTTAAGCTTGGCGCCTTCAACTTTTTCTAATTCTAATTTTTTTACTATACCTTTTGCCTCTTTTTCCATGGCAATTACATATAAAATATTCTTCATAAAATTCCCCTTATTCAAATAAACTTAGTATCTCTTCTTTTGATAATTTATTTATAAATGTTTGCTTTGTAGATAGCATTGTATCTATTAGTGTTTCTTTTCTTTTTTGCAATTCATATATTTTTTCTTCAATTGAATCTTTGGTTATTAGCTTATATACTTGCACATTTCTTTTCTGGCCAATCCTGTATGTTCTGTCTGTTGCTTGATTTTCAGCAGATAAATTCCACCAAGGGTCGTAATGTATTACCATATCTGCACTTGTTAGATTAAGTCCTGTTCCTCCCGCTTTTAGAGAAATTAAGAAAACTTTAATTTCATCATTCTTATTAAACTCATCTACCAAATCCATTCTCTCGCTTACTTTAGTTTGACCTGTTAATTTCAAATATTTTATGTTCTGCTTTTTTAATTCCTTCTCAATAATATCAAACATTGATGTATAGCCAGAAAACAATAATGTTTTATGGTCAGAGTTTATAGCATCTCTCAAAATTTCTAAACACTGATTTAGCTTGCCGCTTTCACCTTTATAGTTATCTATAAATAAACTTGGATGACAGCATATTTGCCTCAATCTTGTAAGCAACGCTAATATTTTAATCTGACTTTTCTCTATACCATTTTCTTTTATCTCATCTTCAACATTTTTCTTTGCTCTTGCTAGATAAGCCATATATATTTCTTTTTGTTCTTCCGTCATTTGGCTATTTAATACAGTAACCGTTTTATCTGGCAACTCTGTTAGAACTTCTTTTTTTGTTCTTCTTAAAACAAATGGATTTATTAACCTTTTTAGCTTTTTCATTGCCTCTTGATCATTATCTTTTATTATAGGTGTTTCATATAATTCTTTAAATTTCTTATAAGAAAATAAGTATCCAGGCATTATAAAATCAAAGATAGACCACAATTCAGCTAATGAATTTTCTATAGGTGTGCCTGTTAAAGCGTATTTGGTTTCTGCTTTTATTTCTTTAATCGTTTTTGCATTTTGAGTATTATTATTTTTTATATATTGTGCTTCATCTGCAACTATATATTTAAACTCGTAATCATATTTTTTATACTCTTCTATGTCTCTTTTTAATAATTCATATGATGTGATTATTACCTTATAATCTAGTATTTCTTTTATCTGTTTTTGTCTTTCTTCTAATGTGCCATGTATTACAAGTGAGCTAATTCCACTTGTAAATTTGTTTATTTCACTTTGCCAATTCAACGAAAGCGAGCTTGGGCAAACAATTAATGTTGGTTTTGGATTATTATTATTTTCAATATATGTTGCAATCACACTCAATATTTGAATTGTTTTTCCTAATCCCATATCATCAGCCAAAATCCCACCTATTCCATACTCGTCTAATGCTGTTAACCAATTAAAGCCAATTATTTGATATTCTCTTAATGATGCTTTCAAATATTTTGACATAGGTTTATTTAATTCTGACTTTGTTTTTGTTAGCCCTCCAACAAATTCCTTATAACTTGAATCTCTATTTGCATTTATAAATTCGTTTTTTTCCAAAACTTTTTCCAAATAAAACGACCTATATATAGGCAATTTTATACTGTTATCTTTTATTTTTGAGTAGTCTATATCTATGTCTTTGGTTATGTTCTGAATGAACTCTATATTTTCATTTTCTTCTAAATTTATAAAACTTCCATCTTTTAATCTATGAAACTTTCTTTTTAATTTATACTTTCGCATTATCTCTTGTAGCTCTTTTGTATCAAAGTTTAAATTACTTAAATCTATATCTATTAAATTATTCTCTATCTTTACCCCTACAGAAACTCTTTGCTCTTTTTTTATCTGCTTCTCTTTAAATTTGTCTGTTGCAAGAACTTCAAAGTTCTGCATATACATTTCTATATCTTTAGATAAAAAATCATAAATTCTATTTTCATCTGCTAGTACTAGCCTGCTGTTCTTTTGATCATACATGAATCCACTCTTTAACAACATATCTACTAATTTAGATTCTTTTACTCCATTTCTTGGAATGTTGATATTTTGCTCTATATCTAGTGGATTTATTTCTACATCATCATATACAAACCTTATATCTGCAATTATATAATTTTCTTCATTATAGTCTAAAAACATTTTTGCATACAATTCAGCTGGTATGTATTGCTTTATCTCTTGATATTCCTTATCATCTATTTTTATATTTTTCTTAATATATGGTTCAACTGTTGCAAAAAAATTTGGTAATTCCTTTTGTGGTAAAACTATTTCATTTATAAAGTTTTTTCTATATATTTCAAGCATTTCCAATACTGTTTTATCATATTGTTTGCTACATCTATATATTTTTTTATCCAATAATACATATGTATATTTTCTTCCCTCAAAAATTTTATAATTTGATTCTTTTATATTGGTAGTTATAGCAAATTCTTTCTCATCTTTTTTATTCAAAAAGAATTCAATATTAGGCTCCTTTTCCACAAATTCTACAGATATTGAAGATTTTTCATCTTCCAATATAGCTGTTTTATTTTTTAGCACCTCAAATAACTCATCTATTCCCGTATTAGATATTAATATGCAATCCTCTCCCAATCTTTTGGTATAATACTCATAATCATTTGAAGCTTCATTTGAGTATTTTATTATTTCTGCATATTTTAATATATAATCTAACAACGCTCTATATTCTGGTGCAAATGCTTCCTTTGTATGTATAAATTCTAATTTGCTACCATATTTATAATTTTCTCTTTTTAAGAATCTATCATAGAATTCTGGGAGGCTTTTTACTTTATATAACTGCGTTTCACCTATTTTTATTTGTATTTTTAATGTGTTATTAAATTTGTTATACACTATTTTAGGCTCTATTTTTAAATTTCCTACACTTTTTACTCCTTCTTGTTTTTCATCATCATTTGTAATATTTTTAAATGTTTTTATCAATTGATTAAAGGCTCTATATATGGAACTAGGCATCAAAAACTCTCCTTTTAATCGCAAATTTTAATATGCTTTACTAAGGTTCTATTATACAATATCTGTTATGGTTTTGCAACCACTATTCGCCTAAAAAAAGACCTAGCTTTTGCAAGCTAAGTCTTTTTACTTTGTGATTCTAGCAGTAATTTCTTTCTTTTTTACATATTTTATAGATTATTGTTATTACTAATATTATTCCAAGCACTATTGCTAGAACTATTACTGCTGCTAATGCTGCCAAGATAGTTTCGCTTATAGCTGCTCCTATTATAGCTCCTATTACTCCGAAGAATAAAACTGCCAATATTGCTATTACTAATGCAAAACAATTTCTTTTCTTGCAACATTTTTTCTCAAAGTAGCAATTTTCTTGTGGCTCCATAGAAGTCACCTCCAATATAACATCTCTTGTGATGTTATATTATATACTATGTTTTTTAGACATTTTTTGACACATTATTTTGATAATATTCTAATTGCATTTAATACTGTAATAAGTGTTGCTCCTACGTCTGCAAAAACCGCTTCCCACATATTTGCAATTCCAAATATGCTTAATACCAATACTAATACTTTTATTCCTATTGAGAAAGTTAAATTTTGTTTTATTATTCTACTTGTCTTTTTAGAAATATTAATAGCCTCATTTATTTTTTCTATTGCATCAGTCATTATTACAACATCTGAAGCTTCAATAGCCACTTGAGAGCCAACTCCTCCCATTGATATTCCAATATCAGATAGTGCTAGTACTGGTGAATCGTTTATTCCATCTCCTACAAATGCTACCTTTCCATTTGATTCTTTATACTTTTCAATTTCTTTTTCTAATTTTGTATATTTATCATTTGGCAACATTTCTGCTTCATATTCTTTTATTCCTAATTCTGCTGCTATTTTCGAAGCTACTTCTTTGTTGTCACCTGTAAACATTTTTGTTACTATACCTTTTTCATTTAATTTTGCTATTGCTTCTTTAGTTCCTTCTTTTATTTCATCTTTTAAATAAATGCTACCTGCTAATTCTTCATCTATTTTTACATATATTTTTGTGCTATCCACTTTTTCAGCTTCTTTTCCAACCAAGCTGCTGTTTCCAACTAAAATTGTTTTTCCATCTATTACATATTTAATGCCTTTTCCAGCTATTTCCTCATAATCGCTTACTCTAGATTTATCTGCATTTATATTAAAATGACCAACAATTGATTTTGCAATAGGATGGTTTGAAAAGCTTTCTCCCAAAACTGCAAATTCTAACACTTCATCTTTTGAAAAATTATTTGTACATAGTTCTACTTTATCTATTACGAATTCGCCTTTTGTTAAAGTTCCAGTTTTATCAAAAACAACTTCTTTTATATCTTTTATTCCATCTAAATAGTCGCTACCTTTTATTAGTATTCCTTCTTTAGAAGATTTTCCTATTCCAGAGAAATAGCATAGTGGTACAGATATTGCAATAGCGCATGGACATGATATTACTAAGAATATTAAAGCCCTATATATACTTCCATTTTCTGTTCCATATGGCACATTAGATATTAATGGTAAAAAGATTGCAACTAATGCTGCTATTCCTAAAACTATTGGTGTGTATATTTTAGCTGCTTTATTTACAAAAGTTTCTGTTTTGGCTTTTTTATCTGTTGCATTTTCTACTAATTCTAGTATTTTACTTACAGTACTATTTTCGTATTTTTCTGTAACTTTTATTTCTAATAGTCCCTCTAAAACAATGCTTCCAGAAAGTACTTCAGATTCCTCACTTACATCTTGTGGCTTAGATTCCCCTGTTAATGATGAAGTATTTAAGCTAGCATTTCCTTTTACTACAATTCCATCTAGTGGTATTTTTTCGCCTTGCTTTACAACAACAATATCACCAATTTCAACATCTGCTGGGCTAACCACTTTTATATCATTATCTGTTTTTAAGTTTGCATATTCTGGCTTTATATCCATTAAATCAGAAATTGATTTTCTTGTTTTATTTATAGCTTTTTCTTCTAGAATTTTACCTATTTCATATAAAACAATTACCATAAGGCCTTCTGAATGCTTACCTACTAGATATGCACCTATACAAGATATTGTAATTAATAAATTTTCATTTATTGTTTTACTCTTGAATAATAATTTTATTGCATTTTTTGTTGTTCTATATAATAGTATTGCATATCCTAAAATTATTAAAACTGTTGATAATATTTTGGGCATTGGAACATATAAGCCCACAACTGCAACTATAGTTCCTATCACCAATCTTAATATGTGTAATAAAAATTTAGATTTATTTTCATTTTGTTTTTTCTCATTTTTTAAATCTTTTATTTTGTCTTCTGCACTAATTAATTCTACATCTGGTTCTAATGATTTTACAAGTTTTTCTACTTTTTCTCTTGATACTGTATCTGTTTCATAACTTAGTTTCTGCTTTGCAAAGTTAACAGATGCATTTTCTATTCCTTTTACTTTGCCTAGTTCCACTTGAATTTTATTTGCACAGTTTGCACAATCTAATCCAACTATATCGTATTCGTACTTTTTCATTTTACTCTCCTTCTTTAATTTTCTTCTATATGCTCTTTGCCAATTTCAAAGATCTTTTTTACGTGATCATCATCTAAGCTATAATACACAGCTTTACCATCTTTCCTTATTTTAACCAATTTTGCTTGTTTTAAAACTCTTAATTGGTGTGATATGGCAGATGGTGTTGAGCTTGTAATTGCAGCTATTTCTGATACATTTAATTCATCTTGCAACAGTGCAGCTATAATTTTCATTCTTGTAGAATCACCAAAAACTTTAAAGCTTTCTGCTACATCGAATATTAACTCATCATCTGGCATAATATTTTTTATTTTATTTACTTTTTCTAAGTTAATACTTAGTTGTTCAACATTTTCTTCAATATTTTCCATTCTTTCTCCTTTCATTTGAATGTTTGCTCATATGTTTATTATATGCTTTATGATACAAATTTGTCAATAGATTTTTTATATTTTTAAAAGCAAACAGCACATAAACGCTAATGCAATTTATGTGCTTAAAAAATATATTAAATTAAATTTGATTATAAGCCTTGGCCGCATACAACAACTGCGCGGGAAGAGCCCGATGACCAAGCACCTCCTGTGTTACTGCCACCTGAAAATATATTATATCTATAAAAAATTTGATAATTATTTCCTCCATGCTTAATCTTATCATATCCAAACATCCCTATACCATCACCTGGTATTATAGTTGAACTATTATAGCAATTATAGTATTTTTCATCCAATGTTTTAAATAAAGACCACATTTTAGAATAGTCGGTGGCTGATACATACTCTCTATTCCCTCCTTTTAATTGATAAACTCCAGATTCATTTCCTGTTGTTGTATCATTATCAGTTGTAGGAACCTCTCCATATTTAGAATATGCTAAAATTCCTGCCGTACCGAATTCTGTATTTAAAGCCATATGGCAATCTATTCCATTTCCAATTGTATCATTATATTTATTATCTACAATTAGTTTCTTTCCTAACGTTCCATATTCCGATTCCATCTTGCGGATTGCTATAAAAAAGCCCTCCCATTTTACATTTGTCAAACTAGTGCCTCCTTTATTGGCTTGTAATCCAGCATTCACCTTATTAGGACTAAATACCATTAACCCCAATAACATTAACAATATTATTAATACTTTTTTTGTTCTTATATTCATTTTTTCCTCCCTCTAATCTATCGTACCTTGAACTTCATACTTGCTTATCCAATATCCTGGTAACTGTATCCCATTAAAATTAAAACTCTCTGGTATTTCAAAACCAAAATCAGCCGTTATCTTTTCTTTTGAAATAAACCTTACTTCCGCATTTGTAGAACCATTAGTATAAGGATTTTGAGTATCGTATTCATATCTTGGAATATATGTCCAATATGTAACCAGTTCATTTCCGCTTTCATCTTTTCCTTTTGTTACTAAATTTGCCCATTTCTTATTATCGTAATCATACCAGTTTTCCGGCATATTAGTTAGATTTCCATTACTATCTATTTTTATTTTTTCTCCAACTTGTTCATTTGTTCCTTTTTCATCATATGTTACGTAATATGTACAATCAGGATTAAATCCACTTGCATCTACTTTTATTATATAATCTGACGATAATTGTTTTTTTCTAGCTCCTACCATTCTATTATTTTCTTCACTATATACACAAATATCATAATCTAAATCTGTTTTTATTGTACATGGAAGGCTTACTCCTGTAATACTTTTTTCACCATTTAAATATATTGTATATTTACCACTTGGATTTGTTGATGTTATATTTATTTTATCATTTTGATTTGTTAATTTTAGTTGTTCTAAATCTGATCGTTCTGACAGCTGTACTTCGTATTTGCTTATCCAATATCCTGTTAGTTGTATCCCGTTAAACGTAAAGCTTTCAGGTATTTCGCATCCTACAGATGGTGCTATTTGCGATGTTGGAATAAACTCTACATCAACCATATTTATATTAGTATATATTTCATCAGAACTATATTGATACCTTGGTATATATGTCCAATATGTTACATCGTCTTCATTTACCGTTACCAAATTTGCCCATATCTTTTCTTCATAATTGTACCAACCTACTGGTTCAGGAATCTTGTCCATTCTTCCTGCAATACTTTCTTGTCCATTCTTATCGTAAACCACATAATATGTATTTGCTTTATTAAATCCACTTGTATCTACCTGTATTATGCTATTTACCATCTTTTTCTTTCTTCCAACCATTCTTGCATTGGTTTCACTATATACACATACATCATATATTTTAGTAGGTTTTAATTTATCTATTTTATAATATTCATCTAGCTTTTGATGCTCTGCAATCTTATTTCCATTTAAATATATTGTATATAAGCCATTTGAGTTTGTTGTTCCAACTTCTATTGATTGTCCATATATTCTTGCTCGCATCTGCTCTAGGTCCGATTTTTCTGATAATTGTATTTCGTATTTGCTAATCCAGTACCCTTTTAAATTTTCATCAGAAAACTTAAAGCTTTCTGGTAATGTACAAGCACTTACATCAATTTTTTGATCAGCTCCATCAACTTCCATTGTACATTCATTATTCATATCCACAAAATATGCACTTGCACTTTTATTATCTGCAGTATATTCATATCTTGGAATCCACGTCCAATATGTAACATCACTTTCTGTTACTGTAACCACATTGGCCCACAATTTATTTTTATAATCATGCCATCCTGATGTTGGCTTTTCAACTTTATCTATTCTTCCATATATTTTTTCAGAATTTCCATTTTCGTCATATGTTACATAGTAAGTTGCTTCTGGTTTAAATCCACTTAAATCTGGTTCATAGTAATATATACCATTATTTTTACTGTATTGGCTCTCAAATATTTCATAAGTTGGTGTTGTATCATCATATTCATCATTTGAATCTTCTAAATACCCTGACACATTAAAGTTATCTTCTACTACTATTACTATATTTTTTGATAAGGGTGACGCTGGCTTTTCATAAGTAATTGCTCCCGGAAATTTATCTTCTGCATCTCCTAAAGCTTCTCCTGTTATAGCATTTTTTTCATTTTGCTTATCATACATCATCTGTATTTTTTCTACTGTTTTACTTACTGTTACCTTTTCTCTATCCCCGTTCGTTTTCTACTAATACTTCTGCAATAGCTTGTTGAACTTCTTCTTTTTTCTGTTCTATTATCGTCCTTTCTTTGGCTTCTCTACTTCTAGTTATTATACCGTTTTCTCCTAATAATAGACCTATACTTACTCCAGCTAATATTAGCAAAATAACTATTGTGATAACAAGTGCTATTAAAGTTATCCCCTTATTCTTTTTTAATACTTTTAACATTTTCGTTATCTCCCTTTATTTTCATTTGTATTACTTTTTTATGTAAGTTTTTCGTTAAGTAACATACTTAACGAAGTAAATTTTATATAATTAATTAAGTAAAAAGCTTAGTATGAGTGGGTTTATTGATTTTTTATCTCTCACAAAAAAAATCCAATTTAAGTAAAAAAATTTATTCCTAATTTTTAAATATTTTTCTTGAAATATAAGCTTTTTATTGATATAATTTTTTTGTAAAAATTTTCTTTAAGTATGTTACTTAAGGAAGTATTAAGTTTTAAATTCAATTATATTTGCAGTTATTATAACAAACCGTTTTACGTTTTACAAGATTTTTTCTCTTTATTTTTTCTTTATAAAATTTCCCAATATTCTAAACTATTGTAATCTCTCATTTTCTGTGGTAAAATGTAAACTATATTTGATAATTGGAGGAGATTAAATGGAAAAAGTTAATGTTTTTGACGTTTTAGAAGAACGTGGATATATAGAGCAAATGACTCATCCTGATGAAATAA
Organism: uncultured Clostridia bacterium; assembly: GCA_934122115.1. GTDB lineage: Bacteria > Bacillota > Clostridia > TANB77 > CAG-508 > UMGS1901. Next base: position 140,150 of record CAKOVU010000001.1, on the reverse strand, counting down.
AAAAATTATTTGGAGAAAAATCTGTTTCTTTTTATATTGGCATAGACCCTACTGCAGATAGTTTGCATGTAGGCCACTTTGTTTCATTAATGGTTGCTGGTCATATGCAAAGATGTGGTCATAAGCCTATCATATTAGTTGGTGGAGGAACTGCTGTTATTGGCGACCCATCTGGAAAAACAGATATGCGTAAGATGCTTTCAAGAGAAACTATAGACAATAACGTTAAAGGTATAAGAAAACAAATTGAAAAATTTGTTAGCTTTGAAGGAGAAAATGCGGCAATTATAGTTAATAATGCAGATTGGTTACTTGATTTAAAATATGTTGATTTCATGCGTGAAATTGGTTCGCTATTTTCAGTAAATAAAATGCTTGCTGCTGAATGCTATAAAACAAGAATGGAAAATGGTTTAACATTCTTTGAGCTTGGTTATATGCTAATGCAATCTTACGACTTTTTACATTTATATAATGAATATGGATGTAAATTAGAGATGGGTGGAAACGACCAATGGTCTAATATAATCGGTGGAGTTGAGCTAATTAGAAAAATCGGAAAAGATGATTCTTATGGCTTAACATTTAAACTTCTTACAACCAAAGAAGGCAAGAAAATGGGAAAAACTGAAAAAGGAGCATTATGGTTAGATCCAGAAAAAACTTCTCCATATGAGTTCTACCAATATTGGAGAAACATTGAAGACGAAAGTGTAAAAAAGGTTCTTTGCCTTCTTACATATTTACCAATGGAAAGAATTAATGAATTAACTTCTGTAAATGATGAAAGAATAAACGAAGCTAAAAAAGTAGCCGCTTATGAAATAACTAAACTTGTTCATGGAGAAGAAGAAGCAAAGAAAGCTGAAGCTGCAAGTAATGCTTTATTTGAAGGAAAAGGCAGCTTAGAACATATGCCAACAGTAAAATTACAAAATTCAAATTGTAGCATATTAGATGCAATTATAGAATCTGGTATAGCTCCTTCAAAATCTCAAGCAAGAACTTTAATTAACCAAAATGGAATTTCTTTAAATGATAATGTAATTTCTGATGTTAATTACACACTTTCAGACGATGATTTTAAGGAAGGATATGCAATATTAAAGAAAGGTAAAAAGATATTCTATAAATTAGAAAAATAATACTATATAAAAACACAAGTTGCTTAATTTAACAACTTGTGCTTTTTTTATAAAATAATTCCTCCACCAATTACTATATCTTCATCATAAAAAACTGCTGATTGCCCCGATGTAATTCGTGGTTGAGGTTCATCAAATACAACTTTTATTTCATTATCTGAAGCCATCTCTATAGTAGCAGGAGCCTCCTTATGTGAGTATCTTGTTTTTACTAAAACATGCATCTTGCCGTCTAATCTGTCTATTGCCAGCAAATTTATATCTTTAACATACATTTCTTTTCTATATAATTCTTTCTCTTCTCCCACTATTAATTCATTTTTATTTATATTAAATCCAATTACAAACAATGGTACCGGATTTGATATTCCCAATCCTTTACGCTGGCCTATTGTATATTTATAAAGCCCTGTATGCTTTCCTAATATTTTACCTTCTTTGTTTACTATATTTCCTTCTTTTTCTTTTATATCTGAGTTTTCCTGTAAGAATTTCTTATAATCACCATCTGGAATAAAGCATATATCTTCGCTATCTGGCTTATTTGCTACCAATAGGTTATTCTCCCTTGCAATTTGCCTTATTTCCTCTTTTGACTCATAATCGCCTAATGGAAATATTACCTTGTCCAATAACTCTTTAGGAATAGTATATAAAACATAACTCTGGTCTTTTTGCAAATTTTTTGCTTTTTTTAATACATTTCTTTTATATTTTTCACTATATTCTATTTTTGCATAATGACCTGTTGCAATATAATCAATCTCTAATTCTTTAGCTTTATTATACATCTCTCCAAATTTTAGATATTTGTTGCATTGTATACATGGATTTGGAGTTCTACAGTTTTTGTATTCACAAATAAAATTATTTATTACTTTATCTTTAAATTCATCTTTGAAATTTAAAGTATAGTGTGGAATTCCAATTTTATCGCAAACTCTTTTTGCATCCGAGGCTGCATCCAAGCTACAGCAAGCGCTTTGAACCGAATCTTCACCTTCCCATAATTTCATAGTAATTCCAACTACATCATATCCCATATTTTCTAGTAATAATGCAGATACGGAGCTATCCACTCCTCCACTCATTCCTAATAGAACTTTCTTATTTTTCATTAGAAAAATCCTCTTTCTTTAAATATTTTATTACTTCAATGTTACTATTTTTGCTTCTGTTCACCATGCAATTATATATTTCATCTCTTAGCTTTTGTTGCTGTTCTTTTATAGTTAAATCCTTATCTATAAAAAACGGACCATCCACATAAGATACAATTTTTACCTTATCTCCTTTTCTTCCATATTTTTGATATGTATTCGTAATACAGAATGCTGGTACCTCCATCTTTGCAGGATACTTAAAAGATACCGATTTAAAAGGCCTTATTTTAGTATAATAAGGCCAGATGTGGGCTTCTGGATATATTGTAATAGATGAATGAGATTCTATTTTTTTATTTATTACTTTTAAAAATTTTTCAGCTGCCCCTTTATTTCCTGGTACTGGTATTGCACCTAGCATTTCTATTAGTGTTTCTGCACCTTTTATAGATACATTTTCTGGATTTACTATAAAGAAATTCCTTTTTGGGTAATCTGCCAAGCTTGGTATAAATGTATCTGCAAAAGGCTGAGTATGGTTTGCATATATGAAATAACCTGTATTTCTACACTGCTTAAATTTCTTTTTGCCAACAAATTTAATTCTAAATTTTATTTTTACATATAAATATTTTATTGGCATACTGATAAAATTTTGTAAAATATAAGATGCTAAATTCCATAAACTATTATGTTCATACTTGTATTTTTCATCTATTACTCTAGGAATTATTTTTGCAGTAGAAAATTCGTCGTTTAACTCATCTTCATAATATATTATCTTTTTTTCTTTCATTTAATTATCCTGTTCACAAGTATATTTTAATGGGATTTTATAAAAATCTTCATAAACTTTTTTCCATACTTGGTAATTCTTTTCTTTCATTATCTCTGTATTTTCTTTTTCTGATAATTTCTCATCTGGATATATTGGCTCTTTAATATTTACTATATATTCTTGTACTGGGAATCCATCCTCACCTATTATATCGCTATCTTGCATTGTTATAAATATTGGTATTACAGGAACATTATTCCTTGTAGCCATTTTGTATGCTCCATCTTTAAGTGGCTTTGGTTTCTTATAATTCCACCATAAACTTTGCTCAGGATAAATTAATATAAAATCTCCTCTTTGTAAAATCGTATCCACTGCTCTCATAAAGTTTACCATTGTTCTTTTATTTGAGCTTAAAGGTAATGTATCACAATTTCTAAACAAGAAGCCATAAAATCCTGGGAAATTTGTGTAATTTCCTTCTCTTATTACTTTGTATAACCTTTTGTCTTTATTTTTTCCAGCCATTCTAAAAACTTTTTCTACTGTAAAAGAATCAAATGGGTTAAAGTGATTGCATGTTAGCATTGCTCCTGTTTGAACTTTTTCTAAATTTTCTATTCCATTTACTTCTTTAATTATTAATTTATTATTTCTTAAAATCTCATCTAGAAATTTTTCTCCCACCTTGTTTGCAACTCTTCTTTTTATTCTGCTTGTACTTCTTTCCTTTAAATAATCAACATTATCAGGAGTTAAAACTATTGTTGGCGGATCTTTTTCAGGATCAACATCGAAACATCCTTCTTTTTCTAGCTTTGCTATTTCATCTAAAATTGCTAATCTATCTTGAGACTTTTCAACAATTTGCTCTTTCATTACATTCTCCTATTTTTTCTATCATCACCAACACAATCACATTCTTTTTGTGCTAGTTCTCTTAATTTTTTATCACTTTCCATATCTTTAAATTTTTCTTCTTCTGAATAATTTTCTTTTATTCTCTGTATAGTATCAAAGAATTCTGTTTGCTGAGCATATTTCCAAAAATATTCCTTATATAATATATCTTCAAAGTGCCAAGGTTTAAAAGCCAAATTGTAATGTATTAAATGTAAATCTTCTCTTTTTACCACATCTCCACCAATTGGCATTCTATCCCATGTATTTTCTAACAATTTCACTCTGCCTTTACACAATCTATTTAAATAATCTTGGTCTTGGGCTACAGAAAATTTTACCTTACTTAGTAAGTATAAAAACTTATCTTGAAATTTGAATTTTCTTAATTCATCTAGATTCATCAAAAGTATTCCTGCATTGAAATATCTTTTATAATCAGTTACACCAACAACTAGTTCTGCATATTCCTGAAAAACTTTTATTGTTTGTATTACGTCATCTGGTGCTGCAGCAACCAAATTATCTTCCATATCTATATTATATAAATCTGCTATATCTGATAAAACAACAATATCACTATCTAAATATAAAACCTTATCATATTGTGGATATAAATCTGGTATAAATAATCTAAAATATGTAGTTGCTGAATAGTAATCCCTTGTATACAACTTATCTTTTACTTTATTTATGTAATAATTCAAATCTACAAATTCTATATCTACATTTTCTCTTTGATATTTATTTATTTTTGCTTGATTTTCTTCACTTATATTGGTGTACAGTATTTTTATTGAATAATAATTTTTATCTGATGCATTATCTATTAAAGATTGTAATGCTACAGCTAAAAATGGTATGTAAACATCATCAACTGCAAAGAAAATTGGTATTACTTCTGTTTTTTTCATTTTTATCTCCCTTTATTTATACTTTTTGAAATTTCTGTTTATTTATTTTATTATATTCTTTTTTCCACCTGATATATTCATCTAAGTCTTCATCGAAAGAATAACACTTCAATATTTTATGAACCTCTTTAATTTGCCATTGCTTATAATTTTCAGTACGAGGATATGGAAATAGCAATAATCTCTTACAAAAATGGCATATTACTGTATCCTTTTTATTGAACTTTGATTGCTCATTGTAAATTCTTGGTAATAATAGCTTCTTTGTTGTAGACCAGAATATTGCGTCTTGGTCAGCAAATATTAATTTTCTCTTTTTTAATAATCTTCTTGCTTTTTCAAATAGCTTTGTTTCTTTTACTTTAACCATATTTATCAAAAGCATTCCTGCATTGATATAATCAGGTCTAATTATTTTTGAACCATATTTCTCTTTAACGGCAGCATACTCATATTCAGATATATCTGTATTGTATAATTCTTCTATATCTCCATTTACCATCATATCAATATCCAAATACAATATCTTGTCCGGCATATTAGGAACTAAATCTACCAACAGCCTCAACAAAGTATACGGAGTACAGTAAGCATTTTCATTTTTTCCGTTTCCAAATTCCTGCTCGTACAATTCCGTAACATCAACTTTTATGACTTCATTATTTTTATTTTTGCTTTTAACAACTTTATTCAAGAAATCTATTTGTTCATCTGTAATAGAAGTATATTCTGGATTTATCCTTGTAACATCCATTGTAAATATATAGCATCTTACATCTGCTTTTGTTTTATTTGTTATTGAAATAAGCTCTGTAAGAGCTCCATCAAATACCTTACTATTACCACTTAAAAGTAAATTTATCATAACATCCCCTTATACATATAATCATAAATATTATATATTATAAAAGGATTTTTTTCAACATATTTTGCCCATTTCGTGTTTGCCATTTCGTGTTCGCTCACATTTTCATTCTTTAAACTCTTTTGCTAGCTTTCCTATCGCCTTGGTTTCTATTCTAGACACATAACTTCTAGATATTCCCATCATTTTTGCTATTTGTTTTTGAGTTTTTGGTTTCTTTCCGTCTAATCCAAACCTTAACTCTATTATTAATTTTTCTCTATCATGCAATACTTCTTTCATTTTCTGGTAAAGTCTTTTAATTTTAAATTTCAAATCAACTTCTTCTTCAACATCTTTATCATTATTTTCTAAAACTTCTTTTAAAGTAACTGTATTATCATCTTTATCTTTTCCTATTGTATCTTCCAAATAAACTTCACTATTTGTTTTCTTATTACTTCTTAGGTACATTAATATTTCGTTATCTATGCATCTCGAAACATATGTAGATAACCTAACTCCTTTTTCTAAATTAAAGCTATTTATACCTTTTATTAAGCCTATTGTGCCTATCGAAATCAAGTCATCTTGTTCTATTTTGGTTGCCATATATTTTTTACAAACATGAGCAACCAGTCTTAGATTTCTTTCAATTAATATATTTCGTGCCTCTTCATCACCATTTTTTAATCTCTCTAAACATGCTTTTTCTTCATCCGCAGTTAATGGTTCTGGAAATAAAGAATTATTTGATATATACCCTAATACAAAAACTGCAGATTGTATAAATGTAAGAAAACCTATAAATGAGATTGCAAGCATTTAAGCACCTCCAACAAATTACTATACCACAATATATGTTCTTTAATTTGTTAAAGTGCATGACCTTCTATATTTTTATTTTATGCAAATTGTCTATTTCTGAATTAATTTTGTCAATATCTATGCCTTTTGCTTTTTCATCATTTATTTCATATTTTTTCTTAAAATTAATTATTTTATCTACACTTTCGTTTATCATTCTTATATCAATTTTATTCTTTTTTACTTTTTTAGCCACATACTTAATAATTTTATCTAATCTATCTTCTGTATTGCCTATTACAACCACATCGTTTCCAGCTAATATTGCCTTATATACTGCCACTTCTGGTCTATAGCGCAATTTAATTGCTCCCATTTTTAAATCGTCTGTAATTATTAGTCCTTTAAATTTATATTTTTGTTTTAAATATGTATTGATTATTTTTTTAGATAATGATGCTGGATTAAATCTATCCATAGATTTTACAACTAAATGCCCAACCATTATCGCATCACATCCATTTTTTATCGCCTCTTCAAATGGCTTCATATCTTCATTTTCTAGTACCATTGCATCTGCATTTATTTTTGGCAAAAAGAAATGTGAATCTTTTTCTGTTTGACCATGACCAGGAAAGTGTTTTACTGCTGCTATTACTTTTTTACTTTGCATTGCTTTCATTACTTCTATGCCATATTTAGCAACATCTTCCTTATTTTCTCCATAGCATCTATCGCCTATTGCATGGTCATCTTTGAATCTTTTTATATCTAACACCGGTGCATAATTAAGGTTTATCCCACTTTCTCGTAGTATTTTTCCTATTATTTCTCCACTTTGTTTTAATTTTTCCATATCATTCATCTGTGCAATTTTAAATGCACTTTCCATTTTATGAATTTCGTTTGGAAGTCTATTTACCCTTCCGCCTTCTTGGTCTATGCTAATAAATAGAGGAATTTCGTTTGCACTATTCTTTTCTTTAAATGTATTTATTAAATTTATCATACTTGGATAATCCGAATAATTTTTCTTATATACTAGAATTCCACCAATTTTTCTACTTGCAATAAACTCTGCTGTTTTTTCTGTTACTTCACTTTTATCTAAGTCCATTATTATCATTTGGGCAATTTTTTCTTCTATTGTTAAACTATGCATACTTTTTCCTCCTTAATTTCTCTAATTTTATCATATTATTTTGTATCTAACAATATTGTATATTGAGGCAAATTTATATGAATTTTTTTATTAATTTTTGTATTGGTATTTTAATAGGTTTTGGCGCAATAACTCCTGGTATTAGCAGTGGTGTTTTTTGCGTTATATTTGGAATTTATGAGAAACTAGTAAATAGTATTATAAATTTTTTTAAAGATATAAAATCTAATTTTCTTTTCCTATTTCCTATATTTCTAGGTGCTTTGGCAGGTATTGTTTTATTTGGAAATGTTATAAAGTTTTTCTTTACTTTTTATAATTTTCAATCACGTTTTGCTTTTATTGGTCTCATACTCGGTACTACTCCTGCTTTATTTAAGAAAGTATTTAAAAACAAATGTATTCATATAAAAAATATAATCCCCATGCTTTTATCTTTTGCTATAGGAATTATACTTATAATTGTTGAGAAAAAATTAGAAATGAATTCTAATTTCATAAGTTTTAATCTTCCATATCTAATTTTTTCTGGTTTTATAATGTCTATTGGAATTATTGTTCCTGGTATAAGTAATACTGTTTTACTTATGTGTTTAGGCGCTTATTCTACATATATTACTGCAATAGCCACATTAAATATTGCTATTCTTATTCCTATTGGCATTGGCATAATTCTAGGCTCTATTATATGGCTAAAAGGCATTAATTATCTATTAGAAAGGCACCATAATTCCACATTTTGTGCTATTATAGGATTTTCTTTAGGTTCTATTTTTGTACTATTACCTGGATTTTCTTTTTCTCTTACTGGGCTAGTTTCTCTGATAATTTGCTTTATTTGTGCAATTCTATCTTACAAATTATCTTGTAAAGAATAACTTTAGTTAGACTTTTTCCTACGTAAAATCCAACCTTTCTTTAAATCAAACGGTATTTCCATTTTTACTGTTTGTCCAGCTTTTCCAGGATTTACTGTTTGTATTTCCTCATCTGTATCTGTATCATACAATTTTTCTATCTTAAATTTTGGTGCTTCTATTTCATTTGGAATAAGCACTTCTAATTCATCGCCAACAGTTAGCTTATTTTTTATTTCTATTACCGCTACTTCACCCTTTTTATAATCTTCTAATACTTTTCCTCCAAATTCATAATTTGGATTATATTGTTTTCCTTCATATTCTTGAAAATCTTTATTATTTCTATCATTAAAATAGAAAGTCGTAAGCCCTCTGGTTTTTACTTTTTCTAGTTCTTTTAGATACTTTGTGTAATCATATCCATTTGGATTTGCAATATAATCATCTATTGCATTTCTGTATACGTTTACTACGCTTGCTAGATAGTATTCAGTTTTTAATCTTCCCTCTATCTTTAAGCTATCAACTCCCATTTCAACTATTTGTGGAATTTCCTTTATTAAGCACAAATCTTTTGAAGATAATATGTATGTACCATTTTCATCTGTTTCTACAGGCATTAAATTTCCTGGCTTATTTTTTTCTTCTAAATACATATTATACGCCCATCTGCAGCTTTGTGAGCAATCTCCTAAATTTGCAGACCTGCAAGATAGATATTCGCTTAAGAAACATCTTCCTGAATACGCCCAGCATAAAGCTCCATGTATAAACATCTCAACTTCCAAGTTTTCTGGTTTGTTCTCCATTATTTCTTTTATTTGGTCTTTACTTGTTTCTCTTCCAAGTATTACTCTACTTGCTCCATTATCATACCAAAACTTTGCAGCATGATAACTTACAACATTTGCTTGTGTACTTACATGTATTTCTATATTGGGAGCAATTTCTTTTATTTTTTGTATTACTCCTCCATCAGAAGCAATAATTGCATCAACATGTACTTCAGCAAGCATTTTTACTTGTTTTTCTATTTCTTCATAATTGCTGTCCCAAGCATATATATTTATAGCTGCATACACTTTTTTGCCTATTGAATGCGCATATTTTATTGTCTTTTCTAAATCATTATCGTCTACTTCTGCTCTGCTTCTTAACGATAGCGATGCTGTTCCACAATAAACTGCGTCTGCTCCATACATAAACGCAATTTTTGCTTTTTCAAAAGAGCCTGCTGGGGCTAATAATTCTGGTTTTTTCATTTTTTATTCCTCTCTAATTTAACACATCATTTACTATAATATTTTGTCTTTTATTTAATATCCTTCTTATTTCTATAATATCATCATCTAGAATTATATAGAATATCACATAATTTTTTACATATATTTTATAATATACATTTTCTCTATCTTTAATTGAATAATATCTGGCATAAATTTCTGGATTCTCTGCTCTCTTTTTAATTGCTTCATTTATTTCTAAAAGTATATTTTCTGCTATTCGGGGACTTGCCAGGTTATAAGTAATATACGTAACTATTTGTTCCATATCTCTTTTAGCAATTTCAGCAAACCTTATTTTATACTTCTTTTGTCCCATCTATTATCTCCCTCATTTTTGAAATAAATTCCTCTTGAGTGTAATATTTAGCATTTTCGTTTCTTGCTTCTTCATCAGCTTCATCCAATGACTTTTCTATATATTTTGTATATTCAACTTCACTCATAAGCTCAGAATATTTTTCTAAGCTCATTACCACCATAGAACCATATCCATTTTTAGTTAAATATACAGCTTCATCTTCTTTCAATACTAATTCTTCTATCTCTGGATATTTATTTCTCAAGTCAGAAACTGGCCTTATATTTATCATAGTATACCTCCTTAATTCAGTATCATTATTTTATCATAATTTTATCCCATTTTCAATGGTTTTATGCTTATTTTTTCCTTGAAATTGCCAAGCCATCTCCTACTTCTAATATCTCTGTTTCTAGTTCTGGATTCTCAGTTGTTTCTTTTATGTACTGCCTTAAATGTGTTACTGCCGTACGTTGTTTGTGTTTATTGTAATTACTCATTACATAACCTTTATACAAAATATTATCTGCAAAAATTATTCCATCATCTTTTAACATTCTTAACGCTTGTTCTAAAAAAAATGGATATTTACCTTTAGCCGCATCAATAAATACAACATCATACTTGTCGTTCATAGTCGGAAGAATCTCTACCGCATCTCCCTCATAAATATTTATTTTTTCTTCAACTCCGACCTTTTTAATATTTTCTTTAGCTTCTGCAATTCTTTCTTCATCTCTTTCAATTGTATCTATCTTTCCATTATCATTTAAATATTCAGAAAAGCACATTGCTGAATATCCTACTGCTGTACCTATTTCAAGTATCTTTTCTGGTTTCCTTTCATTCAAGATTTTTGCGATTACTTCTAATGTATCATCCATTATAATTGGAATGTGTCTCTCAAGTGCATTTGCTTTTATTTTTAATAATTCTTCCTTGTTCATTTAATTTTAGTCCTTCTCTTTTATTTTTAAACTATTACTAATTATAACATCAAAATCTCCTCTTATCAATCTATAAAAGTTAAATTTTTATGTAACTTTCTATATTTTACAAATTTCGCATTATTGTTATTATATAATATCCATGTGGGCATGTCCCCAAGGGAAAGTGCTAAAATCTATTATTGATTTATTTCAGTAATAGAAAAACAGGCATTCGCGAGATGCCTGTTTTTTTTGCAATTTTCATTGCGGTGGTTGTTTCCCCTGATTCAGTGTAACTTTATGTTTCGTGCCTGTTACAATAATATTATACTACATTTTAATTTTTTTGCAATAATATTTTACTATTTTAAAAAAAAATCCTTCGACATCTTTCTCCTCTTCTATATATAACACAAATCAAAATTCAATTTTGAAAATAAGGTCAAGCTCGCCTTTTGAGGAGTCCAAATGGACTCCGACCAAGAGCACCGTACCAAAATTTTAGAAATTGAATTTTGTTTATCTTATTTTCTTGCTGCTTTTTCTCTATCTTTATTGTTTAATATAATTTTTCTTAATCTTATATTTTTTGGTGTTACTTCAACAAGTTCGTCCTCGGCTATAAATTCAATAGCTTTTTCTAGTGATAATTGAATTGGTGGAACTAATCTTAATGCATCATCAGATCCTGAAGCTCTTGTGTTTGTAAGGTGTTTTTCTTTACAAACGTTTATAGAAATATCTTCGTTTCTAGAGTTTACGCCAACTATCATTCCTTCATATACGTCTACACCAGGACCTATAAATAATTCTCCTCTTAATTGTGCATTGTATAGCCCATAAGTAATTGATGTTCCTTGCTCAAATGCAACCAAAACTCCTCTTGTTCTCGCTTGGATATCTCCTTTATATGGTTCATAGCAATCAAATATCGAGTTCATTGTTCCAGTTCCTTTTGTATCTGTTAAAAATTCTGTTCTGTAACCAATTAGTCCACGTGCTGGAATCTTGAATTCAATTTTTGTATGACCTGCTTCTGCTGGTTCCATATTCTTCATTTCAGCTTTACGTCTTCCTAATTTTTCTATAACTGTTCCAATTGCATCATCTGGTACATTTACAACTAAATCTTCTATTGGCTCACATTTTACGCCATCGATTTCTTTGTAAATAACCTTTGGACGAGATACTAAAAGTTCATATCCTTCTCTTCTCATCTCTTCTATTAATATAGATAAATGTAATTCTCCACGTCCACAAACTTCAAAACTATCTGGAGAAGCTGTTTCTTTAACACGTAAACTTACATTTCTCTCTAGTTCTTTGAATAATCTATCTCTAATATGTCTTGATGTAATAAATTCTCCTTCTTTACCTGCAAAAGGTCCATTATTTACACTAAATGTCATAGATACTGTTGGTTCATCTATATTTACAAATGGTATTTTTTCTGGGTTTGCTAAATCACAAATTGTATCACCAATGCTTATATCTGGAATACCTGATATAGCAACTATATCACCTGCATCAACTTCTTCTACTTCAACTCTCTTTAGTCCCATGTATGTGAATAATTTAGCAATTTTACCTTGTGCATTTTTATCTTGTTTACAAATTGAAACTGGCATTCCATTTTTTATCTTACCACGTTCAACTCTACCTACTGCAATTCTTCCTAAGTAGTCATCATAATCTATGTTTGATACTAACATTTGCATTGTCCCATCCATATCACATGCTGGTGGCTCGATTTTATCTATTATTGTATCAAATATACATGTTACATTATCAGATTCATCTGACAAATTCATTTTTGCTATTCCATTTTTAGCAGATGCATAAATTACAGGGAAATCTAATTGTTCATCTGTAGCATCTAATTCTATAAATAATTCTATTACTTTATCCAATACTTTCTCTGGCTCTGCACCTGGTCTGTCTATTTTATTTATTACTACTATTGGCTTTAAATTAAGTGCTAATGCTTTCTTTAAAACTTCTCTTGTTTGAGGCATTGGACCTTCAAAAGCATCAACCAATAATAAAACACCATCAACAGTTTTTAAAACACGCTCAACTTCTCCACCGAAATCAGCATGTCCAGGAGTATCTACTATATTAATTTTAACATTATTATACATTACTGATGTATTTTTAGAAAGAATTGTAATTCCTCTTTCCTTTTCAATATCTCCAGAATCCATTACTCTTTCTGCTACTTGTTCATTTTCTCTAAATACATGGCTTTGTTTTAACAAACAATCTACTAATGTAGTTTTTCCATGGTCAACGTGTGCTATTATTGCTATATTTCTTATATTCTTATTATTCATTTTATATCTTCCCCTCTTAGTCTTCTTTATATTCTTGGGTAGTGCCCTCTAATTCTCTTACAGATAATTCTATTTTTTGATGCTCTGTATCTACGTCTATTATTTTAGCATTTACTTTTTGTCCTACTCTTAGCTCTTCTTCAGGCTTTGAAATTTTTCTTTCACATATTTGTGATATATGAATTAATCCCTCTACACCTTTTTCTATTTCAGCAAAAGCTCCAAAAGGCATCAATTTAGAGATTTTTACTTTTACTACATCTCCAACCTTGTATTTCTCTTCCACTTTTTTCCATGGGTTAGGACCTTTCTTTTCGTATGATAATTTAAATCTTCTATTTTCCTTATCTACTTCTTTTATTCTTACATCTATTTCTTGCCCAACTTCTAATATATCTCTTGGGTTTTCATTTCTTCCCCATGTTATTTCTGAAATATGTAATAGTCCTTGGAATCCTCCAATATCAACAAATGCTCCATAATCACTTAAGCTTGTAACTATTCCCTTATATTTTTTATCTACTTCTATTTCATTCCAGAATTTATCTGCTTTTTCTTTTTTCTCTGCTTCTAATACATCTTTGATAGATCCAATAACTTTTCTATTTGCATTTTCTATTATTTTAAATCTTACTTTTTTGCCTTTTATATCGTTTGGATTTTCGTCTCTTCCTATATCTGACAATGATAAGGGAATAAATACTCTTATCAAACCTTTATAGTTTATTATTAATCCCTTATCTGTTACCTTATCTACTATTTCTTCAAATATTTCATTGTTATTTACTTTTTGCTCAAATTCTGTTTTTACGTCTTTTAATATTGCTTTTTTGTAAGACATTAAAACATTACCTTGTCCATCATTTAATTTTATAATATTTGCTTTTATCTTATCTCCAGGCTTAAAATTTTCCATTGGATTTGCATTTACATCATTTGAATATTCCTTTTTAGGGATTATCCCGTCTGCTTTATACCCAATGTCTACAAAAATTTCGCCATTATTATTTATATTTATTATTGTTCCCGTTATAGTTGACCCAACTTTTATCTTCTTAAAAGATTGATTTAATATATCTTCAAAAGTCACATTTTCTTCGTAATTTTCCATATATACCCTTCATTTCAAAGTTTATTTTTTCTGGCTGCTTTTATTTAATAGTAGCCAGATTTCAACGTTTTTATTATACATTATTTTCCAATGTTTGTCAACATAATTATATTATCCATAATCTGTTTCGTAGCCTCATTTAGCTGTTCCTTTTCTGGAATTTTATCTTTATTTTGTGAAAAATCCAGTGGCTTTCCATAATTCAAATAAACCTTTGAAAAAGGTTTAAAGCTTCCACTTATTCCTACTGGAACTACCCTTACTCCTGTTTTTAATGCCATGTATGCGGCACCATTTTGTACCTTTGCACCCTTCTCAAGGCCTCTTCTAGTACCTTCTGGGAACAATCCTATTGTTTGCCCATTTTTCAAACATTTTATACATCTCTTCATAGCTTCCATATCTCTCATTCCTCTTTTTATAGGAATAACATCAAATAAATGGCCTATCCAGCTCAAAAAAGCGTTATTGAATAAATCTTCTTTTGCTATAAATATTATCCTTCTTTTACTACTTACAACAAGTCCAACAGCATCCCATATATTCAAATGATTAGCACACACAATTGTTGGCTCATCCAAAGGTAGATTCTCTTCATTAATTTTTTCTATTCTAAACACAATTTTATAGAATCCATACAATATTCCCTTTACTACTGCTCTTGCAAACTTTTTCCATGGAGTTTCTGGTCTAATTCTATAAATCTTAGCTTCTTTTTTCTTATCTTTTAATTTTTTGTCTATTAGCTTAGAAATTTCTTTTTCTACTTGCTTAATGCTCATATTAGTAGAATCTATCACATGAGCTCCAGGAGCCACTTTTAAAGCCCCATATTCCTTTTCTTTATCTATTTTATCTCTTTTTCTAATGTTTTCTAAAACTTCTTCATAAGACATGTCTATGCCTTTTTCTTGGTTTTGTTTATATCTTCTTCTAGCTCTTTCTTCATCATTAGCATCTAAATATATCTTAATATCTGCTGTAGGAAATACTACTGTACAAATATCTCTGCCTTCCATTATAGTATCTTGCCCTTGAGCCATTTTTCTTTGAAGCTTTGCCATTTCTAACCTTATTTGTTTTATGCTAGATACTTGCGAAACATTTTGTGATACTTCTTTTCCTCTTATCTCTTCTGACACATCTTCTCCATCCAAGAAAATGTGTAAATTTTCATCTATATTTTTCATTTCTATATTAATTTTTTGAAGCATCTTAGCAATTTTTTCTTCATCGTTTAACGGTATATTTTTTCTTAGCATTTCTAAAGTTACACATCTATAAGTTGCTCCTGTATCTATATTTAAAAGATTATATTTTTTTGATAGTCTCTTAGTTACAGTTCCTTTACCTGTTCCTGATGGTCCATCAATTCCTACTATAAAAGACATAATTTTTCCTCCCTTGTTTTAGCTTTTTAAAGAATTAAAATGTATTCCTTTTGCCACTAAATCTATTTTTACAACATTCATCGCTGTTTGTTTTTCTATTTCTTTTTTTGTTTTCTCTCTAAAAGTTTTTAAAGTTTTTATTATGTTATTTCCATAATTTAGCACAGCCTCCATATATATAGATATTCCATCGCCATAGTTTTCTACTCTGGTTCTTGTAACACTATATATTTCAGGCATTCTGTTTGCTACATTTTCTGCTATTTGTCTAAATACACTATCAGATATAGTAAACTTTCCTAAATAGCTAAATGTTGGTCTTATCATAGATTTTTCTGATATATATGGATTTTCTCCCATTCCTTTTGATTTAAATATTTGTAATGGATCTAATAAATATCCAGAAAAGTCTTTCTTTATCTCAAAAGTTGGCACTGGTATAACATGTTTTCCCTGCGTAACACGTATGTTTCTGGCTTTTTCCATCTCTTCTTCTGTTGCCACATCATTTATATATATTGTTTTCTCAAATGGTGGTAAATCTAAATTCTCTCTTATCTTTTCCACCATTTTATCCGATGTACCCAATACCAATAAGCTATCTGGTTTATATTTTTTAAATGCTTTTTTCATTTCATCCTGCTCTTTTTTCTCCAGAAAAAGAGCATGCTTTACAGTTTCGATTTTAGTAGGCGCTTTTTTTGCCGACGTACCAGCAAGCACCTCATTTTCATTAATAAATAATCCATCATCTATTATGTAATGAATATCGTTTGTACTAGCTACAAGCTGCGCTCTATAGCTTTTTCCTGTTCCCGATGGTCCAACAAAAGCATAAATTTTCATTTTATGTTCTTCAGATTTATTGTTATTTGGTATTTTTAATTTAATATACATATACAACCTTCCCTGCATTTAAATTTTGCATTAATTCATCTTTAGAATAATTATATCTTACCTTGATTTGACTAATTATACTGTCTGAGTCTACTCCCTCATTGAAAACTAAAACTATACCTTTAGACATATCTCTATCTTTCATAACATTTTCTATATTTTCTATACTTGCATTGCTACTTCTCATAATATAAGAATCTTCAAATTCTGTGAATAAATATATATCATCTAAGAATCTTAAATTATTCTCATTTATTATATACATTGCTGGCAAATCTGATTTTTCTGCTATTCTTTCAGCTAAATGATTCATTTTCGTAAATGTAAAATCTAATTTTGTTTTTGTTACAATTGGGCTTACAATAACTATTACAAAAGTTAATATAGTTACTAATATCGCATCTTTTTCTTTCAATATATTTTTATATAGTATGTAAAATGTATAAATCAACCATATTGTAGATACTGATACTATTGGCATGAAGTATCTTAACTCTTTATATGGAGACATTTTGGCTACTAATAGAAAGTATATTATAGATGGAACAAAAATAAGATTTATTATTTTATCTTTTCCCTCTAAATTTTTAGCTTTTTGCTTTAATATTATATATATCAAAATCAGAAGAAGTCCTAAGTTATTTGCAGCACCCTTTTGTAATATGTAGAAACACTGCCCAGCGTCCACAAAAAGTGAATCTAAATTAAACAAATTGCTTTTTGCTCCAGCTCCTCTGTATCCTCCAAACATATGGTATAAAGAGTATGGGAATATTGCCAATGATAACCCTGCAGCAATTGCAAAAGTTGCTACATATTTTGCCAAATTTTTATATTGTTTTTTCTTTATATATTTTACTGCAAACATCACAAATAATACAAACATATACATGATTGTATAATAATGTGTAAGTGACGCCAATAGTGCTGTTGTTCCTATAAAAATAAGATCATTTAGCTTTAACTCTTCTTTATCAAAAATCTTCATGTGTGCATATGTAATCATTAATATGAAAAGATTAGTCAATTCATACATTCTTATGTACGCAGTTGTATCTAAAGCTCCTATTGTTAATCCAGTTATCAATGTTGCAAATAATGCTAAAATTTGATTTTTGAAAAGCTTGCTGCAAATCAAATATATAAATATACTTGAAAATACAAAGATAACTATATTTAATATAATTCCCGTCCATTTAGTAAAACTATCTATTGTAAAGCTTGCCGCTATTCTTAGTAGCAAATAATAAAGTGGTGGATGAACATCATTTTTCTGATTCTCATATACTGCTCTAAAATCTAATTTTTCATCCTCATTTACTGATAAATAATCTATATAATATTTTTTATTATGCCAATTATCATAAAAATCACTATTATCTGTAATATCTATTTTATCATAATTCATTAAAGCATATGAATATGCTTCATCTATATGAAAATATTCTTTTCTATTTCCTACATAAATTCTTACAATTACTTGTAGCAATATTATTAATACCATGCAAATTACTACAGTACTTTTCTTCAATTTGTTTTCCATTGTATCCTCCTAAAATTATTTTGCATACTGATTTTATCATATAATAGCAATAATGTCACTATTTTGAGTGCATAAAGAAAAAACAACCTAATGGTTGTTTTCTATTTTATTATTAAAATTGGTCTTGTTCCGTATACGATAATTTGTATTAATAGTCAAATAGCTCTGCAGGCTCGTTGGTGGATTTACTCCATCATAGCATCCTCCCCTGAATGCTCTAGCATCTGTACTTATACCTTCTTGAGTCCATTCATAGCAATTTCCTGCTAAATCATATATATTATTGGCTTTCCAATACTCGCTATACCCTGTTACTTGTTTGCTTCCGTACATTTGGGTTGTTCCATTCATTACTGCGGCATTTCCTGTGCTAGCACTATAATTTCCCCAATCACTTGGGTTTGATATACCTTTTTTATCACCTCTTTTAGCTATAAAATCACATGCTAAATCCCATTGAATTCCCCATATCATTCTACTTTCTACTTTTTCGCTAGCATTCAATTCCGAACATTTTTTATAAAGCTCGTACCAATTTGTATCTGTTAATGTTGCCTTTCCTTTTTGTACGCCTTCATTAGACATTTCATATCTGCCTATATAGAATCCTCCATATTTTCTGATATTACTTATCATGTTTGTGTAATCATTCACAAATGCTTCAGCCATCTCTTTTGCTGTATTAAATTTTAAAATAGTTTTGTAATATGCTTCTGTTTTATCATAGGTAATCACTAAATCCGGTTCTCTTTTACTTGTAGTATTAGGCAAGCCTCTTTCCATTGTTCTTGTATCCCCTGCTCTTCCAACAGTTGTGGTATTAGTATACATCTTTGTGCTTACTCCTAAGTCTCCAGATAAATTCACTTCACTCTTGGATGTAACACACATTTTTTCTAAAGTTGCTAATTCTGCTGGCACCCACACCCATTCATTTCCTTTGCTATCTTTTATTACTAGACCATGGTCTACTGAATCTTTTGTTGGGGCAGAGCTTCCATCTCCCCATGTGGCATTTCCTGAATTTATTGGTATATATCCCCTTGGTATTATCGGATTATTCGTGTTTGGTGTGCCTCCATTTATTGTTCCGTTTCCTGTTGCTTCTGTATTTAAAATTACTTTCATTATCTTCCATGTATTCATTTTTAATGTTATTCCATCAGAAAATGTTGGCTTATTTATCGTTTTTCCTGCTTTCCCGTTTGCTGTATAATTTGATATACTAAACTCTATTTTTGTATCTGGTGTTTTTATCTCTTCTATCTTATACGTTGCTGTTCCAATTTTTCTATCTTCGCTCCAATTTATGTTTACGTTTGTTCCATTTATCATTACTGTTGGATTTATCTCATAATTTGTAAATAACTTTAGTGTTACTGTGTCTCCTTCCGTTGCAAAATATTTGTTTATGCTATTATTACTTTCAAACGTAACTATTGAAATTATTGGTAAATCCACTTGATTATAATAATCTGTTGTCTCATCATTATCCAGTATCGTGTAATATGTTTTGCCTTGGTATTCTACTCCTTCTTGACAATACACTGTTAAACTTTGTTTATCTACTATGTATGTATTTCTCTTGTTTTGAATATTTACACTTTCTAACAAACTTATATCTATTTCATAATATTCTCCACTATCATTTGGATTTTTATTATCTTCTGGCGGCGTAAATTCTACCTGTGTTTCTGCGTCTTCTAGTGGTAACTCTCCTTTTTCCATATAATACGTTTGAACGGCTTCTGTTAATTCTATTATATCGCTCTTTACTGCATTATATCTTTTTAATTCAAGTGTTGCATTTATTCCCACGCCTCCTGTTATTCCAACTAATATTAGCAAAATTGTTATTGTAACTATTAATTCTATTAATGTTATTCCTTTTTCTTCTCTTGCTTTTACCATATTTTTCTCCTATTTTATTATTAGTACTGGGCGCGTTCCGCAAATTTGGATCATATCCATATGAACCACCTTTGTTTCTTGCTGATGCTGGCAATAATTCTGCACCATCCATAGTGCAGCTTCCTCCTCTACCAGCACGAAATCTATCATAACCTGCTTCTTGGCTCCATTCTTCACAATTTCCCGCCAAATCGTATATATTATTGGCTTTCCAATACTCGCTATATCCTGTTACTTGTTTGTTTCCATACATTTTAGTTGTTCCAACCATTACAGCTGCATTTCCAACAGCATTCACATAATTGCCCCAACTTGTTGAATTTTTAATACTCTTTTTATCTCCTTTTTTCGATATAAAATCACATGCTAAATCCCATTGAAGGCCCCACACCATTCTGCTTTTTACCTTATCACTTGCATTCAATTCCATACACTTATTGTATAAAACATACCAATTTACATTTGATAATGTGTCTTTTCCTTTTTGTACTCCTTCATTTGATAATTCATATCTTCCTATGTAAAACCCACTATATTTTTTTACACTATTCACCATTTCCTCATACTCATTTACAAGCACTTCTGCCATCGCTTTTGGTGTATCAAAGCCTAATATCGTTTTATAATATTCTTCTCTTAAATCATAATAGCTTTCTAAATCCGGTTCTCTCCATTCAGCTCCATTTGGTAAAGTTCTAGAAACTGTCACTTTATCTTCTTCCCCTCCTATTGTTGCTGTTTTTGTATACATCTTTGTAGTTGCACCTGTTTCTCCCGTTAATGCTATATCTGCACTTGATGTTTCATACATATTTTTTATCATCTGAGTAGACACCGGTACCCATACCCACTCATTTCCTTCATCATCTTTTATTACTAGTCCGTGGCCTACAGAACTCTGAGCTGGTTTGCTTGAGCCATCTCCCCATTTTGCTTCTCCTGCATCTATTGGAGTATATCCCTCTGGGACTATTGGATTATTTGCGCTTGCCCTTTTTCCATTTATTGTTCTGTTTGATGGGCATTTTACATTAACTATTGCTTTTTCTAACACTTCTTCATCTGCATTTTCCTCCATTTGCTCTGCTGTTTCATTTAATTCTTTATCTACATTTGTGCTATGCTCATCATATTTATTTACAGCATATTTTGCTTTGCTAAATATGCCATTATTTCCAATCGTTCCACCTATTACTATTCCTGATAAAATTATCATAATTACTACTGTTATTATTAAAGCTACTAACGTTATACCTTTTTCCATTTTTATTTTTCCTCTTTTCGTTGGTACTACTACTTTCCCATTCACAAAAAACACTTCCTTAAGTAACTAACTTAACGAAAATTTTTTATACAACAATTATAGCATCAAAGTATACATATTTCAATGAAAAATGAAAAAAAGATAATGAAAAATTATAAAAAAAACAAAAAAATCATAGAATCGTGAAAAAGCTTATATACCAACAATTTCACAGGATAAGAATATTCAAAAATACTTCCTTAAGTTAGTTACTTAACGAAAAATAAAACGTTTTGTTGTTGACGTAATAGCTTTTATTATAACAAAGTGCTTTGTATTCTATAAGATTTATTTTGTGTTTTTATTAATTCAGTGCAAATAAATAGAACGCTCTGATTTTATTCAAAGCGTTCAATATTTTTATATTCAATTATATTACTCTAGAAAGTACTGTCCTTAAATATTTTTTACACACTTAAGCTTATACGCTCCAGTGCTACTTTATTATTAAAGTGGGACGAGCACCGTACGTCGATACAATTGCTGTTCTCCGGGCCACTGTAGCTACAACTAGATGCTGGATTGAGTGAGCCACCGATAACAGAACTGTCCACCTCTGTGAACACGGTATTTGATACCGTATGCCTCTCTGGTCCATTCCCAACAATTTCCAGCTAGATCATATATATTATTTGCTTTCCAATATTCACTATATCCTGTTACTTGTTTACTTCCATATTTTTGCGTTGTTCCATCCATTACTGCTGCATCTCCTGTACTATTATTATAATTTCCCCATGTTGTAGAATTTGTGATACTTTTTTGCTCTCCTTTTTTAGATATGAAATCACATGTCAAATCAAATTGGATTCCCCATATCATTTTACTTTCTACCTTATCACTTGCATTTAATGTTGTACATTTTTTATATAAATTGTACCAATTTGTATTAGTTAGTGTTGCTTTCCCCTTTTGGACGCCCTCATTTGATAATTCATATCTTCCGATATAAAACCCTCCATATTTTTTTATTCTATTTATCATATTAGAATAATCCAATACAAAAGCTTCCGCCATTGCTTTTGGAGTATCATATCCTAATATTGTCTTATAATATGATTCATCTTTATCGTAAACAGTTACTAAATCTGGCTCTCTCCATCCTGTTGTATTTGGTGTACTTCTTGACAAAGTTTTTCCATCTCCAGTTTGCGCTATTGTTGTTGATTTTGTATACATTTTTGTTGTTACACCAACATCTCCTGATAAAGCTATTCCATCATTTGAAGTTTCATACATACTTGAAAGCACACTTGCTTCCACTGGAATCCACACCCATTCATTTCCTGCATCATCTTTTATTACCAATCCATGGTCTACTGAATTTTGTGTTGGGGCAGAGCTTCCATTTCCCCATTTTGCATCCCCTGCGTCTATTGGAGTATATCCTCCAGGGATTACTGGATTATTGGTTCCAGGTTTTTTCCCATTTATCGTTCCATTCTCTTCGGCTTTCGTATTAACTGGAACTTTTGCTATTCCACTCTCTTTTCCATTTTTATCAACCCAGTCAGCTAAATCGTTAAAGTATTTTTCTTCCTTCGTGTCTTGAGAGGCATAATCATTTACAGCTGTTTTTGCTCTTTTCATTATTCCTCCATTACCTATTGTTAGGCTTAAAGTTACTCCAGCTATAATTATTAGCACTACTATTGTTACCACCAAGGCAACCAATGTGATTCCATTTTCTTTTTTCATTCTTTTATTTCCTCCTTTTCATTGGTTTTTCATTTTAAATATTACTTTTATGCAACATCCTTAATTTTTATATCTCTAACGTGGTCTATTTTCTCCCATTTTGTGTCTCTTATAAATAAACATTTAAAGTTTATTAATAACCATGAGCCTAGGAATAATGGGTATAAAACCAATCCTTTTATCATTGGCTTTATTGGTCTTTTATCCAACCACATTATTATTATTCCAACAAATATTGGTAGTAAAAATGTTGGTAATAAATATCTAATACAATTTACAATTAAATCTGGTGTAGACATTCCACCAAGTATATACATAACAAAGTTAATTATTACTAATACACCTGTTAATATAAACATTGGTATACTTCCTATCATGTATAAAAGTCCATCAAAATTCATCACTGTTTTATGTTCTTTTACAGCTATTGCTAATGGTTTTGTATATTCACCTAAGCATTGAATATGTCCAACAGTCCATCTAGATCTTTGTGACCAAGATTGTTTAAATCCTACTGGTTGTTCATCATAAACTATTGCATCTACTGCCCAGCCAACTTTCTTACCTTTTATAATTGTTTTTAAAGAGAATTCTATATCCTCAGTTAAAGTTTTTGTATTCCAGCCTGTTGGTTTTATTACATCAAACTTAACCATAAATCCTGTACCATTTAATAATGCAGATAAGCCTAAATTATACCTTGCTAAATGGTAGAATCTATGCATTGTCCAATAAAATATTGCGTATCCTGCTGAAACCCAACTATCTGCAGGGTTTTTGATATCTCTGTATCCTTGAACAACTTCCTCGCCTTGACATAATTTTTTGTTCATTGCTTTTGTAAAGTTAACATCAACAATGTTATCAGCATCAAATACAAAGAATGCATCATAATCAGCATTTTCTTCAATTTTCTGTTTTAAAAACCATTGTAAAGCAGCACCTTTAGTTTGTTTTGCTGGGTCTTCTTCATGTCTTTCTAATACTATTGCTCCTGCTTCTTTTGCAATTTTTACAGTATTATCTGTGCAGTTATCTGCTATTACATAAATATCTAATAACTCTTTAGGATAATCTTGCTTTTTTAAACTTTCTATTAAATTTCCTATTACAGTTTCTTCATTGTGAGCAGGCAAAATAGCCATAAACTTGTGATTTTTATTCACAAGTAATGGCTTATCTTTTAATTTTACTAACGAACATATACTAACAACTAATTGGTACAACCAATATATAGTTATTATCCAGACAATTGCCTGTTGTATAATATATAAATATTCCATTTATTTTTCTCCTAATATTATAAATATTATTCTTCTACGTCTTCTTCTTTGTTGCCAGCTTCTAAGTCTTTCATTGTTAAGTTTATTCTATCTTGGTTATCTATTTCATAAACCTTAACTGTTACTTCATCGCCCACAGCAAGTACATCTTCTACTTTTTCTACTCTTTTGCTTGATATTTTAGATATGTGAAGCAATCCTTCTCTTCCTCCACCTATATCTACAAAAGCACCAAAAGGCATTATTCTTGTAACTTTTCCTTCATATATTCCGCCAACTTCTATGTCTTTTGCTATATCTTCTATCATTTTTAATGCATTTTTTCCTTGCTCTGCGTCATCAGTATATATGCAAACTTTTCCGTCTTCTTCTATATCTATTTTTACACCTGTTGCTGCTATTATTTTGTTTATCATTTTTCCACCAGGACCTATTACATCCTTTATTTTGTCTACATTTATTGTAGTTGTAATTATTTTTGGTGCATATTTAGATATTTCTTTTCTTGGTTCGGCAATTTGCTTTAACATTATTTCATCTAATATATAATCACGAGCCTTTTTGGTTCTTTCAAATGCTTCTTTTATAATATCATATGTTAGTCCATCGTTTTTAATGTCAACTTGTATTGCTGTTATACCATCTTTTGTACCACCAACTTTAAAGTCCATATCTCCGAAAAAATCTTCTATTCCTTGTATATCTGTTAGCATTATATATTTATCTGGATCTTCTGGATCTGTTACTAATCCTGTTGATATACCAGCTACTGGTTTTCTGATTGGAACACCTGCATCCATAAGTGCTAAAGTGCTTCCACAGATACTTGCTTGTGATGTTGAACCATTTGAAGATAATACTTCTGATACAACTCTTATTGTATATGGAAATTCTTCTTCTGAAGGTATTACTGGAACTAAAGCTTTTTCAGCTAAAGCACCATGCCCAATTTCTCTTCTTCCAGGACCACGTGATGGTCTCGCTTCTCCAACTGAGTAAGATGGGAAATTGTATTGATGCATATATCTTTTTGAATCTTCTTCATCTAATCCATCTAATTCTTGTTCTTCTGATTTTGTTCCTAATGTAACTACTGATAGTACTTGAGTCTGACCTCTTGTAAATATTGCACTTCCGTGAACTCTAGGAAGAACACCTACTTCACAAGATAATGGTCTTATTTCATCTATTTTTCTTCCATCAGGACGAATATGCTCTTTGTATATCATTTCTCTTACACATTTTTTCTCCAAATCATGGATGCTTGCTGCTATATCTGCTGCTTTTTCCTCTGCTCCATCCTCACCATATTTTTCAGCAAAATATGCTTGTATATCTTGTGCTAAAGCTTCCATATTAGCATCTCTTACTTCTTTATCTTGTGCTTGTACATCTTTGTACATTCTTGCTTTAAAGTTTGCAGATATTTCATCAAATACAGCTGTATCTGTAGCAAATGATACATATTCAAATTTTGGCTTTCCTACTTCTTCTTTTATTTTTTCTATAAATGCACATAATTTTTTAATTTCACTATGCCCTGCTTTTATAGCTTCAAGCATTGTATCGTTTGGAATTTCATCTGCTCCAGCTTCTATCATTGTTACTTTTTCTAAAGTTCCAGCCACTGTTAAGTTTAATCTACTTTTTTCTCTTTCTGCAACTGTAGGGTTTATTACAATTTGATTATCCACATATCCTACACTTACTGCTGCTGTTGGTCCTCCAAAAGGTATATCTGAAATTGAAAGTGCTGCAGATGCACCAATCATTGCACATACTTCTGGGCTATTATCTTGCTCTACAGATAAAACTGTTGCTACAACGCATACATCATTTCTAAAATCTTTCGGAAATAGTGGACGTATTGGCCTATCTATTGCTCTTGATGTTAGTATTGCTTTATCTGCTGGTTTTCCTTCTCTTTTTTGGAAACTTCCTGGTATTTTCCCTACAGCATATAATTTTTCTTCATAGTCTACTGATAGTGGAAAGAAATCCACTCCTTCTTTTGGTTGTTTTGATGCTGTTACGTTGACCATTACAACAGTATCGCCATAATGTACTATAACATCGCCATTAGCTAATTCTGCAACTTTTCCTGTTTCTATTGTTAGTTTTCTTCCTGCTAATTCTGTTTCAAATTTTTTATACATAGTCTTCTCCTTACTTTTTAATTAAGCATTTTATATTTATTATTTTCTACAAAAAAACAAAAAATATTTAACATTATTTTTTAAAAATGGGCGCTTTATCATTAGTAAAACGCCCTTTTTAATGTTATTATTTTCTTAAACCTAATTTTGCAACTATATCTCTGTATCTTTGAACATCTTTATCTGCTAAATAGTTTAATAAACTTCTTCTATTTCCAATCATCTTGAATAATCCTCTTCTTGAGTGATTATCTTTCTTATGAACTTTTAGATGTTCTGTTAATTCGTTAATTCTTTCTGTTAAAAGAGCTATTTGAACTTCTGGTGAACCAGTATCTTTTTCATCTCTTTTGTATGTGTTGATTATTTCTTGTTTTCTTTCCTTTGTCATGTTGTAATTACACCTCCTATTTTACTATTTGCCTTAAACTGAGTTCTAGTGGTGTGTTTGTCTAAAACTAAGTGTAAGGTACTAACATATAATATAATACCACAAAATATTTCAAATTACAAGCATTTCTACACAAATATTATTGCATAATTTTTTGAAAAACAATGGACAATATTTAAAAAGTATGCTAATATAATAAAGTAATTTCGCCGATGTGGCGGAATGGTAGACGCACTGGATTCAAAATCCAGCGGGAAACCATGTGGGTTCGAGTCCCACCATCGGTACCAATCTAAATTATATTTTGGAAAATCATCTAAAATCAGATGATTTTTTATTTTGACTTTATTCCTCAAACATGCTATAATAGCCGATAGGTGCTTTGCATCAAACATAAATATTTTATACAGCAATAATTTGCTAAAAGGAGGATCAAAAATGTTCTATTTTGATGGAACATCGGACTTCATGCAAAAGGATTACATCGTAGATCAAATACGATTCGTGGTTCGTTTTTCTCAAGATGGGAAGGAGATTTACATAGCTACTCCTCCCGTATTTTCGTCACTCGCTGCACAAATGTTGTGTGGCGAAGTGATGGCTCCACTTCACTGGCAACCAACAGGAAAGCAAATAACTTTCCTGATTGGTGATAAATGGTCTTCCGGAGTGGGCTATAAAGTTCCTCCTAGAATCAATGCTGAAAAAGCATTGGACAAACTTTTTCATAAGCATAACAAATAAGTGCTTATGAAGAAAATCCACCCTCGCTGGGTGGATTTTCTTTTTTTACTCTTCTTCTTCTGAAAATTGTGAATTGTATAAATTTGCATAGAATCCATTTTTTTCAAGCAATTCTTCATGAGAACCCTGCTCTACTATATCACCGTGATCCATTACTAAAATTAAGTCTGCATTCTTAATTGTTGATAATCTATGTGCTATTATAAAGCTTGTTCTTCCTTCCATTAGTTTATCCATAGCTTTTTGTATTTCTATTTCTGTTCTTGTATCTATTGAACTTGTTGCCTCATCCAATATCAATACTTTTGGATCTGCTAAAATTACTCTCGCTATTGTTAGCAATTGTTTTTGACCTTGCGATACATTTCCAGATTCTTCGTCTAATATCATATCATATCCATGTGGAAGAGTTTCTATAAAGTGATGTACTCTTGCGGCTTTTGCTGCTGCAACTACTTCTTCATCCGTTGCATCTAATCTTCCATATCTAATATTTTCTTTAATTGTTCCTTCAAATAGCCATGTATCCTGAAGAACCATGCCAAATTCCTGTCTCAACTCTCCTCTTTCAAAATCTTTTATATTATTCCCATCAAGCAAAATCGCTCCAGAATTAACATCATAAAATCTCATAAGAAGTTTTACCATTGTTGTTTTTCCTGCGCCAGTAGGACCTACAATTGCTATTTTTTGTCCCTCATGAACGTCAGCATTAAAGTCATTTATTATTGTTTTATCTGCATTATATCCAAAGTTAACATGGTCAAATTTAATATTTCCTTTTAATCCTTCTATATGCTTTGGATTTTCTATTGTTGGGCTCTCTTCTTCCTCTTCTAAAAATTCAAACACTCTTTCAGCTGCTGCTACCATAGATTGTAAAGTTCCTGAAATTTGTGCTATTTCTGCAATTGGTTGTGTAAACTGTTTGTTATATGTTATGAAAGATTGAATGTCACCTACAGTTATTTTTCCTTTTACTGCAAAATATCCTCCAACTATTGCAACTGCTACATATCCTATATTTGATAAAAAGTTCATCAATGGATGCATTAAACCTGATAAGAATTGAGATTTCCATGCTGATCTATATAGCTCATTGTTTGCTTCTTTAAATTCTTCTATTGCTTTTTCTTCTCCATTAAAAGCTTTAACTATAATATGGCCACCATAAATTTCTTCTACTTGCCCATTTACATGGCCCAAATAATCCTGTTGTTTTTTGAAATACTTTTGCGATTTTCCTACAATGATTTTTACAATTACAGATGCTATTGGTAAAATAATAAGTGATATAAGTGTGATTGTAACATTTATTGATAACATCATTACAAGTATTCCAACTAATGTACATACTGACCTTATTATCTCTGTAATACTTTGGTTCATATTTTGTGACATTGTATCAACATCGTTTGTTATTATTGATAGAACCTCACCATTTGTCTTTTTATCAAAGTATCTCATTGGTAATTTGTTTATTTTTTTAGCTATATCATTACGTAATTTATATGTTATTTTTTGTGACACATTTGTCATCAAAAATCCTTCTATAACAGAGCAAAGCATGCTAATTCCATAAAGTACTAATAATGTAATAAGTATCTTTCCTATTTTTGCAAAATCAATTCCGCTTCCTCCATTTATTTTACTTACCAAACCTGTATAAATCTCTGTTGTTGCATTTCCTAGTATTTTAGGACCAACTATGGTTAAAATAGTACTTGCTATTGCAAATATGAATACTATTAATATTTGTATCTTGTATTTTGAGAAATAATTCTTTACAAGTTTTTTCGTTGTTCCTTTTAAATCTTTAGGTTTTTCAACAGCTCTTTGACCTCCTGGTCCTCCCACATTTCTACGTTTCATTGGAGTTTTTTTATTTTCTTGTTCATTTGCCATTATTCTAATTCCTCCTTTGATAACTGAGATAAAGCAATCTGTTGATATACTTCATTACTTTCCATTAATTCTTTGTGTGTACCTTTGCCCACAATTTTTCCTTCATCTAAAACAATTATTTGATCTGCATCTAATATAGTACTAATTCTTTGTGCAATAATTATTACAGTTTTACCCTCTGTTTTCTCTTTTAATGCCTCTCTTAATTTGCTATCTGTTTTAAAATCTAAAGCAGAGAAACTGTCATCAAAAACAAATATTTCTGGATCTTTAGCAATTGCTCTTGCAATAGATAAACGTTGTCTTTGTCCTCCAGATACGTTGCTTCCTCCTTGTGCTATTTCTGAATTATATTTTTCTGGTTTTGATTCAATAAATTCTGTAGCTTGAGCAATTTGAGCTGCATTCTTCATTTGCTCATCACTCATATTTTCATCTGAGTATTTTATATTAGATTCAATTGTTCCAGAGAATAACATACCTTTTTGTGGAACAAATCCTATAATATCTCTTAGAGCTTTTTGTTTTACATTCTTCACATTTACTCCATCAACAAATAATTCACCTTTTGTTACATCATAAAATCTTGGTATTAAATTCACTACTGTTGATTTACCTGAACCGGTGCTTCCTATTATCGCAGTTGTTTTGCCTGGTTCTGCTGTAAAGTTTATATTTTCTAATATATCTTCTTCTGCATCTGGATATTTGAAAGATACATTTTTAAATTCTACTAATCCTTTTTTGTTTTTATCAAATTCTTTTGGATTTTCAGGGTCCTTTATACTATCTTCCTTATCCAATACTTCATTTATACGGCTAGCTGATACTGCTGCTCTTGGAAGCATTATTGATATCATTGATATCATCAAGAAACTCATTACAATTTGCATAGTATATTGAATAAATGCCATTATGTCGCCAACTTGCATAACTCCATTATCCACGTTGTGTCCACCTATCCAAATTATTAATAAAGAAATTCCATTCATTACTAATGTTAATGCTGGCCACATTATGCTCATTGCCTTATTAACAAACATATTCGCTTTCATGAGTTTATTATTTTCTACTTCAAATCTTTCTTCTTCGTGTTTTTCCCTACTAAAAGCTCTTATTACTGGAATTCCTGTTAATATTTCTCTAGAAACTCCATTTACTTTATCTATTAATTCTTGCAATTTTTTGAATTTTGGCATTGCAACAATAAATAAAACTAAAACAATTCCCAATATTAATAATATTGCCAAACCAATAATCCACGCCATTGATGTATTGCTATTTTGTATAACTCTAATTAGTCCACCAATACCTATTATTGGTGCATATACTACAACTCTGAATAGCATAGCTATTAATTGTTGAATTTGTTGTATATCGTTCGTACTACGTGTAATTAAAGATGCTGTTGAAAAATCTCTGAATTCTTTTCTAGAAAAGTTTAATACTTTTTCAAATACCTTTTCTCTTAATGTTTTCCCTAATCTAGCAGCCACTCTTGATGATAGTAACATTATGCAAACTGCTGAAGCCATGCTTATAAATGCTATTCCAAGCATCTGTAAGCCAACTTTTATTAAATATTTATTTTGATATGCAGTCATATCTATTCCTACAGCTTCATATTCTTGCTTAACCCAAGATATCGCTGCTTGCTCTAGCATTGTACCTGATAAACTACTTAATTTCTCGTCTATCATTTCCATCATTTTATTTATTTGTTCTTCATTAAGTCCATTTACTATATCCAACATAGACATTTGAGCCATCATGGCTTTTTGTTGTTGTGGAACATTTACTAGCATTTCTTCCTTTATAGCTCCTGCATATGTTTCGCTAGTTAACACTTGATACACCATAATTGGCTTTGCCATTAAATTGTTTAAATTTTCTTGTTCTTCTGAATTTACCTTATTTTGTTTATACACATCCTCATCTTCCACATATGTATAGTCAGATAAAATTGCTTCATCATCAGAAGTAAATTTTAAAATATTATCCATTTGCGATTTTCTAATAACTTCTGGTGCAGTATTCTCTACTCCTGATTGTTGAATACCAACATTAACTATTTTTGAGGTATAATCAGGTAGTGCCAAGTCTGCATTGGCTTGCACTATCAATAATAAGATAATTGCTATTACTGCTAATGCTGATTCTTTTAAATTTTTTAAAACCTTTAACATTTCTCTTCTATTCCTTTCTTAATAAATTCTATTTTCTTTAAAAATTCTTCCCTCGCTTTTTCTGGTGAGGTATATTTTATGCTTCTTACTACCGAAGACATAGTAATCGCATTTAATATTTGTATTATTAAATCAAAATCTAAATCTGATTCTATTTTTAATTTGCTTTTATCAATTAGATTTTCAAAATTTTTAAAGTCTTGCTTCTTTTTCTCTTCCATACCTTCAAAAACAGATTCATCATTGGTTTTAAGATTTTCAAATATCCTTTTGTATATGTCTTGATTCATATTATCAAAACATTTTGAAGTCATGTCGTCATATATTGATATATATATATTAAATATATCTCCATCTGACTCTTTTATTATTCTATTTAATTTCTTCTCCATTGTTTCTCTATTTTCTTCTAATATGAAGAATAGTAAGTCTTTTTTGCTTTTAAAGTACTGGTAGAAGCTTCCTCTGGCAATTCCTGCTTTTTCTGCAATGTTTTTTATAGATGCTTCGTCTAAGCTAACGCTTGAAAATTCATCTTTACCCGCTTCTATTATCTTTTTTCTTTTTTCCTCAGTAAGTTTA
This sequence comes from uncultured Clostridia bacterium, assembly GCA_934122115.1. Taxonomy (GTDB): domain Bacteria; phylum Bacillota; class Clostridia; order TANB77; family CAG-508; genus UMGS1901. Next base: position 107,690 of record CAKOVU010000001.1, on the reverse strand, counting down.
AAAAAAGTTTCGGTTGGCATATTGTATTCCTCTCTCATATCTTAAACGTCAACAATGACATAGTGTCATTATCTTACATGACACTATGTCATTTGTCAAGTTGTTTTACTCTTTTAAATGTGAATTTTGTGTGAATTACTTTTCTGTTTTCACTAAAATGTGCTTTCCATCACTAGTAACAGTTATTGTTCCACTTTCATCCGTTCTATAAATTCTAGCTCCTATATTGTTCAATTTATCAAGTGTTTTCTTGGTTGGATGACCATATTTATTATTCGTTCCAACAGATATAATTGCTATATCCGGCTTTATTTGATTTAAGAAATCCTGTGATGTACTTGTATTTGAGCCATGGTGTCCCACTTTCAATACGTTTATTTTTTCCCAGCTTCTTGATTCTTCATTTTCATTTTCTGCATCGCCAGTAAATAAGAAACTTTTTTCTCCATATGTAGCTTTTATAACAATTGATGATAAATTAAGATTACTTTTTTGTTCTTGCTCAGTTCCGCTTCCGCAAAGCATCACTTCACAGTCTATATCTCCAACTTTAAATGTGCTTCCCTGCTGTGGAGCTGTAATTTTCAATCCTTTATCTGCAATGGCGTCTAACACATCTTCAAACGTTTTTGTATTAGTTTGAATCTTTGGCATATATACATTTTCTATATCAAAATTTTTTATTACATCATCCATCCCACCAATATGGTCCTCATGCGGATGTGTTCCTACTACATATTTTAGCTTAGTAATCCCTAGATTCTTTATATTATTTACTACTAAATCTCCATCGTCATTATTCCCCGCATCTATAAGCATTGCCTCATTATTACTTGTTAACAAAATACTATCAGCCTGCCCCACATCAAAGTAATATACCTTAATTGTGTCTCCAGTTAATTCAGATTGCTCTACAGAATTATTGCTAACATTATTTCCATTTGCTCCTGCAAATCCTTCTATAATTCCTAAAATCACTAAAATTAATATAGTTATAATTGTTCCAATTATACTTTGACTTTTTTTATTTGATTTTTTTTTCATGTGTATCCTTCCTCTTCTTTAATTATTCCATAAATTGTCCATTTTTTCTTTAATTCTTTTTTCTACTTTTTCTTCCTCTTCTAAATCCAATTCAAATTTTCCATTATTTAATTTTAAAATACTACCCTCTCGAGAATCTTCTGGCAAATCTTTCCTTTTTATATTAATCATTTCTTTGGTTTTTCTATCTTCGCAAACTGCTAAATCTCCCTCAAATCTATCTATGGTATATACCTTTTCTTCTTGCATATTTTTAAACCTACTTTCTATTTCTTTCATAAAATTTTCTATATTTATTTTGCTGTGAGCTTCATTTTCTAATGTTCTAAAAAAATTAGATATATCTAGCATATCTTCCTTTCCATTTCTTATTTATATTATTTTGTACCTTCATTATATATTGGATTTTAAATTTTTTCAATTATTTTATTCAAATAGGTTTTGAAGCGCTGACTCACAGAATATATATTTATTGACTAAAATGGCAAAATATGCTATAATGTAATAGTTAAACATATATATTATGTTTATTTTAATTTTACTTTTAAAGGAGATTATGAAAATGGAGAAATTATATGTTATTGGGCATTCAAACCCAGATACTGATTCTATAACATCAGCAATAGTAGCTGCTAATTTACAAAAAAAATTAGGAAATGATGCTACTGCTTATAAATTAGGAAATATTAATAAAGAAACTGCTTATGCTTTAAAAACATTTGAAGTTGATGAGCCTGAAACTCTTGAATCACTTGACGAAGATTCTAATGTAATAATGGTAGATAATAATGAATTTTCTCAAAGTGTAAAAGGAATAGAAAAAGCTAATATAAAAATGGTTATCGACCATCACAGAGTAAAATTTGAATGTACTGACCCTATTTATTATATTGCTGAACCAGTTGGATGTACAGCTACTATTTTATACAAATTATATCTTCAAAAAGGTGTAGAAATTTCTGAAACAATGGCTGGTTTAATGCTTAGTGCAATAATATCAGATACTTTATTATTTAAATCACCTACTTGCACAGAAGAAGATAAAGAAATTGCTGAAAAATTATCTAACATCGCTGGTGTTGATTTATATAAATATGGTACAGAAATGTTAAAAGCTGGAACTGACATTAGCGAATTTACTCCATTTCAAGTAATAAATATAGACTCAAAAGAATTTAATGATAAAAATGCAAAATTTGAAATTTCTCAAGTAAACGCTGTTGATTTAGATTCAATATTTAGCAGACAAACTGAACTAGAAAATGCAATTCAAGAAGAAATTGATAAGAAAAATCTTGATTTCTATGTATTTGCAGCAACAGATATTTTAAATGCTAATTCAAAAATTATAGCTTTAGGTAATAAAACTAATACAGTTGAAAAAGCTTTTGGGGTTAACTTAGATAACCACACAGCATTGCTTGAAAATGTTGTTTCTAGAAAAAAACAAATGTTACCTAACATATTAAATAACTTAGATTAAAAGAAGGTTTTAAACACCTTCTTTTATTTTTGTAATATTTTGTAAATTATTGTATATTTAAATATTTTTTTGCGTTCGATTTTTTTATTTTTATTTGAATTTTATGTAAATATGTGCTATAATATAAGTTATCCAAAATTTTCCACTTATGTTATGGAGGTAGTTTTATGAAAAATTGGATAAAAATAACATTCAGCTCGAAGGACAATACGTCAAAACGGGATTTTCCTTCTATAGGAGATATCGTTTATGACGAGACTAACAAACGAATTGGTGAAGTTCTTAATGTTTCTTCACCAGAGATGCTGCACGCATCGGGAGTATATTTCAAACCCGATGACGGGATAGCCCGCTACGCATATCCGGGTTACATCGATGCAGAAGAAAATGAATTTGTTATGTTCTGTGACAAACCTGCATATTATTGCCGGCGGTGCACTCTTCGTGACAACGAGCAGTGTTACTTTAATGGTGGTAAGCATGTAGTTTACGCTTACCACAGGTAGTTTTATGGGTAATATCTAGACTTAGATATTACCCATTTTTCTTTTATATTTAATTTTCGTCTTCAGTATTTCTACATTTATTATTCATGTAAAATCTTTTTTCTGCCAATTTATCTTGTACACCTCTTAATGCTTCTCCAAATCTTTGGAAGTGAACGATTTCTCTTTGCCTTAAGTATCTTAAAACATCTACAACTTCACTATCCTCTGCACATAAATCTATTAATTTTTCATATGTTGCTCTTGCTTTTTGTTCTGCAGCTAAATCCTCTTGCAAGTTTGCTATTGGATCACCTTTGCAGGCTAAGCAATTTGCATCAAATGGCATTCCTGCAGCTGATTGTGGATATATATCTATACCATGATCTGTATAATATGCCCCCAATCCTGCTTTTTCTAACTCTTCTGCTGAACAACCATCAGTTAATTGTTTTACTAAAGTTCCAACCATTTCTAAATGGGCTAATTCTTCAGTTCCTATATCATTTAATGTTGCTTTTGATTTTAAATCTGGCATAGCAAATCTTTGAGATAAATATCTTAATGATGCAGCTAATTCTCCGTCAGGTCCTCCATATTGAGATATAATATATTTTGCTAGTCTTGGATTTCTGCATTTAATATTTATAGGATATTGTAACATTTTATTATAAGTCCACATTATAGCTCACTTCCTTCCCATGGCCATGGTTCTTCTAGCCATCTCCATTTATTGCATGGGCAGTATATGCTAAGTGGCCCATATATTCTTTGATACATATCTTTCAATTCATTTAGATTATTGCAATATTTACGGTGCAAACAAATTGCTTTTTCGTCTGTAGGATGTGTATTTAGATATTCTGCTAAATCAGTGATAGCAAATGTTAAACATCTAATTTCATTTAATAATTTTTGGCAGGTTTCATTATTGTTATTACAGCCACATCCATTATTTTCTGTAGTAGCTGGATTGTATCCAAATTGAGCATTTATTCCTGTTACTTCATAATTACAATTTTCATCATTCATTAGCAAGTTTGACACCCCTTTCCAAAACCATTTCTAGATCTTAAATATTCAATCTCCATCATACTTTGTCCTGGATAGTACGTAGTAACTAATTCAGGAAATATTGTTCCATTTTGCAAGCCGCAACAAGGTGTAAAAGTTTTATCCATATATTGAGTTGGTACATAGCTCTGCGCAAGCATTGGATTAGTTGGAAATAAATTCATTTCCTGATCAAAGCCACATTGACAAGAATTTTCGTTATTCTCCTCATAGCTTTGAACATCGCTGCAGCTAGTTTCTAGTGGACCAACATCTCCTTCCATATTGTTTTGGCAACAACATTTTTTACAACATTGATACATTAATATTCCTCCTTTATTAAATCTTTAGCTTATTGCCTATACTGCATTTTATGACATAAAAAAAGAGATTGTTACAATTCGCAACAATCTTCTTTCTTATTTTATAACTATACTTTTAAAACTCCACCTATTGTTTTATTTACAGATGAACCAACGTCTTCCATTATTTTGTCTCCACCTGCAATTATTACTAGGTCTCCTTTTTCTAGTATTTCTTTATTCTTTAATTTTTCAATTCCTTTTTCAATTGTTTTATTTATTGTTTCTTCTGCTGGAACAAATATTGGTGTTACGTTCCAAGCTAAGCCTAATTGATGGAATGTTCTCTTATTATCTGTTATAGCAAGAATTGGGCATCCAGCTCCTAATCCAGCTAAGTTTCTTGCAGAATTTCCTGTATGTGTATAGCATACTATTGCATCAGCTTTCATGTTTTTAGCTGTTACACAAGTTGCATATGCTACGTTTTCTTCTAATGTATCTAGTTTTACATTTTCGTTCTCATCAAATCTCTTCCAGTAATTTATTTCTGGTTCAACTCTGTTTGCTATTTTAACCATTGTTTCAACACATTCTACTGGATAATCACCTTGTGCACATTCTCCTGAAAGCATTATAGCACTTGTTCTATCATATATAGCATTTGCAACGTCGCTTGCTTCTGCTCTTGTTGGTAATGGTTGATGTGTCATTGATTCTAACATTTGTGTTGCTGTAATAGCTGGTTTACATTCTTTATTGCAAAGTTTTATTAATTTCTTTTGAACTACTGGTGGTTCTGTGAAATCAGTTTCAGTAGCCATATCACCACGGGCAATCATTTGTCCATCAGCTAAATTTACTATAGTTTCTAAATTAGAAAGACCTTCAACATTTTCTATTTTTGTTATTATTTGGATATCTTTTCCACCATTTTCATCTAATACTTTTCTAACATTTTGAATATCTTCTGCATTTCTTGCAAATGATATTGCTACGAAATCATATTCATGTTCGCAAGCTGCTTTTAAATCTGCTATATCTTTTTCAGCTAAACCTGGTAATCTAATAACTGTTCCAGGTAAGTTCATAGTTTTTCTGCTTCCTAAACCATTTCCATGAACAACTGTTGTTACTATATCTTTACCAACAACTTCATCAACTTTTAACTCTATTGCTCCATCATCTATTAAAATTTTTGTTCCTGGTTTAACATCTTTATATAATTCTTTATATGTTACAGAAACACCTTCTTCATTTCCTGTTACATCTTCATTGTATAATGTAAATTTTTGACCATCTTTTAATTGTATTTTTGTATTTTTTCCTGTGTATAACATTCCTGTTCTTATTTCTGGACCTTTCATATCCAATAATAATGCTATTGGAAGTTCTTTTTCTTCTCTTAATTTTATTATTGTTTCTGTTTTCTCTGATTGCTCTTCCCAACTTCCATGAGAATAATTTACTCTTGTTACATTTAAGCCAGCTTCAAATAATTCTTCTAGTTTGTTTTCACTAGCTGGTCCTATTGTTCCAACAATTTTTGTTTTTCTTAATGCTTTCATTAATATTCCTCCACCTTTCAAAATAACGTTCATATTATATCACTATTTCAGCTTTATTTCAAGCTTTTATATATTATTTGACAAAATTATAAAATTAATGTATTTTATAATAAAATTATTTAAATTTTTTATAGAAAGGATGAACTTTATGTTAAAAGAATTCAAAGAATTTGCAACTAGAGGAAATATCTCAGATTTAGCATTAGGTATTGTAATCGGTGGTGCTTTTCAAAAAATTGTAACTTCTTTAGTTGAAGATATTATTATGCCTTGTGTTTCTGTACTAATTGGAAAGGTTGATTTCTCAGATTTAGTATTAAATGTTGGCGAAGTTTCTATCAAATATGGTCACTTTATTACTACTATAGTTGACTTTCTAATAATATCTTTTTCTATATTTTTGGTTATTAGATATTTAAACAAATTAAATAAAATAGGTGAAAAAGATCTTAATAAATTGGCTAAAAAAATTGATGAACTAGATAAATCTGGAAATCTAAAAAAATTGAAAAGACTTGGTAAGAAAAAAGTTGAAGAAGATAGTGCAACACCAGAGAAGACAGAACCAGAAACCAAAATATGCCCTTACTGCCTATCTGAAATTAAATACAAAGCAACAAGATGTCCAAATTGTACTTCTAAACTAATTTATGAAACAAAACCTACTACACATAAAAAATGATTAGATTTCTCTAATCATTTTATTTATTATGCATTATAATTGTTATTTCTTCTTTGTGCTTTTCTTGCTTTTCTGCATTCTGGGCATCTTTGAGGTTCATTTGTGAATCCTTTTTCTGCATAAAATGCTTGTTCACCTTCTGTAAAAACAAATTCAGCTCCACAATCTTTGCATACTAATGTTTTGTCTGCCATGACATTTCCTCCTTCTTTAAATTCATTTAATATCTTTTGACACATTGAACCTTTTTAGAGGAAATAGTCTACTAAATAATTAAATTCTTACAAATTGCTTATAAACAATTTTGTATAATATATCATATTCTTTTTATTTATGCAAGGATTTATTACTTTTCTATTCCGACATATTTCGACTTCTTTGAAAATGCTAATATAGATTCAAATACTGGCCATAGTAGCCATAATCCTAATCCATACACCTGCTTTTTATTAAAAGCTTCTGCCAGCATGAATCTACTTGCTACATGTACTAACCATAAAATTATCCATCCTACAACAGGCACCAATAACAATAATAACCACCAAGGGCTCATTCCACAAATTTGTAACATAACTACATCTTTGTATATTGGTATTAAAACTGCCCATGCGCGTTTCTTTGCCTTTTTATATATAACACATCTTACAAACAATCTATAAATTGCAAGGATTATTACTATCCTTGTAATTATTCTTATTATATTGGCAGACCAAGCAATTGATACCATTAGTCCAACTTTTTCTCTTGTAGACATGTTAGCAGTAGTTTTATTAACAATATCTAATAATGTAGCACCATCTTCTACTTCACTTATAACTTGCTCTATATCCGTTTTTTCAATTATTGCATTTAACTTATCTTTATCAACATTTTTCAATACTTTGCATATATTATCTATGTTTTCTTTAGCCTGTCCATCGCTTTTTATTTTATCTTTGTTGTTTTCTATCATTGCAACAATTTCTTCATTTGTGTATTCTTTACTAACTTCCTTATATGTTTTTATTGCGTCTGTTAATCCATCTTTTGTTAGTCCTTGTTCTTCAAATAGTTGCATTAAATAAACTATTTTTTCCTCTGAATTATTTTCTGCAAAAGATTTTACATTGCAAATTATCATACTCAAAAATATAATCATTGTTATACATAATAATTTTATCCATATTCTATTATTTTTCATCATTTTTCTCCCTTTTTCGCTATCGACTTTTAATATTTTAGCATAACAATTTTTTATCTTCAATACTTTTGTTTATTTTTTATCTATTCAAAAGGAATATCCTCACACTTTTATAATAAACTAACATTAAGGAGGCCTTATGATTGTAAATACTTTTGTTCCTTATGATTCTGAATTATTAGAAAATAATATTATTTCATTATTCAATCAATTTTCTTTTTTAAGAAAGGAAATCATTGGTTATAGCGTTTGTAAAAATCCAATTTATTCAATAGTATTTGGGCACGGAGAAAAGCAAATATTTTATTTTGGTTCTATTCATGCAAATGAATCTATTGTTTCTCAACTGCTTATGAAATTTATAGAAGAATTGTGTATTGCTTACAAATCAAATTCAAGTATTTTAGGATATTCTGTAGAAAATATTTTTGAAAAGTCTACAATTTATATTGTACCTATGGCGAACCCAGATGGTGTAGATTTAGTAAATAATCCTTCACTATTACCTCATAAATATTACGTACAAGCAAAATCCATTGCTGATAATTACCCTTCAATTTCTTTTGCAAATGGGTGGAAAGCTAATATAAATGGTGTGGATTTAAATTTACAATTTTCTGCTGGCTGGGAACAAGCAAAAAAAATAAAGTACTCTCAGGGTATAAGCACTCCAGCTCCTCGTGATTTTGTTGGATTGGCTCCATTATCGCAACCTGAATCTTTAGCTTTATATAATTATACAAAGCAACATAATTTTGATTTAACAATTGCTTACCACACTCAAGGAAAAGAAATTTATTGGCAATTCCAAAATTATGCTCCCAAAAATGCTTATAACATTGGATTGCAATTTGCCAAAATTAGTAATTACACTTTGGCAGATGTTCCATACATTTCAAGCTTTGCTGGATACAAAGACTGGTTCTTACAGGAATATAAGAAACCAGCTTACACTATCGAAGCTGGTTTTGGTGAAAATCCTTTACCTATATCTCAATTTAATGAAATCTACAAAGATAACTTAGGAATCTTATTACTAGGAAGTATATTGGCTTAAGCTTATACTTCCTTATATGTCCAATATCTCTTTTATCTCTTTTTCAACTTCTTCTATAGGTCTACTATTTTCAATCTTATAAACTTTTATTTTGGTTGAGTATTTTTCTTTTATTTCATCTGCCATTTGTAAATACATCTTTTGCTGTTCTACACTCTTTTCAATAGCAAATTTAGCATAACTTAAATTTGCTTTATCTTTTCTTTCTAATCTCTTTTTATATAAGTTCTCATCCTTTAAATACAATGTTATGTAATATATATCAAAATCCATTTCACTTAATGATTTTAATAGTTTATTATAAACTTCTGTAAATGAATATTCTTTATACCCTAATCTGCAATAATTTTCTTCTGAAAAGAATGTTCTATCAAACAGTAAATTAATTCCTAAATTTTCTAATGTTTTTATATACTCTTGTAAATCCGTATACATCTTCATAGCTTTTTCAAGACCAGCCTTTGTGCTATCACTTGTGCCAGATAATCTATATAAATTCGTATATTTCATTGTGTGCCTTATAAAATCCGTTATGGTTGTTTTCCCAACTCCTTGTGGACCTTCTACTATTACTAATTTTGAATTTGCCATCTCTATATCCTCCTCTTAATTATAAGTATTATAACACAAAAAAAGAAAATTCAAGTATAAATTTTCTTTTTTAATTGCTACTTCTCATCTGCTTTATTAATAAGTCTCCAAAAATAGCATATCCCTTTGTGGGATCTTTTACTAAAACGTTTGTCACTGCACCTATAAACTTCCCGTTCTGCATTATTGGTGCACCGCTCATTCCCTGTATAATTCCTCCAGTTTTATTTAGCAGCTCTTCATCAGTAATCTTAATTAACATGCTCTTATTATCCGTATTATTATTTGAATATATCCTTTCTATTTCAATTTGATATTCCTGTGGTGTTCCAGAATCCAATTGGCACAAAATTGTAGCTTTTCCCGTTTTTATTTCACTTCTTTCAGCAACTTCCATTTCATTATAAGTTGTATCTATATACTGTCTATTTTTTACATTTCCGTATACACCCATTTTGGTATTCTTATATATATCACCTATCGCAACGCCTTTTGTTATTGAGCCTTTTATCTCTCCTGGTTTATTTTTTTCACCTTTTATAATAGATAAAATATTTGCTGTAACCAATTCTCCCTTAGATATATCTACAATTTCTTCTGTATCTATATCTATTATTCCGTGTCCTAAGCTCATAAACATATTCGTTGACGGTTCATAAAAAGTTAATGTTCCTATTCCTGCAGCCGCATCTCTAACCCACAATCCTATTTTATAATCTTCTTTCGTTTTTACTGGCACAATGCTTGTTTCTAATATTTTATCATTTTTCACATACTTTATTTTTAAACTTTCTCCATTACTATTATTCACTTGTTGTATCAATTCGTCAGTTGTATTTATTTCTTCATTATTAATTGCTATTATTGAATCTCCCTCTTCTATTCCACTATTTTCATATGGTTTTTCTTTTATTTTTTCTTCATTTTCAATCTCCGACATTCCCACAACCAACACACCTTTTGTGTATAATTTCATTCCTATTGCTTTTCCTACAGGAATAACCGTTGTTGTTGGAATTACACTTACATTTATATCTTTTACAGCTATGCTATTAAATAATTTTAATTCTACTTTGTTATTTCCAACTTTGCTTTTATTTAAATTACTTGATACCCATGTTGCTTCATAATCATCAGAATTTTGTAATTCCAATCCTAAGGCTAATTTAAAATTAATATTTTCTCCTTCTGACAGTATTATACTTTGCGGAATAGCAGCTATATTGTATACATATGCATATAAAAAAAATAGGCACACAATTAATAATATTTTAAAAGTCTTTTTCATTTTTATCTCCAATTCTTTTTCAATATTATCATGCCCATTTTTTTAATTTTTATTTTGTCAATTTTTTAATTTGAACTTGATGAATAATAATTATTCATTAACCAATTATAGTAATTAAATGGTTCTATTGTTTTTGGCTTTCCGTAATCCACTCCATATGTTTCAACTCTTATACTGCTTATAACTGGTGGGCTTACCGGCTTATCAAGCCCTTCTTTTGCATTTTCATCTCTTGTTACTACTTCAACATTAGCAATCTTATCTACTATATCTAATCCTTCTATAACTTTTCCAAATCCTGCAAACACTCTATTTAAGTTTTGGTTATCTGCATTCATTATAAAGAATTGTGAATTTGCTGAATTATATCCCTTTGTTTCCAATGAAGAATCAACTTTACTATAATCATATCTTTCCATTGCTATAACGCCTTTTTCAAATTTTAATGTATTTTCATCATATCCATTAAGGCTAAATTCACCTTCTATTGCATATGATTTATCTTCAGAACTACCTTTTTCTATAGAACTATCTATATTAGATAGAGTCGCCGTTTTACTGCTATCACCTGCTAAAATTCTGTATTTAGGATTTGTTTCGTAAAAAGTTAATCCATCATAGAATCCATTATTGGCTAAAGCAATAAAATTTGTTACTGTGTTTGGAGCAACATCTGGATATAGTTCTACTTTTATTGTTCCATAATCTTCTACTTCTATTGTTGCTACTGGATTTTCTGCCTTATAACTTCCTTTATTTACATATCCATATATAAGAAATCCAATTCCTACTAGCATAGCTATTATACATAATATTAATATAATTTGTTTAAATGTTTTCATTATTTCCTCCTATAACATCGAATTTTCAAATACAAATTGTTCTTGCATTCTTCTTAATGATTGTTTTATTGTTCTTGCACGTACTTCGCCAATTCCTTCAACCTCGTCCAATTGAGGAATATCTGCAGCTAATATATGCTGGAATGATTTAAATGATTTAACAAGATTATCAACAATATTGCTTGGCATTCTTGGTATTTTATTTAATACCCTATAGCCTTTAGTAAATACACCTACTTCGTCATAATTATCAAAATCTCCATAGCCTAATAGCTTGGCTATATTTTGTGATTTCATTAAATCCTCTCTTGTTAGTCCTCTTATTGTATCTAGAACTTTTTCTGGCGTTCTCTTCTTGCCTGCTGCAATATAATCTTTTACCATTAAAAGTTCTTCTTTTTCTAGGTCTCCAACCAATTCTTGTAATTGCATTTCTAACAATCTTCCATCTTCTCCCAATTCGAAAATTGCCCTTTGAACTTCTTCTACCATATTCATAACCATTTCTGCTCTTTGTATTGCCACTATAACATTTTCTAATGTTACAATATCATTAAACTCATATTCATTTAATAGGCTTAACTTACTATCAAATACTTTCATATATTTTTCAACTGTTTGTAAAGCTTGATTTCCCTTCGATATTACCTTAGAACTATCTTCTAAAACATATCTACTATTCGCTTTAAATATTGTTATTATATTTCTTCTTTGAGATATACTTATTACCAAATCTCCGGTTTGTTTTGCAGTACGTTCAGCAGTTCTATGTCTTGTTCCTGTTTCAACAGTAGTAATTTGAGATGATGGAATTAATTGAGTATTAGCAAATAATATTTTTTTCATATCTGAACTTAATATTATAGCTCCATCCATTTTAGCTAGCTCATATAATTTTGCAGGTGTATAATCTACATTTAGGCTAAAACCTCCATCTGCAATATCTAAAACTTCTTTTCCATCTCCTACAACTATTAAAGCTCCTGTTTTTGCTTTTAATATATTTTCTAATCCCTCTCTTATTTCTGTTCCTGGTGCAATGGTCTTTAATACTTCTAAAATGTCATTTTTATAAGTTGCCAAAATACTTACCTCCAATCTAATTATAAGAGTTTTAGGCTAATCCTACTGCTTTCATAGCGTCATTAATATTCCTAACACCTATTATATCTATTTTATAGCTATCTTTCAAGAGTTTTTTATTACTTTCTGGTATTATGCATTTCTTAAATCCCATTTTCTCGGCTTCTTTAATCCTTTTCTCAACAAAATTTACACTTCTTACCTCACCTGTTAGCCCAACTTCGCCAATAACTATTGCGTCTTTCGGAATGCTTTTATTACTAAAGCTTGAAGCTATTACTAATATTGTTCCCAAATCCACAGCAGGCTCTACTAGCCTAATACCACTTACCACATTTAGATATATATCCTGTGCTCCTAATGGTACTCTTGCTTTTTTCTCCAGTACTGCTATTAGCATAGTTAATCTATTATAGTCTACACCATTTGCTGCTCTTCTTGGCAATCCATATACACTTGGGGTTGTTAAAGCTTGTAATTCTATTAAAAGTGGTCTTGTTCCTTCCATGCTAGCTACAATTACTGAACCAGGTGGATTGTCAACTCTATCAGATATTAGTATTGTTGATGGATTGCTAATCTCTACCATGCCTTCGTTTTGCATTTCAAACATACCAATTTCATTAGTCGATCCAAACCTATTTTTAACACTTCTTAAAATTCTATATGAGAAATACCTCTCTCCTTCTAAATATAAAACCGTATCTACCATATGTTCCAATACCCTTGGTCCTGCTATATTTCCATCTTTTGTAACATGACCAATTATAATTGTAGATATTTGGTGGCCTTTGCAAACTCGCATTATTCTTGCAGTTATTTCTCTTACTTGGCTCACCGAACCAGCAGCTGATGTAATTTCGTCCGAATACATTGTTTGTATTGAGTCTATTATAACAAGCTTTGGCTTCATTTCTAATATTACCTGTTCTATCACATCAATATCTGTTTCACCTAAAAAGAATATATTGTTATTTTTAATATTTAGCCTATCTGCTCTTATTTTTATTTGTTCTGCAGACTCTTCTCCAGACACATACAATACTTTGCCGTTTCCTGTTATTTTATCGCATAATTCAAGTATTAATGTGGATTTACCTATACCTGGCTCTCCTCCTAATAAAACTAGTGAACCATTAACTAAGCCTCCTCCTAGTACTCTATTTAATTCGGCTATCCCCGTATTCACTCTTGATTCATGTTTTCCTATTACATCATTTAAAATTTGTGGACTGCTTTTTACTTTAGTTTCTTTACTTCCTTTAATTCCATTTTTGCTTTCCACAACCTTTTCTTCATAAAAAGAATTCCAACTATTGCATCCCGGGCATTTTCCTAACCATTTTGGTGATTCATATCCACATTCACTGCACACAAATACTGTTTTTGCTTTATTCATATTTCCTCCATTCGTATTTCTATTTTATATCATAATATGTAACTCATTTCAATGTATTTGGCTATTTTGTAACACTTATTTTGCTTAGGCATATACTATATTAGTGGAGGAATCACATGGCAAACTTTATTTTTAATGTTGTTTTATGGACTTTAGCTCTATATGGCTTTTTTGAAATTGCTAAAACCTTAATTCGTACATATTACAGACCGAAAAATTTATCTAGCGGAATCTATTTATTTATAGCCGTTAAAAATCAAGAAAATAAAATTGAGGGATTTTTAAGATCTATGTTATTTAGATTTCTTTATGGAAAAGAAGAAAATATAGATAATATTTTTGTTGTGGATTTAAATTCTACTGATAAAACTTCTGAAATTCTAAATATGCTTGCTAATGATTATGATTGTATTAAGTATACTGATATAAAAAATTGCAAAGATATACTAGATTCTATAGGAAAAAAGGGTTAAAAAAAAGACACAGTCACTATTTTATAGAACTGTGCTTCTATTTTTCTTAGATTAACTCTAATATAACTACTTCTGCAGCATCTCCTCTACGAGGACCTTTTTTAATTATTCTTGTATATCCACCTTTATTATCTTTGTATTTTGGTGCTAATTCATTAAATAATTTTGCAGGTAAGTCTACTGATTTGCCATCGCTATCTTTTACTTTATTGATATTTCTCATTATTTTTCTTCTTGCATTTAATTTTGATGGCATATCTTTCATTCTTTTTTCAGTAGTTTCTTCTCTTACTACTTTTAGGTATTCTCTACCGTTTTTACTTTTTACAAGCTCTGTTACTTTATTTCCTTTTTCATCTAATTTAGCTTTAGAAACTTTTACTTCTACTTCTTCACAATTTCCAGCTTCTTTGATTGCAAGTGATATTAAGCTATCAGCAATTGCTTTTACTTCTTTTGCTCTAGTTTCAGTAGTTTCTATTTTTTCATGCCATATTAAATCAGTAACTTGAGTTTTAAGCATAGATAAACGTATATCTGTTGCTTTACCTAGTTTTCTATTTGTTGCCACTTTTTTCACCTTCCTTTAATCATCGCTATTTGCAAAGTCTAAACCTAATGAACGTAATTTATTAGTTACTTCATCTAATGATTTTTTACCTAAATTTCTTACCTTCATCATCTCTGCTTCTGTTTTATTTGTTAAATCTTCTACAGTTGAAATTCCTGCTCTTTTTAAGCAATTGAATGAACGTGCAGATAATTCTAAGTCTTCGATTGAAGTTTCTAGAATTTTTTCTTTCTTAGATTCTTCTTTTTCTATCATAACTTGTGTATTTTTACTAATTTCTGATAAATCAATAAATAATTCTAAGTGTTCTGTCATTATTTTAGCTGCTAAACTTAATGCTTCATATGGTTTTAAGCTTCCATCTGTCCACAATTCAATAGTTAATTTATCTAAATCAACCATTTGTCCAACTCTAGTATTTTCTACTGAGTAATTTACTTTCTTTACTGGTGTATAGATAGAGTCTATAGCTATCATACCTAATGGCATATCAGGAAATTTATTTTTCTCTGCTGTATTATATCCTCTTCCACGGTTAGCAGTCATTTCCATTGATAAACGACCACCATTTACAGTAGCTATATGTAAATCTGGGTTTAAGATTTCAACAGTTCCATCTGTTATAATGTCTGCTGCTGTTACTTCTCCTTCACCTTCAAAATTAATTCTTAATGTTTTTACTTCATCATCAGAAATTTTTATTCTTACTTTTTTTAAATTAACTATGATTTCTGGAACATCTTCTACAACATGTGCTATTGTAGCAAATTCATGTGCTACTCCACCAATTTTTACTGATGTAATAGCTGCTCCTGGTAGTGAAGAAAGTAATATTCTTCTTAAAGAGTTACCTATTGTTATACCATATCCACGTTCTAATGGTTCACATGTAAATTTCGCATAATTTGTAGCATTGTCCATTTCCAAGCACTTAATATTTGGCTTTTCAAATTCAATCATTTTTACCTCCTATATAGAAGTTACGGATTAGACATTTAAATTAGATTCTCTAATTTTGTCTTAAAATACCCTACTTCAATTTAATTTTTACTTTCTAAGTCTTACTACTTTAGATTGTTAAATTCTAATTGCCTAACTTCTAGTTATTATTTAGAGTAAAGCTCTACTATTAAATGTTCCTCAACAGGTAGGTCAATGTCTTCTCTTGTTGCTAATTTTAATATCTTTCCACTTAATTTTTCAGTGTCTTTTTCTAACCAAGCTGGAACTGGTCTACTGCTATTTTCTTCAACAGCTAATTTTATTGTTCCATTATCTTTTCTTATTTCTCTTACACTGATAACGTCTCCAGCTTTTACTAAGTATGATGGTATATCTACTTTCTTACCATTTACTTCGAAAGCTCCATGAGTAACTTGCATTCTTGCTTGTGCTCTTGAACTTGCAAATCCTAATCTATATACAACATTATCTAATCTACTTTCTAATAATTGAAGTAATACTTCACCTGTTTTTCCTTTGCTGCTTGATGCCATTTCGAAGTATCTTCTAAATTGTTTTTCGCCTACACCATAGAATGCTTTTGTTTTTTGTTTTTCTCTTAACTGAGTACCATATTCAGAAATCTTGCTTTTCTTTTGACCATTTTGGCCTGGAGCATAATTTCTTCTAGCTATACTGCATTTGTCTGAGTAGCATCTTGAACCTTTTAGGAACAATTTTTGACCTTCTTTACGGCAAATACGGCATTGTTCATCTTTATATCTTGCCATTTTTTAATATCTCCTTTCTTGTTATCCTATACTCTTCTTCTTTTTGGTGGTCTACAACCATTGTGAGGTATTGGAGTAACATCTTTAATTGATGTTATTTCTAATCCTGCTGTTTGTAATGCTCTTATTGCTGCTTCACGTCCTGAACCTGGTCCTTTAACAAAAACATCTACAGTTTTTAGCCCATGTTCCATAGCAGCTTTAGCAGCTGTTTCTGCAGCTTCGCCTGCGGCAAATGGTGTACTTTTTCTAGAGCCTTTAAATCCTAGTTCTCCAGCACTTGCCCATGATAAAGCATTTCCTTGTGTATCTGTAATTGTAACTATTGTATTATTAAAACTAGAATGAATATGAGCCATACCTTTTTCTATATTTTTTCTGTCTCTTCTTCTAGTAGTTGGCTTTTTAGCTAAATTCTTTGTAGCCATTTAAACTTTCCTCCTTTTGAATCTAGATGCTAAATATTATTTAACTTCTATCTTCCAATTTTATTTCTTGCTCTTGCTTACTAATTTTCTTGGTCCTTTTCTTGTACGAGCATTAGTTTTTGTTCTTTGTCCTCTTACTGGAAGACTTCTTCTATGTCTTAGACCTCTATAACATCCTATTTCAGTTAATCTTTTTATATTTAGCGCAACTTCTCTACGTAAGTCACCTTCTAATGTATATCCGTCTATAGCATTTCTTATTGCTTGTACTTGTTCGTCTGTTAAATCTTTAACCCTAGTATCTGGATTTATTCCAGCTTTTTTTAATATTTCTTGTGAACGAGATAGTCCTATTCCATATATATATGTAAGTCCTATTTCAACTCTTTTTTCTCTAGGTAAATCAACTCCTGCTATACGAGCCATTTTTTGCACCTCCAAATGTACTTAATTTTATTTTTTTATTTTAATTTGTCTTTTTATTAGTTAAAGGTGAAATGCACCAATATAAAAGTTATAAACTATATCTTCGTAAAGGATATTAGAGGTTAATACCTTTCTTTGGAGTATAATTCATTAGTTTTAATTAGTCTTCAACTTTTTATTAGACATGTATATAAACACAAATCATAAAATTTATTAAACTAATGTTTAACAGCCGCTAATCGTGATTTGTGTTAATATCAAATTTTGTTCAATTATCCTTGTCTTTGTTTATGTTTAGGATTTTCGCAAATTACTCTTGTGACACCTCTTCTTTTTATTACTTTGCATTTGTCACACATAGGTTTTACTGATGGTCTTACTTTCATTTCATTCACCTCTCTTTAAGTTAGTTATAAGGTTCATATTTTATTTAGCTCTCCAAGTGATTCTGCCTCTAGTTAAATCATATGGTGATAATTCAACTTTTACTTTATCCCCTGGAAGAATTTTTATATAATTCATTCTTAACTTTCCTGAAATATGAGCTAATATTTGATGCCCATTTTCTAGTTCTACTTTAAAGTTTGTATTAGGTAGTGTTTCTACTACTGTTCCTTCTACTTCTATAACATCCTCTTTAGACATTCAATACCCTCCTAAATTGATATTGCTTATAAAATACAATAAATCTATTTTAAGCAATAGCTTATATAGTATATCGCATTTTTACAATAAAGTCAATATTTCAGGCTCATTTTCTGTAATTAAAATAGTATTTTCATAGTGAGCTGCTAGGCTTCCATCCTCTGAAATAATAGTCCACCCATCATCTAATTCTAAAATACCAGGTTTTCCTTCTATAACCATCGGCTCTATTGCTAGTGTCATTCCAGGTTCTAGCCTAATTCCTCTTCCTGCTTTTCCATAATTAGGTATTCCTGGATCTTCATGCATGCTCTCTCCAATTCCATGGCCTTGGAATTCTCTTACTACGCTGTAGCCATGTTGCTCAACATATTCTCCTATTGCATGAGAAATATCTCCTAGTCTATTTCCTTTTTTTGCATATTTTATTCCTTCAAAAAATGATTGTTTAGTAATTTCTACTAATCTTTTTGCTTTATCGTTTACATTTCCCACAAAATATGTTCTTGCACAATCACCATTGAATCCATTTTTATAAGCAACTAGGTCAACACTAATAATATCGCCATCTTTTAATATTTCTCTTTTTGAAGGAATTCCATGAATTACCACATCATTAACTGATGCACATATTGAACCTGGAAATGCAGGTACTCCTTTTACTCCACTTGGATAACCTTTTTCGGCTGGAATTGCACCATTTTCTCTCATTGTTCGCTCAGCTATTTTATCTAATTCATATGTTGATATTCCTGGTCTAATTGCTGCTTCTACAGCTTTTTGTGCTAGGTTCGCTACTCTGCAAGCCTCTCTCATTTTTTCTATTTCATTCTTGTTCTTTATGCTTACCAAATTAATTACCTTCTTTAATTTACATATTTTTTATTTTTTCTAATACATCTGCTGCAGCTTCTTTGCCTATTCTATTTATTCTTTCGCTAACTTCTTCTGTTACTAATACATTTTTCTTTGTATAGAAGTCTATTAATGGGCTAGTTTTTTCATCATATATTTCTAGTCTTTGTCTAATTGCTGCTTCATTACTGTCATCTTCTCTTTGTACTAATTTTGAACCACATTTATCGCATATTCCAGGTACTTTAGAAGGATGCATTGTTAAATTATAAGTTGCCTTACAATCTTGGTTTGAGCATACTCTTCTGTTTAAAATTCTTGTGATTATTTCATCTCTTGGAGTTGTTAGATTTATAACTAAATCTACTTTTTTTCCTTTTTCAGCAAGTATCTCATCTAGTTTTTCTGCTTGCTCTACTGTACGTGGAAATCCATCCAATATTGCACCATTTTTGCAATCTTCTTGGTTTAATCTATCTACAACCATAGGCACAGTTATATCATCTGGTACTAAGTTTCCCTTTGATATAAATTCATTTGCCTTTACTCCTAATTCTGTCTTTTCTGCTATATTTTTTCTAAAAATATCTCCTGTAGATATTTGAGGCCACCCTGTGTTTTCACTTAAAATTCCTGCAACAGTACCTTTTCCAGTTCCCTGTGCTCCTAACATTATTAAATACATAATAAAAACTCCTTTCATATTTCCTCTTTAATTAATAGAAAGAAGTTTAAGTACTTGCTTTCTACTAATTAAAAAGGAGAGATTATATTTGTTGTTCTCTCCTCTATATTATTTATTCTAAGAATCCTTTGTAATGTCTTGTTACAAGTTGAGATTCTAGTTGTTGTACAGTTTCTAGTGCTACACCTACTAAAATTAATATAGATGTTCCTCCAAATGCGATATTTAAATTTGTAAATCTTGCAAGCATTGGTATAATAGCAATTGCTGCTAGGAAAAATCCTCCTACTAATGTTAGCTTAGATATTACAGATGTTAAATAATCTGTAGTTGGCTTACCAGCTCTTATTCCTGGTATGAAACCACCATTTCTTTTAATATTTCCTGATATTTCAGCTGGATTAAACATAGCATATGTATAGAAATATGTAAATCCTAAAATTAATAATAAATATACACACGCATTAGCTATTGTATAACCTAATCCTACACTTGAAGATGATGTTGCAAGTGAGAATTTATATACTCCTGCCCAAAATCCAGTTTGTGTTGCTATGTCTTTTACAAATATTTGTATAATCATAGCAGGGAAAGTCATAAATGATGATGCAAATATTATTGGCATTACTCCAGCCATTGCTAATTTCAATGGTATATGAGTATTTTGTGCACCAACCATTTTTCTTCCAACTACTTTTTTTGCATATTGTACTGGTATTCTTCTTTCTGCTAATTGTATAAATACAACTGCAGCAATTAATAAAACTATTCCTAGAATCAAGCCTAAAGCTTCAATTAATCCTACTGTGCTAAATGAGCTTGTTCCAAAAATTAAGTTCCAAACCGTTACAACTCCAGATGGTAATCCAGAAACAATACCAACAAATATTAACATAGAAATTCCATTACCTATTCCTTTGTTAGTAATTTGTTCTCCAAGCCATATTAGAAGTGCAGTTCCTGTCATAAGTGATAATACAGTAATAAATCCTCCTAAAAAGCTTGTATCTAAGAATATTCCTGTTGATTTATATGATAAGAATATTCCCAAACCTTCTACTAACGCAAGAAGTATTGTAAGTATTTTTGTGTATTTATTTACTTTTATTGTTCCTTCTTCTCCACCTTCTTTAATTAATCTCTCTAAAGATGGAATTACCATTGATAATAACTGAATTACAATAGAAGCTGTAATATATGGAGTTATAGACATTGCAAATATAGAAAGTCTTGAGAAAGCTCCTCCTGATATTGTATCAATTAATCCTGTTACTCCATTTGTTGCAGAATGCATTTGTTCTGCTAATGTAAAAGTATCCACTCCTGGTACTGTTACAAAACATCCAAATCTAAAAACTACTATCAACAATAAAGTATATAGTAATTTTTTTCTAACTTCTGGTGTCTTTAAGGCATTTTTTATAGTCTTAAACAACTAAATCACCTCTGTCTTTCCACCTAAAGCTTTTATAGCTTCTTCAGCTGCCTTAGTAAATCTTACAGCTTTTACATTAACTTTTTTATCAAGTTTTCCTGTAGCTAAAACAACTATACCGTCATTAATTTTTCCAATTATTCCTTCTTCTAGTAAAGTCTCAGCAGTTACGTCTTCACTCTTTGATTTTGATAACATTGTTAATGTTACTTCTGTATAATTTTTAGCATGTATATTTGTGAATCCTCTTTTTGGTAATCTTCTATATAATGGTGTTTGACCACCTTCGAATCCACGTCTTACTCCACCGCCAGATCTTGCTTTTTGTCCTTTATGACCTCTACCAGATGTTTTACCTAAACCTGATCCAACTCCACGTCCAACTCTTGTTCTTGTTGTATTTTTTTGTGCTGGTTTTAACTCATCTAATTTCATTTTGTGATTACACCTCCTAGTTTTTTATTTCTAAAGTTAAATTACATTTCATAACTTAACCTACATTATTTCTTCAGCTTTTTTTCCTCTTTTTTTAGCTACTGATTCTAATGTTTGCATGCTCTTTAATCCTTCTAGTGTTGCATATACAACGTTTCTTGGATTGTTTGTTCCAATTATTTTTGTTCTAATATCTCTATATCCTGCAAGTTCTAGAACTGGTCTAACGCTACCACCTGCTATAATTCCTGTACCTTCTGCAGCTGGTTTTAGCATAACATTAGCACTACCAAATTTTCCAATAATTTCATGTGGTATAGTAGTATCTACTATTGGAACTTCTATTAAGTTTTTCTTTGCTTCTTCTATAGCTTTTCTTATTGCATCTGGAACTTCTGCAGCTTTACCATTTCCTACTCCAACATGTCCTGCTCCGTCTCCAACAACAACTACTGCACTAAATCTAAAGTTTCTACCACCTTTTACAACTTTGGCAACTCTATTAATAGCTACAACTTTCTCTTTTAATTCTGTAGAATTTTCTTCTTGCACTATATTTCCCTCCTTTTTTTAGAATTCTAATCCTGCTTCTCTAGCAGCTTCTGCAAATTCTTTTATAACTCCGTGATATATATATCCACTTCTGTCAAAAACTACTGATTTTATATTCTTTTCAGCTGCTCTTTTAGCTATTAATGTTCCAACTTCTTTAGCAGCTTCCACATTTGAATGTTTTGTTTTTACTGTTTTGTCAAGTGTTGATGCACTTACTAATGTAACTCCTGCAACATCATCTATTATTTGTGCATATAAACTAGTATTACTTCTGTATATACATAATCTTGGACGTTCTGCAGTACCACTTATTTTATTACGAACGCGAATATGTCTTCTTGTTCTTTCCATTTTTCTATCTGTCTTACTTACCATTCTAACTTTACTCTCCTTCCTAAAAACATTATTATTTCCCAAAATATTACGTTAATTAAGCTTAAAATTTTATTTTTTTCCAGCTTTACCTTCTTTACGTCTAATATGCTCTTCTGCATATTTAATACCTTTTCCTCTATATACTTCAGGTGGTCTCTTTGTTCTTATATTAGCAGCAGTTTGACCAACTAATTCTTTGTTGATTCCTCTAACTACTATATGGTTAGCATCTGGAACATCAAAAGTAATTCCTTCTGGAGCTTCTACTTCAACTGGATGTGAGTAACCCAAGTTCATTAATAAGCCGTTTCCTTTCTTTTGAGCTCTATATCCAACACCATTTATCTCTAATTCTCTTGTAAATTCTTTTTCTACACCTTCAACCATGTTATGAATTAGAGTTCTTGTTATTCCATGTAAGTTTCCAAATTCTTCTGAAGCAACTTCTACTATTATTTCTTTGTTTTCAATTCTTGCTGTTACATTACTGTTAATTTCTCTTTCTAATGTTCCTTTTGGACCTTTTACAGTAATGTGTTGACCATTGATTGTTACTTCAACACCATCTGGTATAGCTATAGGTTTCTTTCCTATTCTTGACATTTTTTATTCTCCTCCTTCTTCATTTAATATTACCATACGTAAGCTAATACTTCTCCACCTAATCCTGCTTCTCTAGCATTCTTATCAGTCATTATTCCTTTAGATGTAGAAATTAGAGCTATCCCTAAACCGTTTAATACTTTAGGTAATTCGTCTTTAGATGCATAAACTCTTAATCCTGGTTTACTAATTCTTCTTAGTCCATCTATTACTCTTTTACCTTTTTCAGAATATTTTAATGTTATTCTTATAATTCCTTGATTATTTTCTTCTTTTATCTCTTCAAAAGATTTTATATATCCTTCTTCAAATAAAATCTTAGCTATTGCTAATTTCATATTTGATGCAGGAATATCAACAGTTTTATGTTTTGCACTGTTTGCATTTCTAATTCTTGTTAGCATATCTGCTATTGGATCTGTAGTTACCATAGTTTATCTTTCTCCCTCCTTCTTTTGGAAATCTCCTTTATCGTATCTCCAATTTCTATTTTACCAGCTTGCCTTCTTTACTCCTGGGATTTCTCCATTGTGAGCTAGCTTTCTAAAGCAAACACGGCATATTCCATATTTTCTAATATAAGCATGTGGACGGCCACAGATTTTACATCTATTATATTCTCTAGTTTGGTATTTTTGTGGTCTTGCTTGCTTTACTTTTAAAGATTTCTTAGCCATTAGCTATCTCCTTTCTTATCTAATTCTTGTCTTAATTTTTAAAAGGCATTCCTAAAAGCTTTAATAATTCTCTTGCCTCTTCGTCAGTCTTTGCTGTTGTTACAAAAATTATATCCATACCTCTAATTTTATCAATTTTATCATATTCAATTTCAGGGAATATAAGTTGTTCTTTTATACCCATTGAATAGTTTCCTCTTCCATCAAAAGAATTTGTTTCAACTCCTCTGAAATCTCTTACTCTTGGAAGAGCTACATTGAATAGTTTAAATGCAAAATCATACATTTTTCCTTTTCTTAATGTAACCTTACATCCGATTGGCACTCCAGCTCTTAATTTAAATGCTGCAATTGCTTTTTTAGATTTTGTTATTATTGGTTTTTGACCTGTTATTTTACTTAAATCAGCTATAGCATTGTCTAATTCTTTAGGATTTTCTTTTGTATCTCCTAAACCTATATTAATAACTATTTTATCTAGCTTTGGTACTTCCATAACAGATTTATAGTTAAACTTTTTCATCATAGCTGGTATTATTTCTTTTTCATATTGCTCTTTTAATATTTCCATAAGTCTTTTTTCTATCTCCTTTCTTATTTAATATTTGCTCCACATTTTTTACATACACGAACTTTTTCATCTTTCTCAACTGAATATCCTATTCTTGTAGCTTTACCACATTTTGGACAAACAACTGCTACTTTGCTGCTATGTATGCTAAATTCTGAAGGTATTATTCCACCTTCTTCTCCTTGTTTTCTAGGTTTGATGTGTTTTTTCCTAATATTTATACCTTTTACTATTATTTTTTGTGTTTTTGGTATAACTTCTAAAACTTCTCCAGTTTTTCCTTTATCATTTCCAGATAAAACTTTAACTGTATCACCTTTTCTTATTTTCATTCTTTTCACCTCACATTTTTAAATTGAAAATTTTCTTCTATTTTTATAGAACTTCTGGTGCTAAAGAAAGAATT
Organism: uncultured Clostridia bacterium; assembly: GCA_934122115.1. Lineage (GTDB taxonomy): Bacteria > Bacillota > Clostridia > TANB77 > CAG-508 > UMGS1901. The sequence goes on along the minus strand of CAKOVU010000001.1, from coordinate 82,760 downwards.
TTTAAATAATCTTTTTCTCTTAATTCTCTAGCTACTGGTCCAAATATACGTGTTCCCTTTGGTGTTCCATCTTCTTTTATTATTACTGCTGCGTTTTCATCAAATCTTACATAAGAACCATCTACTCTTCTTATAGGTTTCTTTGTTCTTACTACAACAGCTTTTACAACTTCACCTTTTTTTACAACTCCACCTGGTGTTGCAGTTTTAACAGAAGCAACTATAATGTCTCCTACTCTTGCATATTTTCTATAAGAACCACCAAGGCATCTGATACACATAATTTCTTTTGCACCTGTATTGTCAGCTACTTTTAATATTGTTTGTTGCTGTACCATGAAAGTACCTCCTTTTTAATTATATCTAAATCATAAAACTATTTTATTATAGCTTTCTCTACAACTTCAACAACTCTCCATCTTTTATCTTTAGATAAAGGTCTTGTTTCCATAACTTTTACTTTATCTCCTACTTTGCATTCATTGTTTTCGTCATGAGCTTTTAATTTATATGTTTTCTTTTTAATTTTTCCATAGGTCTTATCCATCTCTTTTATTTCAACAGATACAACTACTGTTTTATCCATTTTATCAGATGTAACTTTACCTATCATAACTTTACGAAGATTTCTTTCTTCCATTTTCTATCTCCTTTCTCTAAAAATCAATGAAAACTATCATTTTATTTTTTAGATTCTTCTAATTCTCTTTCAGTTAAAACTGTTTTTATTTTTGCAATGTCTTTCTTAACCTCTTTAATCTTCATAGGATTGTCTAATCCATTTGTTGCTAAACTGAATCTTAATTTAAATAATTCTGATTTTAATTCTCCTAATTCTTTTTGTAGGTCTGGTGAAGACATTTCTCTAATTTTATTTATCTTCATCTTTTTCACCACCTATTTTAGTTTCCTTTTTTACAAATTTGCACTTAACAGATAGTTTGTTTGCAGCTAATCTTAAAGCTTCTCTAGCTATATCTTCTGGAACTTCTGCAATTTCAAACATAACTCTACCAGGTTTTACAACTGCTACCCAGTATTCTACTGAACCTTTACCTTTACCCATACGAGTATCAGCTGGTTTCTTTGTTATTGGTTTGTCTGGGAATATTGTAATCCAAACTTTACCACTTCTTTTTATATATCTGTTCATAGCAACACGGGCTGCTTCTATTTGATTAGAAGTAATATTTCCTGCTTCAGTAGCTTGTAAACCAAATTCTCCATTTACAACTACATTTCCTCTTGTTGCCTTTCCTCTATTTCTACCTTTTTGTTGTTTTCTATATTTTGTTCTTTTTGGCATTAATGGCATTATTTGTCTCCTCCTTCCATAACTTTCTTCTTAGCTGGAAGAACTTCTCCTTTATATATCCAAACTTTTACACCTATTTTTCCATAAGTTGTATTTGCTTCTGCAAATCCATAATCAATGTCAGCTCTTAATGTTTGTAGTGGTATAGTACCATCTTTATAAAATTCTGTTCTAGCCATATCAGCTCCACCTAATCTTCCAGATACAGCTGTTTTTATTCCTAGAGCTCCTGCTTTCATTGTTTTTTGCATGCATTGTTTCATTGCACGTCTGAATGAAATTCTTCTCTCTAATTGTCCTGCTATATTTTCTGCAACTAATTGTGCACTCATATCAGGATTTTTAACTTCTACTATATTTAAATTAACTTCTTTGTTAATCATTTTCTTTAATTCTTCTTTTAAGCTTTCTGCTAAGTTTCCACCTTTTCCTATTACTAGTCCAGGTTTTGCTGTATATACGTTAACTTTTACAAATTTAGCAGTTCTTTCTATTTCTATTTTAGAAATTCCACTAAGGTATAATTTCTTCTTTACATATTCACGGATTTTATGGTCTTCTACTAGATAGTCGCCAAAGTGTTTTGCATCTGCATACCATTTTGAGTTCCAATCTCTGATGACTCCAACTCTTAATCCATTAGGATCCATTTTTTGTCCCATTTTATTTTAATCCTCCTTTTTTATTAGTCTCTTTCTCTTAAAACTATTGTAATATGGCTTGTTCTTTTTCTTATTCTAACAGCTGAGCCTTTTGCAGCTGGTCTAATTCTTCTTAAAGTTGGACCTTGGTTTGCATATACTTCAGCTACATATAATTTTTCATGAGCCATGTTATGGTTATTCTCCGCATTAGCTATTGCTGATTTTAATAATTTTTCAATTATTTCAGATGATGCCTTTGGAGTGAATTTTACTATTGCTAGGGCTTCGTCTACGCTTTTGCCTCTTATTAAATCTATTACGATTTTAACTTTTCTGCTTGATATTCTAGCATATTTTAAAGTAGCTCTTGCTTCTGGTACTTCATTTACTATTGTCTCTTCTTTCTTTGCTTCCACTCTACTTACCTCCTTATTTTATTTTCAAATATTCTATTTTCCGTTTGTAGTTGTTTTATCTCCTGCATGACCTTTGAATGTTCTTGTTGGAGCAAATTCTCCTAATTTATGTCCAATCATTTCTTCAGTAATGTATACTGGAACATGTTTTCTTCCGTCATGAACAGCGATTGTATGACCAACCATTTGTGGATATATTGTAGAAGCTCTTGACCAAGTTTTTAGAACTTCTTTTTTTCCAGTTTCATTCATTGCATCTATTCTCTTTAATAATTCAGGTGCAACAAATGGTTTCTTTTTACTAGATCTTGACATTTCTATTTCCTCCTCTTAGATATTAATTTGTCTGATTTTTTGTTTTTCTTTCTTGTCTTATATCCAAGTGCTGGTTTACCCCAAGGAGTCATTGGTCCTGCGTGTCCTACTGGAGCCTTACCTTCACCACCACCATGAGGGTGATCTACTGGGTTCATTGCAGATCCTCTTACTTCTGGACGTTTTCCTAAATGTCTTGTTTTTCCTGCTTTACCTAATTTTATGTTTTCATGCTCAGCATTACCTACAGTTCCGATTGTAGCTCTACAATTAATCATTACTAATCTCATTTCTCCTGATGGTAATCTTAAGTTAGCATATTTTCCTTCTTTAGCCATAAGTTGAGCTTCTTGTCCTGCAGCTCTAACTAGCTTTCCACCTTGACCTGGATTTAATTCTATATTGTGTACCATAGTACCAACTGGTATGCTTTCTAATTCCATGCAATTTCCTGGTTTTATATCAGCTTTTTTACCAGATATTACTTTATCTCCATCTTTTAATCCTATTGGAGCTAATATATAGCTTAATGTTCCGTCTTCATATTTTATTAATGCTATATTTGCACTTCTGTTTGGATCATATTCTATACCAACTACAGTTGCTGGCATATCATCTTTCTTATTACGTTTAAAATCAATTATTCTATATTTTTGTCTGTTTCCTCCACCTTGATGACGTACTGTTATTCTTCCATAACTATTTCTTCCTGCTTTTTCTTTCTTTGTTGTTAATAAGGATTTTTCAGGTGTCTTTTTTGTTATTTCAGAAAAGTCAGATAATGCCATATTTCTTAATGATGGAGTTACTGGTCTAAATTTTTTTGTTGCCATTTTCTTTTCCTCTTATTATTTATATTTACGTGTTATTTTTTTCCTGCCCCGCATAAGCAGATATTTTTTATTATCCGAGTTATTTCTCGATATTTTTAAATTTTATTTCTAAGCTCCTGCAAATTCATCAATTGAATCTTTATATTTCTTAGAAACTTTTACTTCTTTTCCACCTTTTGCAAGATATGTTTTGTCTGATGGATTTGTATCTATTGTAACAATAGCTTTTTTCCAGTCAGATGTTTTTCCAACATTTCTTCCAACTCTTTTTTCTTTTCCGTTAACATTTATTGTGTTAACTTTTAATACTTTAACTCCAAAAAGTTTTTCTACTGCTTTTGCAATATCAACTTTTGTAGCTTTTTTATTTACTTTAAAGGTATACTTTCCTTCTTGTAAACCGTCATTACTTTTCTCTGTAATTATAGGTTTTATAATTATGTCTTCTGGTAACATTATGCGTACACCTCCTCTAATTTCTTTATTGTATCTAATGTTACAACAAGTTTATTGTATTTTAATAAATCATAAACATTTATTGTTCCAACTAGAGTAGTTTTTACACCTTCTATGTTTCTAGCTGATTTTTGAACTTTTTCGTTCTTTTCTGGTAGCATTACTAATGCTTTTCCGTCTACTTTTAAATTTGATAAAACTTTTACCATTTCCTTTGTTTTTATTTCTTTTAATGGTAATTCGTCTACAACTACTAATTCATTCTCTAATACTTTAGAGCTTAATACTGATTTAATAGCTAATCTCTTTTCTTGTTTATTTACTGTGTATTTGTATGAACGTGGTTTTGGTCCTAAAGCTATACCACCTTTAATCCATTGTGGTGCTCTTATACTTCCTTGTCTTGCACGTCCTGTTCCTTTTTGTCTCCATGGTTTTCTTCCACCACCAGCAACTTCTGATCTTGTTTTAGTACTTTGTGTACCTTGTCTTTGATTTGCTAAGAAGTTTACTAGTACGCTATGTACTACAGCTTCATTTGGCTCTATCCCAAATATTTCTTCTTTTAATTCAACTTCTTTAACTTTCTTTCCATTAATGTCATATACATCTATTTTAGGCATTTTTTCTTCCTCCTTCCTATGCTTTTATACTTGATTTTATTTTTAAGATACTACCATTTGCTCCTGGTACGCTACCTTTTACTAATATTACATTTTTGTCTAAGTCTACTTTAACAACTTCTAGGTTTTGTATTGTTATTGTATTTCTTCCCATATGTCCTGGAAGTTTTTTACCTTTAAATACTCTTCCTGGAGTTGATGTAGGTCCCATTGAACCTGGTCTTCTATGATACATAGAACCATGACCCATTGGTCCTCTTGATTGTCCATGACGTTTAATAACACCTTGGAAACCTTTACCTTTAGATATACCTTGGATATCAACTTTATCTCCTGCTGCAAAAGTATCAGCTTTAAGTTCATCTCCAACTTTTACTCCTTCTACAGAGTCTACTCTAAATTCTCTTAAATGTTTCTTTGGTGTTAATTTTGATTTTGCAAAGTGTCCTTTTATTGGTCTATTAACTTTACTTTCTTTAACTTCACCGAATCCTAATTGGATTGCTTCATATCCATCTGTTTCTACATTTTTAACTTGTGCTATAACACATGGTCCAGCTTCAATTGCTGTTACAGGAATAACCCTTCCTTTTTCATCGAATATTTGTGTCATTCCTATTTTCTTTCCTATTATTGCTTTATTCATTTCTTTTCCTCCTAACTATTGGCTTATAAACTTAAAAGTCTATCAGCTTGGTTTTGTTTGTGATTTATTTTTAGTTGTTCACAACTTTCAACTTTTTTTACGAATTTATTTTATTTCTATATCAACACCAGCTGGTAGTTCTATTTTTGTTAAACTATCAATTGTTTTTTGTGTTGGGTAAAGAATGTCTATAACTCTCTTGTGTGTTCTCATTTCAAATTGTTCTCTTGAATCTTTGTGTTTGTGTGGAGAACGTAATATTGTTACGATTTCTTTTTCTGTTGGTAATGGAATAGGTCCTGAAACTTTAGCTCCTGTTTTTTTAGCAGTATCTACTATTTTTGCAGCAGACTGTTCTAAAACAACTGAATCATAAGCTTTAAGTCTTATTCTTAGTTTACCGTTTGTTACCTCACTTGTTTGTGTTTTTGCCATGTAATTTTCCCTCCTTAATATTATTTTTATTTGGCAGGAAGTTATAAACGCACCCTGGTGTTCTACCATTTATCAATATAAAAGCCCAAGTTTTGCATGATAATTCTTGGGATAAGTGCTTCTATTTTATAAACCTTACCGCCTGGTCTAAGCCACGACATGCTCCATAAGAGTTCCCTCCAATCGCTGGTTTGTTGCGGATTGTAGCCACATCTTACTTCTTCGCTATCTTACATGCCTAATAATTATATACTATTTAAAGCTAAAAGTCAATAATTATTGCAAAAAAAGAAGCACATTATAGTTTTTCTACAATGTGCCTCTTTCTTTATCCTATATCTAACATCTCTTCTTGATTTTCTTCCAATTCTTTTTTTAATTCTGGATACATTCTATCTAATGTCTCTTCTTTGGTTAATCTTTTTACTTTTTTACCTTCTATTTCATAATAAGTTGGTAATTCTTCGTATACGCTTTTTGGATTTTCATTATATTGTTTTGCCATCTCTTTTATATTTCTATGTTTATAGTGTGCATATGAAAGATTTCCATTAAAACAATCTCTTTCTGTTTCTTCATCCCAATATTGAATCTCCAATAATGGAAATAAGTGCGGATCTATATCTTTTAATCCATCTATAAATTCATTGTTTAAATATACCATCTGGTGTACTGCATTATATTCTGTATTCATTCTTTTTCTATGGTCTTTTGTGCTTTTTACAGTTAAAAGCTTTGCTAACTCTTCTCTTATTTTTACTAGCTCTTCTTGCTTTGCTACAATCCTTAGACCAAAACAATCATCTATTTTCTTATCTCGTTCATAATTTAAATATGCAGATTTAAAACTTTTTATTCTACCAGTTATTTGTACATTTTCAGATATTAATTTTTTTGCTTTCATTCTTTCTATTGCGCTTCCTATCATTTCCAAACTAATTTCATACTCATGCAATTGTTGCATTATATAATCATTGTAGTCTTCTTTTATTACATTAATATCTCTCAATAAATTTCACCTCTCTTTGTCAATGTTTTTATTATAACATACATTGGATATTTTTTCAAGTTTAATCACATTTTTGCTTTTGACATTTTTCGTCATTTTTCTTCTGGCTGTAAGTTTTTTTATTTTTTTAACTGGAAAATATTGTAATTTTGTTTCAAATGTGTTATAATATATATATCAAATCACAAAAAAGGAATGAGTTGTTTTATGTACAAAAACTTTTTAGCAGAACCCGTGAAAGTTCTTTTCACGGCAGAAGACCTTTCGAATGTGGTAGCACTGTTTGATTGCTTTGATGTCAAATTATTTGATGCAAAGTCAATTGATGGTAGGTATTACGTGAGTTACCAGGATGCTATGTATCCTGAACTCTATTACCAGCTAAGAGCCAACGGGTTCAATTGCTGCAAAGCTTAAGTCCTTCCCCCTGGAATGCAGACTGCGTTCTGGGGGTGTTCTTTTTTACACAAAAATAGAACCATAATAATTAAACCTGACATTTAATATTATGATTCTATACATTAGAATATTCTAATTATATATTTATTCAGCATCTGTTTCTTCATTCTCAACTGGTGCTGGATCTTCTGCTTCTTCGTAAGCTTTCATTATTGCTTTTGTTATTTTTTCTCTTGTTTCGCTCTTAATAGGGTGAGCAATATCATTAAATTTGCCATTTTTTCCTTTACTAGGCATAGCAATTATAATTCCTTTTTGTTGGCTATCTATAACTTTGATTTCATGAACAACAAATTCATTATCAATTGTAATAGAAGCTATTGCCTTCATTTTTCCACTTGTATTAATTTTTTTTAAACGTACATCTGTAATCTCCATTTGAGTACCACCTTCCAATGTTTATTAGTACATTTTTATGTACTAGTATATTATTCTCCATTCTTTTCTTTTTCCCTTCTTTATTTTACAAATTATTTATATTAATTTTTAATCACATCTTATCGATTTTTTAATATTATATTATTAAAATTAATGTTTTTTATTGAAAATATTACATTTTCGTTATATAATGTACTTCGATTAAAATTTAGATAAGGGAGCGATAATAGTGGCTAATCTAGAGGAATTAAAGCATTATAAACATATACATATGATAGGTATTGGCGGTACAAGTATGAGTGGTATTGCTGCACTTTTAAAAAATTGGGGATTTTACGTAACTGGTTCTGATGCAAGCTCTTCAGAATTGACTGATGAATTAATTAATAGAAACATACCAGTAGTTATTGGTCATGATTTAATCAATCTAAGGAAAAGCGATCTTGTGGTATTCAGTGCTGCCATCTCGGATAATGACCCTGAGTTGCAAGAAGCTAGGCGTTTAAATATTCCTATAATGGAAAGATCTACTTTTTTAGGAATGATTACAAAGGCTTTCAATGATTCTATTTGCATTTCAGGAACACATGGAAAAACTACTACAACTTCTATGATAGCTACTTGCTTTATTGAAGCTCATAAGGATCCTAGCGTTCAAGTTGGAGCTATTTTAAAATCTATAAATGGAAATTACAGAGTTGGAAATAGTGAATACTTTATATTAGAATCTTGTGAATATGTAGAAAGCTTTTTAAAGTTCCATCCAAAAACCGAAATAATATTAAATATTGATAATGACCACCTGGATTATTTTAAAGATATTGAACATATTAAGGCTTCTTTCGTTAAATATGTAGAATTATTGCCTCAAGATGGTTTATTAGTTTTAAATATAGATAATGAATACTGTGCTGATTTATTTAAATACACTAAAGCTAGAGCTGTAACTTTTAGTTTGGAAAATAATAAAGCAAATTTTGTTGCACGTAACATTAAATTCGACCGTAATGGATTTCCTTCTTTTGATGTTTATAGAAATAATACTTTCTTTAAAACATTCAAACTTTCAGTTCCAGGACGTCACAATGTATACAATGCTTTAGCATGTATTGCAACATGTTTTGAATATGGAATAGATAAAGAGGTAATAAAATCCGCACTATTAAAATACACAGGTGCCCACAGAAGATTTGAATATGTAGGAACTATAAATAATGCTACAGTATATGATGACTATGCTCATCATCCTTCTGAGATAAAAGCTACATATGATGCAATGATGCAAAAGGATTTCAATAGATCTTGGGTAATTTTCCAACCTCACACATATAGTAGAACAAAGAGCCTATTAAACGAATTTGCTCAATCTTTAAGCGGATTTAACAACATAATTGTTACTGATATTTATGCAGCCAGAGAGGCTGATACATTAGGCGTTTCTTCTCAAGATTTAGTAAATTTGATTAACAAAGTTCAAAAGCATGCTATTTACATGACAGATTTCAATGAAATAGCTAAATATATTAGGGATAGAGTAATGCCAAATGATATTGTAATTACTTTAGGTGCTGGAACCGTTACCAATATTGGTCCAATGATAATAAATAAAGATTAAATAAAAAATTACTCCTTAAACAATAGATTTTCTATTATTCAAGGAGTAATTTTTATTATGATATTTTTCTTCTTTGTGCAAAATAGCACACAAATGCAGATATTTGATCTGGAAAAATTTTTGCAAGTAATCTTCCCATCCAAATGAAGAAACTTGGAAATATTAATGTTCTATTTAAAAACATTAGTTTTACAGCATATTTTGCTACAAATTTGCTGTCCGCTTCCATTAAATTAAATTTAACATCAGCCACTTTATTAAAATTAGTTTTAACTGGTCCTGGGCATAATGCACTAATTTTTACATGTGACCCTTGCATAAATAATTCTTGCCTTATGCTTTGTGTTAATCTTACAACATAAGATTTTGTAGAATAATATGTTGCCATCAACGGGCCAGGCATAAAACCTGCTATTGACGCCACATTTAATATGTGTCCCTTATCCGCTTCCACCATATCTATCAAGAATAACTTTGTTAATATATGAAGGGCAACTACATTTGTATCTATCATTCCTAATTCTTTATCTAAATCTGTTTCAGTAAATTTGCCACAGGTTCCGAATCCCGCATCATTAACTAACACATCAATTATTCCATATTGGCTTTTTACATCATCATGTAGTTTTCTACACCCATCTCTATCAATCAAATCCATTGCTCTTACATCTACATTAACTTCATATTCTTTTTCCAATTCATTCTTTAGTTCTTTTAACGCATCTTCGTTTCTTGCAACAGCAATTATATTATATTTCCTTTTTGCCAATTCTCTAGCAATATCTCTTCCTATTCCAGAGGAAGCACCTGTAACTAAGGCTATCATATCTAGTCTCCTTTATTCTATTACTATATTTCCATCTTTAACTACTACTTTAGCTTTTTTATTTGGTTGCACTATACCATCCAATATTGCTTCTGCTATTTTATCTTCTAGCATACTTTGTATAGCCCTTCTTAAAGGTCTTGCTCCATAATTATTATCAACACCTTTTTCTGCAATTAATTTTTTAACATCATCTGATATTTCAATTTCTATGTCTTGAGCTTTCATTCTCTTAATTACTTGATTTAGCATTAAATCTATTATTTTCTCTATATCTTTATTTTCTAACTTATGGAACACAATTATATCATCTATACGATTTAATAATTCTGGTCTAAACTGTTTTTTTAACTCTGCCATTACTTCTTTTTTGGTTTCTTCGTAATCTTTCTTGTTCTTTTCTTCTTCATTCTGATTATTTGTAAAACCTAATTTATTTCTATCTGTAATCAATCTCGCTCCAACATTTGATGTCATTATTATTACAGTATTCTTAAAGTTTACGGTTCTTCCTTGCGAGTCTGTTAACCTACCATCTTCTAGTATTTGAAGCAACATATTCATTACATCCGGGTGGGCTTTTTCTACCTCATCAAATAGTATTACAGAATATGGTTTTCTTCTAACTTTTTCTGTTAGTTGACCACCTTCATCATATCCCACATATCCTGGAGGTGAACCAATTAGTTTTGCCACAGAATGTGGTTCCATAAATTCAGACATATCTATTCTTATCATTGTGTTTTCATTTCCAAATAGGTTTTCAGCTAATGCTTTTGATAATTCAGTTTTTCCAACACCAGTTGGACCTAAGAATAAGAATGAACCTATTGGTCTATTAGGATCTTTTAACCCTACTCTTCCTCTTCTTATTGCTTTGGCAATAGCTGTTACAGCTTTGTCTTGTCCTATTACCCTCTTATGCAAATTTTCTTCTAGATTTTTTAATTTCTCATTCTCACTTTCAGTAATCTTATTTACTGGTATTCCTGTCCAAGTTGCTATTACGTTTGCTATATCTTCAGCTGTTACTATACTAACTTTTTTGTTATTAGTATTTTTCCATTTTTCTTGCTTTTCTTCCAACTCTTTCTTTTTATTTTTTTCTTTATCTCTTAAATTAGCTGCTTTTTCAAAGTTTTGTGTGGCTATTGCTTCTTCTTTTTCTCTTGTTAGTTTTTCTATTTCGTCATCTAATTTCTTTAATGAATCTGGTTTTGTATATGTTTTCATTTTCACCTTAGAAGCCGCTTCATCTATTAAATCTATTGCTTTATCTGGCAAATATCTATCATTTACATATCTTATAGAATATTCTACCGCTGCTTTTATAGACTCATCTGGAATTTTTACATTATGATGTGCTTCATACTTATCTCTTAATCCTTCAAGGATCTTTATAGCATCTTCTTTATTAGGTTCTTCTACCATTACAGGACTAAATCTTCTTTCTAAAGCTGCATCTTTTTCTATATATTTTCTATATTCATTTGTTGTTGTTGCACCTACTACATTTATTTCTCCTCTAGCTAGTAAAGGTTTTAGTATGTTTGCAGCATCAACAGCACCTTCTGCAGAACCGGCACCTACTATAGTATGAATCTCATCTATAAATAGAATTACATCTCCGGCTTTTTTTACTTCATTTAATGCTTTCTTTATTCTCTCTTCAAAGTCGCCTCTATATTTAGCACCAGCAACCATTCCAGATATATCCAAGCTAACTACTCTTTTATTTTTTAATGTTTCTGGTATATCACCTTGTATTATTCTTTGAGCAAGTCCCTCGGCTATAGCTGTTTTTCCGACGCCTGGTTCACCTATTAAGCAAGGATTATTTTTGGTTCTTCTTGATAGAATTTGCACGACTCTTTCTATTTCTTTTTGTCTCCCTATCACAGGGTCCAATTTTCCTTCTTGTGCTTTCTTTGTTAAGTCTGTTCCATATTGGTTTAATGTTGGTGTTGAATTAAAGCTTCCATAAGTTTTATTGTTATCAGAATTTGCTTCTTCGCCTTCTTTTATTAATTTTACTATCTCACTATATATTTTTTGAGGGGCTACATTTAAGTTCATCATTATTCTTACTGCTACACTATCGCCTTCTCTCATAATTCCAACTAGTAAATGCTCTGTTCCTATATACTCACTATTTAATTTTCTAGCTTCTATAAAAGCATTCTCTATAACTCTTTTTGTTCTTGGTGTAAAGCCTATATCTTCAACAGATAGAATATTTACTGGATTTGAGCCTACTAGCACTTCTATTTGTTCTAATATACTCTCAATTGTAATTCCTTGTTTTTCCAATAATCTTCCTGCAACTCCGTTAGGTTCTTCAACTAAACCATATAATATATGTTCTGTTCCCACATAATCATGACCTAGTTTTATAGCTAAGTTAGTCGCTATTTCCAATGCTACTTGAGCACTGTTTGTAAATTTATATTTCATAGTATCACCTTCATTCTTAAATTATTTTTCATTTATAATTTGTTGCACTAATTCTGCCCTTTTAATGTTTTCTTCATTTTTCCCCATGGTCTGTCCATAGTACCTCTGCATGTTGGCAGGTTTAGTATACAACAATAATTTTTTTATTTTCCCATCATCCAATTCTTTTATTATTCCCATATCTGTTCCTAGTTTTACATCGGATAACAAGTCCATACATTCATCTAATGTTATCATTTTTGAATACATCATAAGGCCAAATGCTCTATATAATTGGTTTTCTAATTCTAACCCTGTTTTTCCTAAATATTTACGTGCTATTCTTTCTTGCTCTATTACTTTTTGTGTAATATTTAACACATCCTTTGCTATCTCTTCCTCTGTTAATCCTAATGTTTGGTTGTTAGAAATTTGATATATGTTTCCTTTGCTATCTGAGCCTTCTCCGTATACACCTCTAACACTCATTCCAAAATTATTTACAATTCTTAATATTTTTCCTAAATTTTCTGTTTTATCTAGTGCTGGAACATGTACCATTGTTGAAACTCTTAAGCCTGTTCCTACATTTGTAGGGCAAGCTGTCAAATATCCATATTTATCACTATATGAATAATTTAGTAACTTTTCTAATTTTTTATCCAACTCAATAGCCAAATTTAACAAATTTTCAACTTCTAGCCCTTCAGAAAACACTTGTATTCTGATATGATCTTCTTCATTTACCATTATACAAATATTTTCTTCATTATTTATGATTATGGCTCTAGAATCGTCATCTTTATTTGCAAAATCTGGACTTATTAAATGTTTCTCTATTAGTTCTTCTTTCGTTAATTCATTCATATCCTTCATTTTTAATAATTGCAATCCATAACCTATATTAGGAACTACTTCTTCTATTTTATTTAATATTTGTTTTTTAGCTTCTTTATCGCATTTATTCTCAAAAGGAAATCCAGATAAGTTTCTAGCTAGTCTGATTCTAGTACTTATCACAACATCCGATTCCTTACCATTTTGTAAATACCAATTAGACATTTCAATTCCTCCATTTTATTCTTTTTTCATATTTTTTATTTCATCTCTTATCTTAGCTGCATCTTCATATCTTTCCTCTTTTATAGCAATTTTTAGCTGTTCTTGTAATTCCGCTATCTTTTCTTCTACAGTTTTTTCAGCTTTTCCTACATTTTCAGTATCTTTATTTTCATTAATTATAATTCTATTTTTCTGATTTTTATTTTCTATTCCCCTTCCTACATGACGCGTATTTCCTTGTAATTTCTTTAAGATTGGATCTATTTTATTTTCAAAAGAGTTATAGCATTCTGGGCATCCTAATAATCCTGTTTTTATAAAATTATCATATTCTTCTCCACAGGTTTTGCACAAATTATTATTCTGCGTAATGAAATTGGGCAATAAATCTGAATTTTCTGTTTGGAAAAAATCTTCTAAAAAATCCGAAAAATGTATTGGCAAACTAAATTGAAAACCATCTAATCCTAATTTTTTTGCACACTTTTCGCATAAATTCATTTGTTTTTTTACTCCATTTATATTTTGAGTATATTTTATATTTGCTTCATTTTCACCACAATTTTGACATAACATATTTATCAACCTCCTTAATTATATGTTATTTTAGTCTTCTACCAAATTAATTAACATATTTTTAAATATATTTGCTCTTAACTCATCTCTTTTCTTTGCATCAATATTTAGTACATTATCACTCGTTGCTACTTTTAATAATTTTGCTACCGTTTCATTTATAATGTTATATGATAGAAAATTGCTTATATAGATGCTAACCTCTTGGGCAGTTATTTTATCTCCCATATTAGTGATTATATGCATTAAATAATTGCTTTTTGTAATAGCAACTTTTTTTATTGTTATATGGCCACCTCCGCCTCTTTGGCTTTCTACATAATAGCCTTGATTTGGTTTAAAACGTGTAGATATTACATAATTTATTTGTGATGGCACACAATTAAATTTTTCTGCTAATTCATTTCTTTGTATATCTATTGAATCACCACTTTCAAACATATCTTTTATAAATTCTTCTATCACATCTGATATTCTCATTTCTTCTCCTTTTTGACTTTGACTTTCTTTGACCTACATTTTTATTATACTACCTTTTTTCCTTTTGTCAATATATTTTCTCACTATTTTTTCAGTTCACCTTTCGTCATATTATTCATTTCTTCTGCCCTGTCTTTTTGCTTGCTTATTGGCAGCCATCCAAAATATGAAGTCACAAATTCTCCAAATTTACTTGTCTCTTCATTATCACAAAATGCATTTTTCTCTTTCATAAAATGCCTCCATATATTTAATATTTTGGCATTTTCTTAAGATTTTATTCTTTTAATATATAATTTTCTATCGCATCTGATACTCCATCATTATTATTATCATTTACTACAACATCAGCAAATTCTTTCATATATGGAGCACTATTTCCCATTATTATTCCTAGACCTGCTTTTTCTATCATTTCTTTATCATTTATATTATCTCCAATAGCAACTATTTCTTCATCTTTTATTCCTAATATATTTGATAATTCCTTAATCGCATTCCATTTATTCACATTTTGACTTGTTATTTCTGTATAATAATATTCTATAGCAATTTCTTCTGTTCCGCGTTTTATTCTTTTCCTTGACATATGTGCTACATCTAGAACATCTATACCTTTTATCTGCCTTAATTTTCTGATTATTCCTCCGAAAATTATTTCATTATCATCACATATTGTTATTTTTAAAACATTTATATTTTCAGAATTTTCTATATAACTATATATATCATCTACTATTTTTATGTTTGTTTTTTGATCTTCTGTCTTATTTTGATTTTCATAATTATACACAAGTGTATTATAATTTAATGATTTAGTAATAGTTAAATTTTCTGTGTACACATTGTAATATATGCTATTTTCTTCACATTCTTTAATTATTTGCAAGACTTTTTTCTTTTCTATACATTTATCGTATACTATGGCTTTTTTCTGCAAATCATATAATACAGAACCATTTCCACATATCACATATTTATCTGATTCAATTTCTTTTGCGATGCTAGAAGCCGAATTTATTGGTCTTCCTGATGCTATGACAACTTCTACATTTTTATTTATTAATTTTTTTATAGATTCTTTATTTTTATTTGAAACTTGGCCATAAGAATTTAATAGAGTTCCATCTAAATCTATACATACTAATTTATACATTATTATCTCCTGTTTTTTTATTTTAATTTATTATGTTTTACTATTATACCACATATTCATGTTTTGCAACACATATTTTTAAGTTAAAAAAACTTTCAAAAATTTCCAGTGTATTTTCTATTTTATTGTGCAATATAACTATTGAAAAGTACATTACTTTTCGATATTAAATATTCACATTCTAGGAGGTGAAAAATAATGGCACATTCATCAAGCAACAGTAATTACAAAGTAGTTCCAGAAGCTGCTGATGCATTAAACAAATTCAAATATGAAGTAGCTAGTGAAGTTGGTGTAAATCTAAAAGATGGTTACAACGGTGACTTATCTTCAAGAGATGCAGGTAGAATAGGTGGACAAATGGTTAAGAAATTAATCCAACAAGCTGAAAGCCAAATGAAATAGTTTTAGTTTAATTTATTAGACTATTATTATTAAGACAGGATTTTAAGTTTTGTTTTTATATATTTTATTATTTATATGTTTTATCAGTTTTATAGTAATAAGATACATAAGGGCAGGATTTAACTTCCTGCCTCATTTATTGTTATAATTAATCTCTACTACTATTTACGAAACTTTAGCTATATTCCTTACTGTTTTTCTATTTATTATTAATTGATATTTCATTTTTTCATACTTTTCTATGCCCGCTCCTAGTGCTTGCTTATATGCTTTACTATTTACTTTATATTGTGACTTGCAAAATGCTTGTAATAATGTTGTTTCTATAATTTTTCTATTATACTTTACTATATCAGGATTTATTATTAAAACTTTATTTTTAACTTTGCAAAAAGATTCTCTCATTCTTTCTATTTTATAGTCTTCAGGTGCAAATCCTAAAATTACTCTTACTTTTTCCATTGAATTTTCTATTTCTGTTTCGGCAATTTCATCATACATTTTTTCTATAGCCATATTTATTATATTTACATTGTCCATTGTTTTATATTTTTTTGGTAAATACAAATTTATATTTTTTTCTTGTTTATCTAGTTCTATAATTGGATTGTTTCTATATTTAACATCTAAATTTAAATTTTTTCCTAATACACTAATTGTTAAGTAAGTTCTATTCATAAAGTTTTTGTGATTTTCTAAGCTACTCATTTAAATTCTCCTCCCACAATTATTGAACCTTTGTTCGTTTTTGTGTTTATATTCTATAGCCTATTTTTATAAATGTCAATAGTTTTTTATAAAAATAGCAAACATTTTTTCCTGTATTTGCAATTAAATAAAAGCCCCTTTATTTAGAGGCTTTTTCGTTTTTTATATAACAAGTTTATTTATTCATTGCTTCTTCTACAGCTACCGCTACTGCTACTGATGCACCAACCATTGGGTTGTTACCCATTCCAATTAATCCCATCATCTCTACGTGGGCTGGTACTGATGAACTTCCTGCGAATTGCGCATCTGAATGCATTCTTCCCATTGTATCTGTCATTCCATATGAAGCTGGACCTGCTGCCATATTATCTGGGTGTAATGTTCTTCCTGTTCCTCCACCTGAAGCAACAGAGAAATATTTCTTTCCTGCTTCTAATCTTTCTTTCTTATATGTTCCAGCTACTGGATGTTGGAATCTTGTTGGGTTTGTTGAATTTCCTGTAATTGAGATGTCTACATCTTCTAACCACATTATTGCAACGCCTTCTCTTACATCGTTTGCACCGTAACATCTAACTTGGCTTCTCTCACCATCTGAATATGGTATTTCTTCAACTACTTTTACTTTACCAGTGAAGAAATCAAAATCTGTTTTTACATATGTAAAACCATTTATTCTAGAAATTATTTGTGCTGCATCTTTTCCTAATCCATTTAATATAACTCTTAATGGTTCTTTTCTTACTTTATTTGCAGATTTTGCTATTCCTATAGCACCTTCTGCTGCTGCAAAACTTTCATGTCCTGCTAAGAAAGCAAAGCATTTTGTTTCCTCTGATAACAACATTGATGCTAAATTTCCATGTCCTAATCCTACTTTTCTATCATCTGCAACTGAACCAGGTATACAAAATGCTTGTAAGCCTTCTCCTATTGCCTTTGCTGCTTCATGAGCTTTTGTGCATCCCTTTTTTATTGCTATTGCTGCACCTAGTGTATATGCCCAAGCTGCATTCTCAAAGCATATTGGTTGAACACCTTTAACTATTTCATAAGGATTGAATCCTTTATCTGTACATATTTTTAAAGCATCTTCAAAATCTTTTATTCCATATTTTTCCATTACTGGTTTTATTTGGTCTATTCTTCTCTCATAACTTTCAAATGTTACTGCCATCTCTTATTCCCCCTTCTTATTATTGCTTTCTTGGATCTACTTTTTTAACAGCTTCGTCGAATCTTCCATATTTACCAGAAGCCTTTTCTATTGCTTCCATTGGATCCATTCCTGCTTTTATTCCATCCATCATTTTTCCTAGATGAACATATTTATAACCTATTATTTGGTCATCTTTATCTAATCCAAGTTCTACAATATATCCTTCAGCTAAATTTAGGTATCTTGGTCCTTTTAAAGTGCTTGAATATATTGTTCCTACTTGACTTGTATGGCCTTTTCCTAAGTCTTCAAGTCCTGCTCCTACTGGAAGTCCGCCTTCAGAGAAAGCTGTTTGTGTTCTTCCATATACAATTTGTAGAAATAATTCTCTCATAGCAGTATTTATAGCATCACAAACTAAGTCTGTGTTTAATGCTTCTAATATTGTTTTTCCTGTTAATATTTCTCCAGCCATTGCTGCTGAATGTGTCATTCCTGAACATCCTACTGTCTCAATTAATGCTTCTTGTATTATTCCATCTTTTACATTTAATGTTAATTTACATGCTCCTTGTTGTGGTGCACACCAGCCTATACCATGTGTTAATCCTGATATATCCTTTATTTCTGTTGCTTTTACCCATTTTCCTTCTTCTGGAATTGGTGCTGGGCCATGGTTAACTCCTTTTGCAATTGGGCACATATTTTCTAATTCTTTTGAATAAATCATCTTTATTGCTCCTTTCAAACCATTATTATAGAAATTGCTTAATGCAATATTTACATTATATTACAATATTCCTTATATTTCAATATTTTTCTTCATTTTTATACCATATATTTAAAATCCTGTTCTTGGTAATTTTTTAGGTTCTGGTTTATTTTCTCTTATTATTGTCGTTACCTCATCTTCATCACAAATTTTATAATCATTATGCTTTCCTTCTAATATAGTAGTATTCCTTACTTCCTGGTTTTCTGTTAAATCTTCTTTTAGTTTCATATAGATTTGAGGCTTTTCTTCTTCAGCAAAATTCACATTTACATCTCCGTATTTTATTTTTATTTCAGTAATTTTTTCATCATCTTCTAAATAAATTTTCTCCAAATCTATATAATTATTTACATTTGTACTTAAATTTTCTGCCAGCACAAGATATTCTTGCTTTTTATTAGTCCTATAATAAACATTATAACTAAGTTCTTGATTATATGTGCCTGTTGACATTCTAGTTATTTTTCCATATTCGAATGGTAAAAATTCATACCAGGTGAAATCATTTAATTCTACATTTCCGGTATTTCGTATTTCAAAATCATACCTAATCTCTTGATTAGCATATGACAAGCTAGGTCCCTTTTTATTAATATCTACTTTAGGGTCCTTAGATTTATTAGTTATATTAAGTTCCACAATTTCGTTATCAGAACTAATGCTAACTTCATAGATTTCTTCATTTTTCATGTACCACTCATTTGCCTTAGTTTCTATTACTTTATATTTCCCTAGAGGTAACATCTTGCTTGCAGCCTTTCCTTCTTCATTTGTAATTATATGGTCTATAATATTGCCTTCGTAATCTAGTACGTCAAACTCTGTTCCTTCTATATAGCTTCCTTGAGGTAAATTTAATATGTTGTTTTCATCTTCACTTGTTTTAATTATTTCTAGTTTTCCTTTCTTTTTCTCGTTTTCTATTGTAAGATTTAATTTTTCATTCCAATTTATCTTTATACTGTGTTCTTCTCCCAACCTATATTCTTCATTTGTTTTTGTCTCTTTTAATATATATTCTCCGATATCAATATTATTAATAATGGCTTTTCCTTCTTCGTCTGTTACTAATTTTTCAATTATCTCTCCTTTATCATTTAATAGTTCAAACTCCACACCTTCTATTTTTATACTGTTATCATCTTTATCTACCTTTGTAACCTCCAGGCTTCCTTTTTTTCTTTTATTGGTTATTTCCAATTCATGTGTAGTATTATATCCAATTTGTATTTCTTTTCCATTCACATCTATTTCATATTTTTTATCTGTTTCTATCTCTGTTACAATCACAGTTCCTTGATGTACATCTTTTATTTCTATTTTCCCTTCCTCATCAGTCACAAAATCACCTATATTTTCTCCATCTTTATACTTTATATTGAATTTTACTCCACTTATTGGTTCTTTATTTTCCTCATCCAATTTTATTATATTTATAGTGGACTTTCCTGCTCCAATCTTAGTATTTATAACTCCATTAAATTTTTCATTGTTTTCTCCAACTACAACATAATTTTGTGAATTTTCCTGTTCACTTCTAGCATAATATACGGGATAATTCTTTAAGGTTAATTCATAATTTATCTTAATATCATATTCCTTTTTTATCTGGTCTTTCGGAATCATTATTTTCAATTGTTCTCCGCCATTAAAACTCTCTTTTTTCTGTCCGTTTTTGTCTGCTATATATGTCTCCTGTGGTGCTCCTTCTATACTTTTCACTTTAAGTGATATATCTCCACTAGTTTTTTCTAATATATAACTTGATGAATAGTTTTTTCCATCTTTCTCTGCTACTAACCCTCCACTCTGCTTTATGGAGGCTACTGGTATATTTTGCGAATTATTATACGCTATATTAACTAGATTATATATTGCATCTACTACTTTTCTTCCTCTTCTATTTATATCTTCCAAATTTTGGTCATTAATCGGGTCTCGCCCTCCTCTAAAATAATCATAAACTTTTTCAAGAGGCCATTTTCTAAGCACAAAATATGCAGCCTGCTTTGTAGCCAAATACGCATCATCTTCAGTTTCAACTCCTAATTGCTGATATGAAACATATGGATATCCATTTTTATATACATTCCATAATTCTTTATTGGTTATTTTATTTGATATTGTTGCCTCGTATTGTTCTACTTCCCCCGGTAGCCAACCAACACCATCTAATTCTGGATCTACACAATAGGCCACTCTATTTTTTCCATTCTTATCTTGATAATATGTTCTTGAATATGTAATATACATCCATCTTTCTTTTGCCTCATTCCAATACTGAATAGTATAAAAGCCAAGATTCCCTCTTTTTATTAAAGATTTTTCACCTATTTCTATCACGTTAGCCAAAGCTATAGTATTTTGCAAAACCATAGCAATAATAATTACTAATGATATTATCTTTGTTAATTTTCGCATTACTCTGCCCTCCTTTTTAAATTTCTACAGCTTGTACACAAAGCCTTTGATTAGGCCTATTTGCAATACACGTTATTAATGTTATCTTATTCTGGCTTGAATTTTCTAACAAACTCCAATCTGTTTCTAATATTTCTTGACTCGTTTCCACCCTGTATTTTTTTATTCCATATATATTTTCATATACTATCTCATCACCTTTTTCTAATTCGTTTAATCTTGCAAAATATGAATATTCATTTCCTCTATTATGTGCTGCAAGACATACATTTCCATCATATATTGCAGTATCTTCTATGTGTCCTACATATGATTTTAAAACTTCTTGATCACTTCCTTCTTTTATTGGCGCTTCTAAATTTATTTTGTCTATTCGTATTCTTCCTATTAACTCTTCTTCTGGATATTCTTCTCCACCTTCTTCTAAATTTTCATACACAATGTTTTCCACTTTCTCTGTATTTTCTGGTTTCTCATACGTGCAAAAACAAACTACTGCCACAATTATTGACGCAATAATTGGCAATATTATTATCTTTTTATTCACATTTTCTCCTTTCTTGTTTTATTTTTGTTTTTAATTTTGGAAATTTTTTAGAATCAAAATAAATATGAGCTCTAATTTATTAGATATTAAATATGATTAAAATTCTTTTTTATTATATAATTTTTATGAGTATAGTCAATACATGTAACTTCTTTTTTTCTCTTTTCGTATTCCATTTTTCTACATTCTTTTTGTTTTATATACTAAAAATGTGTAATTCAAAAAGCCTATTTTTAAATTACACATTTTTTATTTTAACAAAAATTTTTGACTTTTTCTCCACTACTGTGGACTAACTAGACACGGACGGAAACTGTCGCCGGCATTGATACCACCGTAATCACAGGTGAACGCAAATACACCTGCATTGCCACCAGAGAAAGCATGACCACCACGTAAGAACACAGGGTACGACTCAAGGACGAAGCACGAGTGGTTGTTATCCCAGCTGTTGCCTCCTTCTGAATTTGTTGATGTTTCATATACCGCATCTCCATATTTGCTGTTATCATAGCTATCATAACTTTCATAATATTTTGTATCTATATTTGTAAAATTATAATAGTTTCCACTTGATTTTTTGCTACTTAATACTGCTGCTACATATTCCCATGCTCCTCCTGCCATATCGTATACTCCATATACATTTCCTGTTGTACTTGCATTTTTTCCTTCTGTTGTATTGTATTTATAGACATTTGGATCATTATATGCTGTTGTTAAATAGTTTTGGCTCTTTCCACATAATCCTGTTATTGATGAATAATAAATCGTTCCATTGTAATCCTTGTTGTTCCAATATGGATTGTTATATACTGCGCTATTTTTTCCATATTGGCTTCTACTTAAATATGCTACTGCTCCCCATTCTGTATTTTTCATCATATGTGAATCTATATTGGTTGTTCCTTCTAATGAGTTTCCTGCTGTTGTTATATTTCTACATACTGTAAATATATCTCCCACAGTAGTTCCTCTCCAACTTGTTACATTTGGTTTTACTCTCACTTTAAAACTTGTATTACTTCCACCACTTCTTCCATAATTGGCTAATTGGTCTTCACTTGGGTTTTCTACTACTATTGTGCTATTACTACTTGCTTCATATTTCGCAACCCATATTCCGCTTAACTCTCCAAAGCCTCCATTTCCTGCATTTGTAAACGCTGGATGCACTACCCAGCTTCCTGGGGTTGGTGTTGTATTTGTTATTTCTTCTGTTTCGCCTATTGGTTTATTACTTTTTCCTTCTAGAAATTTTATTTGTATTGTTGTTGCTGTGCTACTTCTTGTTGGTACTTGATATGCGTATCTTGGTATCCATACCCAATAACAATCATTGCCTCCTCCTATTGTTTTTACATTCGCCCATCTTTTTTCACTTGCCGTATAATCATACCATTCACTTGGTGGTATATCATCTAATCTTATTTCTTCTTTTATTTCATATGGGCTATTTTCGGTATTCCATGTTACAAAATAACTATTACTCTTATTAAATCCACTTATATCTGGTGCATTTGCTACTGTGGTATATGTTGGCCAATTTTCTTTATTTGTGTATATTTCGTTTATTCCTATCTCATAACCATCTGTTGTTTTTACTCCCTTTATTGTTTTCCCATCTTCCTCATATTCCACTGTTCCATATTTTTCTAATATGCTTTTTAATTCTCCATATGTTATTTTTCCTGCATTTATTGTTTGCACCTCTGTTATATCTAATTGTGCTTTTTCTTTTACTTCTGCTAGTTGTGTTTTGGTTTTGCTTTCTTTACTTCTTGTTAATATTCCTTCATTTCCTATTACTAAATTTAAACTTATTCCTGCTAATAACAGCAATACAACTATTGTAACTACTAAAGCAACTAATGTTATTCCTTTTTCTTTTTTTATATTTATTTCTTTACTCTTGAATTTAATATCTAATCTTTTCACTATATTAGACTTCCTTTCTTTATTTTCTTTGGTATTACTCTCTTTTTATTATCTTTTCCAACTTCCTTAAGTTATATACTTAAGGAAAAAAATTTTTTGAAAAAATATTTATACAATAGTTGGTATAACTGCTTTTTAGAGATTTTGCACTTCTTTAAAAGTGTTTTTTATTTATTACTATTTTCTTAAACAATTTTTTCTGTTTTCTGCTTGAAAATTCAAACTTTTATTGATATAATTTTTACATAAAATTGTTCGTTAAGTATATAACTTAATGAAATTAAGTGATCATTTTTACGCTTTTTAATTCATTTTTATTATAACAATATGTTTTATTGATTGCAAGTTTTTTTATACTAATTTATATACATAAAAAAGAAAAAACTTTACAAATCTTTTCTTTTTGTTATTTTATGCTTCTGGTTCTATTAAACCATAGTTTTTATTGTCATTTAATTTATAGATTACATTAACTTTTCCTGTTTCAACATTTATAAATGCTAAAAATCTATTTTGTGGTTTTTCTTCTAATAATAGTTTAGCATCTTCTGCCGTTGTAGGTTTAATTGAATAATACATAGTTTTTACTATTTCATTTTCAATTTCATGTTCTTGACCTCTCATCTCGTCTTTCACTCTGATTGAGTCAGTCATATTTTGCTTATCTTTTTTAGTTTTTATTTTTCTTATTTGACCTTCTACTATGTCTATATCTTTATCTATTGAAGCATACAAATCTTTGCTTGCAGAAACAGCTCTTAATACTTCACCATATACTGTTATTTGCATTTCTGCGATTTGATCTTCTCCTTCTTTTTTTATTGTTACAAATAAATCTATTTCATCTGTATCAAAGTATTTTTGTAATCTTTCAGCTTTTGTTTCGATATAATCTTTTATTGATTCTGTTGCCTTTAGTTCCCTTTCTGTTATTTTTATGTTCATAAAAATCGCTCCTTTCAATCTTATCTATATGTATTGTTTGTGAGCCTATTATATATGTTTTATTTGGCTTTTTCAAGTATTTTTCATGAATTAATTGTAAAGTTTGTTTTTATTAATAAATTCTACAATTCTCTCTTCTGTATACTTTTTAGCAATTTCATTTTTGCCTTCTTTTATTAAATCTCTAATTATTCCTGAACTACAACTAATATTATTTTCTATTTTCAACAAATTAATATTTGTTAAATGGCTATTTATTAGCTTATTGTTATTTATCAAATCTGATAATTCCTCTCCTTTTCTTGCAAATACTATTAGTTTATAATTAGTAATTAGCTCTTCAGCATCTTGCCAATTAGGTAATTTCAAAAAATTATCTGCTCCCATTATATAATAATTCTGAGTTTTAGAATATTTGCTTTCTATTCTCTTAAATGCTTCTATTGTAGTTAGGGATTTAGTTAAGTTTAATTCTATATTCTCTACATCTATTTTTTCATTTTTAGCGCAAGCTATTTGCAACATTTCATATCTTAATTTTTCATCTATTAATCCTGGCTTTTTATAAGTATTTCCCATAGGTACGAAATATACTTTATCTAATTCCATTTCTTCTAATGCTGTTTTCGCAATTTCTAAATGCGCATTTGTTGGCGGATTAAAACTGCCTCCAAAGAACCCTATTTTTTCCATATTTGATATTCCTTTTATATATTTTTTTAAAATTATATACTTATTCCTGTTATTTGTAAATAAAAATGTCTCTTGTGTCTTGCAAAGTTAGTTATTTCGTGTTACAATAGTATACGTTATAATTACAGAGATGCAAAGGGAGGTGCAAATAATGCCAAATATCAAATCAGCAATTAAACGTGTTAGTGTAATTGAAAAGAAAACTGCTCAAAATAATATGATTAAGTCTGGATATAAATCAGCTGTTAAGAAGTTTGAACAAGCTGTTGAAGCTGGAAATGTAGAAGAAGCAAAAGTATTATTCTCTGCTGCAACAAAAAAGATAGATCAAGCTTGTACTAAAGGAGTTTTAGTAAAAAATACAGCATCTAGAAAAAAATCTTCATTATCTAAGAAGTTAAATTCAATTGCAAAATAAAAAATTGTGCACAGTTTTTTATTTTTAATATCCACTTTTATAGTGGATATTTTTTCATAAAAAAGTTGATAAAGATTTCTCTTTACCAACTATTTTTTTAATTCTTCTATAAACATTTTGTTAAGCATTTGTGGATTTGCTTTTCCTTTTGTTTGCTTCATTGCTTGTCCTACTAAAAATCCTAAAGCTCTATCTTTTCCAGCTTTGTAATCAGCTATTGATTGAGGATTTTCGTTTAATATTTTCATTACAACTTCTTTTATTGCTGATTCATCTGAAATTTGAATCCATCCATTTTCTTTAATTATCTCTTCTGGCATTTTCATTTCATCTTTAGCACATTTAAATAATTCTTCCAATACTTTTTTTCCTATTGCAGAACTAATTGTGCCCTTATCTATTAATTGAATTAGTTGTGCTAATTCTTTACCAGAGAATGGAATATTTTCCGGCTCTATTTCTTCCTCATTTAAAATACGAGAAATATCTGATAGTATCCAGTTTGCAACTGCTTTTGCATTTTTACATATTTCCTCTGCTGCTTCAAATAAATTTGATAAATATTTAGAAGCAGTAAGTAATCGTGCATCTTTTTCAGATAGCTTGTATTCTTCCATGTACCTTGTTTTTCTGCTTTCTGGTAATTCTGGTAGATTTTCTTTAATATTATTTATATACTCATCAGATAATCTAATTGCTACCAAATCTGGCTCTGGGAAATATCTGTAATCCTGCGCATCTTCTTTGTTTCTCATCGAGAAAGTTCTTCCAGATACATCATCCCATCTTAGTGTTTCTTGCTCTATTATTCCACCATTATCTAATACTTCTGCTTGCCTTTGTATTTCGTATTCGATAGCTCTAGATATAGATTTAAACGAGTTCATATTTTTCATTTCTGTACGCGTTCCAAATGGTTCACCTTTTTTATGTATAGAAACGTTTACATCAGCTCTAAACGAGCCCTCTTGCATTTTACAATCTGATACTTCAATATATTCCAATGTTGATTTTAATTTTCTTAAATATTTATCCGCTTCTTTTGCAGATCTTAAATCTGGCTCTGATACTATTTCTATTAATGGTACTCCTGCTCTGTTTAAATCAACTAAGCTTCCTCCACTAAATTCATTGTGGTTTAACTTTCCTGCATCTTCTTCTATATGTATCCTTAGAATTCTTATTTTCTTGTTATTGCCTTCATCATCTTCTATTTCTATATATCCATTATTGCAAAGAGGTTTATCAAATTGTGATATTTGATAAGACTTTGGTAAATCTGGATAGAAATAATTTTTTCTATCATTCTTGCTATTTCGTTCTATAGAACAATTTGTAGCCAATCCAGCCTTTACAGCATATTCAACTACCTTTTCATTCAGTACTGGCAGTGTTCCCGGCAAAGCCATACAAATTGGGCAAGTATGAACATTAGGCTCTGCACCAAATTCTGTAGAGCAACTGCAAAATATTTTTGTTTTAGTAGAAAGCTCCGCATGGACTTCAAGTCCTATTACTACTTCATAATCTTCTCTTGGCATTATTTTCCCTTCCTTATTAATTATTTAGTTTTTATTTTATAAATTCTGGTTTATAATTTTCTCTAAATTTCTCTTTTTGTTCAAAAGCATATGCAGCATTTAATATTGTTTCTTCATTAAATCTGTTTCCTATAAGCTGCATTCCTATTGGCATTCCGCTTTTATCAACTCCACATGGTATAGATATTGCTGGTACACCTGCTATATTAATTGATACCGTGCAAATATCTGCCAAATACATTTCCAATGGATTGTTTGATTTTTCTCCTATATTGAAAGCTGTTGTTGGTGCAACTGGAGTTAATAATACATCATATTTAGCAAAATTCTTGTCAAATTCTTTCTTTACAAAAGTACGTACTTTTTGGGCCTTTTTATAGTATGCATCATAATATCCTGATGATAATACGTATGTTCCAAGTATTATTCTTCTTTTTACTTCGTCTCCAAAAGCTTCACTTCTAGAATTAACAAACAATTCGTTTAAATCTGTATAATCTTTAGCTCTATACCCATATCTTATTCCATCAAATCTTCCTAGGTTTGAGCTTGCTTCAGCACAAGCAATTATATAATATGTAGCTAAAGCATATTGTGCAACATCTAAAGAACATTCTTCTACAATAGCTCCCATTTCTTTATACTTTTCTATTGCTTCTTCTAATTTTTCTTTTACTTCTTTATTAATTCCTTCTCCAAAAAATTCCTTAGGAACTCCTATTTTCAAACCTTTTATATCTTTTTCTAATGACTTTGTATAGTCTTTCTTTTCTATATCATACGATGTTGAATCTTTTTCATCGTGTCCTGCTATCAAATTTAACAACATAGCACAATCTCTTACATCTTTTGTAATAGGTCCAACTTGATCAAGTGATGAAGCAAATGCAACTAAACCATATCTTGATACTAATCCATAGGTTGGCTTTAAACCTACAACTCCGCAAAATGAAGCAGGTTCACGTATTGAACCGCCTGTATCTGAACCTAGCGCCCAAGGGACTAAATTTGCTGCTACTGCAGCTGCAGAGCCTCCTGAAGATCCTCCTGGAACCTTATTTAAGTTCCAAGGATTGTGTGTAATTTGCATTGCAGAATTTTCTGTAGAGCTTCCCATAGCAAATTCATCCATGTTTAATTTGCCTAAGCTAATAATCCCACTTTCCTCTAATTTTTCTACAACTGTAGCATCATATGGTGAAACAAAATTTTCTAGCATTTTTGATGCGCATGTAGTTTTTACCCCTTTTGTGCAAAGATTATCCTTTATTCCTATTGGTACTCCCGCAAAAGGTCCTACACTTTTTTCTTTTCTTTTTGCATCTATTTTTTCTGCTTGTTCTTCTGCTTCATCCAATGTTGTTGTTATAAATGCTTGTACATCTTTTTCCTTTTCTTCTATTCTAGATTTATATGCTTTTACAATTTCTTTTGATGTTAATGCATCATTATTCAACTTTTCTAAAAGTTCGTGTACTGTAAATTCAGTTATATCCATATTTTTCTCCCTCTTATAAAATTAATTTAATACTTTAGGAATTTTAAACATTCCTCTTTCCGCTTCTGGTGCATTTTGTAAAAGCCCTTCATGATTTTCAAATTCTTTAATTTCGTCTTTTCTAAAAACATTATAATTTTCGTTTGTACCAATTGTTTCTTCCATATTTTCTATTGGAGCTTTATTTACAACTTCTGCAAAATTTAATATATCCTGTAAATTGTTTAAATAATCTTCTATTTCATTATCTTTTATTTTTATATCTGCAAGTTTTGCAATATGCATCAATTCTTCTTTACTTACTTTCATAGAAAACTCCCTTCTTCTTACTTTACATATTATATACTCTATTTTTCCTTTAAACAAGAGATTTTGCAATTTTTTTAGTTTTGTGATACAATATATAGTATCATTTTTAGAAAGGTGGTATTGTTGATGATTACAATCATTAACGACAACAACCAAAAAGCAGAGATAATTCGTTCTTTGGAATTTCTTTGCAACGCTGCTTTGCGAAACAAGAACTATTGTTTTGCATGCAGTAAGGTACAAGAAGTCACACGGAAATGTTTCAAAGATGAAACTTCCTATGACATTATGAATGCCATTTATGAACTGGATGGGATAAAACGTCTCTATCCAGTCAAAGAACTGCTTCAAAGGCATAGCGATTGCACAATAGATAATATTGAGCAAATCGAATTCATTTCCCTGTATAAATTCAGGAAAATGATGAAGGTCGCGTTTAAATTATGACGCAAACAGTTAGAGGAACCTTTTTAGGTTCCTCTTATCTTATTAATTATATCTTATTACTCTATATTGTATTTTTAATAATATTTTGAACACAGAATCATTTAACGGATATGACCTGTGCAAGCCTGCTAAATCTAGTTTTTTGCTTGTATTTATTTCATTATCTGTTAAATTTTGAATAAATCCCTCTTCTTTCAAAGCTGCTCTCTCTTCTTCTGTATACAATCCATACGGATATGTAAATACTTTTAGCAAGTTTTCATCTTGTAGATTTATCTTCAAATTTTCATATGCTTGTTCAGTTTGGTTAACCAAATCTTCCTTTGTTTCTAAATCGTATTTTGCATGTGTTAACCCATGTGAATATATACTCATAAGTCCACTATCTTTCATCTCTTTTGCCTGCTCCCATGTATAATAACCATCTGAGCCAACGCAATCATCTATAGCAAAAGATGTCATTGGTATATTATATTTTTTTGCTATTTCAAATGCATATTTATATACCCCTGTATAGCCATCGTCAAAGGTTATCAAAAAGCTCCACTTTGGTATTTGCTTTTCACCATTTTTGTATTGCACTAAATCTTCATATGTAATTGGCTTATATCCTAATTTCATTAACCCTGTTATTTGCTTTTCAAATTTATCTACTGTTGTTTGCATATAATCATATTCAATTTCAGATTCATTCTCTACTAAATCATGATATACAAAAATTGGTATTTGTAAATTCTTTTGGCTAATATAATATGTATTGTTTACTGTAGCAATTTCATATGATACAAAGCTCACTACAGCTACAACTATAGCAATTAATATTGCTATTAGTACTTTCTTTGTTTTACTATTTTCTTTCATTTTTACCTCCCCTAATAATTCGCCCATTCGATTTTGCCAATTGGGCGAGTTTTCATTTCTACTTTATTGTAATTCTTTTCCATAGTAGCTATCTATTAAAATTTGTTTTAATTCTTCTACTAAAGGTAAACGTGGATTAGCTGTTGTACATTGGTCTGAAAAAGCCATATCTGCTAATTCATCTACTTTTGCCATAAATTCATTTTCGTCTATCCCTGCCTCTTTGAAAGAGTGTGGAATTCCCACATCATCAGCTAATTTTCTTACTTCTCTTATTAACGATTGTACTCCCTCTTCATTTGTATATGCTGGATAATTCATTCTTCTAGATATATCTGCATATTTTTTATCTGCTATATAGTATTCATATTTAGGGAATGATACAAATTTACTTGGATCTTTTACCCCATTATACTTAATAACATAAGGTAATAAAATTGCATTTATTCTACCATGTGGCAAATGAAATTCTGCACCAATTTTGTGTGCTAATGAATGGCAAACTCCTAAAAATGCGTTTGTAAATGCCATTCCCGCAATTGTACTAGCATTATGCATTTTTTCTCTGGCTAATTTATTATTTCCATCGTTATATGCATCTCTTAAATATTTAAATACTAATTCAGCTGCTTTTTCTGCTAATCCATCTGTATAGTCCGAAGCCATACTTGATACATAAGCTTCTAGCGCATGTGTTAATACATCCATTCCAGTATCTGCTGTAATTGATTTTGGCAAGCTCATTACTAAATCTACATCTACTATAGCAACATTTGGAGTTAACTCATAATCTGCTAATGGGTATTTTCTATTCTTCTCTTTATCCGAGATAACAGCAAAAGATGTAACCTCTGAGCCTGTTCCTGAAGTAGTTGGAATAGCTACTAATTTTGCTTTTTTTCCAAGCTTAGGAAATTTATACGTACGTTTACGTATATCCATGAATTTTAATTTCATACCCTCTATATCTGCATCTGGGTGTTCGTAGAATAACCACATTCCTTTTGCAGCATCTATAGCACTTCCGCCTCCCAACGCAATAATAACATCAGGTTTGAACTCATTCATTTGTTCAACGCCTCTTTTTATTGTTGCAAAAGATGGGTCTGGCTCAACATCTGAAAATATTTGAGAATGAACATATTCTTGTCTATTTCTTAAATGATATAAGATTTTATCTACATATCCTAACTTAACCATTCCTGCATCTGTTACTATAAAAGCTCTTGTTATTTCAGGCATTTTTTCTAAATATCCTATTGCACCTGCTTCAAAATATATTTTATCTGGAATTTTAAACCACTGCATATTAACTCTCCTCTTCGCAACTCTTTTTACATTTATTAAATTTACTGAAGATACATTTGCTGTTGTAGAATTTCCACCAAAAGTTCCACATCCTAGTGTTAACGATGGCATATTAGTATTATAAATATCTCCTATGGCACCATGTGTAGATGGTGAATTCACTATTATTCTTCCTACTTTTACTTTTTCTGCAAATTCTTGGATAGTTTCATTATCCTCCGAATGGATTACTGCTGAATGGCCTAGGCCTCCAAATTCTATTAATTTTTCTGCTAAATCAATTCCCTCTTCTTTATCTTTTACAACATAGTATGCAAGAACTGGACTTAATTTTTCTTTTGAAAATGGATATTCAATTCCTACTCCATTTTCTTTTAAAACTAATACTTTAGTTTGTACTGGTACTTCTATTCCTGCTCCTTTAGCAATATTGTATGGGCTTTTTCCCACAATATCTGCATTAAGGCTACATCCTTTTTCTTCTATAAACATACTATTTCTTAATCTATTTGTTTCATCTTCACTTAAGAAATAGCAACCTGCTTCCTTCATTAATTCTTCAAATTCATCATGAATTTCATCATCTACTATAACAGATTGTTCTGAGGCGCAAATCATTCCATTATCAAATGATTTTGATAATACTAAATCGTTTACTGCTGTTTTTAATTTTGCAGTTTTATCTATATAGCAAGGTACATTTCCTGGTCCAACTCCTAATGCCGGTTTTCCACATGAATATGCACTTTGCACCATTCCTTTTCCACCTGTTGCAAGTATTAAATTTACGTCAGGATGCTTCATAAGCAAAGTTGTTGCAGTTATTGATGGCTCTGGAATCCATAATATGCAATCTTCTGGAGCTCCAGCTGCTATTGCTGCTTCTTTTAGAATTGTTGCAGCTTTTACACTACATTTTTGTGCGCTTGGGTGAAATCCGAATATTATTACATTTCTTGTTTTAGCAGATATTATTGATTTAAACATTGTTGTTGAAGTTGGGTTCGTTACAGGAGTAACACCTGCAATTATTCCAACTGGTTCTGCTATTTCTTCATATCCTTCTTCTTCATTTTCATTTATTATTCCTACAGTTTTATCGTATTTTATACTATGATATATATATTCTGTAGCAAACATATTCTTTGTTATTTTATCTTCATATATTCCTCTTCCCGTTTCTTCCACAGCCATTTTTGCTAGTTCCATATGGTGTTCAAGCCCTGCCATTGCCATTGCTTTTACAATTTTATTTACTTGTTCTTGATTTAGCTTCATATATTCTTCTGAAGCCTTTTTTGCTCTGATAACAAGGTTATTTACCATATCCTGTATTTTAGCTTTCTCTTCCTCTGTAATATCCATAAATCTCTCCTTTATAATTTTAATTATAATTTATTATAACCATATTGTTATTATATATTAACAAATTTATTTGTCAACAATTCATCTTTCATTATCTTTTGGTTTATTTCCTTGATTTCTCTTCATCCCAGGAATTTTACATGAATTCATAACTTCCATTCCATTTGCAATCTCAGCCATTAATTGAATTTCATTTATTTTTTTATATCCTTCCTCATCTTGTTTATATAAAAACCTTGTATATCCATTCTGTGAATTATCAACCGATAAACATACTGCATATTTTGGCTCTTCTTCATCTCTTTTTCTCAAATATATTTCTTTTATTTTTCTTCTTTCCTTATCGCTTAAAAGTTTCTTCATTATCCAATCATAATATGCCATTTTTTCTATATACCCCATGTCTTTTATCTCTGCAGGTTTCTTTGCTTCACTCAATATCTTCTCTAATTTTATTCCTAATTCTTTTTCCCCACTCAATTCTCTTCTTAAGCTTTCTATCATTCCTGCTATATCCTGTTCCCCAGCATAATTATAGCCTATTTTTTTATCTATCTCTTCTATTTTCTCTTCATCTATAGATTTTACTTGTTCATTCATACTAATTCCAAAATGCTTTGTTTTTCTCTGTGACTGTATATACTTTAAATCTCTTTGTAAATCTGCCTCATACTCTTTGCCATCAATTTTTATTCTGCTAAAAACATGAGGATCTTCATCACTTACTTTATACACATCACTTTCCATTCCTATTTGTGCTAATAAATCTTGATACGTTCTTGAAATTGATACGCAAATGGCTTTATGCCCTCTTTTTATTTTCTTCATATCTGTTGGACTGTTCATAGATTTTCTATATATTTTCTTCTTTTCTTTCTCATTACCTAGCCAATATTTTTCGTCAAACGAAAACAAACGACCTAATTGAATATATACATATCTTGCCTTTTCAATTTCTGAAAATCCATCTGGAATTTGTTCTACTATTTTATTTGCACTTTTTACTATATCCATAAGTTCCTCCATTTTATGTATTACAATTATACTTTCTAACACTATTTTTTACAATATCTAATTTAATTTTTATCAACAAATTACCGTCTTAAATATATTGCTTTCCATCCATTTTTAATGTATAATCTACTTATATTTTTATAGAAAGGGAGCATTCTGAATGAAATGTGTTGGCATAATCTGGAATTGTGCATTACCTTGTAAAAGAGAAATTTTTAAGTTTCTCGATTCAAACACCCTAATATGTTCAACATTTAACCTACACTTAGGAGCTTCATTTGAAACTTTTGTACGAGAATTGTATCCTTTAGATTCAATTGCAGCTTGGAAGGTTGAGCAAAAAATTATCCACATGCGGCAATCTTCACAATCAACAGATGTTTGTGTTGTAATATTCGAAATTGATGGTACCGATACTTTCTTTAATCCTTATAAAAATAGCATGGTTAATGCAAAATTAGAATTATTAAAGTTATGGATAAGACAAGTATCTCAATCATATATTTCAGATTATTTTTACGACATATCTTTTCATTGTTCTGATTCTGAAGCAGAATATTCATTTGATATGGATATTATTCAAAAGTATAAATAGTTCAAATGACAGAAAGAATGGTTGCCCATTCTTTTTGTCATTTAATAATGTCATAATATTTTTCTTTTATTAACGGTATATAATCTTCCATTCCATTTTCCTTAAACCATTTTAGTGAATAGTCATATTCCAAATTCCATATATGCTTATTAAAAGTTACAGGAATTTCTTTTATATTAAAGTAGATTGAACAAGCAGTTCTATGTGACCCCTCAAAGACTTCGAAATTTTTATTTAGTTCTACTGGAAACTTTTTATCATAACCCTTTTCTTCAAAGCTTTTTATTAACTTTATAAACTTTCTTTCATTTTCAGCTTTTTCTCTTTCTATGAGTTTATTCTTAGCCACTCTTATTCTTTGCATTTTATTGTACATGTTCATTCCATAATCGTTTTTTCCATAATAATTTTCTATCGCAATAATTTTTATTATAATATCCGCAGCATTCATATTATCCTTCATAGAATTATTTAATAACCATTTTGTATTGGCTAAAATAGTAAAATTATCATTTTCTGACATACTTATTATCGTTTTCATTCTTTTCTCCATTTGTCAAATTCAACACCGCACGAATAACGCTCCATTAACGGTTTACACGGTTCAAATTTATTATCAATACAATTTTTGCATATTGTATCTTCTATTTTTCCATTTAGGTGTTTTTTCCTTAATTCTTGTATTACGTCATTATTCCAAATATCCTGCAACTTTTTTTCATTAAGATTACCATAAACAAGATAGTTTTGAAAGTCCATACAGCAAGCAGTTACATAGCCTTCACAAGTTACAATTACCGTATTAAATGGATAAAAACATGGTAGAGTATATGTTTTTTCGTGATTATTAGGTTTTAATTTTTCAATATTAGAAATTAATCCTCCCTGATTTCTTACCTCTTGTATTAAAACACCATCACAATATTCTTCAAAAAAATGTTTTATTTCATCATCTTTGTAATTATTCATTTTCGTCTTTATATAAGATACATATACCTTTTTGTTTGGATATTTACTTTTTTTCATATAATAGGCATTACGCAAATTTTCAACTACCTTTTCAAAGCAATTTACTCCATGTACATTTTTATAATTTTCTTTTTCTATTGAATTAATTGAAAATTTTATACTGTCTAATCCACTATCGAACAACGCTTTAACTCTATTTTTATTAGCAAGCATTCCATTTGTTGTAATATACACATAATCATATAAATTTTTCTTAGCATATTCAATATATTTTTCTATATTTTTATCTAGTAATGGCTCGCCATTAGTATAAAATCCTACTTCGCTTATTCCCATTGCTTTGCCTTGTTCTAAAGCTTTTTTTACTATCTTTCCACTCGCAAAACTTCTTTCTCGAGTCATATTACAATTCCCACAAAATACGCACTTTGAATTACAATTATTTGTAACTTCAATCATTAATTTTTTAGGTTTATATTTCTCAATTATACCATCTTTTAAATTAAATTCTTGAATGTTCTTTATATCTTTTTCTAACTTTGTATCCATAATATTCCTCTATATAATTAATATTTTTAAACATATTTTTTTAGTTCATTACAATCTATTCTTTCTATTTCTAAGTTTTTATAGATTCCAAATTTTCTTTTTATAGAAAAACCCAAATCGACTTCTAAATCATTTAAAACCTCTAACGTATTCTGATTATAACTTCCAAATGGGTATGCTATTGCCTTTGTATTTGTTAAAATCTTTTTTTCTTTTAATATCTCGATATCATTTTCAATCTCTACTTTCTGTTCGTCTTTATTTAACAATTCCAATCTCTTATGATGTCTAGTATGTATTCCAAAGTCCATTCCTTTGTTTTTCATCTCTAACATTTCATTATATGTTATATAATATTCATTTAAATTTTGTGATATCTCATATTCATTTATAAGGTTTCGTAGAACCCACACCCTAATTTCTTGCGGCAATACATATTGTAACAATTGCTTTACATATCTCATCTTATACCCATCTATATTATTTATAAATTCCTTTTCATTTATTGATATCTGCTTCTCATCAATAATTTCTTTAGTTTTGTCATACAACCTATCAATTCCAACTTTAGCAATCAATCTATGTATTAAGTGAATGTCTAATATCTCATTATAAAAAATGTTTGTGCCAACAAAAAATACACCTTTTATGTTATATTTATTAAGTATTGGATAAACATACTCATAATGATCTTTGGTTCCATCGTCAAATGTTAGCATCATATACTTTTCTGAATTCTCCAGATTTATTATTTTTTTAGCCTCTTCTATACCAATAAAAATATATTTATCCTTTAAAATCCTAATATACCTTTCAAATAAATCTACGTCAAAGTGAAAATAATTGAATTTTTTCATTACATAGTGAAACATAATTATTTTCATATAACTTTATTCTCCCTCATTATCTTTTCTGCATTTTTAAAATCATCCAAGCAGTCTATATCAATTGCATATTTTTCTTCTATAATATATGGTATAGTATTTTCATTTAATATAGTATTCAAATTTAGATCAGCAATATTA
This sequence comes from uncultured Clostridia bacterium, assembly GCA_934122115.1. Classification (GTDB taxonomy): domain Bacteria; phylum Bacillota; class Clostridia; order TANB77; family CAG-508; genus UMGS1901. Next base: position 45,590 of record CAKOVU010000001.1, on the reverse strand, counting down.
TTAATATAAATATTACCAATTATTCGATATGTTTCATCTATTTCTTGGCTTCTAATTTCACTGCTTTTATCCAATATTTTCTTTAACTTTCCATTTTGAATGCTTCGCATAAATACCGGAGCTTCTTTACACTTTACGACACTAATTAGTGGTTCTTTATTTTCAAAATACTTTTCTATAGCACCATCTACTAATTCAACCGTTCTATATGGAGATGTAGGTTGTAATAATACTAATGTAGTAAATTTTTCTTTTAATTTATTTCTTTTTATCTCATACAGTAGGACATCTATCGTCTTTGTATTATCTCTAGCTAACATTGCATCTCTTAACTTATTCTCCATGCACCCTTCCTCAATTGCTAATTCAAGCCATTCTTGCGAATCAGTACTAAATATTATCTTATCAATATACTTTGAATTCTTTGCAACATCAATGCTGTATTCAAATAATCTTTTATTTCCAAGCATAATACCATTCTTCCTCTTTAATCTTTTACTACCCTCTCTGGCTGGTATTATTGCAACAATCTTTTCATTATTATACATACATATCGTCTCCTTAATATTTCATTATTTTCTTTAGCTCTCTTAAAAAATTAGTATAACTATCCTTTTTCCACACCTTTTCAACATCATTTCTTGTTGGGATTTCTATTTTTTCTTCTAATATTTTCAAAACATCCTTAGTACTATTAGCATGATAAACTCCTTTTTCGAATCTTCCTAATATCTTTTCCATTCCATAAGCTCCTTCTGGATTTTCTAATAAAATTGTCGGTAAATAAAATGTCACCCCCTCCAGAATGGCAGTACTTGATATTCCTATTTGCAAGTAACATATCTTTTGATATTTATATATCTCCTCTGAAGAATCTTTTATTTGTATTATGTTTTCTTTATTTAAGCATTCATATTTTCTTCCAGCTTCATTTGGATGAAATTTATATATTATTTTATAATTTGTATTTTTTAAACCTTCTGCCAGTTCTGACGCAAACCTGCTAATATACTCTCCCATTGATGACTGCGAAATAAACAATATATATCTATATGTTTTTCTATACCACTCCGGTAGTTTTATCATTTCATTATTTTTCTTTTCTAGGAATAAATTACCAATAAATTTAATCTGTTCATCTTTATATATTAAAGACTTGGTCGTTGCTTGTAATTTTCCAAATGCAAATAAATAATCTTGTCTATTTTTCCATTCTTCATTGCTATCTCCCTTTTTCTCTATAGGTTCATCTTCGGTATAAGTTCCATGTTGCATTTCTATTGTTACTATATTTTTTTCTTTTGCAATCATTTGGATTAATGTTTTAAATGGGAAATCTCTATAATAAAATATAATGCATTTAGGATTTAATCTGCTAATAAGTTTTGAATATTTTCTTTTCATTACAATAAAATAAATTACGTGTTCTATAAAGTCTTGTTTTATTGATGAAATATCTATATCAAAATATTCATTTATCTCATTAATAAGTCGTTCTATTTCACTTGAAATATGTTTCATCTTAATTATATTTAACTTCTTGAAAATTTGAATTTTTACTTTTGCCTGTAATTCATATATGTCCACATATTTTATATTCTCTGTTGTACAGTTATAATGATGCGACTCATCCATATTGGTATAACTCGTCCATGAAGGTTCCTCCAAAGTTAAACACTTTAACTTTTCTTTAATCAACATCTCGATTTCATCTGTGTATATTGATTCATATTTTTCTTCCTGTTTTATTCTTCTAGCATCAGTAATCATCAATACATCTACGTCATTATACTTTTTTCCTATATAATTTCTATTCAAGAAAAATTTAATCCTCTTAATTTTTTCTTTATCACACATTCCCTGTTGTCCACATGCTGCAGCAATAATATCATTTAGAGTTCTTGTTCTTCTGCAGTACCAATAATTAATTCCATAAATACTGCGTTCCTTTAGTTTATGATTTTTCTCAAATTCCAATATATCATTTACAGTTAACGATTGCATTATTTAGACCATTTTTCCTTTCATATATGTGTTATAATAATTTTTCAATAAGTTATATGATGGGTTTATTGTTGGTACAACTTCTTTATTTTCTATCATCTTGTCAAATTCTTCAAAAGTCACATTTTTAATATTTGCTACTTCTTCATCTTGCAATATTATTTTGTCTTTTGAAATTGCTCTTTGTACTAACCATATGTCAACTATATCTTTTACTCTTGTATAGCTTCCAATATATGTTATCTCTTCATCTTGTATATCTAGTCCTAACTCTTCTTTTGTCTCTCTTTTTACAGCTCTTAAACTAGTTTCTCCAGTTAAAACTCCACCACCTGATTGCTCCCATAACTTTGGAAATAGTTTTTTTTCATTTGAACGCTGTTGTATCCACAATTTGTCCTCTTCAAGAAGCCAAACATGAACTGAAATGCTATATTCGTTATTATCTAATTTTCCTCTCTCTCGTATTTTCTCTAATTTTTCTCTTCTTTTATTAAAAATATCAACATTTTCCATTTTCTCTTCACCATTTTACAATAACAATTTATTTTAACCATAGTATATCATAGTTTTATTTATAAAGCTATTAAAATTTACCATATAAGTTTTTTATCCTTAGATTTCTGCCCATAAGTCTCATTTTTCCTTGACTTTTAGGCACATAAAATATATAATCTTTGTAAAATATTTTTTTTGCAGAGAGGAAGATTTTTTATGTCATATAATTTTAAAGAAATAGAAAAAAAATGGCAGAAATATTGGGACGAAAATAAAACATTCTATACTGACGTATGGGATTTTTCTAAGCCTAAATATTATGCTTTAGATATGTTTCCATATCCATCAGGACAAGGTTTGCATGTAGGTCACCCAGAAGGCTATACAGCTACAGATATAATGTCTAGAATGAAGAGAATGCAAGGTTTTAATGTTTTACACCCTATGGGATGGGATGCATTTGGTCTTCCTGCTGAGCAATATGCAATAAAAACAGGTAATCATCCTGCAACTTTCACAATGGAGAATATTGCTACATTTAAAAGACAATTAAAAATGCTTGGCTTTTCTTTTGATTGGGATAAAGAAATTTCTACTTGTGATCCTAATTTTTATAAATGGACTCAATGGATATTTAAGCAATTATATAAAGAAGGATTGGCAAAATTAATAGAGATGCCTGTTAATTGGTGTGAAGGATTAGGTTGCGTTCTTTCTAATGATGAAGTTATTAATGGAAAAAGTGAAAGAGGCGGCTTCCCAGTTGTTAGAAAAAATATGAAACAATGGGTTATGGATATTCCGAAGTACGCTGAAATATTATTAGATGGATTAGATGATATAGATTGGCCAGAATCAACAAAGGAAATTCAAAGAAATTGGATTGGAAAATCTGTTGGTGCTGAAGTAATATTTAAAGTTTCTGATTCAGACTATACTTTCACTGTATTTACAACAAGACCAGATACTTTATTCGGTGCTACCTACTGTGTACTAGCACCAGAGCACGAATTAGTATCTAAAATTACCACTCCAGAACATATGGAAGAAGTAAATAATTACATTACCCTTGCTGCTTCAAAATCAGACTTAGAGAGAACTGATTTAATAAAAGAAAAAAGTGGTATATTTACAGGAAGCTATGCTATAAATCCTGTAAATGGCAAAAAAATACCAATTTGGATTTCTGATTATGTTTTGGCTACTTATGGAACTGGCGCTATTATGGCTGTTCCTGCTCATGACCAAAGAGATTACGAGTTTGCTACAAAATTTGGAATTGATATAATTCCAGTAATTGATGGTGGTGATATTAGCAATTCTGCTTATGCCGGTGACGGTCTTCACATAAATTCAGATTTTCTTGACGGATTAAACAAGACAGATGCAATAGATAAGATAATTGATTGGTTAGAAAGTAAAAATATTGGCAAAAAGAAAATAAATTACAAACTACGTGAATGGATTTTTGCACGTCAACGTTATTGGGGAGAACCAATTCCTATCGTATATTTAGATGATGAAATGAGAGCTTTAGCAGATAGCGATTTACCTTTAAAATTGCCAGAGCTTGAGGATTACGGTCCTTCTAAAACTGGTGCTTCTCCATTAGATAAAGCTACTGATTGGGTTAATACTACTTTTGAAGGAAAACCTGCTAAACGTGAAACTAGCACTATGCCAGGTTCCGCTGGTTCTAGCTGGTACTTCTTAAGATACATAGATCCATACAATGATAAAGAATTAGCAGATAAAAAATTACTAGAGCACTGGCTTCCTGTAGATTTATATCTTGGTGGTCCAGAACATGCTGTAGGACATTTACTATATTCTAGATTCTGGAATAATTTCTTATACAATAAAGGTGTTGTTCCTGTAAAAGAGCCATTTGCAAAATTACGTCATCAAGGTATGATTCTTGGCTCTAATGGTGAAAAAATGAGTAAATCAAAAGGAAATGTAATTAATCCTGATGATATGGTTAGAGAATATGGTGCAGACTCTTTAAGAATCTATGAAATGTTTATGGGACCTTTAGATGCCGCTAAGCCTTGGGACCCTAATGGTATTGCAGGTTCTAAAAACTTTTTAGACAGAGTTTGGAGATTATTTGTAGAATCTGGAAAAATAAAAGATGATGAAAATAAAAATCTAGAAAAAGTTTATCATTTTACTGTAAAAAAAGTTACAAATGATTATGAAAATATGAATTTCAACACTGCAATCGCTCAAATGATGATTTTTATAAACAGTGCTTACAAAGAAAATGTTGTTCCTAAAAAATATGCTGAAGGATTTTTACAATTATTAAATCCAGTAGCACCACACATCACAGAAGAATTGTGGAACAAACTAGGTCATTCTGATACAATTTCTTATTCTAAATGGCCAACCTATGATGAAGAAAAAACCAAAAATGATACAATAAATTTACCTATACAAATAAACGGAAAATTAAAAGCAACTATTCAAATTGCTACTGATGAGACAGAAGAAAATATTAAAGAAGCAGTTCATAAAGCAATTGAATCTAAATTAGACGGAAAATCTATTGTAAAAGAAATTTATGTAAAAAACAGAATTTATAATGTTGTTGTAAAATAATTTATTATTTTTATGGAGGTTATAATGGTTGAAGATTCCAAAAGAAAACTATATGATGGTTATCAAATCAATGATTTTAGAGAATTGATTAATGTTAGATATACTATGTTTAAAGACAAGAATGCCTTTGAATATAGATTAAAACCTGATTCAGAAATAATTAAGGTTACATACGCAGATTACATTAACGATATAAAAGCTCTGGGCACCGCTTTATTAAATCTAGGCTTAGAGAAAAAGAGAATTGCATTAATTGCTCCCAACAGATATGAATGGTGTGTTAGTTATTTAGCTGTTACAACCTCTAATATTGTTGTAGTTCCATTAGATAAATCATTACCAGATAATGAAATTGAAAGTTTAATAATACGTAGTAAGGTAGATGGAGTTATTTTTGATAAAAAGTATCTAGATGTTTTTAACAACATAAAAAACAATAACACTTCTAACTTAACAACATACATTTGTATGGATTATTCTGAGGATAAAGATAATATTTTATCATACCCAAAGCTTATAAATAACGGAGCTAAACTATTAGCCAATGGGGATAAAAAATATGGCAATATCACAATTGATAATACAGCTATGTCTATTATGATATTTACCTCTGGAACAACTTCCATTTCAAAAGCTGTAATGCTAAGCCAAAAGAATATTTGCTCAGACATATATTCTTTAAGTTGTATGGCAAAAGTAACAAGCAATGATAAATTCCTTTCTTTTTTACCATTGCATCACACTTTTGAATCAACTTGTACATTTTTATATGGTACTTCCGCTGGAATTACTGTTGTTTTCACAGACGGATTAAAATATATAGTAAAAAACTTAAAAGAATATGAGATTACAGGTTTCGTATGCGTTCCTCTTGTTTTAGAAACAATTTACAAGAAATTAAACAAAGAGATTGAAAAGCAGAGAAAAACAAAATTAATCAAATTTGCTAGAAAATTTTCTAATTTTCTATTGAAATTCAATATAGATATAAGAAAAAAGATTTTCAAGCCTATATTAGACCAACTGGGAGGAAAATTAAATATTCTTATTGCTGGTGGAGCTCCAATGGATAAAGAAGCCATATCAGCTTTCGTTGATTTTGGAATCAACTTACTTCAAGGGTATGGGCTAACAGAAACATCTCCTGTAGCAGCTGGCGAAAACGATAAATATAAAAGAGCTGGTTCTGTAGGCTTCCCTCTTCCAAACATTAATATAAAAATTGATAATCCAGATGAAGATGGTGTTGGAGAAATTATTATAAAAGCACCTACCGTAATGCTTGGTTACTATGAAAATTCTGAAGCAACCGATTCAGTTCTTAAAGATGAATGGTTTCATACTGGCGATTTAGGAAAATTTGATAAAGATGGATTTTTATTTGTCACTGGAAGAAAAAAATTTGTTATAGTATTAAAAAATGGTAAAAAAGTATTCCCTGAAGAAGTAGAAATACTAATCAATAAACTTCCTTTCGTTCAAGAAAGTATGGTCTATGGTTTACCAGATAGAGATAATGATGTAAAATTATGTGCAAAAATTGTTTATAATCCTGATACTATGAAAGAACTTTACCCTGATAGTAAAGAATCCGATTATAAAAAATTAATAAAAGAGCAAATTAAAGAAATTAATCATACCATGCCAGCCTACAAATACATAAGAGATATTATAATTACTACTGAACCATTAATAAAAACAACTACTCAAAAAATAAAAAGAAACGAAGAAATGAAAAAAATTATAGGCAAATAAAACCTATAATTTTTTTCTTGTTATTTCTAATAAATCTAGTGTGGTAAACCCTAAAAGCTGCACTTTGCTCCTATCTTTTTTTATCTGCTCCTTAAATAAATTATATATTTCTTCTCTATCTTCTTTGCTTTCCATATCTATATAATCTACTATTATAATTCCACTAATGTTGCGCAGCCTAAGTTGTTTAGCTATTTCAATAGTTGCTTCCTTATTTACTTTTATTATTGTTTCTTCCTTGCAATTTCCTCTTTTGCCAATAAATTTTCCAGAGTTTACGTCTATAGCAGTTAGTGCCTCTGTTTTGTCTATAGTAATAAATCCTCCGCATTTTAGCCAAATTTTTCTTTTCCTAGTCTCTTCTAGTTGCTTCTCAAAATCATATACTTGCATAAAATCATCTTTTAACTTTACAACTACATTAGTATGAATAAAATCCTTTTCTATTACTTTTATTCTATCATATATTTCTTTATCATTAGTTATGATTTCCGTATCATCTATATTAGCAATTCCAGTAATCAACCTTAATAAGTTTGTACCACCTTCACATAGTTTTTGTGGTTTTTTATCATCTTTTACTACCTCATATTTTTTTACTATTTCATACCACTTATTTAGCAACTTTTTTACATCTTCTTCTATCTCTTCTGGAGTTGCCTTTATGGCTGATGTTCTAACTATTACGCCAAATTTTTGATTGTCTCCACTTACTTCTTCTAAAATTTCATGTGCAAGATTTTTTAATCTTGCTTTTTCTCCCTTGTCCTCTATCTTTTGTGAAACAGTTACAAAATCGGTATTTACAAGAAGTACTACAAACCTTCCGGTTAAACTTATATGTTTAGATACTCTCGCTCCTTTTTCCAATTCTGCATCCTTTTTCACCTGTACCAAAATTGGCATATTTATTTTTAGATGTTCTCGTATATTATATTGGTTAAACTTTGCTTCTTTATTTCCCGTTACATCACTCTGCTTTGGTATAATATCTTTTATATGTATAAATGCATTTTTCCTTTCACCAATATCTACAAAAGCCGATTGCAATCCAGGCAATATATTTCTTATTATACCGCAATATATGTTATTTTCTAAATCTTGGTCATCTTGTTCATACAATTCAACCATTTGTCCATTTTCAAACAGTCCTATTGTTGCTATTTCTTCAGACTCTTTATTTATCAAGATTTTTTTCAATTTCTGTACATCTCCTTTTGTCTTCTTAATTTAATTTGTTCATTGCCGTATCTATTCCAAATTTTAATATTTCTATAACTGCTTCGGCTGCCTTATCTATTCCTTTTTCCAATCTTGAATATGTTTCATCATCCACTTTTTTTATTACAAAATCTATCATATTACTTGATTTTTCGCTTTCGCCAATTCCCACTCTTATTCTTGGGAAATTCTCTGTTGCTAGTTCACTTACAACAGATTTCATTCCATTGTGTGTACCAGGACCACCTTTTTTTCTTATTTTAATAATTCCTTCTTTAATATCTAAATCATCATATATTACTAGTATCTGTTCTGGCTCAATCTTAAAAAAGCTTACAAATTTTCCGATTGCATTTCCACTTAAATTCATATATGTTTGAGGCTTTACTAGAATTACATCTTCGCCTTCAATCTTTCCTTTTCCATATAATGCCTCAAATTTCTTTTTTTCGACTTTTATATTATATTTTTCTGATACTTTATTTATAACATCAAATCCCATATTGTGTCTGGTTTTTGAATATTCATTTTCTGGATTTCCTAACCCAACTATTAGATACATATACATTCTTCTTTCCTTTAAATTCTTGGTAAGTATAGCATAAATTTGCAAACTAGTCAAAATTATTATATAATTATGTTTGTCGAAAATAGACATACAAAAATTAAAATAAGCTACTATTTTTTACAAAAAAATCTATTATAAAATATTATAATAGATTCACAGTAATATATGGCTGATTGGAGATTATATGGAACAACAAAACAACACTTTTAAATCTGGCTTTATAGCAATGCTTGGTCGTACTAATGTAGGAAAATCTAGTATTATCAATGCATTAGTTGGCGAAAAAGTTGCTGCAATTGCTAATAAACCTCAAACCACTAGAAATGCTATAAGAGCTATTGTAAACAGGCCAAATTCTCAAATAATATTTTTAGATACTCCTGGTATTCACAAACCAAAATCAAAATTGGGAAATACCATGGTGGAAACAGCATTTGGTTGTTCTCAAGATGTTGATATTGTAATATTCGTTGTTGATGCCACTTCTGATAGCATCGGAAAAGGTGATCGCTTAATATTGGATAAAATAACAGAATCTAAAAAGAAAACCATTCTCGTAATTAATAAAATTGATTTAGTAAAAAAAGAACATGTTGCTCAATTAATTTCTCTTTACTCTAAAGAATATAATTTCACCGCAATAGTTCCTTTATCTGTTAATAAAAATAAAAATTTAGATGTGTTATTAGATGAAATAGAAGATAACTTACAACCTCGGAATTGCATATTATGATATAGATGAGTATACAGATCAAACTCTTAGGCAATTAGTTGAAGAAACTATACGTGAAAAGGCTTTGCGCTTATTAGATGATGAAGTTCCTCATGGCATTTATGTAGAAACTCAGAAAATGAAATTGCGTAAAACTCAAACTAAAGAGCCTATATATGATGTGGAAGCAACAATTTATTGCTTACGTAACTCTCATAAGGGTATTATTATAGGTAAAAACGGGCAAATGCTAAAACGCATTGGAACTTATGCTAGAGAAGATTTAGAAAAAATGCTTGATACAAAAATAAATCTACAATTATGGGTTAAGGTTAGAGAAGATTGGATCAACGATGATTCTTTAGTTAAAAAATTTAAATTGCAATAATTGGAAGTATAAAAAATTCTTATTCGCAAAAGATAAAATAATAAAGGAGATGATTACTTTATGTTAAAACAATTAGCATGGAATACCTTTAAAAATACTGGAAATATAGATACATTTATGGAATTAGTTGAAGTCCAAAACATAGAAAAAAATATAGAAAGTGATTCGGTAAATTTGAAATATGGGGATAATAAAAACAAAGGGAATAGTAATTTTAGAAAGTAATATGAATGATTATGATAAAATGGTAACACTTTTAACACCAGATATTGGAAAAATTGGTTGTGCCGCCAGAGGTTCAAGACGTCCTAAAAGTGCTCTTATGGCTGGAACACAGTTTTTAAGTTTTAGCAATTTTTTAATATATAACAGTCCAACTTCATATAGTATCAATTCTTGTGATACTATTGAAGTTTTTTATAATATCAGAAATGATTTAAATAAATTAAATTACGCTTCTCTTATTTCTAGAATTGTCTATGATGTTACTGATGAAAATCAATACACTTATAATATTCTTCAGCTTCTGCTTAATACTCTATATATGATTTCTGAAACAGATAAAAATCTAGACTTTATCTTATCTGTTTTTGAGCTTAGATTAATGTTATACCTCGGTTTTGCTCCTCAATTAGGAAAATGTACTAGATGTGGTAGTAATGAAAATATATCTTACTTTAGTATCTACAATAGTGGCTTTGAATGTTCTTCTTGTGGTAGAGTCGATAAATCTGCAATCCAAATAAATAATGATACATTTAATGCTCTTAAATTTATCTTTTCCGCTCCTGCCAAAAAAGTTTTTTCATTTACTGTATCAGAAGAATCCTTAAAACAATTAAAATTAGTTTCTACACTGTACATAAACGATAAACTTGATAAAAATTATCAAATTATGCATTTATAATAACAAAAACTACCTTTGCTTTTATAGTTAGGTAGTTTTACTTTATGTATTATTCCATTGTTACATTTGCGTTTATTGGGCAGATTTGAACAAAAGTGTTTCCATCATTTACATCAATTTCTTTTCCGTTCAAGTCTTTATACACAGTTTTTACACTTCTAGATGATTTTTCACATGTTATTTCTATAGCTTTGCCATTCGTTATATAATATCCTTTTAATGTTCCTACATTGTATAAAGTCTGTCTTCCCTTATTTTCTCCATCATTCAATGTTGTGTTTCTCGCAAATGTTATAATTATATTTTTCGTTGTTGTAAGCTCTTTTGTTGCCCAGTCTTTTTCTTCAACTCCTCTTGAATATCTTTGGTATCTAGCCGTTTCTGCATTATAAATATATTCAACTTCATTTGATTCTGAATATGGAATTGTTACTTTATTTGCTGCCTGACCATCTGCCAATTCAACTTCATCAGTAACATAATGTAATACACTTGTAGCCGCTGAAGTTGTTCTATATTTTTTTCTTTCAGCAATTGATTTTATTGATTCAATTGTAGTTGCTACATTGTGTGGTGCACTTTTATCCTTTTGTCTTGGAAAAGCTGAGCTTGCCTCTGTTATTCCATTTATATTATTTACTCCTAGTGAAGATATATCAGATTCTGCTTGCGGGCTCCATCCATAATGTACATATATTGCATCATTTTCTAAAGCATAATCTAAGAAATAATGTCTTGAACTTCTTACTGGTCCTATTTTCTGCACATCCACATTTTTAAATAAAGCCATTAATCTGCTCTCTCCACCTTCTACAATTATTTCGTAGACCATATAAGCATCATTCAAACCGCCCTGAGGTAAAGCACTTTTATGGTTATCTATCATAACTGCTATCGGCCTATCACTGCCACTATAAATTTGTACTTTCTTCTCTTCCTCTACTGGTTCATTAACTTCATTATTAGGCTCTGCTACCTCTATCGGCTTTTTATCTATATAACTTCTGTATGCTAATATTCCTACACATGTAAGTATTATGATTAATAATATTACAATTAATATTATACTTATTTTTTTCTTCATATTTTCCCCTTTTAAAATTTAAATATTGTAAGTCCATATACTAGTAAAACTATTAAAACTCCCATAAATGATCCAAATACGACTTCAGCTCTTGTACGTGAATCATTTTGAATTCTATTTCCTGCAACTAATAAAGATAGTACCAAAGCTAATGTAAAAGTAATTACATCTTGGCTATTTATCCATATTGCTGTAAGTGCTGCAAAAGCTATTGCCGATTGCCCACTAGGAACAAATCCTTCTGTTACAAGTTGACCTTTTCGCTTTGTTTTTGAACAAGCTGCTTTAATTGCTATTACTGCAATCACCACTAATATAAATGCTACAAAAGCTAAGTGATATGGCGATTTTACCATATTACTAAATATAGTATCGCTAACAAATTTTAAATTTGCTTCCTTAAAGAATATAAAGTAAGATACTATAAGTGCATTTATTGCAGATAAAACTACTGCCCCTGCTGCTACATCTTTTGCAATCTTAGCCTTTGGATGATATACATCCACAAATAAATCAACAACTGTTTCTATTGCTGTGTTTATCATTTCTGCAAATATTACAAAAAATACTGCAAAAGTTAAGCACAAAAATTCTGGAGTATCTAAACCATAAAACAAACTTAATACCATTACCACAACGGCTATTACCAATTGTTTTCTTATATTTGTTTGTGTTGTTGCAGAATATATTATTCCATTTATTGCATTATTACATGCTTCTATAAAATTATCATTATACATTTTGTGTTCATCTTTTTTATTCATCTGTCTACGTCCTTTTTATGTCTAATTTATTAAGCACATTCTCTTCCTTTTCTCTCATCACTTGTTTTTCTTCTTCATTCATATGATCATATCCCATTACATGGTAAAATCCATGCACTATCATATATGCTAATTCTCTTGTTGTACTATGACCATATTCAATTGCTTGCTCTTTTACTTTTGGAATAGAAACAATAATATCTCCTAATACTTCATTTATTTGGATCTTTTCTTCTTTGCTTTTTGAAATAATAGCTTCTATTTCATCCTTTTCAAACATTGGAAAAGAAAGCACATCTGTTTCTTTGTCTATGTTTCTATATTCTTTGTTGGCTTTTCTTATATTCTCAGGATTAGTAAGAATAACATTTAAATACATATTCGCATTTTCTAGATGCTCTGTTTTAAAGCATTCTCTTACTACATTTGATATTAATTCCTTGTATTCTTCATTTTCTTCTATTTCTAAAAATTCTATTTCTGTATACTTTTCCAAAAATAAGCTTCCTTTCTTATATTATCCTGCCATTGTTACTTTTTTTAAGCTTTTCTTTTTCGTGTAAGAGCCTTCTGATATAATATTGCAATGTATTCTTCTCATTACACCTAATTTTACAAGTTTATTTTTATAGAATCCTATTATTCTCCAATATCTATTTTCATTTTTATATACTTCTTTCAATTCATTCTTCAAGAATAATATTTCTCTCTGTTTTGAGTATTCTATATAATTTTGCTCTCTTAACTTGTTTATTTCTTTATATTTATTCCAGAATATCTTATATTCCTCTCTAGATGATGGTTTGTCCCAATAAATTTTTGTTGATAAAAGTCTTAAATTATAGTCTTCTATCAAATTCATCAATAAGCAATATGCCTTCTCTTGTTTCCTTGCAACCTTTGTATCCATTATTAATGTACGTGTATCCATCAATAATTTTTCATAACATTGCTCTGCTACTACAAGAGGTAAGCTATGTGTAAATAATTTTCTGCTGATTCCTAATAAAATCATATTCTTTTCAATATTATCATTTAAATCAAGCTTGCCAACTGTAAAGCTTTGGAAATTATTATAATCTTCCATTATGTCTTTATATAATTTATTTTCTGGCTCTGCTTTCATTTTCAATGGTAGTATTTCTGTTATATATTCTTCTATTGTAGTAAATATTTTATCAAATACTGTATTCTTTTCCATTTCACTCATGTTTTCAGATAACTTTATTGAATAATTTTTTAGTAATCTTTTATATAAAGTTTCCATTCTGTCACAGTAGAATACTTGATATTTACTAATTAACTTATCTTTCTTTAATTCTTTTACTGTATCATAATCTAATTGTATCAAAAAGATTTGCTTTTTATATTTATATTCCAAATATTCTGTATCTTTTAAATGTGTAACCATATAATATTTTGATAATGCCATTTTTTCGAAATCTGTTGCAGTATCATTTTTTACTTTTTTATAAACATTATCCATCATATGTTTATCTATTGCTTCCAAATATAATGAGAAGCTATCTTCATATTTTTTCTCTATTTCTTCCTTTTTCTTAGGATCTTCTTCATTTTCTGCTTCTAAATAATTTTCATAAGCTTTTAATAAGCTATTTCTTTTTATAGAAATTAACATTCCATTAATTCCTATTTTAGTTGGAACTAATAGTTTTGTAATAGTATTTGTTAATTTTGCAAAAAACTTTTTTTCTGAATATACTCTAAGACTTTTTTCTTCCATACTTTTTCTCCCTTTCAAAACACTATTTTCTCTTTGGTCCCAATATTTTCTAATACTTCTAACGTTACCTCTACATCTATGTAATCCTCACCTGCGTAGGTATTTACGTATTTTTGTAATATATTATCGGTATTTTCCAATTGCCCTTGTAATTCTTTTAAGATTTGCTCTACTCCAAGGTTCTTTGCTTCCTCTATTCCGTAAGTAATTTTCTTTTTAGTCAGCTCATAATTTGTTCTTTTTATAAGCTCTATTGGTAAATAAAAATTAGAAAATATTTTCAATTTATTGCTCGTATCTATTGTATCATAATTTTCAAATTTTGAAAGAGTTTTATACAAATTTATTGTAAAATTATTAATTTTAATTTCGTATTTATTTTCCATATTTCCCGTTTTTTCTTTTAATACCTGGTTAAATTGAATTCTTTCTTTTTTAGTGTACCAAACTTTTGCCTGTATTTCTCCTGTAGCATGAACATATCTAGTACCTGTATATTTTCCCTCTAACCATCCTGCTATCAGCATATCTCCTTTTGTTACAATATCCCCTGGTTTCACTACGGGTATGCCATTTTGAGCACTTATTTTAACAATTTCCGCTTCCTTATCTGATACAATATTGCAATAATCTTTATCATCTATAAGACTGGGCTTTTCCTCCGCTTCTACAATTTTAACTATCGCATTTGTACCATCAACTTCAATCCCAATCCATGATATATCTGCTCTATCCAGCCTGATTTTATCTATAATCTTTGCAAAGTCCAAATCTCTTTTATACTTTCCCACCTTTATCCCCTGTTTTTCTAGCTCCTGCATAATTTCTTCTTTATTTATCTTATCTATTCCCTCTACTTGAACATTCCATATAAAATTAGACATTACAAATAAAACTATGCATACCACAAAAACCAATGCTAGCAATACTTTTCTTTTTCTATATTTATTATATAGAAAAGGCAATCCTCTTTTTTGTATAATTTTTACTTTACATTTATTAGTTTTTGCAATTTTTATAAAATCCCTGTAATCTTTTATACCAATATTTGCGTACGCTATAGCTTCTTTTTCTTTTTTTACATTCCAGAAGAAAATTTTTCTATTAATTGCTTGGCTCATTGTTCTTTCTACGAAAAAGCCTTCAATTCTTATACGTACATATCCAAAGATGTATTTTATTAAAATTATTATATGCATTTTTCCTCCTATTCCTCTGTTTTTTCAAAGTCTATACTATCTATATCCCCACTTATCATTATGTCATCAGAAGTCATTTCACTTAATTTTAAATTAAATCCATTTATATTTATTATTCCTATATATGTATTTATTCTTATATAAAAATCCTGATATTCTAATATTACTTTATAATTTTCTATAAGCATTTTCTTAAATCCAATTACTGTAAGTTTGGTATCTTTAGTTGAAACTTCTTGCGGCATTTCCAATATTCTGTCTAAAATTCTTGCTTGCTTCCTGCCTTTTTTCTTTTTAGCCATATTTTATCCTCCACCTTATTATTTGAATTCATCTAAAGACTTAAATTCGTACCCTTGCCCTTTTATATCTCTAATAGTTTCTTCTAATATATTCGCATTATCTTTTGATGTAGCATGTAGTAACATTATTTCTCCATTATGAAGATTATCCATGATTTTTTTCTTTCCATATTCTTCCCTTCCCTGCTTTTTTTCATCCCAATCATCATAAGCAAATGACCACATTACAGTTTTATAATTTAATGAATTAGTATATGCTATCGTTCTTTCGCTATATTCTCCTTTAGGTGGTCTAATATATTTCATCTCATAACCAAATTTCTCATATATTGCAGTATGTAAATCCATTACCTCTTTTTTTATTGTTTCTAGACTACATGATGGCATACTTTTGTGGTTAACCGTATGTATTACTCATTCACTAAGTCCAGTATCAGCTAATTTTTAAGCCAATATTTATATTAGCTCCTATTTTATAAATTTTTCAAATCTAAATTTAATATATATATTCTTTTCACTATCAAACTCTATTCTATCTATCAACTGTTCATATATTCTTTTTGTCATATCTTGCATATCTAATATAGTGTTTGCTGCCATTAGAATTTTATCAATGTCTATCTTCTCCAGTTTTTCTTTTCGTTTTTCTATTTCGCACCTTAAATCATCTATCTTATTCACTATATTTATCTTCTCACTATTTTTTTTATTATAAAATTTTTCAAAATCTACTAACTTAATAATTTTGTTAACCTTGTCTTGGTATATTTCTTCTAGCATATTATTGGTAGTCTCTAGTTGCCTTTTATTTCTTTTTAAATTTTCTTCTAGTTCTTCTATGTCTTTTTTTGCATCTATTTGAGAATTTTTAAATATATTTCTTAATTCCTCTTTTGAATACGTAATTTTTTTTATTTCTTTTTCTAATTGCTTTTTTATTTCATCTTCTATATAATCCGCCCTTATTTGTTTATTTTTACAATTTGCCCTATTGCTATTTTTGTTAGAACATATAAAATAATTTATTTTCCATTCTTTACCAGACTTTCTCTCTTCTACTCTTGTTCTTAATGTAGCTATACCGTCCGCATTCTTTGCAAAATATAATTCCTTTGAGTGGATGATCAAATTTTCTAGTTCTAACTATATGCTTATCTTTCAATCTTTCTTGTGTCCTGCTCCATGTATTCATATCAATAATTGGTTCATGCATATTTTTTACTATTATATATTCTTCTGGATTTGTTGTTCTTACCTTTGCAATTTTGTGACTTACTTTTTGGAATTTTCTTCCAACAACGCTTCCTATATAAACTTCATTCTTTAATATCTTACTTATCTGTGTTCTAAGCCATAAATATTTTCCATTCTCATTGCTGCTTTCTCGCCTTATAAAGGTTGGTATTTTTAAATATATTGCTGGCGCTAATATTCCTCTTTTATTTAATTCTTCTGCTATTCTTGCAGGGGACATGCCTTTATTTGTATACATATCAAATATACTTCTTACAATATCCGCTGCATATTCATCTATTACTAAATGATTTTTTATGTTTTTATCTTTTTTATATCCATAAGGTGCTATTCCACCTTGGAACTCCCCTTTTTCTATCTTTCTAAATTTAACGCTTTTTATTTTATTCGATATATCTTGTGCATAATAATCGTTAAAACTTAGTTTAAACGTTAAAAATTGAAGTCCATCACTTTTCAACGTATCTACGTTATCCCCGAATCGCAATATATCTTATAGACTTTACAGGGAAATATCTTTCTAAATAATATCCTGTATCTATATGATCTCTTCCAAATCTTGATAAATCCTTGGTTATTATGCAATCTATTTTTCCTTCTTCAATATCTTTTAGCATTTCTTGAAATCCTGGTCTATTAAAGTTTGTACCCGTGAATCCATCATCTGCATATTCTTTTATTTCTTTTAATTCTCCATGTTCACTTATATAATTATCAATAATATCTCTTTGATTTTCAATACTCTCACTTTCTCTATCATCTCCATCTTCTCTTGATAATCTCATATATTTGGCTACTCTGTATTGTTTCATAGTTTTAACGCCTTCCTATTTATCTTATTTAAAAATTTTTCTAAATTCCTCTTTCAATATCTCCTCTAATATCAGTTTTAAATTTTCATTTCCATACTCAATTTCTATTTTCTCACTTTGTATTCTCATATGCTCGCCTCCAATATTTTTATTTAATATTATGAGGTCTTTAACAAAAAAATAACTAAAGATTTTGCCTCTAGTTATTTTCCAAAGTAATTATGTCCTCTATCACTTAAATCACAATACAATTAATTTTATCTCTCATACTCATAATAATATAAAATATTATTATCTATATCAAATACTCCAAATGAAACTGCATAGTATTTAGTATTTATTACTTCTTCTATACTATGTTTTTCCCTTGCTCCATTGCTTCTATTTGTAAATATCCAATATTTATTTTCTACATAAGGAATCTTATTATAGATATCTTCCCTTGTAAAAAATTTTAGTCTCTCTTCAACTTTTTCGTCTACTTCTCCTTTTATCCAATTATTGTTATTTTCTATATTTTTAAAAACTCTTTTAGCCTGCCCCTTTGTAAGATACATTTTTTCTAGTTTTTCATAATCCCAAAAATCATTATATGATAGTGTAGTTACTTCTCTTTTGCAAAATACTGGCACTTTTATTTCTATTCCTATATATATTGTGTGCATCTCAACAAATAAATCCCAGCATATTACTAGCATTGTAATAATAGTAAACACTATAATTAAAGTTATTAGTATTTTCTTTTTCATACTAGTCCCCTTCAAATTCTTCTATAGACATTATAATATCTATATTATACTCTTTCAAAACTCCGCAATATACTGACAAACTTGCTAAATTATATAACGTACTAGACAGCACACTTTTAGCAACACTGGATGTATCATTATAATACTGTTTTGGCATTTTAGGTTTAGAATAATCATATTTATCGTGCAGTTTTATTTTTAGATTCCACTTATCATTAGACTTTTTACCACTTATATATAAATCCGCACTATGTATTGAAAAATATAAATCTTTATCATTAAAATTCATAGGAAATGATTTATCTTTTAAGCTATCAAATACAAATGCACTGCAATCTTTTCCATATTTATTTACTATATTCTTAACATTTTCTTTGAAAGACGTATTATTTGATATTTCTTGAATTACCTCTCCCTCTGTTATTACTAAATCTTTCGGTTTACTCTCTAATGAATGTTGTAAAAAATCCGCTGAAATAGAAAATCCTGCATATTTTCCACCTGCTTCAATTACTGTTTGCCAAAACGTATATTGCATGGCTTTAAATGTATCCTTTTCGTATTGCTTTTTATTTTTATACATATTAAAAATAAAACTAAAGCTTGTAATTAATGTTTTTATACTATCTTCATCAGTAAAATTTCCTTCTCTTATTTTATTAATGCCATCTTGAAACTTTATTACTTTCTTATATAAATCGTATGCCTGTTTTAAGCTCATGTTTTTAGCACTTTTAGGTATTTCATCTTTTTTTACTTGTTCTATATTTTGTATATCAGAGTCTATTTGATTCTTTATTTTATTATAATTTCCATATGGTATTTTACTTAAATATTGATAAGTCAAATATCTATCTGCAAGCCATACTTTTTGATTTGCATTAATAAATTTAGTATTAGTTATCTGCATAATGTTTTTATATAATGTTTCTTCTCTAAGTTTCACTTTTTTGGGCATCTTCAAATCTAAAAATGAATATATATTTCTTATACAGCCATTTCCAAAAACATCTTTTGATTTTTTCATATCTCTTTTACAAAGTAAGCATTCGTGCATAGTAATTACCTTCCTTCTAAAGATTCCATTCTTAAAAAATCTTTTAATTTTATGTGTTTTACCGTGCTCGTTGAATAATCAATATCATCATTGGTGATAATTATCTTCTGTGATAAATTATCAATATTTGAGAATGCACTGAATTCACGATTATATGTTTTCTCATCTGCTATGCTGTATGCTACTTGAATATAATATTTTTTATTTTCCTTTTGAGCTAAAAAATCTATTTCTTTACTATTGTTATTATATACATAGATTTTGTATCCCATATAGATAAGTTCATTATAAACTATATTTTCTAAATTATGTGTTAAATC
This sequence comes from uncultured Clostridia bacterium, assembly GCA_934122115.1. Lineage (GTDB taxonomy): Bacteria > Bacillota > Clostridia > TANB77 > CAG-508 > UMGS1901. The sequence continues at coordinate 25,648 of CAKOVU010000001.1, read as the reverse complement.
ATATCTATTATCCATACACCTAATTGAATTAAATGCTACATCCTCATTATAAATTTTAGTATAATATGCAAGTTCACTTTTAGTTCTTGTTGAGTATTGCTTTACCTTCTCAATAATATAAGCTTCTTCTAAATAATTCAAATACTTCATAATTGTATTAATTGAACAACTTTCATGTTTTTCCTTAATATAATTATGAATTGATTTTGCTGAGAAAATTCTACTATTAGAACGTAGCACATAATTTACAAGACTCTTAAATAAATTTTCTTTGTTTATTTTATATCTATTCATTAAATCATTAATTACTATTGTGTCATCCAAATCATTTAAATAACGGATTTGTGCGTCTTCTGTATCAAATTCAAAACGCTTTGGGAATCCTCCCCAGACAAGATAATCTGTAATTGTACATTCTTTTCCTAATTCTTTAGTATACTCTAAAATTTCTTTATATACAAAAGGTCGTACTCTAAATGAAACATACCTACCACTTAACTCTTTTGTAAACTCTTTCGATAATAGTTTTGAATTTGATCCAGTAATAAATACAGAGTTATCATCTAGTCTTAATGTTTTACAAGCATCTTGCCATCCATCTAATGTTTGTATTTCATCTAAGAAAATATAACATTTTCCATTTTTTCTATTTTTCTCAACATATTCAATTAAACTATTCGCATTTGTAATATTAGCGTTTATACGTTTATCTTCGAAATTCAAGCTAATTACATTGTCAGTCTTTTTCTTTATTTCATCTTTTATTTGTTCTAAAATAATAGATTTGCCTGAACGCCTGATTCCAGTTATAATCTTTATTAAATCAGAATCATAAAATTCACGTACAGGAGCAATATAATGTTCTCTATAAATCATCTTTCCTCACCTCTTTACGTCTCAATTATACTGAAAAATATTTCTATTGTCAACATTGTTTTCATTAAAAGTGAAAGATTTGCAAAAATATTGCAAATCTTTCACTTTTATATTTTTAATAGGATACTTCAAACTATTAGGAATATGATTTCCCACTATATGGCCCTCATCTATCATCCTTTTTACCAGTTCTGGTTGGGTATTCAAGTAATGTGCTGTTATAAAAAATGTGCCTACCACATTTTCTTTTTTCAACACTTCCAATATTTTCTCTGTATATCCTGCTTCATATCCTAAATCAAACGTTAGATAAATGTATGGTAAATCTTTATTTCCCATATGCCAAGCTTCATGTTTATCTAAAATTGTAATATTTTTCTTTCCAATATCCGGCTGTTCATGATTATCTGCCCTTTTTATTCCAAATCCTATTTTTGAATTATTTAAACTTTCAATGTCGCTTACCGCTGCTCCAGTTGCAATTATTTCAGTTCCTTTTCCGATTATTATATGCAAATAACAACAATATCAAAAATAACAATATTATTAAAAATATAATAAATGGTTTTTTCATCTTTATCTTTCCCCCATCTTATAAAATTATATGCTATTTAATTCTATGAATAATAGCCAATATTATTACTTTTAATTTTGTTAATTAATTAGTTTATATTAACTTTCAAATTCGCATTTTATCATCTAAAAATCTAGAAAAAGTAACAATATTGTGTATAATAACTTTTTATTCACCAAAATTCATCCTTCATTATCTTATATTTTACTATATTAATTTTTACTTATAACATTTTTATCATGGGAGATGATTTTATGATTAACTTCGCATTATGCGATGACAATATGCAGATTTTACAGAAGTTAAAAAATTCATTAGAATCTATTTTCATTGAATATGATTTGGATGGTTGTGTAAAATTTGCTACCAGCAAAATTAATGATTTGGTCTCTTTTATTAACTCTAATACTATTGAAGTCCTGTTTCTAGATATAGACTTAAACTCAGATTACAACGGCATTGAGTTAGCCAAGAAAATAAGACAAAAAAATAAATTTGTCTATATAATATTTATCACTGCTCATTTTGAATATATATTTTCTGCATATGAATGTAAAACTTTTGATTTTATTCAAAAGCCCTTTTCTAAATCTCGTTTAGAGAGCACTATTTTACGTTTATTCGATGATATAAATTCAAACACTGCTCAATTTATAAAATTAAACAATAAATATAAATTAATAAATCAAAATTTAGTAAATTATATTCAAAAAGACGGTATGAAGACTATATATTACATGAACTCTGGTAGCATAGAGACATATGGTTCTTTTAAAAACATCATGAATTCTCTCCCAGTAAACTTTATTAGATGCCATAAATCATTTATTGCGAATATGGATAATATTAGTAATATTGATTTTAGATGCAATACAATTTATTTTAAAAATTCTCAACTCTCTCAATGCTACATTGGGCCAAAATATAAGAAGAAATTTATGGAGGTATTAAAAAATTATGGAACTATTAAATAATATTTGGACTAGCTTAACTACAGAAAATGAAGTATTAACTAGTATACTTTTCATACCTTTAGCATTCATTGAAGCATACGTATCTAGTTTATTATTTCTAACTGTATTAAATATTACTTATACAAAAAAACAAAGAATAATATATATTTTGTTTGTATCTATATTAGGGATTATCTGCACCTTTTTTATCCCCAAACCTTTTAGTAATATAATAACTTTATTAAGCATTCCTATTGCTACCATGTTTATATTTAAAGTATCATTTTTAAAAGGCTTTTTAGCAGAGTTTTTACCAGTAATCTTTATTACAATACTAGAAATACTTTTTGCGAGAATAGTACTTGTATTATTTGATTTGGATTATTCTGTATGTGCAACTATTCCTATTTTCAGATTGCTTATCACACTTTCTATATATAGCATTATATTTTTAGTAGCCAAACTATTTAAGAAAATCAGGTTTAACATTTACATATTAGATAGCATTACTAAAAAGAATAGAATTATACTATTTATAAATATTACTTTTGCAACAATAATTATATTTATTCAGATGTATTTAGGAGTTTACTTTATAAGTCAATTTCCTTTATTCATCGTTTTGTTAAATGCTTTCTCACTAATTGCATATTTTGTTTTAAGTATTTTCAGTTTAATAAAAACTATGAAACTAGAAAAAACTGTAATGGATTTAGAACAAGAAAAACAATATAATAAGACTCTCCAAATACTCCATGACAATGTTAGAGCTTTCAAACATGATTTTTCTAATATTATTGCAAGCATTGGTGGATATGTAGAAACTAATGATCTTGAAGGATTGAAGAAATATTATAAACAATTATTACAAGACTGCAATCAAGTAAATAATTTAAGTTCATTAAATCCTGATACAATTAATAACCCTGCTGTATACGCTGTTCTTGCTAATAAGTACTATAAAGCTGATAGCTTAGGTATTAAAATTAACCTTGAATGTTTTATTGATTTTAGCAAATTGCATATGCAAATTTATGAATTTACTAGAATTCTTGGTATACTTATGGATAATGCAATAGAAGCATCTGGTGAATGTGAAAACAAATTAATCAATGTTATTATAAGAAATGATTTAAGGCAAAATCGTCAACTATTAATAATTGAAAATACTTATAACAACAAAGATGTTAATGTAGAAAAAATTTATGAAAAAGGATATTCTACAAAACCTAAAAATACTGGCTTAGGCTTATGGGAAGTAGATAAGATTATTAAAAGACATAAAAATTTAGCAAGATTTACTACAAAAACAGATGATTTCTTTAAGCAACAAATAGAAATTTATAATGAATAGACAATAAAATAAGATAGGATTTTCTCCTATCTTATTTTATTGATGTTTTGACATCTTAAGGAAATTTTATAATTAATCTTTCTTTATTAATGAAGCTGGCATTTTTGGTTGATGGAATATTCCCCATATTATACAAGCTGTATTTGTATTTTTTGCATATTTCTCTGCTATTTTTGCTACTAATTTTAACATATTTTTGTCCTCCTTTTATTACAACAATATATTATATTTATAATAAAGCATTGCCGGCTAATGCTTGTATTATTCCAAACTATTTTGCTTTATATATGTTTCATATCCATATTCATTTTTTGTTAGTTTAAATGCTAATTTTGATATAAATATTGACTCCATAAATACATTGAATATTAGCATATTAGATAATGTAGTATTTTCTATTATAATTGCAACTATAAGTGTTGTTGTTGCAAAAATGTAAGATAATACTTTTTTAGCTCTTCTTTCTTTTGTTCTTAATATTGGCATATTGATTGTATCTGCAGGTGCGTAAATTGAAATCATTATCATTGAGAATATCCATATTAAACCTATTAAAATATATTTCATATATACAGGTTGGATAATTATGTATTTACTTAATAACACATTTCCAAAATATACTAAGAATGTTCCAATTGTGCATCCTAAGTTGGTTTTTAAGTGAAAACCACCTGCTACTATTTTATATGGTAACATTGATATATATGCAAATATTACTAACTTTCCTATATGCAAGATGATTGCTAATGCAAATAATAATATAAGCTTTGGTATCTCTCCTATAATTAGTTGCAATCCAAACATTATTGCCTCTGCTCTTTCATCAGTTAACTCTGGCATTTCTTTTCTAATTTTCTTCGTTAGGATTTCACAAATCTTATCTATCATTTTGCTCACCTCGTTTTGTTGTGCTCATAATATACCAGAATTTGACTTTATTCACATTTTACTTACAAAATGCTCCTCTTTTATAACAAATTTTTCAATGTTTATTTTCATATAAAAAACAGGCACTTTCATAAAAAATCTATAATAATATAAAAATTAAGGCTGTTTATATTCCCAAACAGCCCTAAAAGCTCTAATTATAGTGTTTTTATTCCTTCAAGTATTTTCCAACTACCAATTTCTTTAGGTAACTCTTTAAATTCCATCTCTTCTTTAGTTATTGGATGTTTTATGGTTAATTTATAAGCCCACAAACAAATCTGTTTGCCATGCCCCCTTCCTCCATATTTTTGATCCCCATATATGCTATGATTCCTGCTTGAAAGTTGCACTCTTATTTGATGATGTCTACCAGTATGTAAATCTACTTTTAAGACGGATAAATTCAAATCTTTATCATATTTTAAAACTTCATATTCTAACACTGCTAACTTTGCATTCTTAGTATCTTTATTTACCACCTTACTCATATTATTTTTCTCATTTTTTAATAAATAGTCTTCAAGTTTTCCTTTTTTCTCTGGTAACTTTCCATTCACAATAACCAGATACTGCTTTTTTAATTCTTTATTTCTAACCTGTTCACTTAGCCTCGCAGCAGCCTTTGACGTCTTTGCAAACACCATTACTCCACCAACTGGTCTATCCAATCTATGAACCAATCCTAAATACACATTTCCTGGTTTATTATATTTTTCTTTAATATATTCCTTAATAATTGTTAGCATATCCACATCGCCTGTTTTATCTGCCTGAGAAGGTATGTTTACAGGTTTTACTACTACTATTATATGATTATCTTCATATAGTACTTTTAATTTTTCCATTTATTAACTCTCCCACCTTGAATAGATACCACATGGCAATATCAAATCTGAATTTGACATAGGAATTCCTATTTCACCATTTTCATATTTTCCTTTTATCCTTTTACTTTTCATATTTATCTTTAATATATTTTCTAACACCATGCTAGATATTCCAGTTGTATAAGAATTAATCAAAAAGAATATTGGTTTATCAGATAAAACTTGCATACATATTTTTATTAAATTTTCTATATTTTCCTCAAACTTCCATACTTCTCCATTAGTTCCTCTTCCATATGATGGAGGGTCCATTATTATAGCATCATATTTGTTGCCTCTTCTTATTTCTCTGTTAACAAATTTTACAACATCATCCACTATATATCTAACAGGCTTGTCTTTTAATCCAGAACTTTCTACATTCTCTTTTGCCCATGCAACCATTCCCTTAGAGCTATCAACATGGCAAACTGAGGCACCTGCTGATAAACAAGCAACAGTTGCTCCACCTGTATACGCAAAAAGATTTAACACTTTTACTTCTCTTTTTTCTTCTTTTATTGTTGTACTGATTTTTTTCATCATCCAATCCCAGTTAACAGCCTGCTCTGGAAATAAGCCAGTATGTTTAAATCCCATTGGCTTTATATTAAAAGTTAGGTTCTTATATTTTACTTGCCAACTTTCTGGCAACTTATTTTTATATTCCCAATGCCCTCCTCCAGTATTACTTCTATCATATCTTGCATTAGCGTTTTTCCATTTATTGGTAAATTGTTTTTCATTCCAAATAATTTGAGGATCTGGCCTTACTAAAATTATATCCTTCCATCTCTCTAGCTTTTCCCCATTTGCCATATCTAATATTTCATAATCTTTCCAATTATCTGCTAATTTCATTTTTATATCTCCCAATTTTACTATATTTTTTGAAACAACTCTATAAAACTATAAACTAAAAAGCAATCTAGCATTATTAAAATTACACATGTTATACCCATTGAAACTATAAATTTGTGATCATTTATAAGCTTCACTATCCTGCCCTTCTTTTTTAACTGCTTGTCCTCTCCTAAATAATTTATTCCCAGTATAATATCTTTAGAATATTCCATAATTCCCCTTTCTTAGGGCAAAGCCCCATCACTAATATTCCTGATACTATATATATTCTGGATTTTCTTATTTATGAATACTTTCGTAGTTCAAATGTTCTTATAATTAGTCATCTTGCAACTATTTATTTTCTTTTTCCACTTTAATCTTATAGATTTTCTTTTATCTGCTGTGCCAATTCTTTATTTATTCCTTTTACTTCTGCTATATCATCTACTGAAGCTGCTTTTATTTTTTCTACACTTCCATATTTTTTCAGTAATGCTACTTTTTTAGCAGTTCCAATTCCTTTTATATTATCTAGTGCAGATTTTGTTACTCCTTCATTTCTTAGCTTCTTATGGTATCCAATTGCAGTATCATGCACTGCATCTTGGAACATCGTTATTGTATTTAATAATGTTTGAGAAATCTCTAGTTCTTCTCTTCTATCATTCATTAAAGCTCTTGTTTGATGTTTATCATTTTTTACCATTCCAAATACATCAATATTTATCCTATCTTTCTCTGTTATTTCAATGCCCTTTTCTCTAGCTTTAGCTTCTATTTCTTTATTAACTTTCTTTATGGCTTGCTGAATTGCATGTATTTGTGTTATTCCGCCATCTGCAAATATTACATCTGGTAAATCTCCGAATCCATTTGGTTTATTTTCATTTAAAATTTGAACCGAATGCCTTAATCTTCTAAAAACAACTTCTTCCATACACGCTGGGTCATCTTGTCCTATTACTTCTTTTATCTTGAATCTTCTTGATAAATTTTTCTTAATAATTCCATCCTGCATTACACACATTCCCGCAACCATGTTTGTGCCAGATAAATTAGATATATCATAGCATTCAATTTTTCTTGGTATGGTTTCCAATTGCAATACTTCTTTTAATTCTTTCAAGATATTGTACTTATCTTTTTCTTTATTATCCAACGTTATTTTTGCGTTCTGCTCTGCCATCTCTACTAATCTTAATTTCTCGCCTTTTTGAGGAGTTTTTATCTCCACTTTCCTGCCCGCTAGTGATGTTAATGTTTCTTCTATTAATTGTTTATCTTCTATTTCTTCCCTTATCATAATTTTACTTGGAAAAAACTGCCTTCCTAAATAGAATTGTTTTAAGAAACTTGATAATATCTCTTTATCTTCTTCATCATTCAAGCCCTTAAAAAAATAATGTTTTCTATCTATCATCTTGCTATTTCTTATATAAAACATTTCCACACATACTTCAATTTCATTTCTTGCAATTCCAATTACATCTATGTCATTTTCAGATATATTTGAAACTTTTTGTCTTTGTGATATTGCATCTATTGCATATATTTTGTCTCTTAAATCTTGTGCCTTTTCAAATTTTAATTCTTCTGCAGCCTGATTCATTTCTTGTTTTAATTGCTTTACTAATTCTTCTGTCTTACCTTCTAAAATTGCTATTATCTGTTTTATTTGTTCTTTATATTCTTCCTTTGTTACATACCCCATGCATGGTGCCATGCATTTTTTTATATGATAATTCAAACATGGTCTGTCTTTATATTTAAAGCTTTTACACTGTCTTATCTTGTACCTGCTTTTAATAAAATCTACAATTTCCTTTGCACTACCAGCATTTGCATATGGTCCAAAATATTTTGCTCCATCATTTAAAATCCTTCTTGTAATATATATATCCGGATAATCTGCCTGTAGATTTATTTTTATATATGGATACGTTTTATCATCTTTTAATAACACATTAAATTTAGGCATATTTTTCTTTATCAGATTACATTCCAAAATAAGAGCTTCTGCTTCACTTTCGCAAACTATATATTCAAAATGGTCTATCAATGCTACCATATTTTGAATTCTTTGTGTTTTATTATTTTTTCTAAAATATTGCCTTACCCTATTTTTTAATACTACCGCTTTACCAACATATATAATATTATCATCTTTGTCATGCATTATGTACACACCTGGCTTAGCAGGTAGCTTTTTTAATTCTTCTTCTATATTAAACATTTCTTTTTCCTCTATTTGTTATTATACCAAAATCCATCATTTTGTTCAAGGAGCCAAATGTACTTGCAATATTTTTATTTTATATGTATATTATATTTTGTATAAAAAATAAAGGAGGTTTATTATGTGTGGAATTGTTGGTTACACAGGTTATAGAAAAGCAAATGAGGTTTTAATTAATGGTTTATTAAAACTAGAATATAGAGGCTATGATTCAGCCGGAATGGCTACAATAGAAGAAAATAAAATTGTTATTAATAAGGAAAAAGGCAGAGTTGCAAACTTGCAAAATTTAGATTCAGTAAAGAATTTATCTGGGACTTTAGGGATTGCACATACCAGATGGGCTACCCATGGGATTCCATCCAAAGAAAATGCTCATCCTCATATGGATTGCTATAATACTTTTGCTGTAGTTCATAATGGAATTATAGAAAATTTTTCTGAATTAAAATCTTTCTTAGAGGGACACGGATATACCTTTAAATCTCAAACAGATACTGAAGTTATCCCAAACTTAATTCATTATTATTACTCAAATGATTCCATTTCAGAAGGTTTTGAAAAATTTTTAGATGCTGTTAAACACACAGTAGATAATTTAAAAGGCAGCTATGCGCTTGAAGTAATTTCATCATTATTTCCAAATGAGATAATCGTTGTAAAAAAAGATAGCCCTTTAGTAATAGGAAAAGGAAAAAATGAAAATTTTATTGCTTCCGATATCCCTGCCATTTTGCAATATACCAATGAATTTTATTTGTTAGACGATAACGAGATTGCAGTAATTACAAGTAGTAATATTAGTTTTTATGATAATCATTTAGAACCCCATAATAAAGAAATAAAAAATATAGAATGGGTTGCTTCTAGCGCTGATAAGAATGGTTATGAAGATTATATGCTAAAAGAAATATATGAGCAACCAGTAGCAATAAGAGAAACTATCGGGTCTAGGCTTAAGACTGGTGAAAGCTGCGTTTTTAATGATTTAGATATTTCCAAAGACTATTTAAAATCTATAAATAAAATGTACATAGTAGCATGCGGTACTGCTATGCACGCTGGTTTGATCGGAAAAACTGTTATTGAAAAATTATGCAAAATTCCTGTAGAAGTTGATATTGCTTCTGAATTTAGATATAGAGATCCACTGGTTGATGAAAAAACTTTGTGCATTTATATAAGTCAATCTGGAGAAACTGCAGATACAATAGCAGCACTTCGCCTTGCAAAATCAAAGAAGGCTAAAACTCTTGCAATATCAAATGTTATTGGTAGCTCCATCACTAGAGAAGCCGATTACACAGTCTATACTCATGCAGGTCCTGAAATCGCTGTTGCCTCTACAAAAGCATATACTTCACAAGTAGTACTTATAACTATTTTAGGAATATATTTTGCTGAATTATTAGAGTCTTGTGAAAAAAATATTTTAGAAAGCTTAAAAGCAGAAATATTAAATTTACCTTCTAAAGTAGAATCTATCTTAGAAAATGCAAACAAAATAAAAGAATTTGCAAATAAAGTATATACTCAAAAAGATATGTTCTTTTTAGGTAGAGGAAATGATTATAATGTAGCTCTAGAAGGTTCATTAAAATTAAAGGAAATTTCGTATATCCACTCTGAAGCATATGCTGCAGGTGAATTAAAGCATGGGCCTATTGCCCTTATTGAAAATGGCGTTACTGTAATTGGAATTGTTACTGATAAGCATCTTGTAGAAAAATCTATTAGTAATATTCAGGAAGTTATTACTAGAGGTGCAAGAACATTAATAATAACAAACCAATCACTTCCCAATATCAGCTTTGATTGTGTAATTAATATTCCTGTAACAAACGAGTTACTATCACCAGCACTTTCAGTTGTTCCATTACAATTGCTATCATACTATATATCTAAAAACAAAGGCTTAGATGTAGATAAACCACGTAACTTGGCTAAATCAGTAACAGTTGAATAATTATAAGCAAGATTGCTCCTGGAATTCCAAGTACTCCTACTGTTACAGCAGTAATTAGGTTTATTCCTATATGAAAGCCCCACATCGTACCAATCAGATTTATTATATAAATTAAAATTACTCCAATAATAGAGTTTATTAATAATTTACAAATAAATTTAATTGGTACGATAAATATTTTTCCTATTATAAATATTCCTATTAAACACCCTACATATATCAGAATCATTTTTGCATCCAAGTTTAATCACCTCATGCTAATTTATATGATTAAGCTTGGACAGATATACATTTTTTATATAACATCATACTTAATTTTATCTATTAAATTTAACATTATTTTTTTATCTTTTGCCTTCTTTATTAAATAGTCTAATTTTGATTGATTTGCTTTAATTTGATACAAATAATAATCAATTAATTCTGCCTCTGCAAACTCAAAATTTTTCCTATTATTTTCTAATTCTATTTTAGTTTTTATTATACTTACAATTATTTCTCTTTTTTCTTCTTCTTCATTTACATCTTTTATTTTCTTTTCACTCACATATTCTTCGTAAATCATACTTCCTCCTACCTTGCAAATAAATTATATATAATAATTCCAATTGATTGGATCGCAAATAAATTTAATAAATTAGATGTTAGTAAATTATTAGTTGCTTCTACTACTCCCAATTCCGCCCCTACAGCTTGTTTATCTGGCTTTCTTTGTGCTTCAGTAAATGTTATAAGTTCTGGAATACTTGTTATAAATCCTAACGCAATGCCTAACACAAAGTCTGGTAATTTAAATGTAATACTTAAATTTGTTAAACTATCACTTAATAAATTTCCTATCAAATATAAAGCTATAGCTATAAAAATTATATATACAATATTAATTATTATTTGCAGCCCTCTTTTAGAACCTTTTTTAATTAATTCCTCCTCCTTCGTATATTTACTATTTTCTTCTTTATCAATTTGATCATCTTGCTTTCTAAGATACAATTTGTGCACATTTAAATTAATATAATAAAATAAGCATAGTAAAATAACAAAAAATATAACTGTTAGCATATTTACTTTTATATTTGCTACCACCATAAAAGCTGGTATTATTATTGTAATTATGACCATAATAATATCTATTCTTATTGCCTTATTTCTAATATATTTTTGATTTTTATTTATATATATCGCTCCTAAATATTGAGCTAAATTTATTATATTTGAACTTAAAACATTATAAATTCCAGTTTCTATAAAACCTGCATATGCAGCAAATGATACTGTTAATAGCTCTGGAACTGAAGTAGCTATTCCTGCTATATTACCTGCAGCCTTTGGTCCCAAATTAAATAATTCTGATAACTTTCGTAATGTTGGAACTAATAAATATTTTGCTACAATTACTATTGCAAATGAATACAATAAAAACTTAATTATCTCTATAAAAATCGCCATTGCTTCTCCTAATCAAAATTTAATTTATATGTTTATTATTTCTACTTTTTCCAGATTTATACACTTATTAAAATTTAACCATCTACTTCTTGCGCCTGTTGACATTTGCGATATTGTGTAATATAATATTGTACATATTAAGAGAGACTATGGTTGGTGCAAATAGTTTAGGTTATATGTCGCCCTTATGTTTTTGCATAAGAGTGATTTTTTTATATAAAATAAATTTTAGGAGGAGCATTATGATAGATATTAAGTTTTTAAGAGAAAACCCTGATGTTGTAAAGCAAAATATTAAGAATAAGTTTCAAGATCAAAAGCTTCCTTTAGTTGATGAAGTTATTGAGCTTGATCAAAAAAGTAGAGCTGTAAAATTAAATGGAGACGAGCTTCGTGCTAAACGTAATTCTTTAAGTGATAAAATTGGCTCTTTAATGAGAGAAGGCAAAAAAGAAGAAGCTGAGCAAACTAAGCTTGAAGTAAGAAAAATAAATGATAAACTAGCTGAGAATGAAAAATTAGAAGTTGAGTATTCTGAGGAAATAAAATCTAGAATGATGAAAATTCCAAACATTATGGATGCATCTGTGCCAATTGGAAAAGACGATTCTGAAAATGTTGAGGTTCAAAGATTTGGAGAAGCTACAGTTCCATCTTATGAAATTCCTCACCATGCAGATATTATTGCTAAATTTAACGGATTGGATAAAGAATCTGCTGGACGTACTAGTGGTGTTGGTTTTTATTATTTAATTGGAGATGTTGCTAGACTTCATGAAGCAATGCTTGCATGTGCCAGAGACTTTATGATAAAAGCTGGTTTTACTTATGCAATTCCTCCATTTATGATTCGTAGCGATGTTGTTACAGGGGTTATGAGTTTTGAAGAAATGGATGCTATGATGTATAAAATTGAAGGAGAAGATTTATATTTAATCGGTACATCTGAACATTCTATGATTGGTAGATTTAAAGGTCAACTTATTAAAAAATCTGATCTTCCTATTAATATGACTTCTTATTCTCCTTGTTTCAGAAAAGAAATCGGTTCTCATGGTTTGGAAGAGAGAGGATTATATCGTGTTCATCAATTTGAAAAACAAGAAATGATAGTTCTTTGTGAGCCTGAAGACTCTATGGATTGGTACAACAAAATGTGGAAGCTTACAGTTGACTTATTTAGAAGCTGGAATGTTCCTGTAAGGCAATTAGAATGCTGTAGTGGAGACTTAGCAGATTTAAAGGTAAAATCTTGTGACGTAGAAGCCTGGAGCCCAAGACAACAAAAATATTTTGAAGTTGGTAGCTGTTCTACTTTAGGTGATGCTCAATCTAGACGTTTAGGAATTCGTGTAAAAGGTGAAAAAGGTAATTATTATCCACATACTTTAAACAACACAGTAGTTGCTACTCCAAGAGGATTAATTGCTGTATTAGAAAACAATTATCAAGAAGATGGAAGTGTTATAATACCTGAAATCTTACGTCCATACATGGGTGGCAAAGAGAAATTAGAACCAGCAAAAGATTAATATAAACCAATCCCAGAAAGGAATTAGTTATGATAATAAAAAATCCAAAATTTGAAATTGGTGCTGTTAGCCCTAAACAATACCCTCAAAATGATTTACCTCAAATAGTTTTAGTTGGTAAATCTAATGTTGGTAAATCTAGCTTTATAAATACTATGCTTAATAGAAAAAAACTAGCTAGGACAAGTAGTGAACCTGGAAAAACTAGGCAAATTAACTTCTACAACATAGATGATAAATTCTATTTCGTTGATTTGCCTGGATATGGCTATAGTAAAATGTCTAAGCAAGAACAGGCCAAGGTTGGTACTTTCATAGAAGAATATCTATCAACTAGCAAAAACATTGCCTTAATTGTATTTCTAATAGACATTCGCCACAGCCCTTCTAGTAATGATAAACTTATGTACGATTACATTATTCATTGCAATTTACCTTGTTTAATTATTGCAAATAAAGCAGATAAAATCGCAGTTACAAAAGTGGATAACGAAGTTGCAAGATTGCAAAATGAGCTAAATCCTTTAAAAGATTTAACTTTTATCCCATACTCTTCAGAAAGACGCATATATTCTGAAAAATGTTGGAAAATATTGTCGAATTATGTTGAAAATTCTAATAATATGTGATATACTAATATCACTTTAGGCTTCGAAAGAAGCTAAAATTTTTAAGGAGGTCCTTTTATGGATTTCGTAAAAAGCACAACTCGGCAGACATCCAAATTCTATTGCCCGGCAGAGGAACGCAACAACATCATGAATCATGTCAGTAACAAGTTTCATGATGTCCAAGTTACTGCATCGCCTCACGATGATAATATTATCATTGTAAATATGACAGGGAGTCGTATTTATGATTTCCAAGTTCGAGAGTTCTTGGAAATATGTGGTGCAGAAATTTACGAAGTTTAATGGCCAGAAACGCGCTAGATAATAATCCAGCGCGTTTCTTTTTTATTTAATTATTTTATTTCTCTATAGCCTTTTTAATTCTCTTCTCTACAGATTCTTTTCCTAACACATGTAATATTTCATATAAATCCGGTGTATTTCTTCTCTTAGTAACTGCCACTCTTATTACTGTACTTATATCACCAACATGTCCTGGCCATTTTTCTGGTTCTTGCTTATATTGTTTTACTTCTCTAGCATAGCCTAATTCTTCTGCTAAATCCTTTATTTTATTGAACCATGTAGACTGGTCATCTTCCTCATCATAGTATTTTGATATATATAAATCCAATATTTTCTTTATTTCTTCTTTATCATTTATTTTGTCATAATCATATTCTTCATTTCCATTGAAAAACTTTTCATCATACATATATACTATACAATCTTTTACATCTGACCATTTTGCTATATCTCTACGAGGTTTAGATTTTCCTCTTTCTATATTCAATACTTTAATAGAATACTCTTTATCATTTAAAAGCTCTAATAATTCATTGTTGTGTCTCTCAGCCCATTTTATAGATTCAATATAAACTTGATCTGCTGTATATTTTGATATAACGTTTTTTGCAACATCTAAAAGTTTTACCATATCAAATAAAGCTCCACTAACACTCATTTTATTAATTTGGAAATCAAATTCATCTATAGTTTTATCTGGATTTTGTTTTCTCCATAATTCAAAATTTGAGTTTGCTATATTTAATAAATATTCTTTAACAGCTTCATTAGGTACACCTATTTCTTCGTAGTAAGAAACTGCCGCTTCTGGGTCTTTTCTCTTACTTAATTTACGTTTATTTCCATTATCATTTTTCATAATTGGTGAAATATGTGCATATTTAGGAGCCTTGAATCCCATTTCATGGAATAATTGCAAATGTAATGGTACTGAAGATAACCACTCATCACTTCTTATTACAAGAGTTGTCCTCATCAAATGGTCATCCACTAAATGTGCAAAATGATATGTTGGAAGTCCATCTGCTTTTATAATTACTATATCTTGGTCATTTTCCGGAAAATCCACATTTCCCTTTACAACATCTTTGTGTCTAATTTTTCTATCTTCTCTTCCTGGTGATTTAAATCTAACAATATACTTTTCGCCATTTTTTATTCTTGTTATCATCTCATCAACAGATAAATTCCTGCATTTTGCCCATATTCCATAATATCCTGTTCTAACCCCTGCTGCTTCTTGTTTTTTTCTTAATTCATCTAACTCTTCTGGAGAACAAAAACATGGATATGCTTTTCCCATCTCTATAAATTTTTTAGCATATGCTTGATATATTTCTCTTCTTAAAGATTGCTTATATGGTCCATAATTTCCAATTTCCTCTGTTTGGTTTATCATTCCTTCATCTGGGTCCATAGCAAAATCTTTTAATGAATTTACTATATCAACTACGCCATTCTCTATTTCTCTTTTTTGGTCAGTATCTTCTATTCTTAAAAAGAATACTCCATCTGTTTGGTTTGCCATTTTTCTGGCAACTAGAGCTTGGTATAAACCTCCTATATGCACAAAACCTGTTGGGCTTGGAGCGAACCTGCTTACAACTGCCCCTTCCTTCAAGTTTCTTTCAGGATATTTTTCCTCATAATATTCTATAGGCTTTGCGTCTGGGAAAATCAAATTAGCTAAATCCTTATAATCCATATTTCTTCTCTCCTTTTATTTAAATTTCCATTATAATTGGTAAAATCATTGGATCTCTTTTTGTTTTTTCAAATATATAGTCTCTTAATGTATCTTTCAAAGTAGACTTTATTGTTGACCAATCTGTGATATGTTTTTCTTCAAATTTAAATACTTCATCTTTTATAACTTTCTTTACATCTTCCATCAAATTCTCAGATTCTCTAACATATACGAAACCCCTTGATATTACATCTGGACCTGATACTATTTCTCCTGTGCTAGAATCCATTGTTAAAACAATTACAATTAAACCATCTTGAGATAAATGCTGTCTGTCTCTTAGAACTATATTTCCTACATCTCCAACTCCTAGTCCATCAACTAATACTTTTCCTGATGGAACCAATGTTGTGAATTTCGCATCATTCTCATTCAATTCTAATGTTTTTCCATTAGTAGTTAAAAATATATTTTGAGCAGGTATTCCCAATTTCTTGGCAGTCTCTGCATGCGCCATTAATTGTCTATACTCACCATGTACTGGTATAAAGTACTTTGGCCTTGCCAATGATAATATTAGTTTTTGCTCTTCTTGGCATGCGTGACCCGATACGTGCACATCAGCCAAAGAGCTGTATACTACTTCTGCACCTATTTTCATTAAATCATCTATTACCTTAGAAACTGATTTTTCGTTTCCTGGTATAGGATTTGCTGAGATAATTACTAAATCGTTTGGAGTTATAGTTACTTTTTTATGATTTCCTGAAGCCATTCTAGTTAAGGCAGACATCGTTTCTCCTTGGCTTCCTGTAGTTATAATTACCAATTGATCATCAGTATAATTCTTTATCATATCTATATCAATAAAAACATTTTTTTCTACTTTAACGTAACCAATCTTCATTGCCGCTTCTATCATGTTTTGCATACTTCTACCACAAATTGCAATTTTTCTTCCATATTTAACTGCACAATCCACAATTTGTTGAACCCTGTGCACATTTGAGGCAAATGTTGCTACAACTATTCTTTTCTTGCAATTTATGAATAACTTATCTATTACTTCTCCAACAGAACTTTCAGACATTGTAAAACCTTTTCTTTCAGCATTAGTGCTATCAGACATAAGCGCTAATATGCCTTTATTACCAAGTTCTGCAATTCTGCCTAAATCCATTTTCTTTCCATCTATTGGTGTGTAATCTATTTTAAAATCACCTGTATGCAATACTGTTCCTACAGGAGTATGAATTGCAAGCATAACAGCATCTGGTATGCTATGGCAACTGCTGATAAACTCGACAGCAAATTTTCCTAGTTTTACAGTTTGACCTTGTTTTACTTCATGCAACTTTGTGCTTCTTAATAAATTGTGTTCTTCCAACTTATTTTTTATTAATTCCAAAGTCAATTTAGTTGCATAGATAGGCATATTTACTTGTTTTAATATATATGGAATTGAGCCAATGTGGTCTTCGTGTCCGTGTGTTATAACCAATCCTTTAATCTTCTCTTTATTTTTAATTAAATATGTTACATCCGGAATAACCATATCTATTCCAAGCATATCATCAGTTGGAAACTCTATACCGCAATCTACTACAATAATATCATCACCATATTCAAATACTGTAATATTCTTTCCAATCTCTTCTATACCACCTAATGGTATTATTTTTAAATTTGGCTTTTTAAATCTAAATTCTTCTCTTTTTACCAAACTTTTACTAGGTATTTTTGTTAACCTTTTTTCTTCTTTTTTTACTTCGATAGCTGTAACGCTAATTTCAGTTTCTTTAACTTCTTTTTTTGGATATGATTTTCTCTTATTATATCCACTTCTTTTTTTCTGAGTTGTCTCAGATTGTACTTTTTCTTTTTTATTCTCTTCTTTCATATTCTCTCCTTCTTTATTTTTGTTGTTACTTATAAAATGTTCTATTTTTTCTTTTGAATGCACAAAAATACATATCTAGTTCTAGATACATAATTTCATATTTTTTAAATTTCCGGTCTCATTATTATTAAAATTAATAGTATAAATTAAATCTCTTCTTTACCCTTAAATGGTAACAACTATGTTCTATTATACAGTAAAATTATGAAAATGTCAAATTTCACTTGACTTTTATAAATTATTTTGGTATTATATTAATTGCTTATTAATCTATAAATTGCAGGTATAGTTTAGTGGTAAAACATAACCTTGCCAAGGTTAAGTTACGGGTCCGATTCCCGTTACCTGCTCCATATTAATTATACAGTGTAACCTTGTTACACATTTTTTATTAAAATAGTTATAATATTCAACTATAGTTAATATATTATATTAATGGCGACATAGCCAAGTGGTAAGGCACGAGTCTGCAAAACTCTGATCCCCGGTCCGAATCCGGGTGTCGCCTCCATAAAGAAGAAGAGGAAAAATTGTTATTTCCCCTTCTTTTATTTTATTTCTATGCTTCTATTCTTTTCAAAGTTTTAATAATCACTTGTTCTTTCTACAATTAGAGCTTTCAAATAAAGGGCTTGGTGAATTTATAAGTAAACTTTTACTATTTTACTTGTCTTTTTTATAAAAATGTTATAATATACTTATTATAGAAAATGAGATAAAAGCAGATGTGAGTGTTACCTTTAATTTCTCAGCAATAGTTGAGGGATTGGAGGTGGTTGTTTATATGTTGAATTTTTTAATGTTTTCAATAACTATAAACGTTGCCTTATTAAGTGTTATATACATAATACTATCAAATAAGCAACAATAAAAAATACACCACATACGCTTTCACAGAGCTAGTGGTGTAATTCAATTATATTGGGTAACACACATTATTTGTGTTCTCATTTTCTATTTATATTATATACATATTTCTGTAAAAAGTCAATCAATTTTCTTATTACTCTTGTACTAATTCTAAAGATTTTTTAAATATAATTGACTTTGCTTTTCATAAGTTATAAAATATATTCACAATATTAGAATGTGTATTGTTCAGCACATTTGCAAAGGAGATTCAATATGATAATACTTTTAGATGCTATGGGTGGCGATAATGCTCCAGACGCTAATATTAAAGGTGCAGTAAATGCAATAAATCAAATACAGGCTGAATTATGGCTAATAGGAAAAGAAGAAATTATTCGAAATCGTTTTAAAGAACTTTATAATAAATCTATGGAAGAAATATCTCCAAGATTGAAGATATATAATGCTACAGAAACTATTGAAATGGTTGATACTCCAACTGTTGCAATTAGGCAAAAAAAAGATTCTTCTATGGTTGTTGGTTTTAATCTTTTAAAAGAAGGTAAAGGTGATGTGTTTATCTCTGCTGGTAACTCTGGCGCATTGCTTACAGGAGCCACTTTACTAATTGGAAGGATAAAAGGTGTTGATAGACCTGCTCTTGCTGGAATACTACCATCTTATCATAAAAGATTAGTTTTAATGGACTGTGGTTCCAACACAAATTGTAAGCCAATAAATTTATTGCAATTTGCTCAAATGTCTAGCATATATATACATGATGCTTTAGGAATAGAAAATCCTGCAATTGGCTTACTTAATATCGGAACTGAAGAAACAAAAGGAAATGAATTAATTAAAGAAAGTTATAAATTGCTAAAAGAAAAATCACCAGAACTAGGAATTAACTTTATAGGCAATGTAGAAGGCAGAGATGCTTTTTCTGGTAAAGTAGATGCTATAATTGCTGATGGATTTACTGGAAATATCTTTCTAAAAACTGTAGAAGGAATGGGAAAATTAATAAAAAAATCTTTATCTGAAAGTTTAAAGAAAAATGTTTTATCTATGTTAGGATCTATTCCAACTCTTCCAGCAATTAATAGATTCAAAAAAATGATGGATTACAAAGAATATGGCGGCGCTCTTTTCTTAGGAGTAAAAAAACCTGTTGTAAAAGCTCATGGTAGTAGTGATGAAAAATTATTTGAGTTCACAATAAAACAAGCCGAGCAATTTGTAAATAATAAAACCGTTGAAAGACTAACAAATGCTCTTGATCCAACTGTACAAACAAAAATGTAATTTTATTCCATAAAAAATAACACTTGTATTGCATTTACAAGTGTTATTTTTGTTGTATATTATCAAAATTATTTTAATTCGATAACAGCTCCTGCTTCTGTAAATTTAGCTTTTAATTCTTCAGCTTCTTCTTTAGAAGCTCCTTCTTTAACTGTTTTTGGAGCACCATCAACTAATTCTTTAGCTTCTTTTAATCCTAATCCTGTTGCATCTCTAACAACTTTGATTACTTGGATTTTGTTTGCTCCTACGTCTGTTAATACTACATCAAATGATGTTTTTTCTTCAGCTGCTGCTGCAGCTCCACCTGCTACAGGTGCTGCAACTGCTGCTGCAGATACTCCATATTTTTCTTCTATTCCTTTTACTAATTCAGCTAATTCAGCTACTGATAAAGCATCTATGCTTTCTAATAATTCATCTATTTTTGCCATTTTAAAATTCCTCCTTATTTTATTTTTTTATTTATTGAACTTTACGTTCTTTCACGGCAATGTGAATATTATTTGCTCAAACTAAGCGTTTTCTTTTTGAGCTTTTACTTGATCAAGTGCAACTGCAAGTTTTGTAATATTGCCAAGTAATGCACCAGCAAGTTTTGCAAGTAATTCTTGTCTTGATGGTAATTTAGCAAGAGTTATTATTTCTTCTGCTGTCATAACTTTTCCTTCTATTATACCACCTTTAATTTTATAGAACTCATGTGTTTTTGTGAAGTTGTATATTGCTTTAGCTGGTTCTAGGTAATCTTCCTTTCCTATAACTACTGCTGTTGGTCCTACTAATAAACTATCTAGTTCATTGTTTCCATTTAAATCTAAAGCTCTTCTTGTTATATTGTTCTTTATAATTTTGTATTCAGCATGTGAGTCTCTTATTGCGTTTCTTAATTCTGTATCATCAGAAACTGTTACTCCTCTATAATCTGTTAAAAGTACTACTTTAGCCTCTTTTATTTCTTCAGCTAATTTCTCTACTTCTGCTTTCTTTACTGCTATATTTTTTTCATTTGCCATTTTTAATTCACCTCCTGGTTTTGTTTTATTTGGATACACAATCCCAAAAAATAAATCCAATCCGTATAGCCTGAGGCTATAAAGATTGGATAATCCGTTCTCTATGCCTCGGTAGGGCTTATCTTAATGCCTACTGTCTATGGCTATATATCATAAATTATTTTTGATCAATATACATACTTGGACCCATTGTTGTAGAAATTGCAACACTCTTAATGTATTGTCCTTTTGCTGCTGCTGGTTTTGCCTTAATTATAGCATCTATTATAGTGCTATAGTTTTCAGCTAATTTTTCAGCTCCGAATGAAACTTTTCCAAATCCTAAGTGAATAATGTTGTTTTTATCCAATCTATATTCTACTTTACCAGATTTAATTTCACTTATAGCTTTTGTAACATCCATAGTTACTGTTCCTGATTTAGGGTTTGGCATTAATCCTTTTGGTCCTAATACTTTACCTAATCTTCCTACAACACCCATCATGTCTGGTGTTGCAACTATAACATCATAATCAAACCAGTTTTCTTTTTCGATTTTTGGTATTAATTCTTCTGCTCCTACAAAATCTGCTCCTGCTTTTAAAGCTTCGTCAGCTTTTGGACCTTTAGCAAATACTAATACTCTTTGTGTTTTTCCTGTTCCATTTGGAAGTACTGTTGTACCTCTTACTTGTTGGTCAGCATGTTTTGAATCTACACCTAATTTAACATGTAATTCAACTGTTTCATCGAATTTTGCTTTTGGCATTTTTTCGATTAATTCTAATGCTTCACTAGCGCTATATAGTTTTGTTTTATCAACTAATTTTGCACTTTCTGCATATCTTTTTCCTTTTGACATTATTTCCTCCTTTTGGTAATACCGAGCTTATAGCTCTCCCAATTTAATATTATTCTGCAACTACGACACCCATAGAACGAGCTGTACCTGCTACCATGCTCATTGCAGCTTCAAGTGATGCTGCATTTAAATCAGGCATTTTTTGTTTAGCTATCTCTTCTACTTGTGCTTTTGTAATTGTTGCAACTTTTTCTTTATTTGGCTTTCCAGAAGCCTTTTCTATTTTAGCAGCTTTTTTAATTAATACTGCTACTGGTGGTACTTTTGTAATGAATTCAAAAGTCTTATCTTTATAAACTGTTATAACAACTGGGATTATCATTCCTGGTTGGTTTGCAGTTCTATCATTAAATTCTTTAACAAATTGCATAATGTTTACACCACTACCACCTAATGCTGGTCCTACTGGTGGAGCTGGTGTAGCTTTACCTGCAGGTATTTGTAATTTAATTACATTTGTGATTTCTTTCTCTGCCATTTCTTGCACCTCCTTTTAGTATTGTATATTAAACAAAATAATTTATTAAATAGATTAAGTTAAACTTAAATCTTTTAAACATATTTATTGTACCTTCTGTACTTGTGAAAGGTCTATATCTACTGGAGTTTCCCTTCCAAACATTGAAACCAATACTTTTACTTTATGTTTTTCTTTATTTATTTCTTTTACAACTCCAATATAATCTTTAAATGGTCCATCTATTATTTGGATTGAATCATTTACGTCATAATCAACTTTGACTTCTGATATTTCAAATCCCATCTTCCTTATTTCTTCTTCAGTAAGTGGAATAGGATCTGTTCCAGAACCAACAAAGCCAGTTACACCTCTAGTATTTCTAACAATATACCAAGTTTCTTCAGTAACTATCATTTTTATTAGAACATATCCTGGAAAAACTTTCTTTAAGTTTGCTTTTCTTTTTCCATCCTTAATTTCTATTTGTTCTTCCATTGGAACAACTATATCAAAAAAGTATTCTTCTAATTCTTGGTTTTTTATTTTCTTTTCAAGGTCTGTCTTTACTTTGTTTTCATATCCTGAATATGTATGTACTACATACCATCTAGGCACTAATTCTTCTTGAGACATACTTAATAAGCCTCCCTTTAATAATTATTCGTCATTTTCTACAGTTTGGTCTTCAGTTGATTCTGTAGTATTTTTTTCGTTGCTTGTTACTTCTTGTTCAGTGTTTTCACTTTCTGTATTCTCAGTATCAGTGCTATTAATTGTGTTAGATGCTATTGATTTTAATCCATTTACTCCTAATGCACTTATTTTCTCAAAGCATACATCTAACGCAAAAACTATTACCCCAACTAAAAGAACTATAGTAATAACTGCTAAAGTATTATTTACTAATTGCTTTGATGTTGGCCAAATTACTTTCTTTAATTCAGCCTTTGTATCTTTAAAGAAATTTTTATTATTTTTTGCCGTTTTTGTTTTCTTTACTTTACTTTCTTTGCTTTTTGCTTCCTTAGGCATAACTTTTCCTCCTTAAAGGACTATTTTGTTTCCTTGTGTGTAGTACGTTTTTGACAAAACTTACAATACTTTGTTATTTCTAATCTATCTGTATTGTTTTTCTTGTTTTTTTCTGTCATGTAAGTTCTTCTTTTACATTCTGTACATTCCAATGTTATTGGTTCTCTTGCTCCTTTTGCAGCCATTTTATACACCTCCAGCCATTATTAGCTTTTTCTAATTCATACAAGCATATGCTATATCGCATATGCTTAAATATTTTATCACGTATTCGCTTATATGTCAATTGTTTGAAGCTATTTTTTCTTCTTTTTTTGAACCGAATATCCAAATTTTCCAATTTTCTTTCCTAATGGATAATATCCTCCATTAGCATACGCTATTAAATTGCACTTACTTATATCAAAACTTCCGTTTTTGTCTATATATCTATTATCAACATCTATTGAAAGAACATCTGCAATAAACATGTCATGGCTTCCTAGTTTAACTGTTTCTCTTACTTTGCATTCAACACAAACTGGACTTTCTGAAATTAATGGAGCTTTAACAAAATTTGCTTTTTCTTTGTGTAAGTGCATTTCTTTGAATTTATCTACTTTTGCACCAGTCTTTACTCCACACCAATCTGTTGCATAAGCTAATTCTTGATTTGTTAAATTTATTACAAACTCACCATTTTTCTTTATAATATCATGTGAATATCTTTCTGGTCTGACTGATATATAACACGTTGCTGGATTTGTATTCAAGATTCCAGTCCATGCAACAGTAATAATATTAGACTTTTCCATGCTTCCACATGAAACCATTACAGCAGGAATCGGATATATAAATGTTCCTGATTTCCACATGGTTCTTTCTACTTTTTTATTATTATTTATCTTCTTCATCATTTATATCTTTCTCTTTTTTATCTTTCTCTGTTTCATAAAATTCATTTATTCTGTTTAAATAAAACATCGCCGTTGCAGCAATAGCATCGTATTCTAATTCATATTCATCACTCGTATTAGTATAAGTATATGAATACAACTCTTCTGATTCTTTTCCTTTATCTGAATTTATATGTTTTTTAGTATTGTTGCTTTCTAATTCTTCTTTTTTATTGATTTGTGGCTTTATTTCACCTATATATCCATTAAGATTTGATAAAGTTATATTATTTTCTGAAAGTAATTCTTCTATAACCATTCTCCTATACTCTGCATCATGCATTAAAATTGGACTTATATCTGAAAAAACAAAATAATCTTTCATCTTTCCATTTGCACTCATTCTGATTATATAATTCTTTAAAAATTTCTTTTCTCCTGAAGCTAAAGTATAAATAAGTTTTCCCATTTCACTTATCCCAACCCTTTTTATAAGTCGTTCATTCTCTTTTAGTTCTTTAGAAGCTAATGAATCTTTGATTACTTCCTCTGTCGTTTCATCGTTATTCTGTTGTAAAACTATATCATATACAAAATTAAATGGCTTTTTATTTTTTATATAAGAATATCCAGGAGTTATCATCCATTTATGAACTAGAGAAGTCATATCATATTTTCTCTTGTTATCGCCTAAAATCTCTTCCTTGTATAATTCATCAAATCTGTCATATGTGCCATTTTCACCAGCTTCACAACTTTTTTGATAAAACAAGTTAACCATATCAAAAATTTTGTTAAACGTTCTTTTATCATCTTTATATTTATTAGCCATACCAATCAAAGTTTGATCACGATTCCACTCAGACATTGGTCTTTTGGGATATCTTTTCTTCATTGCCAAATATTCTTCTAGCATTGCACTCATATTAATTGGTTCTTGCTCTTCATTATTTATATTTTCCATAAATTTTCTCCTTATAATAAAAAATTTTATTTGTTTACATAAAATATATTATAGCACACTTTTTCCAAGTATGCAAATAAAAGTTAGATATGCCAATTTTTGTAACTAGTATATCTAACTTTTATTTATAAAAAAAAAATCTGGCGAAGACCTATTTTCTCAACAGGGTAACCCGTAAATATCTTCGGCACTTAAGAGCTTGACTTCTGTGTTCGGC